>NZ_FWFJ01000095.1 GCF_900172365.1 Roseovarius gaetbuli
GCCAAAAAAGGGGTTGCGGGTTTTCCCTACTAACCGTAGAACCCCCTTCACCGGCGGCGCAGTGATGCACACCGGGACGCCGGACGGACCAGACGGGCACTAGCCAAGACGGGAAGCGAGGCCAAGAATTTTGAGGTAGATGAGGCGGGTCGCGCTAGGAGATTTAGCGCAGCCGGTTGATTTTGTCTCTACGCTCTTTGAAAATTAGATATCTGAAGAGATATGTGGGCGGTTTGGTTCAGTTCGATGGATCAACGTCTGTATATCGCGCTAGTAGGAAATGGCACTTGTGCCGCTACCGATGATCTAGTGTCAGCTTCACTGTTTGAACGGCTTTCGGTTTTCTTAGAAAACCAGAAGTACATCAAACAGAAGACTGTTTCTATCCTTTGCAGGGTAGGAACGATGTGCAGAGGTTCGAACGTCAAGGTTAAGCACGCAAGTGCTTTTCAACTTGAGAGTTTGATCCTGGCTCAGAACGAACGCTGGCGGCAGGCCTAACACATGCAAGTCGAGCGAGACCTTCGGGTCTAGCGGCGGACGGGTTAGTAACGCGTGGGAACGTACCCTTCTCTAAGGAATAGCCACTGGAAACGGTGAGTAATACCTTATACGCCCTTCGGGGGAAAGATTTATCGGAGAAGGATCGGCCCGCGTAAGATTAGATAGTTGGTGGGGTAATGGCCTACCAAGTCTACGATCTTTAGCTGGTTTTAGAGGATGATCAGCAACACTGGGACTGAGACACGGCCCAGACTCCTACGGGAGGCAGCAGTGGGGAATCTTAGACAATGGGCGCAAGCCTGATCTAGCCATGCCGCGTGTGTGACGAAGGCCTTAGGGTCGTAAAGCACTTTCGCCTGTGATGATAATGACAGTAGCAGGTAAAGAAACCCCGGCTAACTCCGTGCCAGCAGCCGCGGTAATACGGAGGGGGTTAGCGTTGTTCGGAATTACTGGGCGTAAAGCGCACGTAGGCGGATTGGAAAGTATGGGGTGAAATCCCAGGGCTCAACCCTGGAACTGCCTCATAAACTTCCAGTCTAGAGTTCGAGAGAGGTGAGTGGAATTCCGAGTGTAGAGGTGAAATTCGTAGATATTCGGAGGAACACCAGTGGCGAAGGCGGCTCACTGGCTCGATACTGACGCTGAGGTGCGAAAGTGTGGGGAGCAAACAGGATTAGATACCCTGGTAGTCCACACCGTAAACGATGAATGCCAGTCGTCGGCAAGCATGCTTGTCGGTGACACACCTAACGGATTAAGCATTCCGCCTGGGGAGTACGGTCGCAAGATTAAAACTCAAAGGAATTGACGGGGGCCCGCACAAGCGGTGGAGCATGTGGTTTAATTCGAAGCAACGCGCAGAACCTTACCAACCCTTGACATACTCATCGTCGCTCCAGAGATGGAGCTTTCAGTTCGGCTGGATGAGATACAGGTGCTGCATGGCTGTCGTCAGCTCGTGTCGTGAGATGTTCGGTTAAGTCCGGCAACGAGCGCAACCCACATCCCTAGTTGCCAGCAGGTTAAGCTGGGCACTCTATGGAAACTGCCCGTGATAAGCGGGAGGAAGGTGTGGATGACGTCAAGTCCTCATGGCCCTTACGGGTTGGGCTACACACGTGCTACAATGGTGGTGACAATGGGTTAATCCCAAAAAGCCATCTCAGTTCGGATTGGGGTCTGCAACTCGACCCCATGAAGTCGGAATCGCTAGTAATCGCGTAACAGCATGACGCGGTGAATACGTTCCCGGGCCTTGTACACACCGCCCGTCACACCATGGGAGTTGGATCTACCCGAAGGCCGTGCGCCAACCTCTTCGGAGGGGGCAGCGGACCACGGTGGGTTCAGCGACTGGGGTGAAGTCGTAACAAGGTAGCCGTAGGGGAACCTGCGGCTGGATCACCTCCTTTCTAAGGATTTTCCTAGCTCAACATGTGATATCAACGCGCTCAAGTAGCGAAGCGATAGCGCATTTAGACGTGGAAAACTTAGCATGATCGGCAAACAAAGCCGGTCACATAGTCAGACCCTTTTGGGTACTGGCGAGCCAGGCCGTCCTCATATCTCTTCAGAAACGTTTTCAGGCCTACCGGCCTGTCTGGGTCGGTAGCTCAGGTGGTTAGAGCGCACGCCTGATAAGCGTGAGGTCGGAGGTTCAAGTCCTCCTCGACCCACCATCACCCGCAAGGGTAAGGTGGCCTCAACAGACCGAAACACCAGGCCTCGCGAGGCCAAACAACTGGGGCCTTAGCTCAGCTGGGAGAGCGCCTGATTTGCATTCAGGAGGTCAGGAGTTCGATCCTCCTAGGCTCCACCATTACTTGATTTGACCGCTAAGCACTGATTGAAGTGCTTAGCCGTCCAATCGGACGAATTGACATCGTATAGAGAGATACAAATATCAACACTGTTTGATGCCCGCGCGTTAGTGGATGCATCTCAGTTTGGTGCCGGACCCCGCAAGGGGCGAGGCGAGCGTAGACATGGGCTGTTTCCTCGGCCTGTCCTGCGTCTGCCAGCTGAAACGAACAGCGTTGTCCAAGTCAAGTACACTAACCCGAACAACGTGGCTTACCTCCCGCACGGATGGTAGGTCGCAAGCGTTGTTCAATAGTCTGGTTCCAAGAACCAGGCGGGAAAAAGTATGCTTTTGATACCGGAATGAAGGTGACAGTTTCTTACCAGCTTCTGTCTCCGCGCAGGTTTGTTGTCTTATGCAGCAACGTTGGTTGTGGATTTAAATAGTCCTCAAGTAGCGAAGCGATAGGACATTAAAACAAGTCTTGCTATTTCTGGATCAAATCAAGCGCGAAAAGGGCGTTTGGTGAATGCCTTGGCAGTAAGAGGCGATGAAAGACGTGATACTCTGCGATAAGCCATGAGGAGCTGAGAATAAGCTTTGATCCATGGATTTCTGAATGGGGCAACCCACCTGACAGTTTGTTATTGTTTGCTTAGGCAATCAATAATGAGCTGAAACAGGTACTTTTAGACTGAATACATAGGTCTTTAAGAGCAAACCCGGGGAACTGAAACATCTAAGTACCCGGAGGAAAGGACATCAATATGATACTCCCCTAGTAGCGGCGAGCGAACGGGGACCAGCCGAGCCATGATTGTGAATAGAACGTGTTGGGAAGCACGGCCATAGTGGGTGATAGCCCCGTATATGAAGCATGATTGGACGTATTAAGTAGGGCGGGACACGTGAAATCCTGTCTGAAGATCGGAGGACCACCTTCGAAGGCTAAGTACTCCTTACTGACCGATAGTGAACCAGTACCGTGAGGGAAAGGTGAAAAGCACCCCGACGAGGGGAGTGAAACAGTACCTGAAACCGAACGCCTACAATCAGTCGGAGCTT
>NZ_FWFJ01000133.1 GCF_900172365.1 Roseovarius gaetbuli
TGTTTGATCCGATGGTTTGATGGTGCGATCCTTTCTCAGGAATGGAAGGAAGCATTATGGGCCAAGTTCGTCACGGGAGCGCCACGACCACGCACGCTGTCAGAGCAGCTATACAGCGATCGCAAGCTCCGCTCGCAGCGTTGAGCCAGGAATTGGGTATCAACCCGAAGACGGTTGCCAAGTGGCGGAAACGGACGACGGTCGAAGACCTCAAGACTGGCCCTCGTGAGCCACGGTCCACGGTGTTGTCTGAGTGTGAGGAGGCGATGATCGTCGCCTTCAGGCGGCACACATTACTGCCGCTGGACGACTGCCTCTATGCGCTGCAACCCACGATCCCGAGTCTGACGCGGTCGGCCTTGCACCGTTGCCTGCAAAGGCATGGGATCTCACGCTTGCCGGATGTTGAAGGCGACAAGCCAAAACGGCAGCGCTTCAAACGCTATCCCATTGGCTATTTCCATGTCGACATCGCAGAGGTGCAGACCGCTGAAGGCAAGCTCTACATCTTCGTTGGCATTGACCGGACGAGCAAGTTCGCCGTAACCCAACTCGTTCAAAAGGCAGGGAAGATGGCCGCCGCCCAGTTCTTGCGCGACCTGATTGCTACTGTTCCTTACAGGCTGCACACGGTGCTGACCGATAACGGCATCCAGTTTACAAACCGAAGCTGCGATACAAGTGCCTTCGAACATATCTTTGACCGCGTGTGCCGCGAGCATGCAATCGAGCACAGGCTGACAAAGGTGAAGCATCCTTGGACGAATGGCCAGGTCGAGCGGATGAACCGAACGATCAAGGACGCGACCGTGAAACGTTTCCACTACGACGACCACAATCAGCTCCGCACCCACCTGGCGGACTTCATGGCAGCCTACAACTTCGCACGCAGACTCAAGACCCTCAGCGGGCTCACGCC
>NZ_FWFJ01000031.1 GCF_900172365.1 Roseovarius gaetbuli
CGTCCTGCGTCCTGCGCCCACTTGAATGGGCAGGACTGCTTGTCGAGACCCGCGAGGAGCGCGAGGGCAAGCACGTCCATCACGTGTTCAAGACACCGCTCTGGCGGAGCGCGATGAAGCTCAACACAGACGACATGCTGCGGCCCGTTTCTGTTCAGTAGAGCACCTACGCACTCGGCCCAAACCCGCCACTAACCGCGGTCGATCAGCGCTGCAGGTGCAGCTCGCTTTGCTGACATTTGTGGGGCGCGCAGCATTTCGGTGTTTGATGTTGTTGGCTCCAGTAGCATCGCTATAAGTAACAAAAGAGCCGAGGCCCAAATCGACATGTTTCAATACTTTGATCTGAGCGACGACCAGTTCGAAAAAATCGTGGTCGCCATCGGCCAAAGACTGTTTGGTGCAGGTCTGATGGGTTTTGCGGCGGGCATCGACGGCGGCCGAGATGCGAAATTCAAGGGCACCGCTGATCTCTACCCATCGGCAGCCGCTCCTTGGACAGGTTGCACCATCATTCAGGCCAAACACACAAATGGGATTGACGCGTCATTTAGCGACCCGGCAGTGTGCAACATCGGTAACCTCACCGGAATTATCTGTGACGAAATCCCGAAGATCAAAGCCCTCTATCAGAGCGGAGAAGCACAAAACTATCTGTTGGTTTCCAACCGAAAGCTGTCGGGCGTCGCCGAGCCAAAACTCGTCGAACTGATTTCAGATATGACCGGACTGTCGATAGAAAACATAGCACTTGCAGGGACGCAGCAACTCGATGATTGGCTAGAGCTCTTTCCCGACGCGCATGCTTCGCTGTCGATCAACCCACTGCAATCGCCGCTCATCGTTCGCCCCGATGACCTCGCCGACACGATCGAGGGTTTTCGCGAAGCTGTCCAGATTGTGACCTCGGATGAAGATCGCAGCACCCCCACCCCACGCACCACTCTGGTTGAGAAAAATCGCCTCAACAACATGACACCGGACTTCGAGGCCCTTTTGCGTAAGAGGTACTTGGAGCTTACAGCTGACATCCGCAGGTTCTTGGCCGACCCAATCAACGAAAACTTCAAAGCCTCGTACCAGGAGGCTGTTGAAGAGTTCAATCTGAAGATCATCGCCAAACGAACCGACTATGATACATTCGACGATGTCTTCAACTATCTGCTCGACCTTCTGATTGGCAGATCCGGCATTCTGAGGTCGAACAAGAGACTGACCCGCGCTATGCTGTATTACATGTATTGGAACTGTGACATCGGGAGGGACAAAGATGATCAGACCGTCTAAGCACGCCCACCCCGATCTCACAGTCATGAGCGTGGCGACGGTGATCTTGGAACGACTCAAAACGAAGCGCACCGAGACTTATGCTGATCTGGTTATCCTTGTTGAAAAGCGCACGAAGAACGCAAAGACGCTGTTTCTGCCGGCCTTAAACCTCCTCTTCATGCTTGGGCTGATCCGATATCTGCCGAAGGCTGACCGCTTTGAGTATCTGGTGCAATCATGAGGCTGCGTAGGCTCTACAGCAACCTTGACCATTATTTCACTCCAATCCTGTTTAACGACGGATTGAATGTGGTGTTGGCCGAAATACGGCTCCCTGAAAACAAGTCCAAAAGCTCTCACAACCTGGGCAAATCGACGCTCGCCCGCGTCATCGATTTCTGCCTCTTGGGCGGCGTCTCCAATGAGCATTTTCTCAAGAAACGTAAAGACCTCTTTGCCGAATTTGTCTTTTTCTTGGAGCTTGAGCTTCTTGATGGTTCTTTCCTAACCATACGGCGGGCCGTTGAGAATGCATCTAAAGTGAGCTTCTCTCTGGCTCCTGCCACTCAACCAGACCTCACCAGTTTGGCGGACGACGACTGGTCCCATTTCGAACTGCCATTTGCCAAGGCCAAGTCCCTTTTGGACGGATACTTGGATTTACGAGACATTGATCCTTGGAAGTTCCGAAATGCCATTGGGTATTTCCTGCGCACACAGGCAGATTATGACGATGTTTTCAAACTCCAACGCCACGCCGGTGTCGACAAAGACTGGAAGCCGATCCTTGCGCGGATCCTCGGCCTCGATGCTTCGATCTTCACCAACCGGTACGAGCTAAAGGCAGAAATTGATGTAAAAGCCGCGTTGCTCGCGAGCGCCGAAAAGGATGCCAAGGGCAGTGAAACAGAGCCAGCAAAAGTCGACGCGCTGATCCAGTTGCGGGAAGCGGACGTCACCCGGATGCAGAACGAGCTGGATGAATTTGATTTTGAGGGTTTCGATGCCAGAAAAACGACAGCAATCGTTGATCAAATCGACTCTCAAATCGCGGCTCTAAACCAAGAACGATACAGCTTGTCTCATTCCATAGCAGAGTTGGAACGAGGTTTGGTTGCCGACAAGATCACTTTCGATCCAGAAAAGGCGAAAACGCTTTTCGAGGAGGCAGGCGTCAACTTTCCAGATCAAGTAAAAACAGATTTTGAGCAGCTGATCGCGTTCAACAAAGCCATCACAGAAGAACGAGTCGACTACATTCGCGAAGAACTCGCCTCAACAAAGGCTGAGATCGCTCGTATCGCTGCGGAACTAAAGGTTTTGAACGCGAGACGGCGCAAGAATTTGGAATACCTGCGCAGTGAGGACGTTTTTGATAAATATCGCACGCTGTCAGCCGAAGTTGCCAAGGCCGCCGCGGAAATTGGACTGCTAAAGCGTCAACACAACACATTGTCTGATATTCAGGATAAACAACGCGAACTGCGCGAAGCAAAAGCAGATTACGCGAAGACGCAAAGCCTTGCAGAAGGGGCTCTCAAGGAGGCAAGACAAGATCACACCAGTCTCTTGTATAGAATCCGGGAATATTTCAGCGGCCAGTTGAAGGACGTTTTAGGGCGCGATGCCATTTTGTCCGTCAGCCTGAACGGCGAAGGCAATTTGGAGTTTCGGACCGATTTTGTCGATGGGAACGAGTTGTCCACAAGCGAAGCAGACGGAACGTCGTTCAAGAAACTGCTTTGCGTGGCCTTTGACCTAGCAATTGTTCGCGCGCACCTAGAGGGGGCATTTCCGCGATTTGTTTTTCATGATGGAATTTTTGAATTGTTGGATCCTCGGCCCAAAATGAACCTCCTTGAGTCTGTGAGATCGTACACTGATCTGGGCATCCAATCGATCATTACCGTCATGGATTTTGATCTGCCAAGTGATGGTGATGGTGGCCTCGATGAGGAAGACATCATCGTACGTCTGCATGACGATGGTGCACAGGGTCGACTGTTTCATTTTGATGGATGGTAGAATTTGTTTGAATGGCGGCTTTTGCTGTTTTCATCAATGCACATCGCACCGGCAGCGAATGCCCGGAGTCCGCCGACCGCGTCGATCACTTCTATGGTTCCGGCTTCAGTGGGCACATTCTTCTCCGCGCAGCTTTTTCACCTGCAGGCCCGCGCTTGATCGCGCAAGACGGCATAATCGATCAGCATTCGGAGGATGATTGCGCTCTCCGGCAGCGCTTCCACCTCATCGGCGGCGCGGGTCTGATCGGCGGCACTGTATTCAACCACGGGAGGACACGGAGCCTTCGCTTCAGAACCTGCCGTCGCGCAGCCGGTCAGCAAGAGCATCGCGATCAGCGGGGCGGCGGCTGGCCGCAAGAAGCATCTGGCGTTGTATTTCATGGGCTTTCTCCGATGTTGAAAGGCGCTCGGCCAGCCGCCCGGCGTGTTCCCCGGCGCGGCGGAGGTTGAGCAGGAACAGGACGACTGTGAGGGTTGCCAGCATGAGGCCCAGCGCCCTGCGCGCCGGGCCGCTGGCAAGGATTGCCGTGATCCAGCCCGTCACCGCTGCCCCCGTTTCCAGTCATCGATCCGGGCATGGATGGCGACCGCGATTCCAAGGAGGGCGAGGGCGATGAAAACCCAGCGCAGGGTGTCGAGATAAGGCACCAGCGGCAGGATGGCGGATTGGGTCTCGGCCAGGACATCCTGCGCCAGCTCAACCCCGGCGGCACCGACCGTGGCCACCCCGGCTGCGCCACTGCCCTTCAAAGTGCGGCTGTCGGCCAGGACCTCGCGGGCAGGCGCAACTTCCGGCACGAAGGGTGTCGCACGGGGCGGGAAAGGATCCCCCCAGCTGCGCGCGGGCCCGAGGTCGATATGCATGAAGCCCGAACGCGGATAATACCCGAAGCCGAGGAACCCCACCGCCTGGGCAGCCGCCTCGAAGGCGGTGGGGTCGTGGTTCGACATGGCGATATCAAACGCCGTGCCCTGCATGTGTTTGGAGGCGGGCGCACCGCCGACAGCGCGGTTATGCGCCGGGCTGCGGTACGCGGAGCGGACGATCAGCGGCTTGCCGAGGCGGTTGCGCAGGGATTGCAGCTTGTCCATGGCCTCCGTGTTGATCCTGATCGCACCGGCATCACGCGAGGCAATCTCCTCCGGAGAAAAGCTGGGCCAGCGCCAGACGCTTTCGGGGACATCGCGATAATGGGCATAGGTCATTGTCGGCATGGGGATTCCTCCAGAGATGCAAAACCCGCCCCCGCGCGGGCCAAGGCCGCGCAGATTTTGCGTTCTGGCGGGCAATGCCCGCCGGGGGCGGGTGGGTTGTCAGGTTCAGTTATGGGGGGTGCTGCGGCTACGGACCGCCGCCGAAGAGCTTCAGCTTGATCGCGATGCCCGCCAGCAGCGCCAGCATCACGCCCGTGGTGATCATGCGGACGGCGGTCTGCATGGCGGTGCGGCGCACCAGCCTGATGCAATCGAGCAAGGATCGCAGGTCACGGATATCGAGCGCGGCCTCGTTGCCATCGAGGCCGACATCGGCGAGGGCGCGCTTCGCGCCTTTCTCGGCAGCACGCGCCAGGATCGCCTCGAACTCGGCATCGGGCATGCGCACGAAGCCCTCGGAACGGGGTGGTGTCATCGGATTCTCCTCGCGCGGCTCAGCCGACCTTGCAGCCCCAGAAGGACGTGTGATCGGCGGCGAAAAACCCGTCCGCGATCCGGAAAGACCCCTGCAACTCGACGGTATCGCCTGCGGTCAGCGGCACCATGGTCTGCAGCCAGAGGGCGGTGGCGAGCGATACGTGGCCACCGCTGATCTCGCCGAAGGAGCCACGGATCTCGGTGCTGCCGTTCAGCACCAGCCGCCCGCGCATCCGGGCCGTGGCGCTGGCGTTGATCTTGTAGAGCAACGTGGCCCCAAAGAGATAGGTGCCGGTTGCGGGTGCTGTGAAGAGATTGGTGGCGGCGTCGAACACGCTCTGATCATTGGCGTCGGCCATGTTGAGGCCGATCTTCGTCCAGACCCCGACCCCCACATAATTGTCGAAGTTGGTCCAGACCTTGAAGCGGGGCAGTTGCGGCTGATCGACAATGCCGGTGGCGTTGTCGACGATGAGGCCATCGAAGAAGGTGCTGCCATCGGCGGAGACCGCGAGGCGGAGCCTGTCCGAACCAAAGAGCCCAAGGAGCGCCTTGGTCACGAACCCGGTCTGCAATGTCAGCCCGAGATCATCGCCCGCAGCCTCCTTGTTCAGGGTGTAGAAAAGATCGCCGGTGCCGCCCTCGGCCAGGGTCTTTGCCGTCCAGAGTGCTGCGTTCAGCTTTGCCGAGAACGGGTTGGCGGCATCGGCCATCGTGCCGAACCCGAGCAGGGCGAGGTTCTGCAGCGCCGCCGGGGTCGTGCCGATCCATCCGGCACCGTCATGGACCAGCAGCAGGCTCTCATCCTCGACCCAGACCCGCCAGCCGGTGCGGGGTGGAAGCCGCATCCAGACCCCGTCGGTCCAGAGGGCCACGTTGAGATCCCACCCGGCCCAGTCGCCGGTGGCACCTGAGCCCACGATGTAGCGATCCCCATCCGCGGGAGAACCGGGTGGCGCGGTCAGATCACGGTCGATCACCGACAGCTGTACCAGCCCGTCGATGAGCCGCAGCGCCTCGTTATGGGTGACATGTTTCTGGGCCTGTGCGGCCAGGATATAGGGCAGCAGCAGATTGGTCGTGGCGTCGGACATGGGAGGGCTTTCAGAAGGAGAGGGTAACAGTTCGTGCTGCCCCACGCCCGAAGAGCGCGGAGAGCTGGAAGATGCGAATGATGAGGGTCTGGCCGGGACCGAGGGGTGCACCCCAATCGGCGGTCTGCTGGAGGACGGTGTAGAGGGCGCTGGTCGTGGGGGTACTCAGCGTTCGCTTGACCGCCGCGCCGTCAAGGATCTCGACCTCATAGGCCTCGGTCTCTTCGGCCAGAGGCACATCCCCCGCGCCCCAGGTATCGGCGACCAGCGACCGTGACCGCCGCATCCAGCGGATCGTCAGATCGCCGGGGCTGCGGGCAAAGCGCCAGGGCTGCGCGACATGGGCGACGGAGAAGGGGCGCAACCCGGCACCTCCGGGCGTGAAACTCACCGCAGCGTAGGTCTCGTCGCTGACGGGCTTTGAGGCCGGGCCGATGCGCCAGTTCCATGGCAAGCCCAGATCAGCCTCGCTGATCGGCAGCGATGCCAATGTCGCATCCACCACCACCACCCGCGCGCCAGTTGGCACGACACCAAGGATGGCGCCTTCCGTACCCCGCTGACCGCGCAGCAACCGGGTCAGGCGATAGCGCCCCGCTGCGACGAGCTCCGCCGCGCCCGCCTGGACAATCTCCCAGAGCCCCGGACCTGTCTCCACCGCCAGCGCATTGGCCCCGCCAAAGAGGGCGAGATCGGTGACGCTCTCCAGCGTGCCCGAAAAGAGATCGACCAGCAGCGCATTGCCGTGATCGAAGCGCGACACCGGCCCGGCAAAGAAATCCGAGGCCAGCACCCCGATGCTGGCGCGGGTGCCAAATGTGGTGAGCAGCGCAAACCCGTCCGCCGACGCACTGCGGAAGACCGCCAGCTCGCCCGGCCATGGTTTAGCATGGGCTGCAATCAGAGGTCGGTGCACAGGTTGGTCGTCGCGCAGCTGCGGCAGATCGAGCATCATGATGTCGGGGGTGCCGAACACAGGGGGCACCGAGAGCGAGGCCGGGCGGGCCTGCCCGGGCGGCAGATCATAGACGGCGCGGTCCTGGCGCACGGCGTCGATGCTGCGTACTCCTGAGTCCGCAATCGAGACCAGCCGCATCTCGGTCAGGCGGCCATCATGCGCGAGGAGAACGACATCTCCGGGATCCAGTGCCAGCTGGGAGGGCGGCAGGCGGAACGCGGCGCCTTCCCGCCCCACCCAGGCTTCCATCAGGGCGCGGCGGCAGCGGCGTTCGGCCTCCTCGGGCGGGACGGCTATCGGGAAAGCCTCGGAGGCGATGCGAGCGGTGTCCACTGTAATACGCCGGGCTTCGACCTGGACGGCGTCATAACCCTCGTCGGCGCGGGCCACCTGCCATTTGAGGGCCTGCGGCAGCTCGGACTCCTGCGCGCGGGTGAGCTCCATCACATCGCTCTCTGCGGAGGATGGCGCGACCATGCCGTCGGGCGTGAGCGTTGTGCTGGCACTCTGGCCGCGCATCCGGAACTTGATGCGGCCCTCGCTTTCCACCGCGTCAAAGCCGAACTGCCGTGCGAGGCTTGAGATCGAGGCGCGCGGGGCCTCCAGCGCGGTGATGACATAGCCCTCGACAGCCCCCCAGAGACCGGTGACGTCGATCTGCGCCGCGGGCATCCCGGCCCGCAGGCAGAGATGGCGCACCAATGCCGCCAGCGACACGGCCCCGAGCCGACCCGTCAGCCAGTGGCCCAGGCGCCAGTTCGGGCCATCGGTCCAGATATTGGTCAGTTCGGGAAAGAACGGATAGGGCCGCGCATCCCAGGTCCAGGCAGCGCAGTCGTGCAGATGCACCATCGGTGCGCCGTAGACGGGGGAGGTCGGGTTGTTGGCCGGGACGCCCCACCAGAGATATGTGGCTTCGAGATACGCCCGCTGGATCGCATCATCGCGCCAGCCGCGCGAGAAATGCGGCGTCTCGCTTTCCGAGGACTTCGGGTCAAAGAACACATTGGGCTGGTTGGTGCCCCGATCAATGGCGGGACATCCCAGTTCGGTGAACCGGATCGGCTTGGACTGCGGGATCCATGCGGTGGCCGTGCCACTTTCCACCCCGCCGGGGCGGTTGTAATGCGCGTTCGACCACCAGGCCCGCAGATCCTTGGGCCGGAAGACCCACGGCTTGCTGGCGTTCGGCGGGTCGCTCGGACCAGTGGCGCTCCCCGCCTCACCATCGGTAATCGGCGTGCGGGTCTGGGCCGCGCGATCGGCCGGGCTGGCATAGAACCACTCAAACCCTTCGCCGCCCGCGATGTTGCTCTGCAGATAGGCTCGGTCGTAGATCGCGGGAGCAAGGGCGGCGTCCGCATGCTCAAACCCGTCTCGCCAATCCGAGAGCGGCATGTAATTGTCGATGCCGATGAAATCGATACTGGCATCCGCCCAGAGCGCATCGAGGTGAAAAAACACGTCGCCAGACCCGTCGGTGGGATGATGCCCGAAATACTCCGACCAGTCGGCCGCGTAGCTGATCGCGGTGTCTGCCCCGAGAATGCTGCGCACGTCGCCCGCCAGATCGCGAAACGCCTGCACGGCGGGATAGGTGGACGGGCCAGAGCGGATCGTGGTCAGGCCGGGCATTTCCGAGCCGATCAGGAAGGCATCAACGCCGCCCGCCACCGCGCAGAGATGCGCATAATGCAGCACCATCCGGCGCAGGCCCCAGTCGTCCAGGGGTCCGGCCCAGCTGACAGAGTCGCCGGAGAGGCTGAAACTGGCGGGCGTTGCCGCGCCGAAGAGGGCCGCGACCTGCGTGGCAGCTGTGACGGTCTTATCCACGGTTCCCGCGAAACCTGCAGCCGGAGAGGCGGTGATCCGGCCGCGCCAGGGGAAGGCGGGCTGACCTGCCTCGGTGGCATCATCCGAATAGGGGTCTGGCAGGGTGTTGCCGTGCGGCACATCCATCAGCAGGAAGGGATAAAAGGTCACGCGCAGCCCGCGCGCCTTTATCTCCCGGATCGCCTGCAGCACCGCAAAATCCGCCGGTGTGCCGCCAAAGGCCGGACGGTCGTCACTGTCCCGGCTCACGAGGAGGGCGTTGGCGCGGCTGACACCATTGACCGACCAGGCGGCGGGTGAGGTGATCTTGGCGGGCAGCTCGACGCCGGGACGGATCCTGCAGTGCCCGGCCCGCAGGTCATCGCCGAACCAGGCCACCACGAGGCTGACGCTCTCGATGCCCGGGACCGAGGCTTGAAGCCGGTCGAGCGCCACGGTGATATCAGCGGTGTCCGAGAGCGCATTGACGTTATCGGCGCCGGTTGCCCCGCCCGGACCGGTGGATTTGCGCACCGGCTGGGTGGCATAGCTGAACTCGCCCGAGGCGGGGATCATCGTGACGGCGCGCACCAGCCCCTCGGCCGTGTCGGGATCGCCCAGGGGGCGGAAGACCTCGAAGGAGAGCTGCGGCAGGCGGTTGCCAAAGGCGGAGAGCGCCAGTTCCTCGAAAACCACATAGGCGGTACCCCGGTAGGCGGGGGTATTTGCCGCTCCCATTTTGGCGGCGATGAATGGATCGGGCTCCTGCGCCTCATCACCGGGATACCAGCGCCAGGTGACACCTGAGAGATCCATCGGCTTGCCATCAGCCCAGATGCGCCCAATGCCTGTCACTTCGCCTTCTGAGAGCGCCACGGCAAAGGAGGCAAAGTAGAGAAACTCGGTGGTGGTGACCTTGGGCCCGCTGCCCTTGCCGCCGCCCTGGCGGCTGGTTTTGGTCTCCTCGCGGAAATCCGTGGCCCAGATGATGTTGCCGCCGATCCGCATCCGGCCAAAGAGGCGCGGGATCACCGCGCCTTCGGTGGCCGACGTAACCGTCAGGCTGTCGAGCCGCGCGCCCTCGATGCGTTGCGCGGGCGCCAGCGAGGACACGATCCAGTTGTCGAGCACGCCGCCAATGGAGGAGCCGACAAAGCCGCCGATGCTGGCGGCGCTCACACCAAGGACCGCGCCGCCGATCGAGCCACCAATGGCGGTGCCGACAGCGCCGAGAACGAGGGTTGCCATCAACGGGCCTCCGGAAAGAGAAAGGCGAAGGCGATGCGCCGCCGCCAGCTGGGCGTCAAACCCTCCTCGACAACGCCAAGGCGCTCACAGGCATGGATGAAGCTTTGGGGCCCGGTCAGGATCCCGACATGCTTGGCAATGGCACGGGGCATCATCCGAAAGAGCACCAGCGCACCGGGTGGCGCGTCGGCGGGCGGGCATTCCACCATCATGCGGCGCGCCCCCTCGGCCAGCACCTCGCGGGCACCGGTCTCACCCCAGTCGCGGCTGTAGGGCGGCATGGGAAAGGGCTCGGGGCCCACCACCTCGCGCCAGACGCCGCGTGCAAGACCCAGACAATCGCAGCCGACCCCGCAGAGGCTGGCCTGATCATGATAGGGCGTGCCCAGCCAGCTGCGGGCTATGGCGATGACATGGGCGGGATCGGCGACGGTTTGAGCCCGGGTCACAGCACATCTCCCGCATGGCCCGCATTCTGGCTGGCATAACGCAGCACGGCATCCTGGCCGGGGATGTGGGGAAAGCCCCGGAAATTGACGACATTGGCGAACTTTGCCGCGCAGGTCTTGATCCGCTTGTCGCAGCCTGCGCGCGCGACAAAGCTGTCGCCTGGTGCAAAGGCACGGATCGGCGCTTCCAGCAGGGTCAGGGTCGCGCTGCTGCCGGTCAACTCATGCGCCAGCACTTCAGTGATGCGCCCGGCATTGGCCCCGCTGGTCCAGGTGAGTGTGCCAAAGGCAAACCAGCCCGTTTCGAACGCGGCCAGACCCGAGGCCCGGAAGGCCCGGTCGCGCAGGCGCTCCGTTACAATGCCGGTCCCCTTGTAGACCGCGTTCTCCAGATCGACGCCGCAGCGCGCATCGCCAAGTTCCGCATCGCATCCCGCCTGAAACGTCCGCCCGACGGTCTGGCCGAGGAGGTGCGCAAGGCTGCGCACTTCGGCGACAAAGGCCATGCGGCCGCGCCGGATCTGGCCCACCGCACCGCGCCGCAGGAGGACACGCTGGCTGGTATCCGTCCAGTTCACCCGCCAGAGCTCGACCTGCGCATTGTCCCAGCGCCCGTCGAGGATGTCGGTCTCGGTGATGCGATCCGAGCTCAGCACGCCCTCCGCATCCTGTGCATCGACGGCCAGATCAGAGCCTGCGCGGATCTCCGAGGCGGCAAAGCCGCTTTCGGGTTCAAAATCGGTGCCATCGAAACTGAGCGCGCGATCATGATCGGTGAACCCCAGCGTCACCCCGTCGGCCCGGGAAATCCGCCAGCACCAGGCCAGCGTGGTGGTGCCCGCGTCGAGATGGGCCTGCAGGCCGGGAGAGAGGGCTTTCATGGAATGACCTTGATATGTAGGGAACGAAGAGCCAACCTGGCTGGAGATCCGAGTTGCTGGAGAGGGTTGTGATGATGACGCAGGATGATCCCAGGGATACTGGCTCCGACGCTGAAGCCGATAGCGAGGCAGCTTCAGTGACGCCTGAGGATTGCACCAGGGTGGTCATTGATGTTGTGACGCGTGAGGCGTTTCTGGAGGCGTTGAAACGGGCCACGCCTCCGGAAGACGGGTTTGTTGTCCCGCTGATCCGTAAGCCCGGCCCCCGGACCGGGTAGCGACCGCTCTGTTTTTACATGCGTAGCCCGCAGCCCGCGCTTGCCCCAGGCCGTGCCCTTACCGCCGGATCTCGATGAGCGGGATGGAGGTGATCGATCCGAGCCGTTCGACATCGAGGGTGACGTCGAGGATGTCGGTGTCAAACCGCACCGGCACATCGAAGGCGAAACCGGCGGTGATTTCGATGTCAGGGGGTGGCGCTGTGTCAAAGCTGACAACGCCGGTGGTGATACCGACGCTCCAGCCCGACATCTGCTCGACACCGTCCAGGGCGATCCGCACACTGTCTGCGACAGGTTTGGCGATGGCGCGGCTCCAGCTCTGCGCGCCGGAGCTGTAGTGCTTCACCAGACCAAAGCTGTTACCTGCGCCGTCCCCGATGCCGATCAGCTGATCCGTTGCGCTGATCGCCTGTGAGGGCAGGCTGGACTTGTAGTCGGCCCAGTCCTTGTAGCGAAACCCGTGCAGTCGACCGTTGCGGGCCTCGAAGAACGCCACGACCGCCGCCAGATCATCGGCGCGGCGGATGCCGTAGGCCACATCATAGCGGCGGCGGCTGTTGGCCCAGCTGGCATTGCGTTCCTCGTCGCCACTCGCCAGTTCCACGATCTGGGTGCGCCGTTCAGGCCCACCGCGCGCGCCACGGCTGATGGTGTCGGGGAAGCGCACCTCATGGAAGGCCATCAGAGCCCCCTCTGGCCGAGTGACACGGCGCGGGCAATGTCACTTGCCACCTGCGTACGCGATTGCCGGAAGCTTTCGGCGTCGCGGGCCATGATGGTCACGTTGACGGCGGGCGTGGAGGACTGCCCTTGGCCATAACCAGCGGCCTCGCGGCGCGACAACACCCGTTCGCCGCGTTGCAGAATCGCCGGAACCTCGTCCGGTCGCAGTCCCGCAAAACCACCCGAGCGCATGCGCGGGGCATTGGCAAAGGCCAGCGCCGGGACCATCCGGCCCGGGCCTGGCGATCCGACCACGCCACCTGCATGAAGAATGTTGGCGAACAAACCGCCCGCACCGCCAAGTGCATCGGAGAGCGCATTGGCGATCGGCCCGAGGATGAAGCGCCGCGCCGCGAGGTTCGCCAGATCGGCAATCATCGAACTGACCAGATCGCCGAAGTCGAGCTTGCCGGTCTTCACAAAATTGCCCACCGCGTTCTCGGCGCTCTGGAAGGCCCCGACCAGGCTCTGGCCGATATCGCCGCCAATGTCGCGGGCCTTGGCGGCATAGTCGGCCAGGGTGGAAACGGCCGCCTCCCAGCCGACCTTGGCCACTTCCGCGCCATTGGCTGCCGCGGCTCCCGCGCCACCGGAATTACGCCCAGCCTCGGTGATCGCTTCGTCAAACCGGTTGGCGGCATCCCTGGCCGCATCGAGTTCCGTCTCGCCCTGCGCACCCGCACCGGCGACGGCATCCTTCAACGCCTGCCAGCTGGCCAGCGGGGCGCGCGCACCGGCCGCCAGATCGGTCGCCGCCGTGCGGAAGATGCTGGCCGAGGCCAGCGCCTCTTTGGCAATATCGTTCAGCCCCACGTCGGGCACCGCCAGCGGGTTGTCCGCAAAGGCCCGCTCGAAGGCGTCCTTCGCCGCTGTTGCGGCCTGTGTCGCTGCCCCGGCAAAGCGGTTCTCGATGCTGCCCAGATCCAGATCGCCCAGAAGCGTGATGCGGCGCGCAGAGCCCAGCGCCTCGAGCCCGGTGTTGACGCTGTCGATGAAGCCGTTGATCCGGGCCACCACGCCATTGAGCATCGCCTCGACCCCCTCGATCAGGCTGTTCGCCGCCTGAAACGCCAGATCGCCAATGGCGGCGGGCAAGAGACCCCAGATCGCCTTGATCGCCTCAAACGCCCCCTCAAAGGTGTTGGCGGCGGTGTTGCCAAAACCGACGACGCTTTCGATGGCGCTCTGCATGGCTGACGCGGCGTCCGATTTGAGATCAAGAAACACTGCCGTGGCCGCAGCGCCCGCCGCAGACGCGGCCATCCCGAGGCGCTCCCAGACCTCGACCGCCACATCCTTCAAAAGCCCCATGGCCGCACCGAACCCGCCTGCGCCGGAAACCAGCCGGGTGAACTGGAACACCAGCTCGCCCGCGCCGACAATCAGCGCGCCGAGCCCCGTCCGGATCAACGCCCCGCGCAGGACGACCAGGGCCGTGGCCAGACCTCGTACCGAGAGCGCCGCAGCGGCCAGCCCGGCCACCCAGCGCCCGGCCAGCAGGGTCGCAAAGGTTGCGGCGATGCTGATCAGACGGCCGATATTGTCGAAGAGCGCGCTTATGGCGATCCCGAGCGGGCCGGTGCGGCTTGCAATCGCTGCCATCGCATTGGCCACGGCCTCCAGCGCCGGGGCGGCTGCGACGGCCAGCTGGTTCGAGACGCCGCGCCAGATCAGTCCCAGCCGCGAAATCGCATCATTGGTACGCTCGATCTGGTCAGCGTCAGCTTCCGAAACCACCACCCCGAAGGCAAGCACGTCCTCGGTTGCCTGGCGCAGCGTCGCAGTGTCGATGCGCGACATGGCGATGGAGCCTTCCTCGCCGAAGAGCTGCCCCGCAACGGCGGCGCGCTCAGCCGCAGGCACGAAGCTTTCGATGGCGGCGTTGATCGCCCCGACACGCTGGTCCAGCGGCAAGGCGATCAGGTCAGAGGCGGAAAGCCCGAGCCGGTCCAACGCGTCTGCCGCGGGGCCAGTCCCGGCGGCCGCCTGGCTGAGGCGGCGCGTCAGATCCTTGGTCGCCTGATCGATCCCGGACATCGACACGCCCGCCAACGCGCCCGCGCGCTCCAGTGTCTGGATTGAGGCAACCGTTGTGCCAAGCGATTGCGCCAGCTTGGCCTGCGCATCGACCGTTTGTAGCCCGGACCTGATCATCGCGGCACCAGCGGCGGCCAGGGCCACTGTTGCGGCGGCGGCCGCCACCCGCGCGCGGCGGGCAAAGGCGGCAACGCGTGCATTGGCGAGGTCCATCTCGCGCGACAGCCGCCCGAAACCGCGCGCCCCGGCTTCGCCCACACCTTCCAGCTCCGCACGGACCTGGCGGCCGCCTTCCGCCACGAGGCGGACGGATACGCGTTTTTCAGCCATCGCGGTGTCCTTCCATCTGTTCGTTGAGTTTGCGCACCATCACCGCCTCGATCTCGGGCAGCAGTTCAGCTGCGATGAGGGGGTTCACGCCCAGCGCGCGGGCGAGGGCCAAGGCCGCGCCCATGTCCCAGCCCAGCACCGCGCCGGGGATCACGCGCAGCTGACCACCAAGGCGACCGACCAGATCCCAGAGCTGCCATCCATCCTGCGTTTGGGGCTGGTTCAGTCTGGCTGGGCAGTCGGCGCAGCGTCCTTCGCAGGCCGCGCAATAGTTGTCGCCCCCGCCGAAGGACCAGTCGGCGAGGGCGCGGAGGCGTTTTTTTCCGCGTCCAGCAGCAGGCCGCGCGCGACGTATTGGGTCTGGAACGCCTCAAAGACCGGCCAGATTTCCAGAAGGGCGTCGATGCCGTCCGGTGACACGTGCACAATTGTGCCCATTGCATCACCCACGCCCTCCCAATCCAGAACGGCGCGACGGGCCACGGACTTGGCCATGACCAGCGCCAGCTCTTCCTGGCTGGCATCTTCGGGCAAGGCCTCGAGGGCAGCATCGGCGCGGGCAGACACCATCAGGGCGGTGGTCAGCGGGGCGACCTGCAGGCGCAGGCCGGGGGCAAGCTCCAGCCATTCAGGGGCGGCGGTCAGGTTCAGTCGGATCATCAGTAGGCCTCGATATCGTTGATCAGGGTTGCGGTGCACATCCGGCCCACGATGCTGTCGCGCGCCGCCTGCCAGTCGAAGGTCGCCTGCACGCCCTGCGGCCCGGAAATCTCGATCCGGGGGCGCGGCAGGTAGACGGCGTGCACGGTGAAGCTGAAGCCCTCGCCTGATGGCAGGACATAGGCGAAAGTGATCTCGGCCGGATCGCCGTTGATCGCCTGTGTCACCAGCGTGCTGTCGGCAAAGCGGACCTCGATCCGCCCTGTGAGTGCTGCGATGGACGGGTCGGCCCCGTCGATCCTGCCGTCCGAGCGGATGGTCTCGATCCGGTCGAGGTTGTTGGCATAGGTGATCTCGGCCGAGACGACATTGCCAAGGGCGGTCCCATTCCGCGTAATTGCGCCGTTGAAATGACCGAACCGTTGCAGGGCCAGTTCGGCGGGTGTTCCGGCGGCGGTGGCGGCGGCGATGGTCTCGCCCTGTGCCACCAGCCGGGCGGTGGCGGTCAGCAGGCCCGAGCGCTGCACCTGCCAGGACAGCTGATCCAGCACGCAGCCGGAATACATCGCAAAGCGCGGCACCTCGGGCATGCCGGTCTCGATCGACATGCTGGGCAGGACCCACGATCCGGACTGGAACTCATGGGTCCAGGGTGCCGCAGCGCCCGTGGTCGTGGGATCACCGAAGGCCGCCTTCAGCCAGAAGCCGAAGGCCTCAGCATCGATCGGCACCACCACATCGCCATCCGCCGTTACCGCGTCCTTGATCGGGGCCAAGGGATCGCGGCCATAGCCAAGCAGTTCGCTGTTCAGCAGCGGCTGTTCTGATCCGAGCGAGGTGCTGGCAAACGGCATCCTGGTGAAGCCGCCAGCTGGCGGCGTTCCATACGTAGTCTCGAATCCGAGCGCCATCTGCGCCCGTGCCCCTTGGGCTCGTGCCATGTTGAATTCTCCTGTATGCATGTTGAAACGGATGAGCTCCGAGAGGGCCGAAACTCGAAAAAGGCAGACTGGTATGACGGACGAAACTTATCCCGCCGCCGGGACCAATAGTCGCTCACATCTTGGCGCAGGCTCGCGCATCACGGGCGAGCTTTCCTTTCCAGGCACGGTCGAACTGCCCGGTTACGTCAAGGGGCGCGTGGATGCGTCCGCAATCGTCATCGAGCAGGCAGGCGAGGTTGACGGCGAGCTCCATGCCGCCAGCGTCGCCATAAAGGGGCGATTCCAAGGCCAAATCATCGGCGGCAAGGTGGCGTTGCACGCAAGCGCGCGGGTGACCGGCGATGTCACCTATGAGAGCCTCAGCATCGAGACTGGCGCGCAGGTTGAGGGCGTGTGCAGGCGCCGACCCTATTCCGGGGGCGCAAAGCCGGTTGATCAGGCCAGAGGATCGTCTGTGGAATAGTGCAGGACCACCGGGATGACCGCGGCCTTCAGACCGGCTGCGCCCTCGACGGGCAGATCGGCCGGCTGCGGCGCCTCCGCCTCGACCCAGTCACAGAGCCCGCCGAGGGTACGGTCGGACTCCAGCGCCGTGCCGATGGCGGCAATCAGTGTGTCGAAAGCCGTGGCGCGATCATTCGGGGCCTGAACGACAACTTCCAGTTCGGCCCGGTGCTGATAGTGGTAGCGCGGCGGCGACAGCGTTACCTCGGGCTCACCCGGCTGGCCGTCGCGCAGGATGATCAGCCCTGAAGGCGGGATCCGCTCGGGCAGCACTTCGTCACGCAGAACAAGGGCGGGAAGCGGCTGCAGCCGCGCGTGCAGCGCGGCGAGGATGGTTTCGCGGGTGGTGGGCATGGGTTCACTATGTTTTTGGACGTTTGCCCGCGCTGAACTTAGTCATGTGATGACTTCGCGGAGCCAAGAATGATACACAACCGGTCAGGAGGACCTGCATGTCAAATCTGGTTGAGTTTGCTGCTTTTCATCGGGATTTCGAACATGGCACCGCCCCCGACCAGTTCAGCCTGCTTTTCTACGGTTTCCCATAGCGCCATAAGGCGTTCCATCTGCTTGGTCAGCTTGGCCTTCTGAAGGCTAGATGCAAGAAAGAAGCCTACCAACTTTGAACTCTTGAAGGCCTGCTGCTCGGCCTTGTTCCTAGCGATCCGGCGGTCAGCTGAAATGATTACCCAGTGCCCCTCGGCATTCAAGGTTCCGATCCACTCTATATCTTTCACGGCGGCCCCAAACTTCTCCCTCAGGTGGACGACCTCGTGCTTACCAGCGAAAAGGGCTGCGAGCGCTTTCGCCATGGCCGGAGGCAGGTTTTCATCCACCATCACCTTCAAGCGGCCATCAGCCCCTCGTGAAATCTGACGGCGTCTTGAACCACTGATTTTTGGACTTCATACATAGCTGCTACACGACTTAGGGAACCTTCTGCCTTGACGGCCTCTGCCAGCACAATCGTCGGCACGCCAGACGCTGATGCTACAGGTTGGCCGAAAGACCGGGTCGGGTCGATAACGATACTGTCCTTGCCACGAAATGGCCGCCAGCGCGTGACGATATCGCCTTCCAGATCCAGATCCTTGAAGCTTTGTTCAACTACTTGCTTGAAAACATACTGTTTCTCCTTGAGGTCAAGCAATTGGGGCTCGCCTGCGGCCTCTAGGCTCTCCAAGAAAATTGTCCGCCCATCGGTCCGGAAACGACCGGATGAAAAAGGTCTATCCGTTTGGATGCACTGTTGAGCATAGTCCATGCAATTACGAACAGCCTTCAGTCCGATTCCCTTTTCAAGAAAGGCTCGCACGAAACGAAGCTCGATCAGATCGCGAAAGCTTATCTCGATGTCGTCGTCGATCTTCGGAATATCAGGCCTCCAAAGCGGAGGGACATGCCGAACTTCGTCATTCTTCTTGCTTTTGTAGTCGTATCCATCCAACCACCGCCGCAAGTTCCGCGGAGGTGCCTTCAGGAGCTTCGCAGCATCGGCCACAGAATATAGGCCAACCCCAACGAACTCGTGGATGGGCGTGTGTTGGTTCATGGTTTCAGTTTGTAACGCGGCTGTCGCCGAAAGCAACTGGAATGATGGGATCGGGAGGTTCTGCTGACTGAACCGGAAGCCAAAACACGGCTAAGAAAGTTGCCCTTGTCGACCAGCGGCAACCCATTTCGCCACGATCAGCCCCGGCACGCCATCCGCCGCCCGCTCGGCATCCCGCGCCAGATCCAACCGCTTGCGCAGCTTGACCTGCGGCACCAGCAGGAAGATCGGCACGGTGGTCAGCCCGCGGCCTGTCTTTGATCTGGAGGCCACCGCGCGGCCTTTGGTGTTCAGCCGCCCTTCGGCGACCAGCAAGCTCGGCCCCCGGCGGCGATAGACGAACCGCAGGCGCAACCCCGTGCGGCGCTCCCATTCGCCCGGTGTGATCCGGCCACCGCGCCGGGACTTTCCGGCCGCCGGGGTCGGGATCGCCAGCCAGAACCCGTCTCTTGATCGGATCAGCGGCCCCGTGTCATGCGCGCCGATGATCACCGGGGCCTTTGACCAGACCAGTGCCGCCGCATTCAGGCTGTCGCCGGATTTCGGGAAGCTGGCGAGACGGATGCTGTTGCCAAGGCGCGTGCCAAGCCCCGCGTCGGTGATTTGCGCGCGCCAGGCGGATTTCAGGGAGGTGCCCGCCTCGCGCATCGCGGCGGACACCGCCTTTTCGCCAGCGGCAATTTCAGCCTGCATCAGGGCCGCGATGTCGGGGCGGATGTCGAGTTTCAACTTCATGATGGCCCCAGGTCCAGCGTCCAGATCAACCGTTCCCGGTCGCGGATTGGCTCGCCCTGGATGATAAAGCTATCGGTGCCGATCACGATCAGATCGCCGGAGCGCGGATCGGACAGGTCAGACAGACGCACATCCACCATCATGGTGTCGCTGACAAAACGGGCAGCCCCGAACTCGGTGATGCGATCCGGCGCGCGGCGGATCACGCGGATCGGGCGCTCTTGCGAGGTGGTGGCGGAGATCCAGACAGCCGCCGCCCCCATGGACGGGGTGGCGAAGATCCGGTCCATGGCGGCGGCAAAGACGGGCATTGGCTGCATCAGTTCGAGGTGTGGATACGGATCGCGATGCGTGGCCGCTTGTTGACCGGCAGGATCGAGGCTTCGGTCATAAGGTCGATCCAGCGGCCCTTTTCGTCGAGGTGTTGGCGGGCGTAGAGGGGCAGGCCGAGGGTGTTTGCTGCCTCCAGCAGGTTGGCGGGGCCGCCATAGGTGGTGAAGGTGTCCATCGTGCCCAAGGGGAAGGCGATGCCTTCCGTCGCGGGAATGAACCGCTCGGAAGTTCCGCCCGACAGCGTGGCGCTGCCGTTATATTCCTCGAACACGATGCCTGCGAAGGGGAAGTTGCGCCGCACATCCTGGCGCAGGGGCTGCGCGCCGGTGGCGGCGTAGAACTTGTAGGCCTCTTCGGTTTTGGGGTGCGCGATCAGCTTGTCGAAGAATTCGCGGCTGACGAGGGCATGCACGTCCGTCATGCTCTCGCCCAGCAGATTGTCCTCAATGGCGCGCAAGACCTCCCGCACCTTGCCCTGCACGTTGGTGCCTGCGGTGCCCAGCAGGAAATCCACGGAGATTTGCGCGATGCCGAATTCGGTGAAGTAGTTGTAGAGCGCGGTACCAGCCCCATCCTTCACGATGCCGCGCAGCGCGTTCATCTCCATGTATTCGCGGGTTTGGGCGTGCTTGCGGCGCATCAGCTGCAGCTTGCGGTTCATCACCTCGACCAGCGGGTCTGCGCCATCAAAGACGCCCAAGCTCGGTTGGCCCTGAATGTCGCCGGGCAGGATGACATCATCATGCGGGATCCACGGCAGGGCGAAGGACCGCATCGATCGGCCTTCGCGGGTGCCGACCGTGGCTGGACCGCCCAGCGGCACCGAGGGCAGCAGGTTCAGCACACCCTCGTATTGCTCGATGATCACCGACCGCTGGCTGACGCCTTCGAAGCGGAAGAGGCCGATCTGGCCAAGGCGGGTGTAGAGGTTGGGCAGGATGTTGATGGCCTGCGTCATCTCGGCCAGCGAATAGCCGCCAGCGTCAAAGGGATTGCGGACAAGGGTCATGGGGTGCTCCGGGGGAATGAGGGGAATGGGTGGCGACGCGGGGCGTCAGACGCCGTCGCGGGCGATGATGCCGACGGCAGCAAGTTGGGCGATCTTGGCGGTGATCTTGGTGCCGTCATCGACGGATCCGTCATAGGCGAGGCCCGCGCGCGAGACGATCGAGGGGCCACGGGCGACGACGATGCCGGTGGCATCCGCCAGTGTGGCGTCGACGGCATAGAGCAGCACGGCGGTTGCTGTTTGCGCACCATCGGTGCCAGTAGCGGTCGCCAGCTTGTACTTACCGCTGGCGGTGATCTGGCCGAGCACCGAGCCGACCGGATAAGGCATGCCTTGCAGCAGCGTGACCACTTCGCGGGTGTAGTTCGGATTGACCTCATATTTGAGGACATCGCCCATGCTGGGCTGTTCCGTCAGGACGGGCATTGGTCAGTCTCCATATGTTGGGAGTTTGGGTGCGAGGTCAGCGCTTGGCGTCAGTCGCGGTTTTCTTGGCGGCCGCGATGATCGGGCTGTCTTTCGCGGCGGCGGCTGCCGCTGGGGCGGTGGCGACGATGCCAGCAGCATCGCCGCGGGCAGCAAGGTCGGCCAGCACGCGGGCGCGCAGAGCCTCGGGTTTGATGCCACGCGTGACTGCGTCGGACGCGTCGATGGTCACACCGAGCCGGGCCGCCTGCGCACAGACCTGCGCCACTTCGGCGGCCTCGGCGCGAATGGCCTCGGCGGTCATCGCGGTGGCGTCGGGCGTCACCGCAGTTTCTGCAATGGGCGGTTCGGGCGTGCTCGCAGCGACCGGAGCCGCGGGTGCGACAGTGACTGAATCCGGGTTTGGGGTGTCAGTGGACGTGGTGGTCATCTGTGGACCCTTTCTACTGGTGGGATTGGAGCCGCGTGGCGTGGCGGCGAAGGCGTGGAAGGCGGTGACGGGATCGGCGATTTCGTCAGCCAGACCTGCTTTGAGCGCATCGGCCCCGCGGAACACGGCGGCTTCGGTGGCCAGAGCTGCGGCATCGGACAGGCGATCTCCACGACCTGCCGCGACGGTTTCTGCGAAGAGAAAGCGGGCCACCTCCAGCTCACGCTGCATCTGGTCGTGTATGGCCTCGGGCAGAGGCTGATACGGGTTCGCGTCGATCTTGTGCGAACCGGCATGGATCAGCGTGACCGCGATGCCCTTCTGGTCGAGCGCGCCGCTCATATCCGTGTGCAACCCTACGACGCCAATGCTGCCGACGGCACCCGTGCGGGGCAGGATGATGCGGTCGGCCTGGGAGGCCAGAACGTAACCTGCGGACAGCGCATGTTCTGCCACGAAAGCTTGGACCGGCTTCTGCGCCCGCGCCGCCCGGATCCGATCTGCCAGATCGAAGGCTCCCGCGACCTCCCCGCCGAAGCTGTCGATGTCCAGCGCGATGCCACGCACGCTGGAGTCCGTGAGGGCCGCCTGCAGCTGCGCGGCAATCCCTTCATAAGACGTCAGACCGGAGGATTGCCCGATCCAGGCGCCGCGGTGCACAAGTGTGCCCGCGATTTCGATAACGGCAATGCCGTCAATCGTGGTGAAGGGCTGGCTGCCGCCCTGCTGGTGGCGCTGGGCGAGGTCGTTCCCAAAGAGGGAAGCTCGAGCGGGAAGAAATGCCGCGGCTTGATCCGAAGCGTCCACCTCAAGGCCCTGGAAGGTGATGTCCTGCCCGGTGATGCGCGGCCCTAACCCCGACAGGAATGCCAGCGCCTTGGCCGGGTCGACCATCAACGGGGTGTTGAATGCGCGCTGGGCGATCTGGGCGTGGTTCATCATTCGCCCTCCTTGGCGTCGGGTTTTTCGTCGTCAGTGTCGTCGGACGCTGCGCCTTCCCGGTCGTCTTCCTGCTGATCATCACTGCCCTTGGCCCCATCCGGCCCCTGCGCCGGGGATCCCGGACGCCGGAAGTCGAGGCCCAGCGCCAGCTCGCGTTTGCGCTCAGCGGCGATCTCGCGGTCGACCTGCTCGGCGTCATAGCCGCGCTCAGACAGGGCTTGGGTGCGGGATTTCAGGCCCGCTTCGATCTGCAGGATCTCGGCCGAGGCGTCCTTCATCGGATCAATCCAGTCCCATTTGGTCGGCAACCATGCGCAGGCCTGATACTGCCGCCGCTGGCTGTCATAGCCGGGCAGATCCAGCGCGCCGGACAGCACAGCGGTGTCCATCCAGCGCACCCAGACGGCGCGACAAAGCTGGAACACCAGCACGCCATGCTGCCAGGCAGAGATGCGGCGGCGGAATTCGATCAGCGAGATCCGCGTGTTGGAGAAGTTGCCCTTGGCCGTGTCCCCGGTCAGATAACCGTAGGGAATGCCCAGCGCGGCTGCGATCTGCAGCAGGGTGCGGTATTGAAACGGCTCGTAGGTGCCGCCCGAGTCAGGGGTCGCCGGGGTCGAGACATCCTCACCGGGATCGAGCCGCACCACTTGGCCGGGTTCGACCTCCAGATCCTCCTCGGTGGGTTCCAGCGGCGTTTCTGGCGCGGGCGAGGTGATGAACATTGCGAACATTGCAGCGATCTTCTTCCGCTCCAGCTCGGCGTCGTCGTAAAGGTCGAGGGTGAACAGCTTGACGATGGCGGCCGCAAAGCGAGACACGCCGCGCAACTGCCCGGCTTCAACCGGATCGAGGACATGGATCACATCTGCGGCGGGCACACGGACAGTGTCGCCCGCAAGGCCGGGATCGGTCAGATCGCCGGGGTGGCGGCGCAGGAAGTGATAGGCCACGCGTCGACCGATGCCGTCGAACTCGATGCCCTGCCGGATCAGCCCGGCGCCGGGCAGGGTGCGGTTCATGTCGAGCGGCAGCATCTCGGCAGGCAGCATCTGCAATTGCAGGGGCACGGTCAGACCATCCTCGGCCCGGCGCGACCGAATTCGGATGAACACCTCGCCCGAGAGGAACACCTCACGCGCCGCCCGGCGCTGCAGCCCGTAGAAGTCGGTCAGACCCTCGGCGTCGGCATCATCGGTCCAGGCGAGCCACAGCGCCTGCAACTCTTCCTTCTTTGCAGCATCCGTAATGGTCGACGAAGGCTTGATGCCATCGCCGACGACATTGCTGGCGAAGCTTTCCACCGCGTTCGCCGCATAGCCATTGTTCCTGACCAGCCAGCGGGCCCGGGCGGTGATCGTGTCGCCCGAGGCCGCAATCAGCGTGTTCACATGGGCGCGGCTGGCGCGGAATCCGCGCAGGCGACGATGGGCCTGTGCCGCATCGAAGCCCCCGATGATGCTGCCGATGCGCTGGCGGAAGGCCTCAAACGCCATGGATCACAGGCCCTTCGTGGCGACGGTGCCCCAGCGCCTGCGACGCGGGGTGCCGGTAGTGGCGGTGGCGATCCGGGTTTCCAGATCGGCAATGGCATTCGCAAGTTCGGCATCCGAGCCATAGGTGATGCTCTTGCCGTCATAGCTCACCGAGCGGACGCCCGCGTAGCGGGCCTCTTGCAGTGCGGCCAGCAGCGCGCGCATCCGTTCCAGATCCATCTCAATCCCTCATGAAGTTCGGTGTGTAAGCCCGGCGTTTGCGCCGTGGCGTCGTTGGTGTTCCGGCCTTTGGCGCAGCGGGCGCGGCTTGTTCGGTCGGTGCCGCCTGCTGAGGTGCCGGGAGGGTTTCGACCCCGGCCTGCGCTTCCAGCCGCCGCCATGTGGCCTCGTCCCAGCGATCTGCGCCCATGATCCATGCGGCGGCGCGGGCGTAGACGCGGGTGTCCAGAGCCTCGTTCCTCTCACGCATCTTCTGCCATTCTGGGTGGGCATAGCCGCGCTTGTTGCGCACCGTGACGAGCTGTTCTGCCACCAGCTGCTTGAGCCACTCGGTGTCGATCCAGTCGGGCAGATGCACGGTGCCGGGGGCGTCCAGAACTCCCAGTGACCGATCCTCGTCGCTCGGCCGCTCCAGCCGCAGGTAGCGATAAGTCTCGGTCTTGAACGTCGCCGTGGCCACGGACCAGAGCCGCGCGCCCCGGCGCAGACGTTTGCCGCCGATAGTGGCGTCGACGAAGGTCGGGCCCGATACCGGCGTGGCGCGGTTGAAGCCCTCGAGGCCCTTGACGGGGGCGACCTGATCGAACCCCTGCGCCCGCGCCCATGCATAAACGGCGGCGGACTCGTAACCGGTGTCGATCGCCAGCTTGCCGATCACCATAACCGCCCCATTGGCGCAGACCCACGTCCGACCGAGCAGGGCCGTCAGCTTGTCCCAGCAGGCCGGATCATCCGGACCACCGGCAATGACGATGTGGTCGACCAGCCAGCTTTCCAAACCGCGGCCCCAGGCCCAGACATCGATCTCGATCCGGTCCTTCTGCACATCAACGCCAGCGGTCAGGAACAGACCACCGACGGGGATCTGCGCGCCAGCGTAAGCCTCGCGCCGCTCCGCGAGCCGCTGCCATTCCGGCGCATCGCCACTTTCGACCCATGTCTCGCCCAGCAGGGTGTTGCGCGCGGCGCGCAGCATTTCCTCTGAGCCTTGCGCCGCCAGCCAGTCCCGCGCGATCTGCTGCCAGCTTTTCCAGCCCAGCGGCGAATAGAGCGCCGAGAGGTGGAAGCCGATGGAATGCGGGTCGGCGGACACAGCCGTCGCCCGCCATTCCCCACGCTCCAGCATCTGCGTTTTGTGGTGCTCTGCGATAGGCTTCTCGCAGCCCTGACAATGATAGGCGGCGGTATCGGGCCGTCCCTTTTCCCAGCGCAGCCGCTCAAACTGCAGCCATTGCATCGCCCCGCAATGTGGGCAGGGCACAAAGTACCGGCGCTGATCGCTGGCCTCGAACTCCCTTTCAATGCGCGACAATCCCCGGATCGTGGGGGTCGAGACCATGAACACCTTGCGCCGGTGCGAGAAGGTCGTCGTCCGCGCCTCGGCCAAGGTGACCGGGTCGCCTTCCTCGTCGGCGGAGGCCGGATAGGCGTCGACCTCATCCAGAAAGATGTACCGCGCGGGCATGGACCGCAGGCCGGTGGCCGAGTTCGCGCCGGTCAGCACCAGGATGCCGCCGGGGAATTCCTTTGACAGCATTGAGTTGCCCGCGTCGCGCGACCGGGCCGGGTTGACCCGTTCGCGCAGGGCCGGGCTTTCGGCGATCAAAGGGTCGATCCGCCCGCGCGAGGTGCGTTTCGCCATCTCCACCGTCGGCAGCACCGCCAGCATCGGACCCGGCGCGTGGTGTATGACGAAGCCGACCCAGTTGTTGCCCGCCTCTGTCGCGCCCACCTGCGCGGCCTTCATGAAGCTGATCCGTTGCGCCGGGTGGCGGGGCGACAGCACATCCATGATCTCGCGCAGGTATGGCGTCCGCGCGGTGCGATATTGCCCGGGTTCGGCGCTGGCCCGCGAGGACAGTTTGCGGTGCTGATCTGCCCATTCCGACACGGTGAGGTCCGGATCCGGGCGCATGCCGCGACGCCAGGTCCGCAGGATATCCTCGGCCCCGTCAAAGGCGAGATCGAGGTCTGCGGTCAGGTCATGATCGCCTCATCCAAGCGAGACCTTGAGATCGGCAAGGGCGTCGAGTTGCGCTGTGACATGGGTTTCCAGCACCCTCTGCAGGATCGCGGCCTCGATCATCACCGGTGAGCCGGATTGCTTTTCCACCTCCATGGCCACTTCAGCCGCCATCAGCGCCGCCACTCTGCTGGGCCATGTGACCCAGACATCGCGTTCCTGACGTGCCAGACGAAACACCAGCGTTTCGGCGCGCGCCCGGTCAACCAGCGTGCCCTTTTTCTTTTGGATCGCCAGCTGGCGTTCCTGTGCCTGATAGACGGTCAGCGCGGTGCGGGCTTTCAGGTAGGACGAGCTGTCCGCGGGGCCCGAGAAGCTGGCATCGCCGCCGGTGCTGCGCCGGTGCTGGTCAGGGTCGGTCATGTCGGCCCGGCGCACGTCCGACGCGGCGGCGTTGATCGACCCGTCCTTGTAGACCACCAGCCGACCGGCTTTGCGCGCCTTCTGGACCGCCCCGCGCGACAGGCCGGAATGGGCGGAATACTCGCGCTCAGACAGTCCTTCCATGGTGACGTACGTCCCATATAAAGCAATGATATTGCTTGGTATTCAGTTGATTACATTTCGCGAACGAGCGAATCTTATTGCACGAAAACGATGCAACTCACCCCAAGGAACCACGCCATGACACGCCTCAACCCGATCACCACGCCCCGCCACCAGCTGCGCGCCGAGAAGGCCGCGCGCAACCGCGCAGCCGCCCTGAACGCGTTCATCGCGAAGAAGGCCGAGATCGACACCATGCTCGCCCGCCTGCAGGCTCACAGCGACGATCATTTTGAGACCCACCCCGGCGAGGTCAACTGGGGCAACGTCGGCACGCTCGAGCATTACGCCAGCCTCTTGAAGCGCATCACCGACAGCGCCTTTGGCGAGGGCGAATACGGCGAATGACACCTTCCGCCCAGCACGCCGCGCAGCCCGCCTTGACGGCGGGCTTCACCCGGTAGAAGGGCGGGCAACGGGTCGACCCTCGCAAACCGGAGGGACACATGCCCAAACTCACTGAAACCCAAACCATCATCCTCAGCGCCGGGGCCCAGCGCCCCGACAACCTCGCGATGCCATTGCCCGCAGGGCTGCACGGTGCCGCCGCGCAAAAGGTCGTCAGCATGATGATCGGGCGCGGCTGGCTTGAAGAGGTCGACGCCAAAACCCGCAAGGGCGAGCCGCTCTGGCGCGAGACCGGCGATGGTCACGGCACCACGCTGGTGGTCACCGACGCAGGCCTGCTGGCCATCGGGGTCGAGCCAGTGGTGGTAAAGACCATGGCTGCGATCCGCACACATGCGGCCCAACCGCCCGCGCTCAAACCGCCAACCCAGCGCGCGGGGACCAAACAGGCGATGCTGATCGCGCTGCTCCAGCGCCCCGAGGGTGCTTCCATGGCCGAGATTGTTGAGGCGACCGACTGGCAGGCACATACTGCGAGGGGCACGATTTCCGGGGTGGTCAAAAAGAAGCTGGGGCTGGTCGTGACCTCAGTGAAGGAGGATGAGCGCGGGCGCGTGTATCGGATCACTCCAGCGGGGTAATCATTCGAGTTAACCATAATTGGCAACGCAATTCGCTGAATTTGGCTGCTATTGCGTCATCCACTTCGTCTGGAGCAATGTCTAACGCAGGGGACGTGGCTACCGCTTTTTTTGCCGCTTCGCGGGATATGTCGTCTTGTACTGCAATCTCGTGCAGTTCTTTCATGCGCCCAGATAGCTTTCCCGCGCGTCTCAAACGGTCAAAAAGCGCGTTATTCGCTTCCGAGATAGACAAGAAGTTTGGGGACAAACGCAACGAGCCCGGATCGGCACGGTAGCCCACACTTAAGTGTGTGAAGCCTTCGCAGTAACTGTCGTAACCTGATTGTCCGAGGTGAAACCCGTTTCTACTGCAAGGTGTCACCACTAAAGGCAATTCGGGTGTCTCAGCGGCTTCGCTGAACAAATGCTGGTAAAGCAGACTTCCCTGATTTGGCTTAACCCGCCACGGGTCTTTCTCGTACTCGGCTCGCTCTTGAACGGTCAAGGTTCTATCCCTTTCTTTTGCGGCGAGCAAAGCGAACTTGGCGTTCTTTTCATCTACGGTTCTAGCCAAGTCAGGATTCAGTTCTTCGAGTATGCCCCGAGATGCATCTGCCTCTCCACATGTCGTCGCAACATCCATGAAGTAGCTGTATAAGAACCCAAACTTCCGCTCTGCCTCTCCCTTGCAAGGTCCTATGCAAAGCACCGAGTCGGGTGGAGCCGTTGCAACAGCGAAAGCGGCAGTAAAGCTCACTGCTAAAACGGCGAGAACGATAAGTACGATCTTTTTCACGGTTATCCTTTTGGCCAAGACAGAAAAAGCCCGGCAATTCCGAATGTTATTACTCGTACCTCTGCTGTGCAACCGTCCAAAATTCTTGTCTAAAGCGGCCAATCTTTGAGGCGGCCCCGCAGGATAGGCGCATTCATGCCACCAACCTCTTCGCCTTCAGGTCAACAAAGGTCTCACCTGTATCCGCCTGAACGGCATTGGTGCCGGTGAACTGCTGCCAGCGCTCGATGGCCACATCGACGTAAGCCGGGTTCAATTCGATCCCGAAACACACGCGCCCGGTGGTTTCCGCCGCAATCAGCGTAGTGCCGGATCCCATGAACGGTTCAAACACAACCTGGCCGGGGCTGGAATTGTTCAGGATCGGCCGACGCATGCATTCGACCGGTTTTTGCGTGCCGTGCACAGTGGCGGCGTCCTGGTCCTTGCCGGAGATGTGCCAGAGCGTGGTCTGCTTGCGATCCCCGGCCCAATGACCCTTGCCGGTCTTCTTGACCGCATACCAGCAGGGTTCATGCTGCCAGTGGTAATCGCCACGGCTGAGAACGAGACGGTCCTTGGCCCAGATAATCTGCGACCTGACGGCAAAGCCCGCCGCCACCAGGCTTTCGGCCACGGTCGCGGCATGCAGCGCACCATGCCAGACATAGGCGACATCGCCGGGGAACAGCGCCCACGCCTCGCGCCAGTCGGCACGGTCATCATTCAGCACCTTGCCGGTGCGTTTCGTTTTGGCCGCTCCCGCCTCGTTGCGCCAGGACGGGTCATACTCCACGCCATAAGGCGGGTCGGTCACCATCAACAGCGGGCGAACATCGCCCAGCAAGCGCCCGACCACATCGGCGGACGTGCTGTCGCCGCAAATCAGCCGGTGTGATCCAAGCTGCCAGAGGTCGCCCGCCACCGATACCGGCGTGACCGGTGGTTCGGGAATATCGTCTTCACCCTCGACCGCCTCGCCTTCGCCCTGATCCGGATCGCGCAGCAGGGCGTCCAGATCCTCGTCGGTGATCCCCAGTAACGACAGGTCGAAATCCTCGGCCAGCAAGCCTGCGATCTCGTCGCGCAGCATGGCTTCGTCCCACTCGCCCAGCTCGGTCAACTTGTTGTCCGCGATCCGGTACGCCCGGCGCTCGGCCTCGTCGAGGTGGCCGAGGCGGATCACCGGCACGTCCCTCAGCCCCAGCATTGTCGCCGCCAACACCCGGCCATGCCCGGCGATCAGCTCGCCATCGTCGGCCACCATGCAGGGCACGGTCCAGCCGAACTTGGCCATGCTGGCGGCGATCTTGGCGACCTGATCGGTGCCGTGGATTTTGGCATTGCGGGCATAAGGGCGCAGCCGGTCGAGAGGCCAAGTCTCGATCTGGCTTGGCGCGAAGACCAAGTCCATGGGGTGGCTTTCATGTGGGGCAGTGCGGGTAAGCCGATGCGCGCGGCGCGATGCCAGCGTCAGGATCGGGATCCGCAGCGTGGGGGAATGAGAAGCGCCCGCGAGGGGGTGTCCTCCGGGCGCAACTCTTCGATGATCTAGGGGTAGGTCAAGGGGGGCAGCTTTGTCAAACGAAAAATGCACTCGGATTCAATGGCTTCCTGCAGGTCTCTTCACCGCTCAAATGGAGTGGCGGTCACTTTGTCTGACCCGTCAAATGATACTATGTTCGAAACTAGACCGCTGGATGGGAGAAAGTCATATATGCGGGGAAGACGCTCTCAAATGCGAAAAGTGCCGACGACATGCCGCGGGAACGGATGAGTGCTCACATCCGCACTGCCAACGAAGTCGCCCCCGACGCAGCCCTGCACGGTCACCATCCCTTCAGTGCTGTGATAGTAGGTCCCGAGGACCGCATCCTCATACGCCAAGGCAATATCGGAACCGTACGAAATGCGGAGACTGAACTTTCGCGGCGCGCGGCGAATGCCTACCCGGCCGAGTTTCTGTGGACCTGCACCTTGGTCTCGACCGGTGAGCCCTGTGCGATGTGCACGGGCACCCTAAACTGGACGAACATCGGCCGGTTGCTCTACGGCTACGAGGAGAGCACGCTTCTTGCGGTTACCGGTAGTCACCCCGCAAATCCGACGAGGAGTCTTGATGCGCGAACGGTCCTCGGTTCTGGCCAAAAGCCGCCATGCTCGACTTCGTCAATGACGATCCGCCGCCGTGGCTCATCCAAAGCCCACATGAAGCATGTTCGAACTCAAACCATGATCGCTCACCAAATCGCGCAATGACGTGCCCGAAAGAGTGCACCGGCTAGTTACAAAGCTTATGACAAATCCGATACGTCTCTCCGTCCGTGTGTCGGACCTCGCTCACTTCATCCCAGACAAGCTTGTTCCCGATTGCCAAGCCTGCCCCGTCGGTGAGTTTCGGGGAGTACCACAAGTAATAGGGCGCATCCGTTCTTTTTCTGATTCCATCGTGAAGCACGAGCAAGGATGAACGAAGTATCTTTTGCGCCAGACCGCGGCCCCGCAGCTCCGGCAAGACAAATAAAGCAATCTCGAAGCACATTTTATCGCGAAAGGTCGATTGGCATCTGTATGTAGCCATGACCGTTATCCGAACTTTCTTGGAAATCCAGCCCTGAACGTCGTCCGTGTAGATGAAGAAGAATCCTAGGGCAGAATCATTTCCGTCAGCCCAGGTCCGGAGATCCTTGTCGGCGAATCCGTCTCTTGGCTTGATTGCCCCCATCCGGATGGCTGTCTGAAGTGACTCAATAACGCGTTTCTGCCCGGGTATCATGTACGAATCTCCTGAAATCGAAGGCTGGACCATAGTGCGACATCCAGCGTGAAGCCACGGTTGTTTTTGTGAGTTAACACTCGGTTCTGCATGATGCATTCGTCACGCTGTCGCAAAGAGTGGGGTGGCAAGTTGACTAGACAAAAATCCACAACCTCAGAAGGCGGCCGCGACCAGACGATTACGAATGTCTTGGAGAAAACTGGATTTTGTCTGGTGGCCTCAGGCGCGGGTGGCTTCCTTGCTGGCTTCCGAAAAATGGCAAAGGTGGATTCCACAAAAGAATCCAGCATGCCAAGATCGTGATTCCCTAAGGCATTGATATGACGATACTTAAACCTCTGGCTTCCGCAAAGTGGCTTCCGCTTGGATTCCCCGGTAAAAGCGCTTGTCGCTAGCGAAATGCCGCGCTCAGCCCCCCCGCATACATTCGGGGCCGGGGAGGAACCATGGCGTGGGGGGCTGGACAAAGTTGTGGCGTGTCATGTGCAAAGCTCCCAAGAGCGGCACGATTCATCCTATCGACGCTCAGATCAACCGTCGGATCGCCAAGATCAGGTCCAAGGTCGAGCACCCGTTTCGGCTGCTGAAGCGGCAGTTCGACTATATTAAGACCCGGTAGCTTAGCCTAGCAAAGAATAGTGCGCAGTTGTTCAACCCGTTCGTGCTTTGCAATCTCCATCTGGTCCGAAGGCGACTGACGGCGCGACGGGGGCGAGTTTGCTGGAAAACGGGTAACGGCAGACAAACGCGATGAAAAATCGCCTGAACTATGGTCAAACCGGTCAAATTTGGGCTAGATCAGCTTAAGCCGAACGAACTCGGGCGTTGATCAGACGTTTCTTGGCTACCCGCAGTTGAACGGGTGATCAAATGCAACTTCGCATCTTTCAGAGGGCTGAAATTCATACGGACGCCGATCTCATTGCTGACGTACTAGCTTGATGTTTTTGACAGGAATGTCCATGGTTAGGTTCGACGACGCTCCCTCGTCACCAAAGCATGGTGGCGAAAGCACCTGCTTAAGGATTTATAACCCAGTATCATGCCGCAGGCTAAAAATACGCGCTGCAGTTGATAAAGAAAAAAATGAGCAGATCATACATGCCAGTTACTGCAAATAAGATGGATTCAAACAAGCCGCTTCCTGTCTGGGACGGCAAAAAATCGATCCTGATACAGGATGATGCTCTGGCAGCGATTGATATTATCAATTCGTCAGGCGTGGAGGTCAGGCTAGCTCTAATTGATCCTCCATATAATCGCCGCACGAAATTTCACCACTACAACGATAGCCTCAACCGAGATGAGTGGACTACGACGATAAGCAGCCACTGTAGTAAAATACACGATGTTCTATCATCTGATGGAGCGCTTTGGATGCATATCGACGATGCAGAAATGCCTAGGGCTCGGATATTCTTGGACCGAATTTTCGGTGAAGCAAATTTTCTCGGCACAACTGTTTGGCAAAAGACCGTAAGTCGCGACAACCGAACACCAATTTCCACTACTCATGAATATATCCTAGCCTATGCGAAGAACAAAACGGAGTGGCATAAATCTCGGAACAAGTTACCGGCTACAGATCGCCAAACTGATAGATATAAAAACAAAGATGACGACCCTAGAGGGCCATGGGCGTCCGGCGATTTAACTGCTAAGGCTGGCCCTGGCCGCAGGTCCGAACAATTCTACGACTTAACGTTGCCGTCGGGTAGAGTTGTCCGTCCAGCTACCGGAACATGTTGGCGATATACCCGCGAACGTCTTGATGAATTGATTTCCCAGGGTAGGATTGACTTTGGGGCTGGCAACAAGATGCCCAGACTGAAGAGATATCTTTCGGAGGTTGACCCTGGGCTCGTTCCGGACACGTGGTGGCCGGGAGACGTGGTGGGAACAGCAGATAGCGCAAAGCGGCATTTAAAGAGCCTTTTTCCTGATCTCATACCGTTTGAAACCCCAAAGCCCGAGGAGTTAGTTTCCAGGATAATTCATATTTGCACTGATCCTGGTGATCTTGTGCTAGATATTTATGGGGGCTCTGGGACAACCGGCGCGGTAGCTCATAAGATGGGCCGCCGCTGGGCTTTATGCGAACGACAAGAGCGTACATTTCAGGAATTTACGCTTCCACGCTTACAGGCGGTGGCCTCTGGCAGAGACGGTGGAGGTGTCTCTGACCGCTTCAAGTGGACGTTAAATCAGCCTTTTCTGGTGCTGTAAGTGCAGCAGTGCTGGATAACCACTCAGCGATAGATTGTTGAAGTTGATTGATTCCAGACTTTGCTTCAAAGGCCTCAAGCCCAATTTCAACCACGTGTACAAGTTCTGGCATGCCACCACCAACTGGATGAAGTACTCTCGCCTGAACAGTACGGCCCTCTGCAGGGTAAATGATGCCAACCTCTTTTAGGCTCGTTACTCGACCGACGGAGAGGGCTTGGTATATATCTGACGTGCTCGGTGTCGATGCTAGGGTTTTGTACTTGGCATCTAGGCTAAGAAGCCGCTTTCCTTTTCTTTTGAACATTATATCAGGTATCGTATGAGCGTTAATTTTTGAACCATCGTGATTTATACCGGTTGCAAGAATGATGCGAGGCTTTTCCGACTCTATTCCAAGGGATCGAGCAGAGTCCTGAAAAAGCCGGAAGCAAACGTCCTCAAAGAGCGCATCTGAGTTCCACAAAAAACCAGGCAATTCCATCTTGCCCTGACCATATACGATCCCATTTTCTGTCGCTAACAAATGGGCAATCGACAAGGCATCCTTGAGTTGTGGATAACGGCGTTCTGAACCCACCACTTTATGAGTAGGTAGAACGCTATCGACTCCAGGTACTGACGCTCGCCATCGTACCAGCGCTTGTTTAAGCCTTGGCTCTCTAACCAATCCAGAAAGCTTATTGCTCGCCCACACCAACAACTGTGTTTCCGAGACGTTAGGGCTCAATCTTGAGGCTATGTTACTCAAGCGTCCAGTCACAGGAATGAGCTTCCCATATGACCTAGGATCAAGTCGACCCTTCAAGAAGCCACTGACAAAATTCTCTTTTCGATAACCTATCGGGTATCCCATCACGCTGGCTTTTTCCAAAGATGTCAGGAAAAGGTCAGCCATCAACTCCGGAATTTCCAAGTCCTTACTTGCCTGACCAGCACTTGTTTCAGACAAGGTTAGACCGTTACCGTATGCCAAGAAATTCCACAAAACCGTTTGCCAGCCAGCTTTTCCGGTCAAGTCTGCGATGAACTTTGGAAGAATTTCCAGTTGCAGTTCACCTATGCGGACAAAACCAGCCACATTTCGTGCTTGCAGCGTCACTGATGAAGCTCGCCGATTTGAGATCGTAATTGGAAGGTTACGCAACCTGAGGCGCTGTTTCCAAGCTAAATTCAATTTGTCTAGCTCGCGAAGATCACTCAGAGAGATAGAGACTTCGACGGCACTACCGTTTTCGATCAATCTCATTTCTAAAGGGCCAGATACCTAAGTACCTCGGTTGCCGCTTCTAATGATCCGGCTGAAAAATCCTTCACCTCGATTGAGGCGTTCGGTTTTGGACCTTGCCCAATCTGACCTCTTTCAAAAATGAACTCACCTACCACATCTGGCGTTGTGGCCTTAAGGATATCCCGCATTGTATCAGAGTCTTGAAGAAACCTCTCTGACAGTTGTGGGTAAATCTTACTGTCCCAAACAGACACTAGTGCCGCCCATTTGTTCTCGGCAGATGCACGCTCTACATCCACCAATAGTGCATGTCCAAGCTCAAAATCTTTACCTAACTCGGATGCAATAATGATATTTAAGCGATCAAGCAGAAGAACACTACATTCTTCTGCAGTAAGTGCTTCCGCGCCGCCAGCATCAGCTTCACGAAGCGCGTTTGCCTTAGCTGCTAACGCTTCCAAATCGACAGCTAAGAGAGCCGCCAAATGTACCAAATCAGGCGCCATTTTTAACTGAAAAAACCGACGCGTCAGTGCTGAATCTAAAGGTAGTGCGGCTCGATCAACAGAGTTCATTGTTGCGAGTATGTAAAGGTTTTCTGGAAATTTCCAATCTTCTGGGAGCTTATAAAACTTGTCGTTGGCGAAGCGCCCAATAGGCTCTGAGACACCATCTTTGTAGCGAATACCTGGTAGTCTTATGCTCAATGCATGCGGGTTAACTACACCCTTTATGGTTGCTCTATAATCTGAGTCCAGCAGCGTAATAAACTCTCCAAAAACTTGGCTAGCGTTAGCGCGATTCAACTCATCAATGATGATAATATGTCCTGCGTCTGGACCTGCTTCACTAAGACTTATTGCAGCGTTCATTAGCAGCCCAAAGAATGGCTGTAGGACAACGCCACCTTCTTTGGGTAGAGGGAACTTCCCAATAATGAATTCCTCATAGGAGTAACTTTGGTGAAAGGTCACCCAATCGAAAGTCATATTCTTAGGCAAAGGAAGATCAATTTCCCCTTCCCCAGCCGCTCCAAAAACTTCAGCTGGGTTTCCAACATTCAGTACCGGACGCCCACCCTCAGCCGCAGGTCGGGAGTTGAGGAGGTTGATAATATTGGAGAGGAGCCAAGTCTTTCCAGTACCGGGTGGACCGTATAGCAATACGTTCTTATTATCAGCTAGTGCGGCTAAGGCCTGTGCTGCAGTAACAGTCATTTCTTCTCCTCATACCGCCAGTAGCCACCAGAAGTCGCCGTACCCCAGTTTATTTCTGCAAAAGGCTGTTTCGCTTGAGCTTCATTTGCCTCGCCAACCGTGTACCCAGCCCAGACATCGCCGTCTTCACCCCTCACCAAAAAGATGCGCAATCCCCCGATCTGTTCGAGTACTGCACGGGCATCTTCTGTATTTTGGCCAGCTTCTAGGCTTGGAAAGCCTTCTTCTGGTGACCATGCTGAAAGCCGGATCGCTCGATGGCGATTTTGGTTTGCTATCCGCATGCGGCCTTGTGATTTTGACGAAAACGTAAGCGTTTCTTTGGGCCTTGTGGGCCTCAGAAAGTTTCCGACCTCCAGTTCGATCACTTCCCCATTGTTTGGATATTCTGATCTTAAAAACTGTAACAAGTCAGCGACCAACCCCCCGGCAACTTGGATATATACCGCCCCACCACCGCCTACTGGATTATCATCAGTCGTGCGCTCAATATTGTATAAAGTTGCTGCACTAATCCGCATGGACCAAAGTTCCGCAATTTCTATTCTCAAATCTTATCTCCGGTCCAGTATGTAGAGGTGTTCTTCCAACTGCTGCTTGGCTCCACCGCGACCATTGCTGTCAAATCTAGCAAACGGGACTGTTTTTCGCGATACAGCGCCAAATTGGTCCAGAATACTTTGGAGCTCTTCGGGTGAGACTTGACCGTCGTTGCTATAGCTAATGAAAACCAGCGGAACATCAATCAACTTCAGTAAGCTCTGAAACGCAGCAGGTGCTTTTCTTCGATAACAAAAATCAGACGCTTTCTTCTTCCAATCTCTTAAGCCACCTTGACCAGCAGGGACGGGCATATCTTCTTGTGCAATTGTTTCGAGAATATGATAATTTCCTCCGTACTGGCGCTTAGTGTATGGTGGATCAAGGTAACACGCATCACACGTGTTGATTTCGTCAATCAGATCTTCTGCTCGTCCGTTAAAGATTGCATGATCTGCTTTGCAGGGTATCATACTTGACTGGACTAGTTGGATTGGCTGCAGGCACTCTCGATTCCAGGTCGATCTAAAATAGCCATAGGTTCCAGTTATGTTTGCAACGCGGTTTGTGGCCAAAATCAAGTCATGGAGCAGTAGATCAGCAGCGCCTTCACTCAACCCTTTTGCGCGCCAGTCTGCAATTTTCTGACGCATCGCATCAATCTTACCCGCATTATCGCCTGTAAAATACCTGCGAGGGTCGACGCCATTTTCTGGAACGCCATCGGCACTATATTCCCGCCAAAAGAAACCTTCTATTGGGCTTAGTCCATTAAGCTCATTAATTGCACTCCGATATCCAGGATGCCCAACAATGGTAAAGTCGTATAGTCTATCAAATTGAAGCCTAGCTTTTGCATGCAATGTTGGGAATTTTAAAACATCAGAAGCAACGACTGTATATCCACTTCTTGCAAACGCTTCAGCGACGGCACCCGTGCCACACATTGGATCAGCAATGCGCGCTACTGCTGTTGATTTTTCCGCCACAGTGGCGCAAATCCAGCTAGTCAGCTTAGTTTTATTTCCAAGATATCTATACGACATAACTGGTAGTAACCATATTTCCCAGACTTCTGCACTAGCCCAAAACTAAAAATCTTCGGCTATGTTCGCCCAGCATGCTTGAATGCTTATCCGAACCAGAGTTTCACGCCGTGTGACCCCAATGTTCCTGCTTACTAAAGCCGAAAGTTGCCACTTCCGATGTTACGTCGTCCTTGTGCTCTACGGCACGTATAGCGGCGGGAGACCCTCAAGCCAAGTTTGGGACCGCACTATTGACTGGCCGTACTCTGGTCTAATTTCCCGCACCTGTAGCAAAAGGTCACGCACGATGTTCCTGTCCATACTTATCGCCGCCACGGCTGCATCTTTGGCATCGCACCGGTCACTTCGACGTCCCGCAACATCTCTCCTTCCACCAGGCCATCCCGCACCCAGTCCAGCGCCTGCCACCAATCGTCATATCCGCGACGAGCGGATGTGATCTGTTCCGGATGTGGCCGCCAGGTGACCGGACAGGCCAGCACCTCGACTGTGCGCCATTTGCCGCGGGTCAGCACGCGTTCGGTGCCGACCACCACCGTGGTCGCCCGCTCGCCATGCTGATTGCGCTTGGTCTCGACCGGCACGCAGCGCGGGACGACGCCGGGCATCCAGTCGGGGGTGAGCCCAGCGCGCGCCAGTTCAGCCACGCGGATCGCCATGCGGATGCCGCCGAGGCTGTCTGGCAGTCCGGCGACGGTGGCGGCGACAACCTCGGCATCTGGATGGGTGTAGCTGCCCATCTTGTGCTGGCCGCCGTCGACCTTGCAGCCTAGTGCCGCGCGTTGCAGCAGGACATATTCCAGGCCGAACCCAAAGCCTTCTTCTGGCACGTCCTTGGGAGGCGGCAGTTCAAGTTCGGCCTTCTCGATTCGGAATGCCCATTCCAGCGCCGTCTGCACGCCCAGCGCACGTTTTGTGCGTCCGCTGCGATTGATGATCGGTCTTGGCAGGGTCATAGCACCCCCCGCGATCGGAGGCGTTCGGGTGTCACCAGCCCGCGTTCCAGCATCAACCCGCACATGGCGGCGCTGATCATGCTGGGGGGCAGGTATTCGTCGGAGTTGACCTTGGCCGCGTAGAAGGCCGCCAGCTCATCCGGGCTGGGCCGGGGCTTGCCTTGGGCCTTGCGGCTGCGCTTGGCTTTCACGGAATTGGCAGCGCCCTGCGCATCGCGCTGGGCTGCCCGTTCCATGAACCGGTCGAGAGCCTTTGGCCCATCGGGTGGGTTGGGATGATCGCCCCGACTCTCAGACGCAACCTTGATGATCCGATCCGTGGAAAGACCAAGATCATCAATCCAGCGGCGAACGTGCTGCCGCGCTGGCCAGCCCTGCCACCAGGCGGGCAGGCTGGCGTTGGCATCAAAGCCCAGCGCCGAGAGCAGCTTGTCAAAGAACCGATCAAAATCGGAATCTCGCGCAGCCGCGTCCTCCTCCTCCTTTACTGGTTTACTTAAAGGTTCCCTTACAAGGTTAGTGTCGCAATTTGAGACACGGGATTGATCATTTTTGAGACACGGGTTTGCGTCAAATTGAGACACGGGCCCGTGTCCGGAAATGAGACACGGCTTTGGGCCTGTTCCGGACGACAAGCCCTTGCAGGTGTGCGCCTTTTCGGCAATCGACCCGTGTCTCAAATCCGGACACGGGGTTTCAGCCTCTCCTGCCTCGAAGGGATTGGTTGACTCACCCTCGATTTGGCCCGGCCCGCGCGGCGTGAACCCTGGCTCGCAGCCCAGCAGATAGCGGGTGGGGCGCTGCTGCCCGGTCTTGGGATCTATGACTCTGATCCGACGAATGAGTCCGCGTGCTTCCAGCCCGTCGAGGTGGCGGTTCAGCGTTGCCCGACTGACTTCACAATCATGTGCCAGCCGCGCCTGTGAGGGGAAGCAGCCGTAGTCCGGGTTGAACCGATCGCTGAGATGCCAGAGCACGATCTTGGTGGTGGGCTTCAACCCGCGCTGCTTGATCGCCCAATTGGTGGCGTCATGGCTCATGGCGTGGGCCTCCGAACCGGGCTGGCAATGCGCGTGGTGAACCCGTGATCCGCCAGTGCGCCCAGCGCGTCGTCCAGAGAGCGCACCAGCGCCCAGCCGAAGCCCTGCGCAAGCACCGCATCGCGGAAGGCCTCCTGCGTTGGGCGCAGTCGGCCTTTGGGGGCCTTCAGCTCAAGAAACAGGACGCGCCCGTCGCAGAGGACCATCAGGTCGGCAAAACCTGCATGCACGCCCATGCCGACGAGAATCGCCTGGCGCTTTGCGCCGCGGGGGCCAGCCTCGGTCACCTCGTTGGCGCAGTGATGGATAATGGCCGTGCGCGGCAGGGCAACGCGCAATGCCTGCACCACTGCACGCTGCAGATCCGCCTCAGGGGTCCCGCGCCGCTTCATGACCCCACCCCCGGATCCGGCCGGTGGTTGCCCCGCCCGGGATGCCTTGCATCGACCACCACCAGCAGGATGCGGGCGTCCTCGCGCTCCTGTTCGGTCTCGCCATGTTGAACGAGCACATTGCAGGCCAGCCGGATCAGATGATCGGAATGGTGGACCACATCGGCCACAACGGCGCGGGCCTCGCGCCGCCGCTCGTCGATCCAGTCTGCGCGCGCTGCGTCCCGCGCATGGTTCTTGGAAATGGAAAGGTGCGGCTTCATCGCCGACCTCCCGCGCGCCGGGGGCTCGGCAGTTCCTGCTGTTGCAGCCAGTCCTGCACCGCGTCACGGCGGTAATAGACCTTGCGGCCCGCGCGCACGCAGGGCGGGCCGAAGCGTCGCGCCTCCCAGCGGCGCAGCGTGTCCACCGTCAGATCCAGCTCAAGCGCCAGGTCGAGGCGGCTGATCCAGCCGGTCAACACGCCACCTGGCGCGGATCGCTCTGAGGTTCCGGTATCTCGCATGCTCTTGTCTCCCGTTGATCGCCCGAAGCGGGCTGATTTCCGGACCCAAAAGACGCAGACGCAAAGGGATGGCGGGAAGGCGCGGGGTGGCACTGGAATTGGCATTGCGCGCCACCCCTTGTTTTATTGGGGTTTGCGCGTCTGGAGTCATGTCGGACAGGTCACGCGCAGGACGGGCAGGTGTGCCCGCCAGCGCCGCGCCGGGGGCGGTTGTGCCTGTTCGCACCGCATGAGAACGCATTGGGCGACGTTCGGCAGCACAGGCGGGGTTTCAGTTGGGTGGCAGGGTGGCATCGCTCTGCCGAAACCGCGCCACCCACTGATTTCATTGGAAATTTACAAAATTCTCGGGTGAATCTGCTGGCAATGCGCGCTGCGCGACCTGTTGCACGCCACTACCGCGTGGGCCGCGCTTGCCAGAATTTTCGCAAAACCCAACAAAACAACGGGTGGCACGGATGCGGCGATCCGGTGCCACCCTGCGCCTCCCCGCCACCCCGATGCCTGTGATTGGCTTGATTGTGGGGCGAATCTACGCCTGTGTCACATGTGAAAGGGAGCTCGAGTTGGTCAACAGATTACGATTGAACGATAAATCGGTGCGGGAGGCGATCCCCGCCAAAGGACGTGACTATCAGATCTTCGACACCGAGGTGCGGGGGTTCTCGATCCGCGTCCTGCGGTCGGGCAACCGGTCGTTTGCACTCGATTATCGCTATGCCGGGGCCCAGCGCCGCATGGCCATCGGGCGCTGGCCCGAATGGACGGTGACAGCCGCGCGTGAGCGCGCAAAGGAATTGCGCCGCGAGATCGACGCGGGCCACGATCCGCTTGGCGCGCGGGGTGAATTGCGCGAGGCCCCAAGGATCAACGACATGATCGATCGCTATCTGGCCGAGCATGTGCCGCATCTGGCCAAAACGAACGCATCCGACCAGCGATCCATGCTGACGAAACTCGTGGCACCCCATTGGGGCAACAAGCTGGTGAGTGAGATCACGCCGCATGATGTCGCGAAACTGCTGAATATCATCGCCAAGGGCCGGGCGCGGCCCTGCAAGGACAAACCCAACAACCGGGCGCGCAAGCTGCAAGGGTCAAAACCGACCCCGATCCGCGCCAACCGGACGGGTGAGGTGCTGCGCAAGATGTTCACGCTTGCCATCAGCTGGGGCTGGCGCACGGATAATCCGGCGTCGGGCTTCAGGAAAAGGGTTGAGAACGCCCGCGAGCGGTTCCTTTCGCAGGACGAGATCGCGCGGCTGGCCGAGGCGCTGGACGCGGCCGAGGATCAACGCGCGGCGGGGATCATCCGGATGTGCCTGCTGACCGGCAGCCGCGTGGGCGAGGTGCGGCAGGCGCGGTTTGAACAGTTCAATCTTGAGCTGGGCAGCTGGTCAAAGCCCGCCACCACCACCAAGCAGCGCAAGATTCATCGTATCCCGATCTCGGCCGAGGTGGCCGCCATTGTGCGCCAGCGCCAGCTGGTGGTGCCAAAGGGCAATCCGTGGCTTTTTCCCGGTGATGTGCCGGGGCAGCCGGTCAAGGAAATCCGCCGTTTCTGGATCCACATGCAGAAAGAGGCCAGGCTTCCCGAGGTGCGCATCCACGACCTGCGCCACACCTTCGCCTCCTTGCTGGTCAGCGGCGGAGCCTCACTGGAGATGATCGGCAAGCTGCTGGGCCACAGCCAGATGCAGACGACCCAGCGTTATGCGCACCTGATGGATTCGCCCCTGCGCGCCGGTGTCGATGCCGTGGCCAGCATGCTCCGGCCCCGCCCGAAGATCGTGCATGATGCCGATGCCGCGCCCAAGGCGTTATCCGACGATCAAAAGTCCGCTTGACCCGCGCCGCGTTGTTCGGGGCCCGTCAGGTCCCTTCGCGGCGCAGCTCATGCCAGATCGGCGTGATCCGCCTGCGGATGCTGCGGCTGTCGGGGATCCTCGCGCCGCCTGTCTGATCGGCAAACCAGTCCTGCATCTCCGCGATGAGTTCGGCCTGTGTGGCGGGCAGGCCCTGATCGTGGATGCGCCGGATCAGGGCGATGTTCATGCCCGCCCAATCATACGGCTGCCCGCCATTCGCACCCCCGGCGGCCTTGCGGACCAGGTCGTGCTCGTCCTCGAACCCGAACACCTCCTCAGCGCGGATCAGCATGTCCGCAACCGTCACCGGCACGCCGTCCGGCGGGTCCGTGATGATCAGCCAGTTCGAGGCATCGGGTGGCAGGATGCGTTGCATGACACCTTCGGTCGGGCCGGGGCCGCTGCGGCGAAACAGGGGCAGCAGGTCCATCGGCGAGAGGGTCACCGGGCCCGCGGTAATCCCCCCCAAAATTAGTGGTGTTCAAAAGTAGAATTTTCTCGGCAAGATATCTGAGGAGATTTACGATGAAGAACGGACGATTTAGCGACGCTCAGATCATGACGATCCTGAAGCAGGCGGA
>NZ_FWFJ01000040.1 GCF_900172365.1 Roseovarius gaetbuli
CCGAATAACCCTCAAAAATCCCATGTCTACCACTCCAATAGCCCCCAGCTGAATCAAGCAGGGGTAAGGTTGCACATGGGTCAATTCTCAATGACAATTTCTGCAGTTGCCGGGTCAGTTCTCAGTGACAATCAACAGGGGGGGCGCAAAGGGGGATTAATATGCAAGGTTACTGCGTATCAATCTGAATTATAAGGATAATTCATTTTCAAATGGTGCGGGCGGTGGGACTCGAACCCACACGGGCACAAGGCCCAACAGATTTTAAGTCTGGTATGTCTACCATTCCATCACGCCCGCATCAGGACGCGGCCGAAACATAGCCGCTTTCGCGCGGGTGTAAAGCGAATGCGGGTCGTCTGGCGCGGCGCGCACGCAAGCGCACGACAAGCCCCCGCCGCGCCGCCTATAATTCTTTCTCGGCCGCCTCTAACGCGCCCAGAAGGTGGCGCTCGGACAGCCATGGATTGAGCTCAAGCGCCGCACGCAGGATCAAGGCGGCCTCGCCGGGGCGCTCAAGCGCCATGAGGGTCATCGCCTGCCCGGTCATCGCCGCGATATGGCGCGGAGACAGCGCCACGGCGCGTTCAAGATTGGGCAGCGCCGCGCTGTAATCCTGCCTTATGAAATTGACAAAGGCGCGCTGATTATAGCCTTCGGCATAGGCGGGACAATAGGCCACAAGCGCATCAAAGGCGGTGACCGCCCCCTCGAAATCATAAGCGGCGCGGCGGGTCATGCCCTCATCCAGAAGGTCTTGTCCATACTCATCGGGCGCATCGGCCCAATATTGCCACATCTCATTTGAAATAATCCGGCCTGCGGTCTCATCCGGGGCGGATTGCGCCGCCGTGATGAGAGCGTTAATTTCTTGGCGATGATCGGGGGCCTCGGGGCATGTCTCGGCCGCAAGCGGTGTTGCCGCAAGCCCGATCATGCCAAGTGCCAGAACCAAATGCTTCATGAACCATTATTATGGGGCACGGCGCGGATTGGTCAAATCACATCGGAAAGAGCGTTTTCCTTGACCGCCTGCATCGCCACATAGGTCGAGGTATTGGACAGATGCGGCAGGGTCGAAATATGATCCGCCAGAACCCGGCGATAATCGCTCATGCTCTGGGTGCGGATCTTCATCAGGTAGTCGAAATTCCCGGCGATCAAATGCACCTGTTCGATCTCGGGAATCTTCGCCACCGCCGCGTTGAATTCCGCGAGCGCCGCCTCGCGGGTGTCATGCAGGCGGACCTCGACAAAGCTGACGTGATCAAGCCCAAGGCGAATCGGATCGAACAGCGCCCGATATCCGGTGATCACCCCGTCGCGTTCAAGTCGGCGCAGGCGCGCCTGCGTGGGCGATTTCGACAAGCCGATTTCGCGCGCAAGCTCGGTCACGCTTATCCGCCCGTCGCCCGCCAGAACCCTTAGAATCGCCCGGTCGAACCTATCCAGATCACTCTGTTCGTTTTGGTCCATCTTTCGCTCCAATATGATGCGTTTGACCTGATATTCATTTGTAATCGGGAAAAGTAACTTAATCAATCATGCTATCTTAGGCCATCTTAGCCAAGGGGATCCTTCATGCCATATGACACCGACATGCGCCGCGCCATTGATCTGGCAACCTATGCTGACGAAGGCGAAACCCTTGCCCGTCTGGCCGAAATCGCCGCGCTGTCCGAAGCGGACCGCAAGGCCATCTGTGCGCGTGGCGCGCAACTGGTCCGCGATATCCGCGGCCAGTCGAACCCCGGCCTGATGGAAGTGTTTCTGGCCGAATACGGTCTGTCAACCGACGAAGGCATCGCCCTGATGTGTCTGGCCGAGGCGCTCTTGCGGGTGCCCGACGCCGAAACCATCGACGCCCTCATTGAGGATAAGATCGCGCCGTCGAACTGGGGCAAGCACATGGGCCATTCAACCTCATCCTTGGTCAATGCCTCGACTTGGGCCCTGATGCTGACCGGCAAGGTTCTCAAGGAAGACGCTCCCGGCCCCGTCGGCCATCTGCGCAGCGCGATCAAACGCCTGGGCGAGCCGGTGATCCGCACCGCCGTTGCCCGCGCCATGAAGGAAATGGGCCGCCAGTTCGTTCTGGGCGAGAACATCCGCTCGGCCATGGACCGCGCCGCCAACATGGAGAAAAAGGGCTATTCCTATTCCTATGACATGCTTGGCGAGGCCGCGCGCACCGATGGCGACGCCACCCGCTATCACCTCAGCTATAGCCGCGCGATCACCGCGATTGCCGATGCCTGCACCAATGCCGATATCCGCGACAATCCGGGCATCTCGGTCAAGCTTTCGGCGCTGCATGCCCGCTATGAAGAGGCCCAGCACGACCAGGTGATGGAAATCCTCGTACCGCGTCTGCGCAGCCTCGCCCTGCTGGCGAAATCCGCCAAGATGGGCCTTAACATCGACGCCGAAGAGGCCGACCGCCTGTCGCTTTCGCTCGATGTGATCGAAGCTGTGCTTGCCGAACCCGCCCTTGCGGGCTGGGACGGGTTTGGCGTCGTGGTTCAGGCCTATGGCCACCGCGCCAGCCACGTTCTTGACCACCTTTATGGTCTGGCCACACGGCTTGATCGCAAGATCATGGTCCGCCTCGTAAAGGGCGCCTATTGGGACACCGAGATCAAGCGCGCCCAGGTCGAGGGCATCGAGGGCTTTCCGGTCTTCACCTCGAAGGCCGCCACCGATGTCAGCTATATCGCCAATGCCCGCAAGCTCCTGTCGATGACCGACCGGATCTATCCGCAATTCGCCACCCATAACGCCCATACCGCCGCTGCCATTCTGGAAATGGCCACCGACAAATCGACCTTCGAATTCCAGCGTCTGCACGGCATGGGCGAGGCCCTGCACGACATCATCCTCAAGGCCGAGAAGACCCGCTGTCGCATCTATGCGCCGGTTGGCGCGCATCGCGATCTGCTGGCCTATCTGGTGCGTCGCCTTTTGGAAAACGGCGCCAACTCAAGCTTTGTGAACCAGATCGTCGACGAAGAGGTCGCCCCCGAGGTGGTCGCGCGCGATCCGTTTGACGCGATCAACGATCCGCCCGCCGATCTGGCGACCGGCCCTGACCTGTTTCAGCCAGAGCGCCCCAATTCGCGCGGCTTTGATCTCCACCACCGCCCCACGCTTGACGCGGTGCTCAAAGCGCGCGACGCCTTTGCCACCCATAACTGGAGTGCGACCGCACTTGTCGCGGACAAGGCAAAGGGCAACGCGCCAGTGCGCGTCGACAACCCCGCCGACCCCGCCGACAGCCCCGGCACCGTCACCCCCGCAAGCGCCGCCGAGATCGAAACCGCCCTGTCGTCGGCCCGCCCATGGGATGCCGCCCCGGCCGAGCGCGCCAAGGTTCTGAACAAGGTCGCCGACCTCTACGAGGAAAACTTTGGCGAGATTTTCGCCATCCTGTCGCGCGAAGCCGGCAAATCCATCCCCGATGCCGTCGCCGAACTGCGCGAAGCGGTGGATTTCCTGCGCTATTACGCCGCCAACGCTCCGGAGGCCCCGGCGGTTGGCACCTTCACCTGTATCTCGCCGTGGAACTTCCCGCTGGCGATCTTCAGCGGCCAGATCGCGGCGGCCCTTGCCACGGGTAACGCGGTTCTATCGAAACCCGCCGAGCAGACCCCGATCATCGCCCATCTGGCGATCTCGCTGATGCACAAGGCCGGCGTGCCCGAAACCGCGCTTCAGCTTTTGCCCGGTGCGGGCGATGTTGGCGCCGCGCTCACCTCTGACGCACGCGTCGGCGGGGTGGCCTTTACCGGCTCGACCAGCACGGCGATGAAAATCCGCGCTGCCATGGCCGAAAACCTCGCCCCCGGCGCGCCGCTGATTGCCGAAACCGGCGGTCTCAATGCGATGATCGTCGATTCCACCGCCCTGCCCGAACAGGCGGTGCAGGCGATTGTTGAATCCGCCTTTCAATCGGCTGGTCAACGCTGTTCCGCGCTGCGCTGTCTTTATGTGCAGGAAGACATCGCCGAGGATTTCATCAAGATGCTCAAGGGCGCGATGGATGTGCTTTGCGTCGGCTCTCCCTGGCATATCTCGACCGATTGCGGCCCGGTGATTGACGAAACCGCGCGTTCGGGGATTGCCGACCACATCCAGAAAGCGCGCGCCGAAGGCCGTCTGATGCACGAGCTGATGACGCCGAATGTCGGCACCTTCATCGCCCCCAGCCTGATCAGCGTTGGCGGCATCGAAGACCTTGAGCGCGAAATCTTTGGCCCGGTTCTGCATCTGGCAACCTTCAAGGCCAAGCATCTTGACCGGGTGATTGATGCGATCAACGCCACCGGTTATGGGCTGACCTTTGGCCTGATGACGCGGATCGATGACCGCGTGCAACACGTGACCGAGCGGATGCATGTCGGCAACATCTATGTCAACCGCAACCAGATCGGCGCCATCGTCGGCAGCCAACCCTTTGGCGGTGAAGGGCTTTCTGGGACTGGCCCCAAGGCCGGCGGGCCGCATTACCTGACCCGATATACCGCGCGCCCGGCAACCGCGGTCGATGCCGAATGGTCCGGCGCAATGGCAACCAAGGACGCACAGACCGCCCTTGAGCGCACCAACGCCGTGCCCGGCACACCGCGCCAGGACATCATTTTGCCCGGACCGACCGGCGAGTCCAACCGCCTGACCACCCGCGTGCGCCCTGCGCTGTTGTGTATGGGGCCGGGGGCCAAGGCCACCGCAGAACAGGCCAAGGCGGTCACCGATCTCGGCGGCGTCGCGGTTCAGGCCACAGGCGCGATTGACCCCGAAGCACTCGTGTCTCTTGCTGGGCTTTCGGGCGCGATCTGGTGGGGCGATGCCGATACCGCCCGCGCCTATGCCCTCGCACTCAGCAAACGCGAGGGGCCGATCATGCCGCTGATCACTGGCATGCCCGACACCGGCCACGCCCTGCACGAGCGCCACGTCTGTGTCGATACAACGGCGGCGGGCGGCAACGCCGAACTCCTGGGCGGCATGGCTTGACCTTACCACGGCATGGGGCCAACGTGGCCCCATGTTCCCGATCCGCGACCACAACCCCTCGGGGCGCACGCCCTATGTGACCTATGCGCTGATTGCCCTCAACGTGGTGATCTATCTGGGCTATTGGCCGCTGTTCAGCGATGCGCGCGCGCTCAATCTGTTCTTTTACGATTGGGCCATGATCCCGGCGCGCGTCACACAGGCCCGCGAATATTCGGGCCTTCTGACCTCGATATTCCTGCACGGTGGGATCATGCACCTCGTCGGCAACATGCTGTTCTTGTGGATCTTTGGTGACAACATGGAGGATCGGATGGGCCACCTGCCCTATCTCGCATTCTACCTCGCTTGCGGTGTGGGCGCGAGCCTTGCGCAGGTGGCCGCAGAGCCCGCCTCAATGGTTCCCACCGTCGGGGCCTCGGGGGCGATTGCGGGGGTGATGGGGGGGTATCTTTTGCTGTTTCCGCGCGCTCGGGTGGATATCCTGATCATCTTCATCGTGTTCTTCCGCATCATCACCATTCCCGCCGCGATCCTTCTGGTGCTGTGGTTCGCGATCCAGCTCTTTAGCGGCATCGGCGCAGACCTGAGCAACGGCGGCGTCGCCTATTGGGCACATGCGGGCGGCTTCGCGATCGGTGGTGCCCTGACCGTGCCTGTGTTCCTTCGCCTTGGCGGACGGCGCTTCTGGAATGTGACGCACGGCCAGCCGCCCAATCCCGAAGCACGCTATGCCTATCGGCGCACATCCATTCCCCGCGTGAGGCCCCGAAAATGACCCCCCCACAAAGCCAGCTGCCACTGCGGCGCAGTCGAACTGCGCGTGACGCTCTCTGAAGGACTGGCAAGCGCGCGCCGCTGCGATTTCAGCTTTTGCCGCAGACGTGGCGCCGCTGCGGTCACGGCCCCGCTTTCCGGGCTCAAGGTGACCAAAGGCGCCGAAAACCTGACACTTTATCAATGGGGGACAGGCACCGCGAAACACTATTTCTGCAAAACCTGCGGGATTTACACCCACCATCAGCGCCGCTCGAATCCGAACGAATATGGCGTCAACCTTGGCGCATTGGAGGGGGTCAACCCGCGCGACCTCGGCAACATCGGCTGGGTCGACGGGATCAATCACCCCTCAGACACCTGACTTCTTCTTGGCATAAATACTCATCCAAGAAAATTCGACGAATTTTCTTGACCCGCCTCAGCCGCGGATCACACCGGCGAACTTGTCGAAGATCGCCTCGTTGCCACAGATCACCTCGCCATCGGCAAGAATGTCGCCACCCTTGCACAGCGGCTCGATGAACCCGCCGGCTTCGCGCACGATCACGATACCTGCCGCCATATCCCAAGCATTCAAGCGCCGCTCCCAGAAGCCATCATACCGCCCGGCCGCCACATAGGCCATGTCAAGCGCCGCCGAACCCCACCGCCGCACACCGGCGCAGGTCGGCATTATCCGCGCCAGATCCTGAAGCGTTTCCGGCAGATCGGCACGCCCGCCAAACGGCAGGCCCGTGGCAAAGATCGACTCGATCATCTTGCCGCGCCCCGACACCCGCAGGCGGCTTTCATTCAGCCAGGCGCCGGCGCCCTTTTCGGCAAAGAATGCCTCGTCCTTGGCCGCATCATAGATCACGCCGGCAACAATCTCGCCCTTGTGCTCAAGCGCGATCGAGACCGCCCAATGCGGCAGGCCATGCAGGAAGTTCGTGGTCCCGTCGAGCGGGTCGACGATCCAGCGCCGGGTCGGATCGGTGCCCTCTTCGCCGCCGCCCTCTTCGGCCAGCCAGCCATAAGTCGGGCGCGCGCCCATCAGCTCGGTCTTGATGATCTTTTCGGCGGCGATATCGGCGCGGCTGACGAAGTCGCCGGCACCTTTCATCGACACCTGAAGGTTCTCGACCTCGCGGAAATCCTTGGCCAATGCCCGCCCCGCTTTGCGCGCGGCTTTCAGCATGACGTTGAGATTGGCACTACCTACCATTGCGACGGCTCCTTTTGGGTCAGGCCGCGCGTATACGCCGCAAGAGCGCGCCACACAAGGGGGCGGCGACCCAAACCGGCCAAAGCCCCCCGCCACCGTGCCTAATAGGGCATCGGGTGCTCTTTATGCGCCACCTCGATCTCTTCAAGCACCTCGTCGCTGAGCGTAATATCCCCCGCCCCAAGCGCGATCTCAAGCTGGTCTGGCGTGGTCGCCCCAAATATCGCGGAACACATGAACGGCCGCGTCAGACACCAGGCAAGCGCCATCTGCGAGGGATCAAGCCCGTGCTTTTGCGCAATCCCGAGATAGGCGTCGACAGCGGCAAAGGCGCGCTCGGTCTTGCGCCCGCCCAAATCCCCGTTGATCGCCATCCGCGACCCACCGGGCACCACGCCGCCCTGATATTTGCCCGTGAGAAACCCCGCCGCCAGCGGCGAGAACGCCAAAAGGCCGACATCCTCGTTCACGCTCAGCTCGGCCAGATCGGTATCATAGAGCCGACACATCAGCGAATATTCGTTCTGGATCGTGGCCGCCCTTGGCCCATGCCCGGCCCCGGCCAGACGAAGCCATTGCGCCGTGCCCCAGGCACTTTCATTGGAGAGGCCGAAATGCCGGATCGTGCCGCGCTCGACCTCGCGCTGTAACGCCTCAAGCGCCTCTTGCATATGCGTAAGGGTCTCTTCGCGGTTCTGCCCCGAGGGATCGAACCGCCAGTTCTTGCGAAACATATAGCTGCCCCGGTTGGGCCAGTGGAACTGGTAAAGATCAATGCAATCGGTCTTGAGCCGCCGCAACGAGCCCTCGATCGCCTGCGGAATCGTTTTGGCCGAAATCGGCGCGCCGTCGCGAGCGTGCTTGAAGCCTTCGCCGGAATGCTTGGTGGCAAGGATCACGTCACCGCGCCGCCCGCTGCGGGCAAACCACTCGCCGATGATCTCTTCGGTGCGCCCGGTGGTCTCCCCCGAAATCGGCGTGGTCGGATACATCTCAGCGGTGTCGATGAAATTCACCCCGCGCTCAAGCGCGCGATCAATCTGGGCATGGCCCTCTTGCAGGGTGTTTTGCGTCCCCCAGGTCATCGAGCCAAGGCACAGCGCACTGACGTTAAGGCCGGTACGGCCAAGCGGTTTCATCTTCATCACAAATCCCCTGTCTTTTGCCGCGCCACCCTAGCCACCCCGGCCCCAAGCGCAATGCTTTCCCTTGCGCCGCGCGATCACACCGGGCAGGTTCACCCCATCAGGGTGAGGTATCGCGTGCGCCATGACAAATCTGAACGCTCCTGGGTCTGGGTCTAAAACCCGCTGAGCCTTGAAAAAGGTCAGGGCTCTGTCTTGGTCGTGACCGAGACCCTCGCTATGTGATGTGGTGGACCTATGAGAAGAACCGGATGTCCGATCATTCACCGACCGGCTGGCGCGTGGCCCTGATAATGTTAGTGGCGGCGGCCCTCAGCGGTGGCCTCACCTACGTCTTGGCCAGCCATTGGCTTGTCGGGTTAACGGGCTGGCCGCTGTTCTGGCGCAGCGCCCTGCTCGGCCTGCTGGCTATGAATTTATCACTCGCGGGAGCGGGAGCGGGAGCGGGAGCGATAGCGGGAGCGGGAGTGCTCGGCCCCGGTTTCGCAATCGGAACCTATCTGCGCGCCCTGTTCACACGGCTCTCCGCCACCTTGCGGTTTTTACCCGCAGGGATGGCCCGCTTTCCTCGAAACTGGTCGGATCTCGCGCTGCGGACCGATCTCCGCAGCCCGCCAGAGCTTATCCCGGCCATGTCTGCGAATAGTCTTTTTCACACCGCAAATCTGGTTGAGCGCCTCAGAACAGGAAGTATGCTTGAACGAGTCTCTTTCGCAATCCTCCTCTTTATCCTCTACGCCCCCACCTATCTCTTTCGCCTCACGCTCAAAACCTCGGCCTGGGCCTATTTCTGGCTGATCTCGCTGGCCTCTGCCCCGCGCGCGGTGAAAAACCCCGACGGCACGCTGATCTGGGATCACTGGCAGGGCAAATCACCGGCAAGCTACTTTAGCCTGATCCTCGCCTTTGCCACCCTTGGCTTTTACGCCCTGCGCCTGTTCTCGCCCGAGCTTTTCATCCTGACCACGCAGGCCACCGGCGGTGAAGGTCTGCCCAATGACCTGCCGCGGCTTCTGGCCAGCCTTGATCTGTCGCGGCTCTATATCCGGGATGCGCTTCCGCTGGCCTCAGCCCTGCTTGCTGCGGGCTCGTTCTGGCATGCCCGTACCCTGCATTGGCGGGTCGATGTGCGCGGGGTGGAGCACCCCGGGCATGCGCGGCTCAAGTTGCTTTACGGTTTGGGCAAGCTGCGCAGCGCCTGCACCTGTGCCACGATTACGCTGATCCTTGTGGTGACGATGGGCCTGTTCCATGACACCTGTCGCCTGCCGCCCGCCCTGTCGGTCGGGATGGCGCATATCTATGGCGCGGCCCCCACCTGCCCGCGCTCAGGATCGCGCCACGAAGGATTGAGAACAAATGACGAACATGCTAGTCTTGAGCCCATGACAACCGCCCTTCTCAACCGCCAATCCCATCGCCCACCCCCGGCCCTGACGGTGCTGGGCGACCTGACCCTGACACTGGCGCGGCTGCATGAGGGCTGCGGCCCGGCGCGGTATACCTTTGCGATGCTGGTGGCGGCGGCCAGCGAGGGGTTGGTCCTGTGGATCGCGCCCACATGGCAGAGTGATCAGCCGAATCCCGACGGCATGAGCCCGCTGGTCGGGCCCGAGCGGTTCTTGTTCGCGGCCCCGCAGCGGCGCGAGGATCTGCTGTGGTGCATGGAAGAGGCCCTGCGCAGCGGCGCGGTGCCGCTGGTGGTGGCCGACCTGCCGCAGCTCCCCGGCCTGACGGCGGTGCGCCGGTTGCATCTTGCCGCCGAGGCCGGCGCGGCGCGCGGCAACGGACGGCCGCTTGGCCTTATCCTGACGCCTGAAGATGGCGGCGCGCCGGGGGTGGAAACCCGCTGGTTCATGGCCCCCGCCCATGACGCCAATAACACCGCATGGCGGCTTGAGCGGCGCCGCGCACGCACCGCGCCGCCCGCCTGTTGGCGGCTCACCGGGGCGCCGGGCGCATGGCAAGTGACGCAAACGTGACATCCATTACGCCCCCGGCGGCCTATATCCTTGATGATGTATCGCATTGCCCTTTTGTTGTGTCTGATCGCCGGCCTCGCAACAGCCGCCCCGCGACCCTATAGCCTGAACACAGCCCGCTCGACGGTGGGCTTCACCTATGGGTTTGGCGAGGCACTCAAAAAGGGCGAGATGCCGGTCAAATCCGCAAGTATGCAGATTGACCTCAAAAATGTTTCGGCCAGCCATATCGACGTCGACCTTGATGCCAGGGGCGCCAGGGCCGGGTTTTTCTTTGCCACCCAGGCGATGAAAGGCCCCGAGGTTCTCGACACGGCCCGCTTTCCCACCATCCGCTTCAAATCGACCCGGATCACCGGCAGCCTGCTAAAGGCCACCGTCAGGGGCGATCTGACAGTGCGCGGCATCACCCGGCCCGTGACGCTTAACGCCGCACTTTACCGTCAACGCGGCACCGACCCCGATGACCTTGATAATCTGACCGTTTTGCTGACCGGCGCGATCAACCGCTCGGCCTTTGGCGCCAGCGGGTTTTCAAACTATGTCGGCGACCGGATCGGATTGCGCATCATCGCGCGGATCGAAAAGTAGCCCCGCCTGCGAAAAACGACGCCAAACTGTCGAAAAAGACCGAGGCCCGCGCGAAGCGGGCTGACATGGTAAAGGCGTAATGCGCGTCATAATCTCCTTTGCGGCCCTCTTTTTGTCGGTCATCCTGCTTCAGCTGTCGACCGGGGGCGTTGGCCCGCTGGATGCGCTGTCGGGACTGACGCTTGATTTCACCACGGCGCAGATCGGCATGCTGGGATCGGCGCATTTTGTCGGCTTCTTCATCGGCTGCTGGTTCGCGCCGCGCCTGATGGGAAGCATCGGCCATTCGCGCGCCTTTGCCGCCTTTACCTCGGCCGGGGCAATCGGGCTTTTGGCGCATATGCTGGTGATTGATCCCTATGCCTGGGCGGTGATGCGGGTTGCCTCTGGGCTATGTGTGGCGGGCTGTTACACGGTGATCGAGGCCTGGCTTCAGGCCAAGGTCACCAACGAGACGCGCGGGCGCACCATGGGCATTTACCGGGTGGCCGATATGGGGGCCTCACTGATGGCGCAAATGCTGATCAGCGTGCTCGCGCCCGCCTCTTACGTGTCCTACAACCTGCTGGCGATGCTGTGTTGCGCCGCGCTTTTGCCCCTGACCCTGAGCCGTCTGCGCGAGCCGGAAACGCCTGATGCGCCACGCCTGCGCCCGATGCTGTTGATCGCCTGTTCGCCGCTGGCCGCCGCCGGGGTGTTGGTCGCGGCGCTCTCAAGTGCGTCGTTCCGGATGATCGGCCCGCTTTACGGCCAGCAGGTCGGCCTTGCCGTGGATCAGATCGCGGGCTTTCTGGCGGTCTTCGTTCTGGGCGGGGCCGTGGCGCAATACCCGGTCGGCTGGCTGGCGGATCGCTATGACCGCCGCTGGGTTCTGATCGGCCTGTCGCTTGCCGCCATCCTCAGCAGCGTGATGACCGCCGCCACCCATGACCTTGATACCTTCGGCATCCTGTTGACCGCGTTCTTCTTTGGCATGACCACCTTTCCGATCTATTCGGTGAGCGCCGCGCATGCCCATGATTTTGCCCAAGCCCATGAGCGGGTCGAGCTTTCCGCCGCACTGATGTTCTTTTTCGCCCTTGGCGCCATCGCCGCCCCGCTCATGGCCTCGACCCTGATCGAACACTATGGCCCGCCCGCAATGTTCGTCATGATCGCCGCAGGGCATGCCGTTCTGGTGGTCTTTGGCCTGATCCGGATGCGGATGCGTCCTGGCGCCGAACGGCGCACCGCCTATGTCTGGGCGCCGCGCACCTCGTTCCTGATTGGTCGCCTGACGGGGCGCAGTCGCGACAAACCTGAGAACCGGCGCTAGAACTGCCTGCAAAGACGCGCTAAAGGAGGCTCAAACCTTCAAGGGGCAAGTATCATGGCACGGCATCTGATCACATCGGCGATTCCCTATATCAACGGGATCAAACACCTTGGCAATCTGGTCGGAAGCCAGCTTCCGGCCGATCTTTTTGCCCGTTTCCAGCGCAGCCGCGGCAACGAGGTGCTGTTTCTCTGCGCCACCGACGAGCATGGCACCCCGGCCGAATTGGCCGCCGCCAAGGCGGGCAAGCCGGTGGCCGAGTATTGCGCCGAAATGCACGCCGTTCAGGCCGAGATCGCCAAGGGCTTCGGTCTGAGCTTTGATCACTTTGGCCGCTCGTCGAGCCCGCAGAACCACACCCTGACCCAGCATCTTGCCGGCAAACTCTACGAGGCGGGGTTGATCGAGGAAGTCACCGAAAAACAGGTCTATTCCAACGCCGACAAACGTTTTTTGCCGGATCGCTATATCGAGGGCACCTGCCCCAATTGCGGGTACGACAAGGCGCGCGGCGATCAATGCGAGAATTGCACCAAACAGCTTGATCCGACCGACCTTATCGACCCGCGTTCGGCGATTTCCGGCTCGACCGATCTTGAGGTGCGCGAAACCAAGCACCTGTTCCTGCGCCAGAGCCAGATGCGCGAGCGCCTCAGCGCCTGGATCGACACCAAGACCGACTGGCCGATCCTGACCACCTCGATTGCGCGCAAATGGCTCAACGATGGCGACGGGCTTCAGGATCGCGGTATCACCCGCGATCTCGATTGGGGCATTCCGGTCAAACGCGGCACCGAGGACTGGCCGGGGATGGAGGGCAAGGTGTTCTACGTCTGGTTCGACGCGCCGATCGAATACATCGCCTGTGCCGGCGAATGGGCCGAGGCCAACGGGCTGGACGATGCCGCTTGGGAACGCTGGTGGCGCACCGAGCGCGGCGCCGATGACGTGCGCTATACCCAGTTCATGGGCAAGGACAACGTGCCGTTCCACACGCTTGGGTTTCCGGCCACGATCATGGGCTCGGGCGAGGATTGGAAGCTTGTCGACTACATCAAGAGCTTCAACTATCTCAACTATGACGGCGGCCAGTTTTCGACCAGCCAGGGGCGCGGCGTGTTCATGGATCAGGCGCTTGAAATCCTGCCTGCCGATTACTGGCGCTGGTGGCTTTTGTCCCATGCGCCCGAAAGCTCGGACAGCGAATTCACCTGGGAAAACTTTCAGGCCTCGGTCAACAAGGATCTGGCCGATGTGCTTGGCAATTTCGTCAGCCGCGTCACCAAGTTCTGCCGCTCGAAGTTTGGCGAAGAGGTGCCCGCCGGTGGCGCCTATGGCCCTGATGAGGCCGCCCTGATCGAGCGGCTGAACACGCGGGTGCGCGAATACGAGGGCCATATGGACGCGATGGAGGTGCGCAAATCCGCCGCCGCCCTGCGTGCGATCTGGGTTGAGGGCAATGAGTATCTGCAAAACGCCGCGCCCTGGTCGACCTTCAAGGACAACCCCGAACAGGCGGCGATGCAAATCCGCCTCGCGCTTAACCTGATCCGGTTTTACGCGGTGCTGAGCACGCCGTTCATTCCCGATGCCGCCGCCAGCATGCTGGCTGCGATGCACACCGAAGATGACAGCTGGCCCGACGACATCGGCGCGGCGCTTGAGACCTTCGCGCCGGGCCATGCCTTCACAGTGCCCGAGGTTCTGTTTTCCAAGATCACTGACGAAGCGCGCGAAGACTGGCAAAGCCGGTTTTCCGGTCAGCGCAGCTAAACGCAACTGCGCTCAGAGGGTGGCAAGCACCCTCTGAGCGGCCCTTTCCCCGGCTAAAAACGCGCCCTCGATAAGGCCGGTGCTTTGCTCGGCGCTCTCTGACACCGCAAGCCATAACCGCCCATCCAGATGCCCGGCGCGTAAGGTTTCGGGGCCGATCTCGGGATGCTCGGGCGGCCTTGCCAGATCAAGCGCGCTGCAAGTCAGCGGCTCTTGCGCCCAATCCTTGATCACAAGCTCTGTTGGCGCGCCCGCCTTTGGCCCAAAGCAGCGCGCAAGCTGATCCAGAATGGCCGCGCGCAGACCCTCGGGATCACCGGCGCGTTCCGCCGCACCAATGCCGACAAAGCCGAACACCGCCCCTACAGAACCAGACGCAGGCGTATGGTCATGCACCTCGACCAAAGGCCCGGCGCGGCTTGCCACCCGCCCCGACAATCCAGCCTCGCGCCAGAACGGGCGCGGGTAAACCGCCACCGCCTTGGCCTGTTGCGCCATCCACGTGGGCGCCGCGCGCATCGCCGCTTCAAGGGGCGGCGCGAGACCCGCAATCGCGATGCTCTCAAGCGTGCCGCGCAGCGGCGTGGCAAGCACCACGCGGCGCGCCACATAGGCCCGGCCCTCTGTGGTGATCACCCTCAAAGCGCCCCCATCCGCCGCGACCTCGACCACCTTGGCATTGGTTAGGATGCTCTGCGGATCAAGCCGCGCCGCAAGGGCGTCAATGATCGCGCTTGGCCCGCCCACGAGACGCGAAATGCCGTCCTGCCCGATCAGCGGATGCCGACGCGGCGGCCCGCCAAAGCCGTCAAGAATACCGTCGCCCGCGTCATGCTGTGTGAAGGGCACAAGCGCGAGCCGATCCATCCAGCGCGCGACCACCGGCTGCCAGCGGGGCCAGACCCATGTCGGCCCGAGATCGCCAAGCACCGCGCCGTCGCCATCACGCAGCGCCTGAACGCGCCCGCCAATCCCGGCGCTGCCCTCAAGCACAACGACCCGCGCGCCGCCCTCTTGCAGACAAAGCGCAGCCGTCAGCCCGGCAATTCCCGCGCCGATCACCAGAACGTCGATGTCACGATCCTTGGCCATGCTGCCCCTCTTGCCGCCATACCCGTCCCGGGCCTTTGGGTTAGACCGGGGCGGCGCGAAAATGGCAAGCCATGACGCGCGGGCAATCGGTGTGCCTTAAACGGAAAACGGCGACACCCAAGGATGCCGCCGCTCCTGCAACACTGCCCCGAAAGGGCAATCACTCGCTAAAAGACAAGACCGAGCTTGTTGGTACGCCACGACCAGACAAAATGTGGCGCGATCAAAGATTGCCCATCCCGATAAACAGCTGGCGATTGGCGTCGACAATCGCGCGACGGCCATGCATCACCCGCGTGTTGTCGAGAATGGCCACGTCGCCATCCTGCCAGTTGATTTCATGCGTCACGCTTTCGGCGACCTCGCGCAGCTCTTCGATCTCGTCGCTGCTCACCTCTTCACCATCATCAAAGACATAGCGCGGCGGCTCGTAATTATGCGAGGGCCCAAGCACCGCATTGGCGAATGCCGCACCGCCCGAGAGGGTCGAGCCCCGCACCGGGTTGATCGTCAGGCTGTAATCAAGCGAGCCATCCTCGCGCAAAGCGAAATCCTGATTGGGCACGGCGGCCTTGAACTCGAGAATATGGCGCTCGGTCACCTCTTCGGGGCGGCTGATGGCGGGGTGTTCATTGGCAAGATACCGCTTCCAGAGCGCCTCGGGCAGGTTGCGTTTGACGGTGATTGGCCGACTCCAGCGAGCGCGGCGTTTCTCGTCAAAGCGCGCCAGAACAGAGCGCCCGTCGCAGATCGTGGTCTGGCTTCCCTCAAACGCCGCGCGCGGGCTAAAGAAGGCGACGATATCGGGGCAAACCGGCGTATTGCCGTTCTCGATATGAAGCCCGATCGGGCCAAGCCCGGCATCCACCTTCTGGGTGTTTTCCTCGGATTGATCGCGCGCCGGATCAAAGGTGATCTTGGCACAGAGCCGCGCGCTGAGCGCGCTGAACCGTGTCATGTCCACATCATAGCCGCGCAGCAGGGTCCAGCCATCCTGGGCAAGCTGACCTCGGATCGTTGTGATGGTGGCATCATCAATCGTGTCACACCCCGAACGGTCCGGGCGCAGGATATTATAGTGCATCAGTCGTGCCTTTCGTCTTTGAATACCTTGCCCGTGGTATTGCTCAATGGCCTTACCGCGCGCTTACAGTTTCCAGCGCGGCCAATGTTTTTGCATCGCGCGCCTGTGCGCCTACGGACGTGTCAATCAGCGAGGGAAACAGCCGCTGGATCAGAACGAACAACCGCTCGCGGCTTTTGGGATAGCTGTCGCGCTTGCCCGCCTCGATCGCATCCCAGGCCTGACGCGCAACCTTTTCGGGGCTGTCGAGTTGCATATCAAGCGGTTTGACAAGCGGGCCAAAGGCGCTTTCGGCGGCGGTGCGCGTGGCGCGCGGCGCGACATAGGTCACCCCGACACCGGTGCCGGACAGCTCACGGCGCAGCGCATCCGAGAACCCGCGCAGGCCGAATTTTGTCGCCGAATAGGCGGTAAAGAACGGATAGGCGATATCGCCAAAGACCGAGCCAAGATTAACCACACGCCCGCCCGACACCCGCAGGGCGGGCAAAAGATCGCGGGTCAAAAGCATCGGCGCCAGAAGGTTGGTTTCAACCATCGCCGTGATCGCGGCATCTTCTTGCGCCCCAAGGTGGCCCACGCTGAGCGTCCCGGCGTTGTTGATCAGCACGTCAAGCGTTCCGCCGATCGCATTGGAAATCGTCGTCCGACCGGTGGTGGTGGTCACATCCGCCACCACGCAGCGTGCGCCGTCCGTGGTCATCTTGGCGGTCTCGGCAAGCGGCTCTCGCCGCCGCCCCGTGAGGATAAGAGCATAGCCACGCCGCCCAGCCTCCAGCGCCAAAGCGCGGCCAATGCCGGATCCGGCCCCGGTGATCAGAACGGTCTTTTTTTGCTGCGTCATGTCAAGCAGGCCTCGCTATTTTCAAAAAGGGGAAAGCGCGCGCCGCTGCGCGCTACGTCTGCCGCCACGGCCCGGTTGGGCGTGCCCGCAGGAAACAACAGCCCCGGATGCTTTGGTTCGGCAAAGATCACCGCTGCGGGGCGGGCATAGGCGGGCAAATCGGTCAGAAGCGCCGCGATATCGGTCGGGGCGATGGGCGTGCTCAGGGCCACCACAAGGACAAGACTATCATCCGCGCCATGACACAGCGCCGCGCCCTTGATCCGCGGGTCGGCGGTCACGCGGGATTCAACCCATTCAGGCGAAATATTGCGCCCCGCCCCGGTGACGATCAACGCATCGCGCCGCCCCTCGACCACAAGACGGCCCTCGTGAAAGTGCCCGTTATCGCCGGTATGCCAGCGTTCGGGCGCCGCCGCGCCATTGAGATAGCCTTGCATCACCGTCGGCCCCGCGACCGTGATTTCACCGTCGATGATCTTTACGTCGAGCGGGTCAAGAACCCGGCCCACCGTGCCCGCCATGGCATCATTGGGCGGGTTCATCGCCACCACCGCGCAGCATTCCGACAGGCCATAGCCTTCGCAAACCGGGATGGCGTGCAGCTCTGCGCGCGCCAGCACGCTCGGCGGCGTCAGAGCGCCCCCGACCGCCACAAAGCGAAGCGAGGCGGGCGCGGGCGCGCCGCCCGCTTCGATTGCATCAAGCCAACGCGCCAAAAGTGTCGGCGCCACAAGGCTTGTCGTCGGGTTTTCCCGTACCATCGCCGCCAAGAAAGGCGCAACCGGCCCACCCAAAAGCGCGAATGTCGCCCCGGCGGAAAACACCGTTTCGGCCCCAGCAAGGATCGGCAGGAATACACCACAGGACTGTTCCAGAAGCTGCGCCAGCGGCAGCACCGACAGGTGCTTGTCGCCCGCAGTTGCGCCAACCACATCGGCCAGGGCCATGACCGAGCCCGACAGTTGTCGGTCGCCAAGCACCACGCCCTTGGGCCGCCCGGAAGAGCCCGAGGTATAGATCACACGGGTCGCGCCACCGCCGTATCGCGGCAGGTCCGCGCCCCGATCAGGCGCGTTCGGCGCGATCACCGGCAGGCCAAACGCCGCCGCGCGCGGCGCGCCGATAATGGCGCCGACCTCGGCATCCGCGAGCACATGCGCCTGTTGTTCGGGGCTGAAGAAAAACGGCACCGGCACAAAGCGGCGCCCGCTCAGGGTGACCGCAAGGTCGGCCACGACGAAATCGACCCCGCCGGGCACGGCAAGGCCGATCACCGGCGGCGCGTCAGCAAGCGCCGCGCTCAGGGACGCCACACGCGCCGCAAGCGCGCGCCAGTCAAGCGCCTGCGCCTCATCGCGAAACGCGGGCGCAGTCGGGCGCTGCGCCGCGTTGCGCGCCAGGGCCGCAAAGACCTCGTGCATCAGGACACCTTGCGGCGCGGATCAAGCGTCACCGGCTGCGGCGGCAAACGATCGCCAAAGGCACAGACCCAAGGGTCGCTGTCATAATAAGAGCCCCAATCGCCGGGGTTCGTCACCCGGTCAAGACGGGCGGGCGCCAGCATCACATGCGCCATTCCGGCCCGGCCCAACAGGCGGCGCAGCGGCGCGGTGGCGGTGAAAACGCCCCACTCCATCCCGCGCTCGCGGCCCCAGCCGATGATCGCATCCAGAACCGGCAAGACCGGAAACGGCGAGGTCGCCGCCATCGACACGACCTCAAGCACTTTGCCCGGACCGACCGGCCCATGGCCACAATCGCTCAGGACCGCATCGAACGGGCGCTCAAGATAACAATCCGAAAAGAAGCCATCCCGCGCGGTGCGGATGCCGGCGACGCAGGTGATCAGTCCGGTATGATTTTGCGCAACCACCAGGTTTGGGGCAAAGCTGCGGACGGTGGCGCCATAGGCGCTTTGGTATACGCTTGCGACGTGATCCTGTGCCGCAAGGACAGCCACCGGGCACGGCGTATCTTGCGGGGTCATGAACGATATTTGCATGGTCTGCCTCAATCCGAGTCTGCCTCAATCCGATCCCCTTCATTTTAAGGGAACAAGACCGATGTGCACGCCACGCCTTACACAAGACTTACGGAGCATACTTTTTTGTCGGCTGTTGCGGGGCAGACCCGGTTCAGGCGGTCGGCAGCTCGAACACGAAGACCGCGCCGCCGCCCGGTCGATCCTCGATCCGGCAGCGCCCGCCATGGGCCTCGGCAACCGCGCGCACGATTGCAAGGCCGATCCCGGCCCCGCCATCCGCCGATGCGCCGCCCCTCTGAAAGCGGTCGAAAAGCACCTCTTTGAGGTCATCCGGCACGCCCGGCCCGGTATCGGACACCCGCCAGCCCGGCGGGTTTGCACAAAGCTCGATCTCGACCTCGCCCCCGACGGGCGCATGGCCAAGCGCGTTGCGCACAAGATTGCCGAGCGCCACCGACAAAAGCCCCGCATGTCCACGCGCAGGCACATGCTCCGCGCCACTTATGGCAAGGCTGCGCTTGGATCGCAGGGCCGGAATGCTTTTCTCGCGGGCCAGGTCAAGCGCGATCTTGTAAAGATCGACCTCGCCCATTGCGGTCTCTCCGGCGGCATCGGCGCGCGCCAAGTCAATCAGCTGGGCAAACATCCGGTCAAGGCCCGAAAGATCTTCCAGCAGGACGCTCCGTTGCGGGCCATCCTCAAGCCCTTCGATGCTTGAGCGCAACACCGCCAGCGGCGTGCGCACCTCATGCGCCACGTTCGACGAAAAATCACGCTGTGCCTGATAGCCCAGTTCAAGCCGGTCAAACGCCCGGTTCACATTGTCGATCAGGGGGCGGATTTCGCCCGGCATGCCCTCGGCGCTCAGCCGTTTGTCCGGCGCGCCCGGCGCGACATTGCGCAACTGCGCCACCGCCGCGCGCAGCGGTTCTTGTGCGCGCCGCGCGGTGGCAATCGCCGCCGTCAGAACGATGATGATGCCCACGATGACCCAGCTCACCTGTTCACCAAGCTCGTCGAGAAGGGTTATAAGCTGGCTGTGGCTGCCCTGCGACGACAGCCGCGAAACCAGAACAAGGCGCTCGTCCGGCCCTTTGACCGCAAGCCCAAGCCGCCCCCCCTCCAACAGGACGGTGCCCTGCTGCGCCTTTTGCAGCAAGGCCCTGCGCTCAGCCATGGCAAGCTCGGCCATCTCCGAACCGACAACGGGACGCAGGTCGCGATCAAACACCGTATAGCGAAACACCCCGCCCGCCCCGGTAAACCGGATCGAGCCCGCAGGCAGGCCAAGATCCTCGGCCTCGGGGTCAAGCTGTGCCAGAATCTCGGTGGCCTCGCGGCGCAATTCGCCTTCGGTCCGCTCTTGCAGATGCTCGTAGAATTCGAACGACATGATCGCGCTTGCAAGCAGGACACAGACCACCATGGCCAGAGAAATGTTGATCACCAACCTGCGCAAAAGCGATCCGCGCTGTCCGACCACTTGGCGAATGCCAACCCTCACAGCCCGTCATCCTCAAGCACATAGCCAATGCCGCGCAGGGTCTCTATGCGCGGGGTTGCCCCGAGATCGGCCAGCTTTTTGCGCAGGCGATGCGCGGCGACCTCGATTGCATTGGGGGTTGGCGTGTCGTCAAATCCGTAGAGCGCATTCTCGATGTTGTCGCGCGTCAGGATGCGACCCTTGCGGCGCAGGAACACCTCAAGCAGGTCAAGCTCGCGACGCGACAGCTTGACCCTTGCGCCATCAATGCGCACCTCGCGGCCAACCGTATCAAATCTAAGATTGCCCGCCGTCAGATTCAGCCCAAGCACCCCGCCGGGACGGCGCAGCACGGCGCGCAGGCGCGCGACAAGTTCTTCGGCGGCGAAGGGTTTGACAAGGTAATCATCCGACCCGCCATTAAGCCCCGCCACCCGATCCTCAAGCGTGTCGCGCGCGGTGCAGATCACCACCGGCGTATCGGGCCGCTCGGCGCGCAATTGATCCAACAGGTCCATGCCGTCGATATCCGGCAGGCCAAGGTCAAGCACGATGGCATCATAACCATAGCTGCGCGCGGCGTGGATCGCATCGGCACCGGTTTTGACGCAATCGACGATGAAATCGTTCCGCTGAAGGCTCGCCGCAGTGTTCCGGGCAAGCCGTTCGTTGTCTTCGATATAAAGCAGCCGCACGGCCTGCCATCTCCTGCTGGTTATGGATCGCCCGCATAAAAAGCGCGATGCGTTCTCTGATCTGCGCCGCCCTGACCGCCGACGCCGCATTATCCTGCAAGCGCGTGCCGCGCGCAAGCGGCCCAGGTCGCGGCATGAATTCGGGCAGGAAAGGCCGGCAAAAAAGGGCCGACGTGACAGGCGCGGCAAACCGCAGTTACGCCAAGCCAGAGTCAAAAAAATCGCGATCATTGGCGGCACCTGCCTTCTGAGCGGGGTCTTGCTTCAGGCCCTCTATCCCGCAGGTGACGCCGTTGTCGGCGCGCTCATTTTGGTGTGTTTCTACCTTTTCCCGGTCGCCTTCTACGAGATATTCGGCCGCAAGATCCACCGCCGTGCCTCGACCGGGCTGGATTGGGGTACGCCGCGCGAGGGCGATCTTCGCCGGGTCGGGATCAAGCTTGTCGGCTTCACGGCCATCATCGCCGCCGTGATCCTTGTTCATGCGGTGTTTCGCATTTATGCGGTACACCGTCTGATCCCGCCTCTTACGGCCTTCATCATCCTCGCGCCGTTCGTGGCGCCGATTGCGCTTGTCTACTTTTACCAGATCGACCGGCGCATGACGGACCCGAGGGATGGCTATCTTGAGCTTGGCAACTGGATTCTCAAGCGCAATTTTACCCCGGATTGGGAGCTGTTGAAAAACTTCACCCTGGGCTGGGCGATCAAGGGTTTCTTTCTGCCGGTGATGTTCACCTACCTTGTGTTCAACCTGCCGACGCTTCACGATCAGTTCATGCACATGAGCCAGGGACCGATCACCGCCGTCGCCTTTCTGGCCAAGATCATGGTCATCCTTGAGTTGAGCATCGTGGTGGTCGGCTATAGCATGACACTCAAACTGTTTGACGCGCATATCCGCTCGCCCAATCGGTTGCTCGGGGCCTGGGTTGTCACTCTTATATGTTACGAGCCGCTCAATACCATCATCGCCGGCAGCGTCATCCGCTTTAGAAACGATCAGGACTGGACCGCGGTCATCGGCGATTATCCGGTCATGATGTGGCCATGGCTTGGGCTTATCCTGGTGTCGTTCTTTGTCTGGGTTTGGGCGACGGCGATTTTCGGGTTGCGGTGGTCCAACCTGACCAATCGCGGGATCATCACGAACGGCCCCTATGCCTATACCAAACACCCCGACTATGCGGCCAAAAGCATCTTTTTCTGGTTGACTGCGGTGCCGTTTCTGACGGCTGTTTCTCCTTGGGGTGCGCTGACTGCATCGCTCGCGCTGGTGGTGGTCAACGGCATTTACTTTGGCCGCGGGCGGATGGAGGAAAAGCACCTCTCCGACGATCCCGCTTATGTGGAATACGCGCTTGAGATGAACAGGCGCAGCGTGTTCCGCCACATCGCGCGGGTCTTTCCGGCCTTGATCTATACGGCACCGGATGGTCGCACGGGGTTGGAAAACGGGCACATTCCGCCGCACTCTGCCGTGCCCGCAGAATAGACCGGCGCCGCAACGGCGCGGCTCAATGGCTCATCAGAACCGGAATGCGCGCGCGCAGGGCGATGTCATGGGTGACCCCGCCGATCAGCCCCTCGCGCAGCGGCGAATGTTCATAGGCGCCCATCACCAAAAGGCTTGCCCCGACCGCATCACAGTGATCGACAAGCGTGTCGGCAATCGAGCGTTTGCTGCGCGGCAGTTCGGTGAGCGTGACCTTGACGTCATGGCGATCAAGGATCATGCCCACGTCGATCCCCGGCAATGCGCCTTCAAGCGGCGAGCGCCCGACCGAGACGATTTCAACCTCGTCTTCGGTCTTGAGAATCTGCATCGCATCGGCAAGCGCCCGCGCGGCGGCGCGCCCGCCATCCCATGCCACCACCGCGCGTTTGCCAAACAGGGTGCCCTCAAAATTCGCCGGAAAGATGATCACCGGGCGGCCGCTGTCAAAGGTGACGCGGTCGGGGTAAATGTCGATGTGGCTCAGGTTGCGTTCAAGGTTGCTCTCATGCATCCCCAGAACGGTAATGTCGAAAAGCCGGGCATAGCGGGCGACGGTGCGCTGCACCGAGCCGCCGCTGTCGATCCAGTGAAGCCTGTCCTCGGGCACGACCGAACAGGTCGCACGGAACTTGTCCTGCACATCCTGCGTCGGGCTGTCGGCGACCTCCAACAGGGCGGCCTGTACCTTTTTGGGCATCCACGGCTTCATCTGGCGCGACAGGAACGGGTTGCCGTGGGCGAAAAGCCCGGTCAGATGCGCGCCGTAATACTGCTGCATCAACACCGCACCGCGCAGGGCGGTGTTGGAGCCGGGCAAGCCGTTATAGGCCACGAGGATGTTCTTGATCGACATATTGCGCGTCCCTTATCCGTAAAGCCCGGCCGAGCGACCGCGCAGTTGCACCAGCGCCAGAACCGTATCAATCGTCGGCGTCGGCGTGCCGGTCACGCGGCCCAATTCCTGAACCGAGCCGACAAGCGCGTCGATTTCCATCGGCCGCCCGGCATCAAGATCCTGCAACATCGAGGTGCGATGCGCGCCGACCGCCGCGCCGCCGTCAATCCGGCGGTCCACGTCGATCGGGAATTTCACACCAAGTTTCTCGGCAATCTCCTGTGCCTCAAGCATCATTCCACGCGCCACGGCGCGCGTGCCCGGATCGGTGCAAAGCACATCAAGCGTCGCATGGGTAAGCGCCGAAATCGGGTTGAACGACAGGTTGCCCCAAAGCTTGACCCAGATTTCATCGCGCAGACGCGGGCGCACGGGGGCCTTGAGACCCGCTGCCGTCAGCGCCTGCGACAGGGCAATCGCGCGCTCGGATTTGGAGCCGTCAGGCTCGCCCAGAGAAAACCGGTTGCCCTCGATGTGGCGGATCGTGCCGGGCTCTGACACTTCGGCAGCAGGATAGACCACACAGCCCAGAACCCGGTCGGGGCCAAAGCCGTCCCATTGCGCATTGCCGGGGTCGACACTTGCCAGCCGGGTGCCTTCAAGCGCGGTGCCGATCTTGTGGAAGTACCACCACGGCACGCCGTTCACGCCGCTGACGATCGTGGTGTGATCGCCAATCAGCGGCTGCATCTTGGGCACGATGGGGGGCACCGAATGCGCCTTGAGGGTGACGATGACGTAATCCTGCGGGCCAAGATCAGCGGGGTTGTCCGACGCGGTGACCGGCACCGTGACCGGATCGCGGTCTTCCTCGATCAGGGTCAGGCCCTTTTCATTCATCGCCGCAAGATGCGGGCCGCGCGCCACAAGGCTGACATCCGCGCCCGCCTGCGCCAGTTTCACGCCCATATAACCGCCGATGGCGCCGGCCCCGAAAATACAGATTTTCATATGCTCAGGCCTTTTCCACCAGACCCAGCTTTTCGGCGAGGCCGATCCGCTGCATCTTGCCGGTTGCCCCTTTGGGAATTTCATCAAGGATGATCACCTTGCGCGGCACCTTGAAATCGGCCATCCGCTCGGCGGCAAAGGCGCGGATATCCTTTTCGGTGGCGGTTGCGCCGTCCTTGAGAACAAGCGCCGCCGCGACCTCTTCGCCAAGCTTGGGATGGGGCATCGCAAAGGTCACGACCTGCGCCACATCCGGGTGATCCAGAAGCACACCGTCGACCTCAAGCGGGCTTATCTTTTCGCCGCCCCGGTTGATGATCTCCTTGAGACGCCCGGTCAGGTGCAGATAGCCATCGCCGTCAAACGCCCCCTGATCGCCGGTGCGGAACCATCGCTCGCCCTCCGCCTCAAAGAAGTTCTTCTCGTTGGCCTCGGGGTTGCCCTCATAGCCGGGCGTCACATTGGGGCCGGAAATCACCACCTCGCCGGTGCCGTCGACAAGGTGGTTCTCGGTCTCATGGGCGATGCGCATTTGCGGACCCGCAGGGATGCCCACGGCGCCGGGTTTCTGGGTGCCCGAGGCCAGCGGATTGCACGCCATCTGATGGGCGGCCTCGGTCATGCCATAGGCCTCGACCACGGGGGCGTTGAAGGTCTCGTTGAGGGCAACCATCACCTGTGCCGGAAGCGAGGCCGAGGACGAGCGCAAGAAGCGCAGCGGTGTGGCGGCAATCACATCGGCGTTGCGGCCTGCACGGCTCAGGATCGCCTGATGCATGGTCGGCACGGCGGTGTACCATGTGGGCTGTGCCTCTTTCATCCAGCCGAAAAACCGTAGCGCGTCAAAGCCCGGCGCGCACCACACCGAGGCCCCCGCCGCTAGCGAGGCCGTCACCGCCGCGATCAGCCCGTGAATGTGAAACAAGGGCATCACGTTCATGCAGCGATCCGCCGCCGTCAGTTCAAGCGAAACCTTGATATGCTCGGCCGAGGCCGCGATGTTGGATTGCAGCAAGGGCACGATCTTGGGGCGCGACGTGGTGCCCGAGGTGTGCAGGATCAGGGCCACGTCATCCGCCGAGGGGCTGGCCGCATCGCCGGTTCCGCTGGCGTCCGAGGACAGGGCGAACGCCCCGGCGGGCGCGCCCTCGGGGACCGACAGGCGCACGATGGTCATGCCCGCCTTGGTCGCCGCGGCAAGCGCCGGACCGTCATAATCGGCCATCACCACAAGCGCCTTGGCCTTGAGATCAGAGAGGTAGAAATCATACTCTTCCTCGCGATAGGCCGGGTTCAGCGGCGCGGTGGTGGCCACCTGTGCGATGCTGACAAAGGCGGTCGCCATCTCGGGGCCATTGGGCAGCACGATCGCCACCCGGTCGCCCTTGCCGATCCCCATGCCGTTGAGCGCGGCCTTGACCTCTGCTGTCAGTGTGCGCAAGCCCTCATAGCTTAGCCAATCGCGGCCCGGCGCGCCAATCGCGGGGGCGGCGCCATCATGGCCACTCAAAAGTGCGCTCATCGTTTCATGCATGTCGATAGTCCTTCGTTCAGTGTTATCAATCAGGCCCTAGGCGGCCTTTGCGCAAGACAGGCTGCGCGTATATTTCAGAAGCGGCAGCAGAAAGAACACTGCGCTGATGGCGATAAAGCTAGCAGAGAGCGGGCGTTCGAGGAATGCAAACACATTCCCTTGTTCCGCAATCAATGTCTGGCGAAAGCTTTTCTCCATCAAGGGCCCAAGCACAAGCGCCAGAACAAGCGGAGCCATCGGATAATCGGCCTTGCGCAGGAAATATCCGCCAACCCCAAAACCCGCAATCAGCCAGACATCATGCATCTTCTGGCTCGGGGCAAAACCGCCGACGATGCACAGGATAAGCACAAGCGCGCAGAGCACGGTAAAGGGCATCCGAAGCGCCCAGACAAACACCGGGATCAGCGCGAGGTTGACGATGACGGCGGCAAAGTTGGCCGTGTATAGCGAAGAAATCAGCCCCCAGACAAAATCTGGCTGTTCGATAAACAGCATCGGCCCCGGCACAAGGCCCCACATCACCATGCCCCCGAGCAAAAGCGCGGTGGTCGGTGATCCGGGAATGCCAAGCGTCAGCATCGGCAAAAGCGATCCGGTCGAGGCGGCGTTATTGGCGGTTTCCGGCGCGGCAACGCCTTCGATATTGCCCTTGCCAAAGCTATCGGGATTTTTCGAGGTCACCTTGGCAAGCCCATAGGCCATGAGCGCCGCAGGGGTCGCGCCAGCAGCTGGCAGCATGCCGACGAAAAACCCGATGAACGAGCCGAAACTCATCGTGCGCCAGAGTTTGTTCATTTCGCGCAAACCGGCCCCCAGCTCGCGGAATGTAAGCCGTGCCGGGGTCACGCTTGGCGCGGATTTCGAGGTCTCGATCGTATAGAGGATCTCACCCACCCCATAGGCCCCGATCGCCAGCACCAGAAAGCTGATGCCCGAGTAAAATCCGGGCTGGTCGAAAAAGATAAGCCGCGGTTGGCCCGAGATAAGGTCAAGCCCGACGGTCGAGAGCGCCAGACCAAGGCAGATCATGATGATCGTCTTGAGAACGTCATCACCGCCAAGCCCGACAAAGGTTGTAAACGCCATCAGCACAAGCGCGAATTCTTCGGGCGGGCCAAAGGCAAGCGCGATATCCGCCAGCGGCGCGGCAAAGAGGGTAAAGAGGATCACCGAAATCGTGCCGCCCACGAAAGAGGCGACCGCAGCGGCGATAAGCGCCAGACCGGCCTTGCCCTGCTGTGCCATCGGGCGGCCGTCAAAGGTGGTCGCGACCGCCGTCGAGGCGCCGGGTATCCCCAGCAGGATCGAACTTATCGCGCCGCCATACATCGCCCCGTAATAGATCGCCGCCAAAAGGATTATCGCCGACGAGGGCGGCACGATGAACGTGAGCGGCAGCACGATCGCCACGCCATTCACCGATCCAAGCCCCGGCATCGCCCCGATAAACAGGCCCGCCGTCACCCCGAGAATGACAATCATCAGGTTGAACGGCGAAAGCGATGTCGCAAAGCCGTCCATCATGTGTCCGAATAATTCCATCACCGCGACCCTTTAGAAGAACATTGCGTAAAGCGGGACGAAGAAAGGTTCGGTCAGCCCCTTGGGCAACAGGATTTTCAACGTGACCTCGAAGAAGAAGAACAGGAACAGAGGCGTGCCAATGGTCAGGCACAGCGTCAGAACCCAGCCGTGTCTGCCAAAAATCTTGATGTACCAGATCAGGAACAGCGGCAGCGCGATATAGGTGCCGACCCATGGCATAAGGGCGATTGTCACGAAAAGCGCGATGATGACCATCACCACCGAACGCAGGGTCTCGGGGTCAAAGAAATCGCCGGCGTAATCCGACTTGCCGCGCAGCGAACGCACCAGAATGGCCCCTGCCGCCACGAACATGATCGCCGACAGCCAGAACGGAAACGCCCCGCCGCCGGGGCCGCCGGTCATGCCGTTCCACCCGATTGGAAGCACCGTCGCGTGCCACATGAAATAAGCAGACATCGCCATGATGGCGGCTGCGATCAACCGATCAGCTATCAGCATAGGTTCGTCTCTTGTCTGGAACTTCAGCATGACGGGGCGCCGGGAAACGCCCCGTCAGTAACAAGTCTTGCTCGCGGATCAGGAGCCTTCGCCCATGCTCTTGAGCAGGGCGTCATGCTTGGCGCGTTCCTCAAGGAAATAGGCCTGAAGCGCATCCCCGGTCAGGAACTCGGCCAAAAGCGCCTTTTCGGCGGTGTAGGTCTGCCATTCCTGCGAGGCGTTCAGCTTTTCGAACATCGAGGTGTAAAAGGCCACGGCCTCGGGGGCCATATCCTTGGGCGCAACGAACGAGCGCTGCATCCAATAGACCAGGTCATGCCCCAACTCGCCCATGGTGGGCGTGTCCGGAAAGGCGGCGATGCGCGTCGGCGTAAAGGCCGCGATCGGGCGCAGCTTGTTGGCCTGATAAAAACCCAAGGCCTCGGAGGGGTTGTTCACCGACGAATCGATATGCCCGCCGACAAGGTTGCGCGCCACGTCGCCACCGCCCGAGAACGGCACATAGGTCACCTTGATGCCGAATTCCTTTTCAAGCATAGCGGTCACAAGGCTGTCTTCCTGCCCGGTGCCGGTGCCGCCCATTTTCCATGCGCCACCCGATGCCTTGACCGCCGCGACATAGTCATCCAGCGTCTGGATATCGCTATCGGCATTGACCCAGAGAACGAAGGTATCAAGCGCCATGCGGGCAATCGGGGTAAAGTCTTCGATGTTGACCCCGATATCGGTGCGCAGCGGCGTGGTGTAATAACTGTTGAGCGTCGCCATGATCACGTGGTTGTCGCCGCTCTTGTCCTTGAGATAGCGCAGCGCCTCTGCGCCGGAACCGCCGCCCTTGTTGACCGGCAGGACCGGCATGTTCGAGAGGTTTTCCTTTTGGATGATCGACTGGAACAAACGGGCCAGACGATCCGCGCCGCCCCCCTGCCCGGCCATGATCACCATCTCAACCGGCTTTTCGGGCTTCCATTCCTCGGCAACCAACGGCGTTGCGGCCAGAACAGCCACCGCTGCCACAGAGATCAGGCGACGTGCAAAAGTGTAATTCATGTTATATCCTCCCGGGCATATTTCTGTGAGACCCTCCCAAAACGCACACCCAAATCTGGGCGCATTCCCAAGTCCGACAGGGATTTAAATACCGCTACGACATAAAATTTCATTGAAATAGCGGTTTTCGTGTTGTTTGTTTCGCTTACAAACTCTCATTCTGTAATGTTGTCATCATGAGCAAAACACTTATCGGCCCACAATTGCGGCAACTGCGCCGCGCGCATAATCAAACCCAGGCGGATATGGCCGCGCGTCTCGGGGTCAGCGCGTCCTATGTCAACCTGCTGGAAAACAATCAGCGCAGCCTTTCGGTCAAGGTCCTGCTGGCGTTGACCGATGCCTATGGCGTGGCCTGGCAAGAACTTATCAATGACAATGAGGTCGCTCGGCTTGCCGATCTGCGCGCCACGGTGCGCGATCCGATTTTCACCGGCGACAGGCCCGACCTTCAGGAGTTGCGCGCCGCACTTGATCATGCGCCCCAGCTTGTCGCGCATTTCATGCAGCTTCATAAGAATTACCGCACCATGCTTGGCAATCTGAAACATCTTGATGAACACGGCGCCGTGCCCGAGATGCTGGCGACCTCTCCCGAGGCCACGATTTACGAATTCTTCCGCCAGCACGCCAATTATTTCGCCGAACTTGAAGAGGCCGCCGACCGCGCGCGCGACGCGGTGGGCGGGCGGCCCGACGACATCTATGCCAACCTCAAGCGACACCTCAACAACGCCTATGGCATCGAGGTCGACCTGGTCAGCATCGACGAAATGTCCGACACCCTGCGCAACTTTGAAGAGGACCGTGGCCGCGTCCTGCTGTCAGAGGCCTTCGATCAGATCAACCGCAACTTTCAACTGGCCCACGTGCTGGCGATGGTCAGCTGCGGAAGCCTGCTCGATAGCCTGACCGCTGCCGCGGGCACCCTCTCGGACACCGGGCGCGCGCGCTGTCACGTCGAGCTTGCCAATTACTTTGCGGCGGCCTTCCTGATGCCCTATGCGCCGTTTCTGGCAGTGGTCCAGAGCACCGGATACGACATCGACCGGATCGCCGCGACCTTCGGGGTTTCGTTTGAAATGGTGTGTCACCGCCTGACCACCCTGCAACGCAAGGGCGCGCAGGGGGTGCCGTTCTTTTTCCTGCGGATCGACCGCGCCGGCAATGTCACCAAACGCTTCAACGCGACCCCCTTCACGCTTGCCGAAAAGGGCGGCTCCTGTCCGGTCTGGAACATCCACAGTGCCTTTGCCGCGCCCGGCACCATCATCCCGCAATTCGTCGAGCTGCCCGATGCCGGACAGTTCTTTACCATCAGCCGCACCACCGACCGCCCGGTGATCAGCCGCCACACCCAGGATCGCCGCCTTGTGGTCACGCTTGGCTGTGAACGCGCACATGCCGAGCAGATCGGCTATGCCTCGGCGCTGCGCGTGACCGATGAGGCCAATATCGGCAAGATCGGAATCAACTGCCACATCTGCCCGCGCCAGGCCTGCTCGCAACGCGCCCACGAACCGATGCATGTGACCCTGACAATCGACGCCAACCGCCGCGGCTCAACCCGATATGAAAGCTGACGCCAGGCCAACGCCTGTGCGTGTAAAGTTCGGCCTGCGGACGTCCAAGGATCGTTGAAACGCCCCCTCCGCACAGCACCCCGAGGGGGCGGCATGGGCAGAGTTTTGGCGGGCTCGGCAGTTTTGAAGTTATGTCGCATGGCAAAGCGCGCTAGAGAGGGGCACATCAGACGCATCACCACCAAAGGCACCCCATGACCCCGCTGATCCTTACCTCGCTGGCTGACCTGCAAAGCCTGACAGTCGATGCCATCATCGACGTCCGCGCCCCGCTTGAGTTCGCCGAGGATCATCTGCCGGGAGCGATCAACCTGCCGGTACTCAACGATGCAGAGCGCGCCGAGGTCGGCACGATCTATACGCAGGTCAGCCCCTTTGACGCCCGCAAGATCGGCGGGGCATTGGTGGCGCAGAACACCGCCACCCATCTGCAAGGCCCGCTTGCCGACAAGGACGGCGCCTGGCAGCCGCTGGTCTATTGCTGGCGTGGCGGGCAACGCTCGGGGGCCTTTGCAACGATCCTTGATCAAGTCGGCTGGCGGGTGCGTTTGCTTAAGGGCGGCTATAAAAGCTATCGCAGCGAGGTGGTCAAAACGCTCTACCAGACGCCCCTGCCGCACCGCTTGATCCTGTTGGACGGCGGCACCGGCACGGCGAAAACCGCCCTCTTGGAGAGGCTTGCCGCGCAGGGCGCCCAGGTTCTTGACCTCGAAGGAATCGCCGCGCACCGCGGTTCGCTTTTCGGCAGGATCAACACGCCGCAGCCCGCGCAAAAGATGTTTGAAACCCGGCTCGCCGCAGAATTGACCGCGCTTGACCCCGAGAGGATCACCTTTGTCGAGGCCGAGAGCAGCAAGATTGGTGCGCGCGTGATCCCGCCCTCGCTCTGGGCCGTGATGACAGAGGCGCCCCGCATACACATCACCGCCCCGCTTGAGGCGCGCGCGAGCTTTTTGTGCCGGGCCTACGCCGACCTGACGCAGGACAAATCCGCCCTTGGCGCGCTTTTGGACAAACTGCGCCCGTTTCATGCGGGCGAGCGGATTGAACGCTGGCATGCGCAGGCGCAAAATGGCGAGTGGCAGGCCTTGGCGGCGGGGCTGATGGCGGATCACTATGACCCGCGTTATGCCAAGTCCGCCGCCCTCAGAACCGATGCCGTTCACAGGATCGAGCTCTCCGATCTTGACGAGGCCACCCTTGAGCGCACCGCCGAGGCCCTGCACGCAAAGTTCAGCTAGAGCATGTTGCTCAAAAGTGGGAACCGGTTTTGAGCTTCTAGAACATGCGACACCCTCAAAGGCGCAAGCGCCCCATTCCATCTCTAAGGCGGCCGATCATATGGCCGCTGCATCCCTTGTCACCAAGCGCCTTGATCACGGCGGCGCTCTGCGCCTCTGGCACCGCGGCCAGCAATCCGCCCGCCGTCTGCGGATCATAGAGCAGCGCATCAGACGCGCCCTTGCCCCCCGCATCGGCACGGTTCGCGGCCATCAAGGAAGACGACACGCCCGCATCCGATAGCTCCCGCGCGCCGGTATAGGTCGGTATGGCCGCCTGCCAGAGGTCGGCGTCCATCCCCGACGCCTCGCAAATCGCCTTGACATGCCCGGCCAATCCAAAGCCCGTCACATCCGTCATCGCATGGGCCACCGGCGCAAGGAGTGCCGCCTCGCGGTCCTGTGCCTGCGCCATGATGGCAAGCGCGGCCGCCACATCGCGCCCGTCGGCCTGTCCCGCCATATCCGCCGCCATAAGAACGCCCGATCCGATGGGGCGCGTCAGGATCAGCACATCACCGGCCTTTGCCCCGGACACCGTCAGGGGCATGCTTGCCCGTGTTCCCGTCACGCTAAACCCGATCGTCAGCTCGGCGCCCATCGTCGTATGCCCGCCGACCAGCTGTGCGCCAGCCGCCGCCAGAACCTCTGTGGCGACCTGCGTGATCTCTGACAAAGTGCGCGCCTGAAGCTCGGCTGACATCTGCGGCACGACAATCGACGCCAGGGCAACCTGCGGCGCGGCCCCCATCGCCCAGATATCGCCCAAGGCATGCACCGCCGCGATCCGCGTCATCAGCGCAGGATCATCAATCAGGCTGCGCAAGTGGTCGGTGGTGATCACCTGAAACCCGCCACCGGGCAGGCGCAGAACGGCGGCATCATCGCCCGCCCCGGTGACCACATCGCCCCTCGGCTGCGCGATGACCTGCAACGCGCCGGACAGAACACTGCGCCCCACCTTGGCGCCACATCCACCGCAGAGCGGCTTGGCCGCAAGTATCTCGGCCACACCTATCGCCGCCGCGCCGGTCAGCGCCGGAACCGCCATCTTTGGCAGATCGCTCAGCCGATCCATGAAGGCCCGGTCAATCCGATCCTTCCAGCGCCACATGAACGGCCCCGCAAGGGTAAATCCGAACTTCTCGGCCATCGCTGATTTTTCGCCCAGAGAGATCAGCTTGAGATAGTTCTTTTGCGGTCGCCACGTCTTGCGCCGCCCCCCGCTCAGCGCGGCGCGCATGTTATGGTGCAATATCGGCGCGGCGCGCACGGCAAACACGCCCGCCTTGGGTCGGGGCGCAAGCGGCATCACCGCACAATCGCCAACCGCAAACAGCGACTCATCGCCAATCACCCCCAGGTCGGGCCCGATTTCGATAAACCCGTCCTGCTGGGGCAAATCCGTCTCGGCGATCCAGCCGTGCGCAAAGGCACCCGCCGCACCAACGCAAAGCGCCGCCGCAACCGGCTCTTGTCCCTGCAACTCTACCTGATCTGCGCAAACCCTGAGCACCTTGGCGCTGGTTTTGACCGCGATCCCAAGGCCCGCCATCGCCCGCAGCATCCGCTTGCGCGCCGTGGCGCCGACACCGGAAATCTGCGGCCCGGCCTCGATCACCGTCACACGCGGCGTCACGCCTTTGCCCCGCAAGGCAAAGGCCATCGCCATCGCAAGTTCGCATCCCGCGACACCGCCGCCAATCACCGCCACATCCGGGGCAAGCTGACCCTGCGCCACCTGTTCCAGAAAGTCGCGCCACCGCGCGGCATAGATATCCAGCGGCTTAACCCCAATCGCATGGTCGCCAAATCCCGGCAGCTCCATCTCCGCCGTGATGCCCACGTCAATCGAGGCCACATCATACCCCACGGGCCCACGGCCCTTTAACATCACCTCGCGGCGCGCCCGGTCAATGCCAACCGCCTTGTCAAAAATGATCCGCGCGCCCGCGTGGCGGCACAAACGGACCAGGTCAATTTCAAGATCATCGCGCCCGTAATGCCCGGCCACATGCCCCGGAAGCATGCCGGTATAAGGCGCTGTCGGCCCCGGATTGATCACCGTCAACCGAACGCCGGGCAGCGGGTCCATCCCCCAGGCCTTGAGCACCAGGGCATGCGCATGCCCGCCCCCAACCAATACCAAATCGCGTGTATAGGGCATTGTCATCTGCACAGGTCATCTCTCTTTTAGAACATGCATATCCGGGGTTTGATGCAGAACGCCAGACCTTGCGTCCCACCAAACCAAAGAACGTGCTGCGCGCATGACAAGATAATGGAGCAGTCTTACGGATCACGAGGAGTTGCCCCTTGCCCCCGGAATGGCCATTTGCAGCCTAGCAGCAACGGAGACAGGAAAGCCCGAACAAAGCCATCATCTTCATCTATAACTAGTTTTGAGTTATTGAGTCGATCAATAATCTTGGGAGCCTGCCATGTATACGATTCGCGACGCCACAGAAGCCTTCTTCGCACTCGACAGAGTCCCGCCCGAAAAGGGTGCGGCGCTGGATAAGACGCTGCGCAATCTCAGCCAACGCGTTTACATGCCGCCTGTCGGGCGCTCGGGACGGGCGGACACGTATTCGCTGGAAACCATCTGCGCGCTCCGCCTGTTGCACAAAGCGTCATTGTTTGGATTGGACCGCTGGCAGCTGGAAAAACTTGCTCAGTATCTTCATGTTGCTGACTCAATGGCTGGCGACCAAACGGAGAAATTCTCCGGTGGCTTCCGCCATCTTCCTCCCATCGAAGAAGCCGTGCAGCGTGTCCGCGTGGGCGAGGTGTTCAACATTGGCATTGCGATGCTGAGCGACGGAACCATCAAGCCCTTCGTCGATTGGCGTCCCCTTGGCGAAACTGAAGAGATCGCAGAAAAGGGCGTAGCTTTGCTGGCCGGTGCTGGTTTGCAGCGGTTGCCGCAAGATGCCGCTTTCATACTTCCGGCTTCACGCTTGATTGGCGAACTGATCGAAGTTCTGGATGTCGCTGACTGATGTCCCTGCTGTCGCGCCTCTTCAAGCGCAAAGCCCCTGAAACTGACAAGCGGCACATCGAAGCTGCTTATGGCGGGCGGCGCGGTGCGTCCGGGCCGAGCCACTTCGGTAGCACCGGGTGTTGATTTCCGTTGAGAACTGACCCGGTAGCCTACAAAATTTTCACTGAGAATTGCCCCATGTGGACACATTGCCCTGACGGTTTTGGTCAGGGAGACATGGAGTGATCGACATGGGATTTTTGAGTGTTATTCGACGCTGGGCATTGCGTGACAAAATGCCAATTTGCGAGATAGCCCGGCGGACGGGCCTGTCTCGGAACACTATCAAGAAGTATCTGCGCGAGGGCGCGGTTGAGCCGAAGTTCAAGACGCCATCACGACCGAGCAAGCTTGATCCGTATGCGGATCGGTTGTCGGTCTGGCTTCTGGCGCAAACACGTAAGCCGCGCAAAGAACGGCGCACCGTGGCCGAAGGCATAAACCTTCACCCCACAGCGCCAGCCCACCTTCGCCTCGATTGATTTCCTGCCCTGAGCCAACCAAGCAAACGAGGCACGCCCAGGGAAGACGCCCCATGATTTCCATGAAAAGTTCGGGTTCTGATTTTGCCCGCCCGAGCAACTTTAAACCTGTGTCAGCATCCCATGCGCGTTGCGCCTCATCGAACACGATGACGTTTTCTGGGGGATCCGCATCTGCGTCGGCGTGATCTTTCAGGTAGGGTTTGCGATCACGATCATCTTCTTCCGTGCTGGCACGCTGCAGAGCCATCACACCCTCGTCAGGTCCATCCATGATTTGACCATCGAAAGGGTTCAGGTATTCAAGGTCAACTTCCGCTATGTCGTCTGTGACGTCGTCTGTTGCTGCTGTTCCGCTTTTACCAAGTCGCAGAACAATGCGTTTAGACGATCCATTGCGAGGTGGGCTCGGCAAGATGCGTACTTGATCGTCATAGCCCTCGATATATGGCTGCCCACAGCTACGGCACACGAGTAGAGGCCAAACTGCAGGAGTTTTATCAGTTGCATCGCGCCCATTTCGACCAATCTCCGGTGTTCCCCAGCTCTCCTCGTTTCTCGGATCCAGACCAACTAATATGCCCTCGGTCGCACTCGCGGAAATATGATATCTCGCTGGCAACAACGGATAGCCATCTACGCCAGATGGAACGGCCAAAACAGCAACAGATATAAGTGCGGTCAACCATGTGCACTTTGCAAAGATTGCGATAGGTCAAGGCCCACTTATCACGTTGACCTATCCTGAAATGGCAAAAAATGGGGTTGAAGTAGATGTGGAAGGCTATAGTGGCGATACTCGCAGTGTTTGCCGCAACCAACGTTTGGGCGGAGAGTTACAGAAAAACCTACACAAAGGGGAGTTGGACCCTCTACAGCGTCGATCGCATGGAAATGCGGGTTCCAAGCGGTCGTTATGAACAGATCGAAAATGTATGCCTTGCCGCCTTTACGTCAGCATCGGCTAGCTTAAAGTTGGCCATTGCCTCGGATGCTACCGTCAGGCGACACGGGAGTCTTCGCGACTTCATTTGGGTGCAGGTGACTTCTGAAAAGTGGAATTTCCTCAAGAGAACGGCCTCGGCTGGGCTTTCTGTCGAAATATCAAGCTACACAGAGCGGAGGGCTCAGTATGATGGGCTCGCGATCAGCTTTGGCGTACCTGATTTTAAGAAGAACTTCGGCGTTTTCCTGATGTTTGCCGGTGTGAGGAACACAATCGATGTGCTTGATAATAGAGGAAGGGTTATCGCGAAGTTTCCCGCAAATGGATTTGCAGAAGTGCGCGACAAGTTGTTCTCATGCGCCGGTGTCTGATGATCTGGTTGCTGGACGCAGTTCGCGTGTAGGCTTCTTAGAGTGGTCCTCCAAATGCTCTATCTCATAAGTGTGTCCGTCGTCATATAAAATGGGACATCAGAGCGGCTTGAGCATTGGAGGCTCTGGCTCGTTTGTGTGATTGATTATGCGGCTTGTTTTTGATGTTGCAAGCGGCGTTGGCTGATTGTTGTAGTAGTCGACGAATGCCCCGATCTGGCACTCAAGGTCGCCGGGCCGATAGTAGTTTTCCAACAGGACCCGGTTCTTCATGGTCTGGTGCCAACGCTCGATTTTGCCTTGGGTCTGCGGGTAAAATGGTGCCCCACGGACATGCTTCATGCTTTGCTTGTCCAGCCATTCAGCCAGGTTATGCTCACAGCCATGACGGCAGCCAAGTCGCATGTGGTGGACTCTATTTTGACACCGCAACAAGCCACGATGGACGAAGAGTTTGCATAGGAGGGTGGAGCCCAGAAATTCGCTAATCACAAATACTATTCATTGATGAGCGAGATACGAAGGCTCGGCTGATAGCGTCAAATTTCGACGCAGATTATCTGAAGACAGTGAATGCCAGAGTGATCACCATCGACGGGCATCGTTTGGTGGACTTGATGATTGAGAGCGGTGTCGGCGTTCGCGTACGGAAGGTATTTGAACTACATCGCATTGATGAAGACTTCTTCTTAGACGAATAGCGGTGTAAGCGTCCGGTCTGACCGCCCCTATGGCGCGGTTTTCCATGGGAGCAGGTCGTCGACGCGGTTGATCTTGTAGTCTGGGATGCGGGCAAGTGTGTCGGCGAGCCATGCTTGCGGATCGATACCGTTCAGTTTGGCCGTTTCGATCAAGGTGTAGGCAATGGCGGCAGCTTTACCACCGGTCTGTGATCCAACGAACA
>NZ_FWFJ01000005.1 GCF_900172365.1 Roseovarius gaetbuli
ACATGAATTTCCAGAACTGGGGCCGTGTCAGTTTTTTGCGGAATTGTTCCTTCCCCGACAGCAATGCCCCGTGAACCTGGAAAATACTCTTCGCCAGATCTACACCAATCATTGTATCCTTCATTTTGCCGTCCTCTCCGTTAGATGGTCTACAGACCACCATCTTGGCACATTGCGATGCCGTCAGGGGAGGGCGGCAACCACCCCATCTTCAGTACCTGGAACAGCACATCGCTGATCCTACCGGCGCCAGCCGGTAGTGGTTCAGTATTTTACGAACATTTTGCGCGGACGATTGCAGAAGGTTTCGGCCGGGCCGGTCTCTTTGATCAGAATGGATTCTGTGATCTCCAGCCCCCAGTCCGACATCCAGAGACCTGGCATGAAGTGGAAGGTCATGCCGGGTTCCAGCAGGGTTTCATCCTCGGCGCGCAGAGAGATGGTGCGTTCGCCCCAGTCGGGCGGATAGCTCAACCCGATTGGATAGCCGCAGCGCGCGCCGCGTTCGATGCCTGCCCGCTCCAGCGGTGCGGCAAGCGCATTGGCGATATCGCAGGCGCGGTTGCCGGCTTTTGCCGCCTCAAGACCCGCCTCTAGCCCCTCGACCAGTGCCTTTTCCGCATCGAGCAGGAATTGCGGTGGTTTGCCGAGAAAGAGTGTGCGGCAAAACGGGGCATGGTAGCGTCGGTAACAGCCTGAAATTTCAAAGAAGGTCGCCTCGCCAGTGGCAAATTCGCGTCCGTTCCATGTCAGGTGGGGGGCCGCAGCGTCAGAGCCAGAGGGCAGAAGAGGCACGATTGCAGGGTAATCGCCCCAGGCCCCGTCAACGCCGCGAATTCCGTCACGAAAGATCTCGGCGACGATTTCATTCTTCGGAATGCCCGGCTCGACCCGTTCAAGCAGACCATCGACGATTTTTTCCGAGATCGCAGCGGCCTTGCGCATAAAGGCAAGTTCTTCTTCGGATTTGACAGTGCGTTGCCAGTTCACAAGCGCGGTCGCGTCGATGAACGTCGCGCCGGGCAGCTCCGTGCGCAGCACTTCCATTGCCTTGGCGGAGAAATAGTAGTTGTCCATTTCTACGCCGATGCGTTTGTCGGCAAGGCCCATCCCGGTGAGGCGTTCCGCGAGGTCCTGCATCGGGTGACGTTCGGTGGATTGCACGTAATTGTCGGCATAGCCCATCACGCGATCATCGGTCATCCAGACGGTACGAACGCCGCCATTGGCATCCTGATTGCGGCCCCACCAGATCGGATCGGCCTCGGGCAGGACGATAACGCCTTGATGGACATAAAACGACCAGCCGTCATATCCGGTCAGCCAGTTCTGGTTTGACGGGTCGGTCACAAAGAGCGCATCAAGCCCTTTGCTTTCCATCGCGGCGCGGGTCTTGGCCAGGCGACGCTGAAATTCTTGCGGTGAAAACGGCAGGTCTTTTTCGATCATGTCATGGTCCATGGCTAAGTTTCACTCCCATACTGGGGGTTTAGCGCCCTGTTGCCCCAAGAAATACGCCATAAAATGTCGTTTTCAGGAAACTGACCCGCGCGCGGTTGACGTTAGGCTATGGCCTGACCCAAGGTATGCCTGAGCCGGAAAAGGAGAGACGAATGCAGCCTGTTTTGGCCGATGTTTATGCTGCGGCGCAGGTTATCCGGGGGCTTGCGGACGGCACGCCACTTGTGCCTTCGCCCTATATGAGCGTGCAGGCGGGTGCGGATTTTCTGCTCAAGCTTGAAAATATGCAACCGATCGGCGCCTTCAAACTGCGCGGTGCGCTGAACGCCGTGGCGGGGGTTGGCGAGGCGGCAGGCGTGACCTGTTGTTCGACTGGCAATCACGGGCGCGGTGTGGCTTATGCGGCGCGCGCCCGTGGCATGCGCGCGGTGATCTGCATGTCGGAGCTGGTGCCGCAGGCCAAGGTCGATGGCATTCGTGCATTGGGCGCCGAAGTGCGCATTATCGGCCAAAGCCAGGATGACGCGCAGGCCGAGGTTGAAAGGCTTGTGCGCGACGAGGGTTTGACCGAAATCTCGCCCTTTGATGACCCCTTGGTGATTGCCGGACAGGCGACCATCGGGCTTGAGATGCTGGCGGCGCGCCCGGATTTGGACACCCTTTTGGTGCCCTTGTCGGGCGGTGGGCTTGCCGCAGGCGTCGCCATGGCCGCCAAGGCGATCAAGCCGGGTATCCGGGTGATTGGCATCACCATGGATCGCGGCGCCGCGATGCATCAGAGCATCAAGGCAGGCAAGCCGGTGGAGGTGGAAGAATACCCAAGCCTTGCCGATTCCCTTGGTGGCGGGATTGGCATGCACAACCGGCTTTCGTTTCCGATGTGCCGTGATCTGCTCGATGACATCGTGCTTGTCAGCGAGGAAGAGATTTATCGCGCCATGCAGGTGCTTTACTACGAGGATCGGATCGTGGCCGAGGGTGCCTGTGTCGTTGGTCTGGCCGCCGTGTTGACCGGCAAGGTCAAACTGACCGGGCCGACCGCCACCATTGTAACGGGTCGCAATCTGGATATGGATATGTTTACCCGCGTGATGACCGGGCAGGATATTCGCCTTGGCGATAAAGTTATTAACGGAGTCAAATATGACACATGATATTCGTGTCGTGACCGAGGCCGAGTTGCGCGGTGTCGTCACGTTGAACAAAGACACCATTCGCGTGATTGAAAAAGCCTTTTCCGCCTTGTCCGATGACGGCGTGATCATGCCGCCGGTGATGTCGATGGAGCTGGCCGATGTGAATGGCGAGGTCGATGTAAAGACCGCCTATATCCCCGGATTTGACGGCTTCGCGATCAAGGTCAGCCCCGGCTTTTTCGACAATCCCAAGCTTGGCCTGCCAAGCCTGAATGGCTTGATGGTGCTGTTTTCGGCCAAAACCGGCATGGTGCAGGCGGTGTTTCTGGACAACGGTTATCTTACCGATTTGCGCACGGCGGCGGCGGGGGCGGTGGCGGCGCACCATCTTGCGCCCGACGTGGTGCATACGGCGGGTGTGATCGGCACCGGTGTTCAGGCGCGGCTTCAGATGAAGGCGGCGCATATCGTGCGCCCGTTTCAGCGTTTGCTGGTCTGGGGGCGTGACGCCGCCCACGCACAGGCCTGCGCCGATGATCTGGCGCGCGATCTGAAATGCGAAGCCCGCGTTGTCGCGCATCCCGGCGATCTTGTGATGGCGAGTCAGCTTGTGGTCACCACAACTCCGGCGCGCGACCCGATTGTCAAGGCGCGTTGGCTTCACCCCGAATTGCACATCACCGCCATGGGATCGGATCAGGACGGCAAGAACGAGATCGAGCCAGAGGCGTTGATCAAGGCGGATCTTTACGTCGCCGACCGGGCTGCGCAGGCCGAAAAGCTTGGCGAATTGCGCAGCGCGATTGCTGCGGGCATTTGGGACAAGGGCACGCCGTCCGAGTTGGGCGATGTCATTACCGGGCGCGCCCGCGGGCGGCGCAGCGACGCCGATATCACCATCGCCGATCTGACCGGCACCGGCGTTCAGGATACGGCGATTGCGACGCATGTGTTCGAGCGGCTCAAGAATGGCACGGTCGGCACCGTGATCTCGGCCTGATCCATGAAACTTGACGCGCGCGATCTGGAAATTCTGCGGGTTCTGGCCGATGAGGGCCGGATCACAAAGGCCGATCTGGCCGCGCGTGTTGGCCTCTCGGCAAGCCCCTGTTGGGAGCGGCTTCGCCGACTTGAAGAGGGTGGCATTATCGAGGGTTACAACGCGCGGATCAGCCTGAAAAAGCTTGGGCCCCATGTGACGGTCTTTGTCGCCGCCGAATTGGCAGATCACACGCCGGCCAGCTTTCAGGCCTTCGAGGCCAGCGTGATGCGCTACGGTGAGGTGACGGCATGTTGGGCGCTTGGCGGCGGGTTTGACTATCTTTTGCAGATCGTGGCCCGCGATATTGACGCCTATCAGCGCCTGATCGACGCCATGCTAGAGGCGCGGATCGGGCTTGCGCGCTATTTCACCTATATTGTGACCAAGCCGGTAAAATCGCCGCGCCTGCCGCCGCTGGATATGTTTGGCGGATGATTCATCTTTTGATGCCCTTATAAAAAGGCGATTAATCTGCAGAGGCGCCCAACTTCAGGCGCAGTTACTTGCCGTACCAGTGCATTCATTGGCGCAAAGGAGGGCAAGGCATGTCAGATTCAGCAAACTGGACCCGTCACGGGATCACCGATACGCGGCTTGTGCGTCACTTTTCCTATGTGAACGGAAAGTGGGTGGCCGGGGACGGCAACGAAACCCTGAGCGTGACCAACCCGGCCGATGGTGCCTTGCTTGGCGAGGTGGCCAGCATGAGCGCGGCACAGGCACGCACGGCGGTGGACGCCGCACAGGAGGCCTTTGCCACCTGGGGCATGACCCTGCCGCAAGAGCGTTCGGCGGTACTGCGCCGGTGGTTCGAGTTGATGATCAAGCACAAGGAAGACCTGGCCCGCATCATGGTGCTTGAACAGGGCAAACCCCTCTCCGAGGCGCGCGGCGAGATCGACTATGCTGCGAGCTTTGTCGACTATTACGCCGAGGAATCAAAGCGCCCGAATATCGAGGGGGTCACGAGCCATCTTCCCGACGCCGAGGTTGAATTGTGGCTTGAGCCGGTGGGCGTTGCCGCCCTCATCACACCGTGGAACTTTCCGGCGGCGATGCTCACACGCAAGGCGGCGGCGGCAATGGCGGCGGGATGCACCGTGGTGGCGCATCCAAGCGGCGAAACCCCCTATTCGGCGCTTGCCCTGGCCGAATTGGCCGAGCGTGCGGGCGTGCCGACGGGGGTGTTCAACGTGGTCACGGGCCATGCCCCCACCGTGGTCGAACCCTGGACCCAAGACGCCCGCGTGCGGGTTCTGTCCTTTACCGGGTCAACCAATATCGGCCAGCTTTTGTATCGCCAATGCGCGGGCACGGTGAAAAAGCTGGTGATGGAACTTGGCGGGCATGCACCGGTGATCGTGTTCAAGGGATCGGATATCGACAGCGCGGTTGCCGAAACCATCAAGGCGAAATTCGCCACCTCGGGGCAGGATTGTCTTGGCGCGAACCGGATTTACGTGGAACGCGCGATTTACGAGCCGTTTTGTGAGCGCTTCATCGCAGTGACCAAAGCGTTGAGCCTGGGGGTCGGGTTGGATGACCCCGACCTTGGCCCGCTGATGAACGAGGCCGCCGTGCAAAAGCAGGAAGAGCAGGTAAAGGACGCGCTTGAACATGGAGCCAGGCTTGGCTGTGGTGGACAACGCGATGCTCTGGGGCCGCTGTTTTATCAGCCGACGGTCTTGACCGATGTGCCCGACGCCGCCGCGATTATGCGTGACGAAACCTTTGGTCCAGTGGCGGCGATCACGCCGTTTGATACCGAGGACGAGGTGATTGCCCGCGCCAATGCCACCGAGTACGGGCTAATCGCCTATCTCCACAGTCTTGATCCGCGCCGGATTTACCGGATGTCGCGGGCGCTTCAATTCGGGATGGTGGCGGTGAACCGCACTAAGGTGACCGGCGCGCCGATTCCCTTTGGTGGGGTCAAGCAATCGGGGTTGGGCCGCGAAGGGGCGCGGCGTGGGATGGAAGAATTTATGGAAATGAAATACGTCTGTCGCGACTGGGCTTAGCCAGACCAAAATCTTGGAAAGATTTTTGTCCGGAAATTTTTGAAATTTCCGGACCCCGACACAAAGGATCGAAAGGAACAAACATGCTGAGAAATGACCAACTGGCGGAGTGGGATCGCGACAACTTTTTCCACCCCTCAACCCATCTGGCGCAATTCGCGCGCGGCGAGCTTACCCATCGGGTGATCAAGACCGGCACCAATTGCCATATCGAGGATCGCGACGGCAACAAGATGCTGGACGCCTTTGCCGGGCTTTACTGTGTCAACGTCGGTTATGGCCGTCAGGATATTGCCGATGCCATCGCCGCGCAGGCCAAGGAGCTTGCCTATTATCACTCATATGTCGGCCATGGCACCGAGGCGAGCATCACTCTTTCAAAGATGATCCTTGATCGTGCGCCTTCGAACATGTCGAAGGTCTATTTCGGCCAGAGCGGATCGGATGCCAACGAGACCAACGTCAAGCTGATCTGGTATTACAACAACATCCTTGGCCGCCCCGAAAAGAAAAAGATCATCAGTCGCTGGCGTGGCTATCACGGCTCGGGTCTTGTGACCGGCTCGCTCACCGGGCTTGAGCTGTTTCACAAGAAATTCGATCTGCCGCTGTCGCAGGTGGTCCATACCGAGGCGCCCTATTATTTCCGCCGCGCCGATCTTGGTCAGTCCGAGGAGCAGTTCACCGCCCATTGCGTGGCCGAGCTTGAGGCGCTGATCGAACGCGAAGGTGCCGACACGATTGCCGCCTTCATCGGCGAGCCGGTTCTTGGCACCGGGGGCATCGTGCCGCCGCCCGCAGGCTATTGGGCCGCGATCCAGGAGGTTCTAAAGAAGCACGATATCCTGCTTGTGGTGGACGAGGTCGTTACCGGCTTTGGCCGCCTTGGCACGATGTTCGGCTCCGATCACTATGGGCTTGAGGCCGACCTTATCACCATCGCAAAGGGCCTGACCTCGGCCTATGCGCCGCTCTCGGGGTCGATTGTCGGCGAGAAGATGTGGAAAGTGCTTGAACAGGGCACCGATGAAAACGGCCCGATTGGCCATGGCTGGACCTATTCGGCGCATCCGATTGGTGCGGCGGCGGGTGTTGCCAACCTCAAGCTTCTGGATGAACTCGACCTGATTGCCAACAACCGTGATGTCGGTAGCTACCTCAACAAGACCATGACCGAGGCGCTTGGCGATCACGCCAATGTCGGCGAGGTCCGGGGTGAGGGCATGCTCTGCGCGGTCGAGTTCGTGAAAGACCGCGACAGCCGCACCTTCTTTGATGCCGCAGACAAGATCGGCCCACAGGTTGCCGCCGCTCTTGGCGCAGACGCGGTGATTGCCCGCGCCATGCCGCAGGGCGATATCCTTGGATTCGCGCCGCCCTTCTGTCTGACCCGTGCCGAGGCCGATGAGGTGGTCACCAAGACCGCCAAAGCCGTCAAAACGGTTCTTGGCTAGACTGAGTCTCTTGCAAAGAATGGGCCGGGGTTCGCGTTAAAGATGTGCGTGCCCCGGTCGAATATCCGCGAGTCACGGGAAAATCGTCTTTTATTGTTCCAGATATGGTCGTTTTGACCTGCGGTGGTCGGATTCCGGAAAAAAGTGACGCAATCGACTTGCAACAAAGGGCGATTGTCGTTTTAGTTTCGACCGAACGCGGGGGACTCCGCGAAATAATAACAGGGAGCCGAACTTGGCCAATACTGGGAACAACGATGCATTCGTTGCTTTTGAACGCGTGCAAAAGAGCTATGACGGCGAGACTTTGGTCGTCAAGGATCTGAACCTTTCCTTGCCCAAGGGCGAATTTCTGACAATGCTTGGGCCCTCCGGGTCTGGCAAGACCACCTGCCTGATGATGCTGGCCGGATTCGAGACCGCCACCCATGGCGAGATCAAGCTTGACGGGATCAGCATCAACAACATCCCGCCGCACAAACGCGGCATTGGCATGGTGTTTCAGAACTATGCGCTTTTCCCGCACATGACGATTGCCGAGAACCTCAGCTTTCCGCTTGAGGTGCGCAAGATCGGCAAGTCCGACCGCGAGGCCAAGGTCAAGCGCGCGCTTGAGATGGTCGAGATGGGCGCCTTTGGCGGGCGTCGTCCGGCACAGTTGTCCGGTGGTCAGCAACAGCGCGTCGCGCTTGCCCGCGCCTTGGTGTTCGAACCCGAACTGGTCTTGATGGACGAACCGCTTGGCGCGCTCGACAAGCAGCTGCGCGAAAAGATGCAATTCGAGATCACCCACCTTGCGCACGAGCTTGGCATTACCACGGTTTACGTGACCCACGACCAGACCGAGGCGCTGACCATGTCAGACCGGGTTGCCGTGTTCAACGATGGCCGCATTCAACAGCTGGCCCCGCCGGATGAGCTTTATGAAAGCCCGCAAAACAGTTTCGTGGCCCAGTTCATCGGCGAGAACAACACGCTTGCCGGCACCGTTCAAGAGATTAAGGGCGGCCGCGCTCTTGTGAAGCTCGACAATGGCGACGTGATTGATGCCACGCCGGTGAACGTTGAAAAGGCGGGCGATCGCACGCTGATTTCGATCCGCCCCGAGCGGGTTGAGTTCAACCGCGACCGCCTTAGCCCTGATGCCCATACACTCAAGGCCGAAGTGGCCGAGTTTATCTATATGGGGGATATCTTCCGCACGCGCCTCAAGGTGGCCGGGCGTGACGATTTCATCATCAAAACCCGCAATGCCCCCGATCAACGCCGCCTGAAACCGGGCGAGATGATCGAGATCGGCTGGCTTGCAGAAGATTGCCGGGCGCTGGATGCGCCAGACGCATAACCTTATTCGCGTCGTGCCTCATGGGGCGCGGCGCGGGTTGAGCGAGGCCTTCGGAAGTTTTACCCGTAGCACGGGGGCCCATTTACAGAACAACGGGACTAAGAATAAACTGGGAGTATGTTTATGAAACTCACGAAAACTCTGCTTGCTACCACGGCTCTCACAGTCGTTGCAGGCACAGCGGTGACTGCACAGGATATGGCCGACAGCATGACGCTTGTATCCTGGGGTGGTGCCTATCAGGCGAGCCAGAACAAGGCCTATGTCGATCCTTACCTTGCGAACAACGCAGGCGTCAGCGCAACCTGGGACGAGAGCTCGGCCGAGGCCGTTGCCAAGCTCCGCGCGATGAACGAAGCCGGCAACGTCACCTGGGATCTGGTCGACGTAGTTGCGTCCGACGCCATGCGTCTGTGCGACGAAGGTCTGGCGATGGAGCTTGACCACGACGAAGATCTGGCCGCCGCGCCCGATGGCACCTCTGCCAGCGACGACTTTGGCGATCTGATCGTCAGCGATTGCTTCGTGCCGCAAATCGTTTACTCGACCACATTCGGCTATCGTACCGATCTCGTGCCTGCGGGTGTAGAGCCCCCGACCAGCGTTTGCGACGTGTTCGACCTTGCCAAGTACCCCGGCAAGCGGTCGCTGCAAAAGCGCCCGATCGACAACATGGAATGGGCTCTGTACTGCGATGGCGTCGCCAAGGAAGACATCTATCCGACCCTTGGTACAGATGCCGGTGTAGAGAAGGCTCTGGCCAAGCTCGACACCATCAAGGATCAGGTTGTCTGGTGGTCGGCCGGTGCCGAAACGCCCCAGCTTCTGGCCGATGGCGAAGTGTTCATGGGCTCGACCTACAACGGTCGTCTGTTCTCGGCGATTGCCGAGCAGGGTCAGCCGATTGCCATGATGTGGGATATGCAGTCGTTCGATCTTGACGGCTGGATCGTTCCCGCTGGTCTGCCCGCGGACCGTCTGGCGCGCGTGATGGACTTCCTCAAGTTCGCCACCGACACTCAGCGTCTTGCAGATCAGGCCGCCTATATCTCGTACGGCCCGGCACGCGCGTCTTCGGCGCCGCTGGTTGGCAAGCACGCGGATCTGGGCATCGACATGGCGCCGCATATGCCGACCGATCCGGCAAACGCGTCGAATGTGCACATCTATGACTACGAATGGTGGGCAGACAACCGTGACGATCTGGATGCAAAATTCCAGGCGTGGCTGGTGCAATAAGTCTTGCCAACACAAACAGGAGGGGGCCGGATCGGCCCCTTCCACCCCATGCCGGGCAAAAGACCCGGTTTTTATAAACACTACTGTCCGACGGGGATGACATGAGCGATACAACCCACACCGGCCCGGTTCTTGCCGCGGATGGCACGCCGCTGAAACGCAGCCTGCGACGCGCCCTTCGAGCGCAGAAATTGCGGGCCCTGGCGCTTATTGCGCCGCTGCTGCTCTTTGTGCTGCTGACGTTCATCGCGCCCATTGCGGACATGTTGTTTCGCTCGGTCGAAAACCAGATCACCGGAAAAACCCTGCCGATGACGGTGGAAGAGCTGCGCGATTGGGATGGCACCGGCACGCCGGACGAGAGGGTTTATCGTGCGCTGTTCTTTGACCTGTTCTTTGCCGCCGAAGGCAAGGAGCACACCAAGCTTGGGTCGCGTCTGAACTATGAGGAAAGCGGTATCTCCTCGATGTTCCGCACCACCGGCCGTGATGTTGATGACATGGGCAAGGTTTACCAGAAAGCCTTCAAGAAACTGAACCCGGCCTTTGACGAGGGCGCATTCTGGTATGAGATGATGTCCGGAGGCCAGGGGGCCGAGGGTAACACAAAGCTTTTGTCGAACCAGATCGGGCGTCTCGAAATGCTCGAAACCACGACGTTCAAAGGTGAGATCGGCTTTGTTCCCGGCGCCGAGATTTACAAAATCCTGCCCAACACCACGCGGGCCTATACCGCTTTTGCCGCCTTTACCTTTTTCATGAAGAACGATGTCGTTGCCGAAGAAGACCCGTGGGAGGCCGTCTATCCGGCGCTTGCGCTTGACCTTGCCGAGCCCGCCACGGTGGCGGCGCTTGCAGATTATCAGGGCCCCGGCGCACAGGAATTGCGCGATGCCGCCGCCCAGATCGACACCCTTCCTCCGGTTGACATGAAGGCCGCCTTTGCCGAGAGCAACAAGGACTGGCTTCGCACCGAATACTGGCAGGTGATCAAGGCCTATTCACCGCCCTATACCACCGGCTATTTCCTCAATGCCATTGATATGGAAAAAACGCCGAATGGCATCGCCCTGCGGTCCGAGGACGAGCGGATTTATGGCATCCTGTTCAAGCGCACGATGTTCATGTCGATGGTGATCACCTTTAGCTGTATCGCGCTTGGCTATCCGATTGCCTGGATCATGGCGAACCTGCCGGCGCGCTCGGCCAACCTGTTGATGATCCTTGTTCTGCTGCCATTCTGGACATCGCTTCTGGTGCGAACCAGTGCCTGGAAAATCATGCTGCAACAACAGGGGGTGATCAACGATGTGCTGGTCTGGCTTGGGCTTGTGGCCGATGAAAGTCGGCTTGTGATGATCAACAACCAGTTCGGCACGATCGTCGCGATGACGCATATCCTTTTGCCCTTCATGATCCTGCCGATGTATTCGGTGATGCAGACCATCCCGCAGACCTATCTGCGCGCGGCCAAATCGCTTGGGGCCAATAACTGGACAGCGTTCTGGCGGGTCTATTTCCCGCAATCTGTGCCGGGCATCGGCGCGGGCAGCATTCTCGTGTTCATCCTCGCGATCGGCTATTACATCACGCCCGAAATCGTCGGCGGCACCACCGGGACGTTCATTTCGAACCGGATCGCCTATCACATTTCGTCATCGCTCAACTGGGGTCTTGGCGCTGCTTTGGGCTCTATCCTGCTCGCGGTGGTGATGGTTCTCTACTACGCCTACGACAAGATCGTCGGCATCGACAACGTGAAGCTGGGGTAAAGAAAAATGAGCGGATTCACTCTTACACCGGTTGAAACGAAACCCCTGTCCTTCACCTTGCCGATGGTCGGCGCGGCGGGGGCCTTTGCGGGGCTGTTTGTCGGTACGGCGCATGGCTCTGGCCTTATGGGCATCGTGATTGGCGCAATCGCCTTGATGGCGCTTTCCCTGATCGCGCTCAGGGTGCTTGGCCTTGGCATGGAAAAGACCACTCGCATGGGAATGATCGTCCTCTTTATCGTGGTGGGATGGCTTGTGGCCGGGCTTCCGGGGTTGGTGCTTGGCGCGCTGTCCGGATGGTTCTTTTCCTGGTTCATCTTCTGGATCGGCGAAGGCCGGTATCGCGCCAACCTTGCGCCCTATCTGACCTCTGGTCAGGTGCTCTGGCATTATACCTTCCGGGTCATCTGCGGCACGATCTTTGTCTTTCTGATCACACCCATTCTTGTGGTCATGCCGCTTAGCTTCAACGCCCAGGATTTCTTTACCTTCACGCCCGAAATGTTGCGGTTTGATCCCGCCGGTTACAGCCTCAAGCATTATGAGGATTTCTTCACCTCGACCGGCTGGCAGCAGGCGCTGCGCAATTCGCTGGCCATCGCACCGATGGCGACGGTCCTGTCGGTGGGCTTTGGCACGCTGGCGGCAATCGGCCTTAGCCAGCCGCATGTGCCGTTCCGCCGCGCCATTATGGCGATCCTGATTTCACCGATGATCGTTCCGCTGATCATCTCGGCGGCGGGCATGTACTTTTTCTATAGCCGCGTTGGCCTGCAGGGCACCTATATGGGTGTTGTTCTGGCGCATGCCGCGCTTGGCATTCCCTTCGTGATCATCACCGTGACCGCGACGCTTGTGGGCTTTGACCGCTCGCTAACACGTGCGGCGGCGAATATGGGCGCTGATCCCCTGACCACCTTCTTCCGGGTACAGATGCCTCTGATCCTGCCCGGCGTGATCTCTGGCGGGTTGTTTGCCTTTATCACTTCGTTTGACGAGGTTGTCGTGGTGCTTTTCGTCGGCTCGGCCAATCAGCAAACCCTGCCTTGGCGGATGTTCACCGGCCTGCGCGAACAGATCAGCCCGACCATCCTTGCGGTTGCGACCATCCTTGTGGTGATCTCGATCTGTCTGCTGACCACGCTGGAATACCTGCGCCGCCGCTCCGAGCGTCTGCGCGGGCTTAGCCCGGGCTAAGCGGTCCAACCTGATAGAACACAAAGGGCGCCCCCAACCGGGCGCCCTTTTGCTTTGCCTCACACTGGCATTCAGCGCAGCGCAAAGGCGATCACAGCCAGACACAGGCAGAGATTCACCACCAAGATCACGATGCCTACCCGGCGCCGCAGGGTCATCTTTTTGAACGGATTAATCATAATCGAACCGCTCCGACAGGATGCGATCAGCGGGCGTGCCCCGCTTGATCAAATGGGTTTCTACGATGTCCATCATCACCGTCGGCCCACAGACCACGAACAGCCAGTCCTTGAATTCCTGCGGCGCAAAAACCCGGTCCAGAAGCGCGCCGTCGATGAAACCCGTCTCGCCCGTCCATCCCTCTGGTGGCTCTGACAGGACATAGGTGACATCCGCCACACCAAGCTCGTCGCGAAAGGCAATCTGGTCGGCTTTCCTATTGCCATAGACAAGCCTGAGCTTGCGCGGATCACCCGTAAGGCGCATCTGCCTGAGAATACCCAGAAGCGGCGCGAGGCCGACACCGCCGGCAATCAACGCGACGCCGGGTTCGGTGCGCCCTTCAATCGCGAGACTTCCATAGGGGCCGTCAAGATAGGCGATCGTGCCCGGCTTTATGTCACCAACCCCGCGCGTAAAGTCGCCAAGCTCCTTGATCATGAAGGAAACCTCTGGTCCGCCCGACGGCGCCGAGCAGATAGAAAACGGGTGTTCGTTGATCGAGAACGGGCTGTGCCCGACCGTCAGCCAGACAAATTGCCCGGCCTTGTAGGCAAGCCCCGAATGCGCATCGGGTGCGAGGGTCAGTTCCCACTGCTTGGGCGTCAACCGCGTCACAGAGGCGACGCGCCATGCCTGCCTGCGACCCTGAAACGGCACGATCAGGTAGACATAGAAAAGTGATCCAACCGCCAGCCCGGTCATCACCAGCCAGATCCAACTCATCACCGGCAGAGACCCATAGCGGCCCGCATGGGTGGCGTGATGCAACAAAAGCAGTGCGATCAAAACGGCACCGATCCCATGCATCAGCCGCCACACCTCGTATTTATGGTCAAGCTTGGTGCGCCCGATCGCCAGAAAAACAAGACTTGGAAGAATGAGGAACGCGGCAATGCCACTGGACAGGTCGGCAATATCAGTGGTGAGCGTAAGCTGGCCGGTCGGGTCCCAGGGTCGTGGCCCCCCGGACGGCGTAGCGCGATACAAGAACGGATGCAGCAGCGCAAAGATCAGAGCCGTGCGCGCCATGATCTGATGAAACCGCATGGTCACATCCATCCCGACGCCATGCGAAATCTTCCTGAAACGGCCGGAAAGAACAAACTCTGCGAGGATCATCGAAAAGGCGAGAATGCCAAGGCCCGAGGCAAGCTCTTGATACACCGGGCGCGACGGCCCGCCGGTCAGAAAAGAGAGCACCAGCGGCAGCGCGACGACGCCGAGATAAACGAGGATCAAAAAGAGAGGCTTCATGGGTTTCTTCGGCTCGGTATGCAGGACTTGGCAATCCTACGTCACCGCAGTGCCGCGCGCCTTGAGCCAGAACAATTCCGCAAGTTGTCCTTGGGCCCCCGGTTTCTGACCGCATGACCCGGCGGCGGGCGCTCAGACGCCGTAGCGCGCCATGAACATGTCAACAACGCCAGTGACCACGCGGTCGATATCGCCCTCTTTCGGAGCGTTGCAAAGCCCGCAAAGGCAGCGCACGAAAATATCGCATTTGCAGAGTTCGCAAAACTGTTCCGCCGCAAGATCCATATCGTCGATCTTGAGCGCGCCGGTTTCCACGTAGTGGCCCATGACCATGCCAAGCCGCTCGCGCAGCAATTCCGGCCCTGAGGCATAAAACCGTTTGCCAAGCTCGGGAAAGCGGTGGGATTCAGAAACGCTGATCCGGTAAACCTGAATGCCGAAATCCGACAGGAAAAACCGCACGACACGATCCGCGATATCGCGCAGGGTGACGGCGCAGGGGGCGTTCAGATCAAATTCGCGCAGCGCCTCTTCGGCCTGGCGGTTGCATTCGATCCGCGCCACCTCAGAGAACAGCAGGCGTTTGTCCGGGAAATAGCTATAGAGCGTGGCCTTTGACACCTGCGCCTCGCGTGCGATGTCATCAACGCTTGCGCCCTCGAAACCATCACGCATGAAGACGTGCCGTGCCCCTTCGAGCACTTGATCAAACTTGCGCCCTTTTTTGATTTCTGCGGCCATTGCCGACATAAAGCCCCTCCCGGTAAGAGGGCTAGTTTAGTCGCCCTGACGGCTGGATCGCAAGCACATCCGCGCAGAGGCGCGGAAATCACAGGCCACCCTTGCAGGTTCGCGGTGACCTGTGGTCGCGAGACGTCATTTATTAATGCCGCTGTTGCCTTGGGTCACCGGCGCGGGCGCAGGATCGGGATAGGTCAGAACGGGCGTGAGCGTGCTCATGTCGATGCCAAAGGCCAGAATCGGCGAGGCGGCCAGAGAAAGCGAGAGAGCGATTGCGGTGACGATCTGTTTCATGTCGTTCTCCAAAAGTGAACTGTTTGGTTCAGAATCATATCTAAACGGTTTAGTTTACTTTTCAAGTAAAAAATAAACTAATCGGTTTAGATTGTGCGCGACACCCGGACGCTTTGCGCTTGAAGCGGCCAGCGGCTAGAGTACATTAGAACCATTCTAAGGTAAGAGGCAGTCATGATTCCCGGTATCCCGTCACGTCGACGTTTCAAGGATTTGTCAGAACAGGAAATTCTGGCGCTCGCCATTTCGTCGGAAGAAGACGACGCGCGTATCTATCGAAGCTATGGCGAGTTGTTGCGCGGCGAATATCCCGATACCGCCAAGGTCTTCGATGGCATGGCCGCCGAAGAAGACGAACATCGAAAGCGCCTGATCGACCTGCATTCCAAGCGTTTCGGTGACGTGATCCCGCTTATCCGGCGCGAGCATGTTGCCGGGTTTTATGCCCGCCGCCCGGTCTGGCTTATCGAAAACCTCGGAATCGAGCGTATTCGCGCCGAGGCCGAAGGGATGGAGCGCGACGCCGAGGCGTTTTACATCAAGGCGGCGCATCGCACGACCGATGCCGATACCCGCAGATTGCTTGGCGATCTCGCCGCCGCCGAGGCCGGGCATCAGGCCCGCGCGGGCGAACTTGAGGCCGAGCACCTTGACGAGGATTCGCTTGCCGCAGAAGAGCGCACCTCGAAACGCGCCTTTCTTCTGACCTGGGTACAGCCGGGGCTTGCCGGTCTGATGGATGGCTCTGTGTCGACGCTCGCGCCGATCTTTGCCACCGCTTTTGCCACCCAAGACACCTGGACCACCTTCCTCGTCGGCCTTGCGGCCAGTGTGGGCGCGGGCATTTCGATGGGCTTTACCGAGGCTGCCAGTGACGACGGTGAATTGTCTGGACGCGGTAGCCCGATAAAACGCGGCTTTGCGGCCGGGATCATGACCACGCTTGGCGGGCTTGGCCATGCCTTGCCCTACCTGATCCCGGATTTCTGGACTGCTACAATCGTCGCCTTTGTTGTTGTCTTTATCGAGCTTTGGGCGATTGCCTGGATTCAGAACAAGTTCATGGACACACCATTTTTCCGCGCCGCCTTTCAGGTGGTGCTTGGTGGCGCCTTGGTCTTTGCGGCGGGTGTGCTTATCGGGAGCGGCTAGGCCTTTGGTCTGATGCCCCATGGCTCAGGGCCGATTGACCTTGGCCCGGAACCTGCTACCAAACGCGCATGCTGAGTGTATTCCTCCAGACACTTCCGTTCTTTTTGATCATCGGGCTGGGATACGGCGCCGGGCGAAGCGGCTTTTTCCCCGAAGTGGCCACCGCATGGCTTACGAAATTCGTGTTCTACTTTGCGCTTTCGGCGATGCTGTTCCGGTTTTCGGCGAACTTGACGCTGGCGGATGTCCTGGATTGGAATTTCGTGATGGCCTATCTCTGGGCCACCGGATTTGTCTATGGCATCGCCACCATGGTCGCCCTGTTGCGCCGGATCAGCATTCAGGAAGTCGCCATCGAGGCGCAATGCGCGGTGATCGGCAATGTCGGCTTTCTCGGGGTGCCGATGCTGGCCATGCTGATGGGCGAGGCGGCGATTGGCCCGGTGATGATCGTTCTTGCGGTTGACCTGATCGTTTTTGGCTCGCTTGTGGTGATCCTGATCACCGGGTCGCGCGATGGCCGGATGAGCCTTGGCATCCTGCGCACGGTTGGCCTTGGCCTTTTGAAAAATCCGATGATCGTGTCGATTGTTCTGGGCCTCACATGGTCGGGCCTGCGCATTCCGATCCCGGACCCGATGAACGATTTCGTGGCCATTCTGGGTGGCGCGGCGACACCCGGCGCCCTGTTCGCAATTGGCGCATCATTGGCCTCGAAATCGGCTGAACGCGCGACGATTTCGGGCTGGTTGTCGTTCTGCAAACTGGTGCTGCACCCGGGCTTTGTGGCGCTTTCGGCGCTGGTTCTGTTCCGGGTCGAGCCCTATGCAGCTGCCGTGATGATTGCGGCCGCAAGCCTGCCGGTGGCGGGCAATGTCTATATGCTGGCCCAGCATTACGGGGTCGCGCCCAAACGGGTCTCGGCCTCGATTCTGATTTCCACGACGGCGGCAATCGTTACAGTGTCGCTTGTGATCGGCTGGGTGAACCAGCTTTATTGAACACTGCTCAAGATGGTAAAGGAGAGACGCATGCAAACGGTTTCGGAGAACACCTGCTTTGGGGGCATTCAGGGGGTTTATTCTCATTCCTCCAAGGCCTGCGGTGGCGATATGACCTTTGGCCTCTTCCTGCCGCAAGAGGCCAAGGATGGCCCGGTGCCGGTGCTTTGGTATCTCTCGGGGCTGACCTGCACCCATGAAAATGCCATGACCAAGGCCGGCGCACAGGGCTGGGCCGCAGAGCAGGGCATCGCGCTTGTCTTTCCCGACACAAGCCCGCGGGGCGAGGGCGTTGCCAATGACGAGGCCTATGATCTTGGGCAAGGCGCCGGGTTTTACGTGAATGCCACGCAAGACCCCTGGGCGCCGCATTTCAAGATGTGGGATTACATTGCCGAAGAACTGCCCGCGCTGATCACCGAGAATTTCGCGATTGACGGCGAGCGTCAGTCGATCACCGGCCATTCGATGGGGGGGCATGGCGCGCTTACCCTAGCGATGGGCCTCGCCGGGCGTTACCGTTCCGTCTCGGCCTTTGCGCCGATCTGCAACCCCACCGCAAGCGATTGGGGCCGCAAACAGTTCACCGCCTATCTTGGCGCCGATGAAAGCAAATGGGCCGCCCACGACGCCAGCACCCTGATGCGCGAGGTCGGCTTTGACGGGCCGGTTCTTGTGGATACCGGCACCAATGATCAGTTCCTTGACCTGCTGCGCCCCGAAACCCTTGCCGAGGCCGCCTTTGCGCGCCGCCAAGAGGGCGCGATCCGGATGCAAAAGGGCTATGATCACAGCTATTTCTTCATGTCGAGTTTCATGGAGGATCACGTGTCGTTCCACGCCGAGGCGCTTTATGCAGGTTAAACCATGAGCCATTATGACCTGATCATCATCGGCTCTGGCCCGGCGGGGCGCGCGGCTGCCATTCAGGCCGGCAAGCTCAAGCGCCGCGTGCTTGTCATCGACCGCAAGGACAGGCTCGGCGGGGTCTCGGTGCATACCGGTACGATCCCCTCCAAGACCCTGCGCGAGACGGTTCTGAACCTTTCGGGCTGGCGCGAGCGCAGCTTTTATGGCCGTGCCTATCGGGTCAAGGATGACATCGGCGCCGAGGATCTCAAGGCGCGGCTGCACATGACGCTTGATCACGAGGTTGACGTGCTTGAGCATCAGTTCAACCGCAACCATGTCGACACGTTGCATGGGCTGGCGCGCTTTGTCGATCCGCATACCGTGGATGTCGCCACCGAGGCGGGCGATGTCACGCGGCTCACCGCTGAACGGTTTCTGATTTCCACCGGCACCAAGACCTATCGGCCCGACAACGTGCCCTTCAACGGGCGTACCGTGGTAGACAGCGACGAGTTTCTCGAACTTGCCCAGATCCCGCGCAGCCTGATCGTGGTCGGTGCCGGGGTAATCGGGGTGGAATATGCCACCATGTTCTCGGCGCTTGATGTCCGCGTGACCCTGATTGAGCCGCGCGAGACCTTCCTCGATTTCATCGACACCGCGCTCATTCAGGATTTCACCCATCAAATTCGCGAGAATGGTGTCGATCTACGGCTTGGATCCGCCATCGAAACGATTGAGGACGCGGGCGATCACATCGAGGTCAGCCTTGCCAATGGCCGTCATGTCCGCGCCGAGATGTTGCTTTTTGCCGCCGGGCGGATGGGCGCAACCGAAGGCCTTGATGTTGCCGCCGCCGGGCTTGAAACCGACCATCGCGGACGGCTTGAGGTTGATCGCAAAACCTATCAGACCAACGTGCCGCACATCTATGCTGCGGGCGACGTGATCGGTCACCCCTCGCTGGCCTCGACCTCGGTGCAACAGGGGCGCGTGGCCGGGTGTCATGCGCTTGAAACGCCCACCTTGCCGGAAAGCCCCTGGTTTCCCTACGGAATCTATTCGGTCCCCGAGATTTCGACCTGCGGCATGTCCGAAGAGGAAATGCAGGAACGCGGCATTCCCTACGAGGTTGGCGTCGCGCGCTTTCGCGAGACGTCACGCGGGCATATCATGGGCTTGGAACATGGCATGCTCAAGATGCTGTTTTCGCTCAAGACGCGGCGGGTTTTGGGCGTGCAGATCGTTGGCGAGGGCGCGACCGAGCTTATCCACATTGCGCAGGCGGTGCTGAACCTCAAGGGCACGGTGGATTACTTCGTGCAGAACACGTTCAACTATCCGACGCTTGCCGAGGCCTATAAGATCGCCGGTCTTGATGCTTTCAACCGCATGCCGATCCCCGAGGAATACAAGCTTGACCGCGGCGCGGCCAAAGCCAGCAAGGCAAAGAAATGAGCATCTATGTCGATGCCGATGCCTGCCCGGTCAAGGCCGAGGTTGAAAAGGTCGGCACCCGGCATCGCGCGCAGATGTTTGTCGTCTCGAACGGCGGTTTGCGCCCCTCGCAGAACCCGCTTGTCGAGACGGTGATCGTGCCCGACGGTCCCGATGTCGCCGACATGTGGATCGCAGAGCGCGTCGGCCCCGGCGACGTGGTGATCACCGGCGATATCCCCCTCGCGGCCAAATGCGTCGAGGCGGGGGCGCAGGTGCTCAAGCACAACGGCGAGCCTCTGACACAGGCCAATATCGGCAACGTGCTGGCCACCCGTGATCTCATGACCGACCTGCGCGCCGCCGATCCGTTTCGCCAAGGCGGCGGCAAGGGGTTTACCAAGGCCGACCGCTCGCGCTTTCTCGATGCCCTTGAACGTGCCCTGCGCACCGCCAAGCAATCAGGCGGATAAAGGTCGGCTGTATGGGTGAAGCGGTCGCTCGCAAAGCCGCGCGTCCCAGGGCCGCAGTCCGGCGATGAGCGGCGGCCTTGATTGCGCGTGGGGCAAAGACCGCAACGAGCAAAAGCCACCCTTCCGACACCCGCTTCTTTCATCGTTCCACAAATACTCAATCCTTCCTTTTGGCCTGCGATTGCCTCAAGAGAACCCTCGGGGGTTTACAATGCGAGGGTCGTGGCCTTTGGTGACGCGGGTAAACAACAACCGTGGATTTTCATGACCACCGCCACCGTTCAGCGCTCTAACCTGACCGGCGCCGCCTTTGCCTTGGCGGCGGTGATGTGCTTTTCGCTCAATGATGTCGGGATCAAGTTCCTGTCGGATGACTATGCGCTGCATCAGGTGGTGTTCATCCGCGCGATGATCGGGATCATTGCCTTTGTGACCTGCGTGATGCCCTTTACGGGCGGCACAAGCCTTTTGCGCACGCGCCGCCCCGTCGTTCACCTCATTCGCGGACTTTGCGTGGTGAGCGCCAATATGTGCCTGTTTCTGGGGCTGGCGGCGCTGCCGATTGCCGATGCGGTGGCGGTGTTCTTTGTCTCGCCTTTGGTGATCACGGTGTTCTCGGTGATTTTCCTCTACGAAACCGTCGGCCCGCGCCGTTGGGCCGCGGTTGCGGTGGGGTTTGTCGGCGTTCTGGTGATTGTCAAGCCGGGCACGGCGGCGTTTCAGCTGGCTTCGCTCTTGCCGATTGCGGCGGCGTTTCTTTACGCCACGCTGCATATGCTGACCCGCAAGATCGGCGGCACGGAAACCGCGCCAACCATGGCGTTTTATATCCAGCTCACCTTTGTCGTCGCCAGCCTTGCCATTGGGCTTGGGCTTGGCGACGGGCGTTTTGCCGGGATGGGCCACCCCTCGCTTGAATTCCTGTTTCGCGCCTGGGTGGTCCCTGATCCGGGCGATTATCCGATTTTTGTCATGCTGGGGATTTCGGCGATGCTTGGGGGCCTCTGCATCTCTCAGGCCTACCGCCTAAGCGAAGCGGCCTTTGCCGCGCCGTTCGAATATGTGGCCATGCCGATGGCAATCATGTGGGGCGTCACGGTCTTTGGCACATGGCCCGACCAAAGCGCGTGGATCGGCATTGCGCTTATCATCGGATCGGGGCTCTATCTTTTGTGGCGCGAGTCGGTGAAGGATGAAACCCTCGCCACCGACGCCCCGACATACCGGCGTTAGCGCCGCAAGACGAGAAAGGACCGCGTATGAACATCACGATGATCCCCTTTACCGAGGGCGAGGCCAATCTTGACTGGCGCGGGCTTTGCGCCGCCTTCAAAGCCGGGCATGCCTTGCCCAAGGCCGAGATTGCCGATACCTTTCTCTACCGCGATCCCGATACCCTGCTCAATCGCGCGGCCTGGATTGACGGGATGGGGCTTGCCGTGAAATCCGCCACGATCTTTCCGCGCAACCCCGACAAGGGCGAGGCGATGATCAACGGGGCGGTCAATCTTTATTCCGACGATAACGGCACGCTTGAGGCGATTGTCGACTTCCACCTTGTGACCAAGTGGAAAACCGCTGGCGATAGCCTTTTTGCCGCCACCCGCCTCGCCCGGCCCGAGAGCGAAACGATCCTGATCGTTGGTGCCGGCACCGTCGGGCGCAATCTCTGGCAGGCCTATCGCTCGGTCTTTCCGAGCGCCCGCTTTTCGATCTGGAACCGCACCCGCGCCAATGCCGAGAAAATGGCCGCCGATTGTCCGGGGATGAGCGTCGCCGATGATCTTGAAGCAGCCGTGCGCGCCGCCGATATCGTGACCTCGGCGACCATGTCGACCGAACCGCTGATCAAGGGCGACTGGCTGCAACCCGGTCAGCATATCGACCTTATCGGCGCCTATCGCCCCGACATGCGCGAGGCCGATGATGCCGCATTGTTGCGCGCGCGGGTGTTTGTCGACAGCTATGACACGACCATCGGCCATATCGGCGAGATCAAGATCCCGATTGAGGCGGGGGTGATCACCCGCGAGCACCTTGTCGCCGATTACTATGAGCCCGCGAATTTCAAACGCCGCTCGGATGATGAAATCACCCTGTTCAAGAACGGCGGCGGTGCGCATCTTGATCTTATGACAAGCCGCTACATCCTTGACGCCTGGAGGGCCGCCGCATGATCTGGCTTTGGCTGATCCTCGGCCTTTTGGCGCTTGTGGTGGCCGCGCCCTATCTGCTTGAGGCGCTCAAACCGCGCATGGACGAGCGCGCCCGCCGCACGGCGCCGGGCAAGTTTGCCGATCTGTCGCGCGGGCGCACGCATTACCGCTGGCTCGGGGCAACGCGCGGGCCGGTGGCGGTCTGCGTGCACGGCCTTACAACGCCGTCTTTCGTCTGGACCGGCCTTGCGCCGGGGCTTGGGGCGCTTGGGTTTCGGGTGCTGGTCTATGACCTTTACGGGCGTGGCTATTCCGACCGCCCCTCTGGCCCGCAGGATTCGGCCTTCTTCGCGACCCAGCTTGAAGAGCTGCTTGAGGATCAGGGCATTGACGGCGACATCACGCTATTGGGTTATTCCATGGGCGGCTCTATCGCCACCGCCTTTGCCGCGCTGTTCCCCGAAAGGCTGCGCCAGCTGGTGTTGATTGCGCCTGCCGGGCTTGGCCATGACCTTGGCCCGCTGGCCGAGCGCGTGAGCCAGGGCAGCGCGATTGGCCGTTGGGCGATGCAGGCGCTTTTCGCCCGCTCTTTTCGTGCGGGCACCGAGGCGGAACGTGACTTGCCAAGTTCGGTCAAAGGCATCGTCGATCTGCAACAGGGCGAATTGCGCTATCGCGGTTTTGTGCCCGCTGTCATTGCCTCAATCAACGGCATGGTGTCCGAGGATCTGCGCGAAGAGCATCGCGATATCGCCCAAACCCGCCTTCCGGTTCTGGCGATCTGGGGCAGTGAGGACAGCATCATCCCGCTCAGCAGCATGGGCGATCTGGCGCAACTGAACCGCGCCGCGCGCCAAGAGGTGATCGAGGGCGCCGGTCATGGCCTGACCTACACCCATAGCGACGAGGTGATCCATGCCATGCGCGATCTGATGCGCGATTGATCAGGCGGCCCGAAGGCTGCGCTCGCGAACCGGCAAATGCACGATTGCGCTGAACAACCCGATGCCGACGCCGATCCACCAGACCAGCGTATAATCGCCATTGAGATCATAGAGCTTGCCGCCAAGCCAGACGCCCATGAAGCTTCCCAATTGGTGAGAAAAGAACACGATCCCGTAAAGTGTGCCCATGTAGCGAAGCCCGTAGAGATGCGCGATCAGCCCGCTGGTCAGCGGCACAGTCGCCAGCCAGAGCGCGCCCATCGAGACCGAGAACAACAGCACCGTCGCCGGCGTGATCGGCGTCAGGATAAACGCCGCCGAAATCAACGTGCGCCCGAGATAGATCATCGCCAGCAGGTTTTTCTTGGAATACCGCTTGCCCAGCCAGCCGGCGGTCAGCGTGCCGACGATATTGGCCAGCCCGATCAGTGAAATCGCCACCGCCCCTAGCGCCGAGGTGGTGGTGATGCCCATACTGTGCAGCGCGCCACCGGGGGCAATCGGGCCGCATAATTCGGTCACGAAGGCCGGGAAATGCGCGGTGATAAACCCAAGCTGATAGCCGCAACTGAAAAACCCCAGGAAGATCAGGGTATAGGACGGATCGCGAAAGGCCTTACGCAGGATCGCGCCCATCGATTCCTCTAGCACGGCGCGATTGACTGGCTCTGGTGCGCGCATCAGCGGCAGGACCGCGAGGCTTGCCAGAATGATCGCGGCAAAGATCATGAACACCATTTGCCATGTCATCATGCCCAAAAGATATTCCGCCACCGGCGCGCCAAAGACCTGACCGGCCGACCCGGCGGCGGTGGCGATGGCAAGGCTCATCGAGCGGTTTTCATCCGAACTTGCCCGCCCTACCACGGCAAGGATCACCCCAAAGCCGGTGCCGGCAATGCCAAAGCCAACAAGTATTTCGTAAAGCTGATGCGCCTCGGGGGTGACCGCGAAAGACGACAGGACAAGCCCCGCCGCATAGGTCAGCGCGCCAAGCACGATTGCCCTGCGGTCACCCATCTTTTCGGCCAATCCGCCAAAGAACGGCTGACCAAAGCCCCAGGCGAGGTTCTGAATGGCGATGGCAAGCGAAAATTCAGCGCGGGGCCAGTTGAACTCGGCCGCGATCGGGATCTGAAACACCCCGAATGATCCGCGAATGGCGAATGAAATCAGGATGATCGCGCACCCTGCAATCAGGACGGGCGTGAACAGGGGGGCGGATTTCTGCATGATGATCTTTCAGCGAATTCCGCCGCAGTCTAGGGCCCCTGACCCGCCCGTCAATTCAGCCTTTGTGATGGGGCGCATCACAAGGGCGCGTCAGCCCAGCAATTGATCCATCATCGCGCTATCGGGATCGCTGAGCGCCTCGATGATATCGAAATGATGACGGTCTTTGGCGACGTGATGCGTGGCCCCCCAAGCCTCGGCAAGCCATTGCGCCTGATCAAGGAAGACGGGCCGCTCATCGGCGCCGACCCAGACGGTGACCGGCACGCTCGGCGGCGCCATCAATGCCGGGCTTTCGGCCTCGGCAGCGGCCAGATCAAGTCGGAAATCGGCGTTCATCGAGGTCTCTAAAAGCGGGCGCAGGTCAGAGACCGGCGAAATTGGCATGACATGAGAAAGCCGCGCCGCCACGTCATCGGGCAAAACCCCAGTCATGCCCATACGCGCCACAAGATGCCCACCTGCCGAATGCCCGGCAAGGGCAATCGGCCCGTCCACCCGCGCCGCCGCCGCCGTCACGGCGCGCGCGATCTGCATCGTGATATCGGCGATCCGAACCTCGGGGCAGAGGTCATAAGACGGCATCGCCACCGCCCAGCCCCTCGCAAGCGCGCCCGCCGCCAGATGCGACCAGAGCGAGCGGTCAAACCGAAGCCAATACCCGCCATGCACGAAGACCATCAAACCCTTGGCCGTGCCCTCGGGATGAAACAGATCAAACGCCTGCCGTTCGCTCGGGCCATACGAAATGCCAAGCTCGGCCCGCCCCTCTGCCACACGCGCGTCACGAAACGCCTGCGCCTCGGCGCTCCAGCGCGCGGGATAGTCCGCGCCGCCGGGAATATAGGGCACATTGGCATATGCATCGTCCAGATTCACGCTATTTTCCTTTCTGACTGGGCCTAGACATTCCTACCCCAAGGTGCTTTGCCTTTGCGAGATGAAAAGACAGGAGGCGATTGCGCCATGACCAAGACCGATCTGAAATCACTGCTCAAAGACCCCAGCCTTTTGGCCGAAAAAGCCTATATCGGCGGTGAATGGGTGGATGGTGATAACGGGACATTCGAGGTCACCAACCCCGCACGGGGCGACGTGATTGCAAATGTTGCCGATTTGAGCCGCGCACAGGTGGCCCGCGCCATTGCCTCGGCCGAGGCCGCGCAAAAGGAATGGGCGAAATGGACCGGCAAAGAACGCGCCGCTGTCATGCGCAAGTTCTTCGATTTGATGATGGAAAACCAGCATGATCTGGGCGTTATCCTGACGGCCGAACAGGGCAAACCGCTTGCCGAAGCCAAGGGCGAGATCGCCTATGGCGCGGCCTTTATCGAGTTTTTCGGCGAAGAGGCCAAGCGCATCTACGGCGAAACCATCCCCGGCCATCAGCGCGACAAGCGCATCACCGTGATCAAGCAGCCGATCGGCGTTGTCGCCTCGATCACGCCCTGGAACTTTCCCAACGCGATGATCACCCGCAAGGCCGCCCCGGCGCTTGCGGCGGGCTGTGCCTTTGTCGGTCGCCCGGCGGCGGAAACACCGCTTTCGGCCACCGTCATGGCGGTGCTGGCCGAACGCGCGGGCATCCCGGCGGGTGTGTTCAACATCGTTCCGTCGTCGCGATCCTCTGACATCGGCAAGGAATTCTGCGAGAATCCCGCCGTGCGCAAGATCACCTTTACCGGCTCGACCGAAGTGGGGCGTATCCTTTTGCGTCAGGCCGCCGATCAGGTGATGAAATGCTCGATGGAGCTGGGCGGCAACGCGCCGTTCATCGTGTTTGACGATGCCGATCTTGACGCGGCGGTCGAGGGCGCAATCCTGTGCAAATTCCGCAATAACGGCCAGACCTGTGTCTGTGCCAACCGGATTTACGTGCAGGCCGGCGTTTATGATGCCTTTGCCGAAAAGCTCAAGGTGGCGGTCAGCAACCTCAAGATCGGTGACGGCATGGAAGACGGCGTTGCCCTTGGCCCGCTGATCAACTCCGATGCAATTACCAAGGTTCAGGAACATGTGGCCGATGCCAAGGCCAAGGGCGCGCAAGTGATCCTTGGTGGCGGTGATCCGATGCAGGGTGAGGGCTATTTCCTTCCGCCGACGATCATCACCGGCGCCACGCAGGAGATGCAGGTTGCCACCGATGAAACCTTTGGCCCCTTTGCGCCGCTCTTCAAGTTCGAGAACGAGGATGACGTGATTGCCATGGCCAATGACACGATCTTTGGTCTGGCGAGCTACTTCTACGCCAAGGACCTGAGCCGCGTCTACAAGGTGGCCGAGGCGCTTGAATATGGCATCGTCGGCGTCAACACCGGCATCATTTCAACCGAAGTCGCGCCGTTTGGCGGGGTCAAGCAATCCGGCCTTGGCCGCGAAGGCAGCCATCACGGCATCGAGGACTTCCTTGAAATGAAATACATCTGCATGAGCGTCTGATCGCTCAAAACTCAAGCAGTGGCTTGTCGTTCTTGATGTGACGATACAAAAGTTTCTGCACATCTCTGTTACGGGCGCGGATCGGTCTTACCGGCCCGCGCCCGCGTCGCTTGAGCAGGGTCCATGACGTGCGATTGCCGTCCTTGATGGCCTTGACGCCTGGGTTCCGCGCAACAGTGTTTCACAGGGCGCACCCTCAGCCAGAACGATTTCGTGATGCGCACACATGAAGTGGCAATAGCGGATGTCGCCAGTTGTCGCGTGCTGCGCAATGCCCGGAGACCCGGTCAACTTGATCGCGGGGGCAAGAACCTCTGGCGCACGAAACAGGCGGGCCGCGACCCGCGAGCGCACAAGAATACGGTATTGAGGTGATACCAGAAGATCGCGCCTGGGAAGCCCGTTACCAAGAGCGCCGGCGCTTATCCTGACGGGGCCAAGCGCGGGTGTGTGGGCGAGAACCTCTGCCTTGATGCGGCGCATATTGGTCCATAAAATCGGCTGTGCACCGCGGTCAAGGCTGGTGACAAGATCATTGGGCACCAGCGTTTCAACCGCGCGCGGCCCTTCGGGCGTGTCGATAAGAGTGCCGGCCACGAAACACACCACGGTCGTGTTGTTATCCTGCTCGACATCAATGATAACGTCGCCGCCGACAGGGCTGAAATCAAGCGCGCCGGTGGAAAGCGAATTGATCGGTCCGACATCACCGAGATCATCATCCATCAATGCAAAGTAACGCGTTGCGCCACCACCGACCGGCGACGCGATGATGAACACGATATTACTATTGTCGCCATCTCCGGGGATCGTACCCGTCCCCCCGCCGGACAAACCATAGGTCACATCACCCGACGTCGAATTGTCGGGCGAAACAAGCTCGATATTATACTCTACGCCGCCAATGGTCAGAACGCCGTTATCGGCATCGCTCGTCTCGTTCAGCTCGTTGATATCTGTCGGGGTGTTGTTGTTTTCGGTGTCGGTATAGGTGGCATCATCCACGATGCCAAAAATGGTGCCGCCGCCCGACCCGTCGACCGTGTAGGTGGTGTTTTCCGTTATACCCGAAATCTCGATAAGATCGGGAATCGGTGTATTTCTGGCACCCAAGACGCAACCATCCTTTTGTTCATCACTCCCGCTAAAATGCCGAAAAACCGTGAAGAATTGGTGTTTGAAGGTTGGCCTTTTCTAGGAAAGGTCCTGTCCTTGCCGGTTCGGGGCTGCGGCCTCTCGCGCGCAATCGCTATGCGGGTAAATACCCGTTGCGCACTATGCTCAAGCAGTACTCGACCATGGGCGGGGCAATGGCTAGGATAGGCTACGACGATCCGCCCGCGCAAAGGAAGCAACCGATGCCCCGCCTCATCGCCTTGGCCTGTCTCATGGCCCTGATATCGCCGGTCTCCGCTTTTGCGCAAGACGACGGCGCCCGCATCATCAAGGGCGGGCTTGGCTATGCGCAACGCATCGCCCTGCCACCCGAAGCACGCGCCACGGTGGTCGTTGAAGGCCATTTCGGAAGCATGCTTGGCGAGACCACCGTCAGCGCCGATGGCCAGCAGGTGCCGCTTGATTTCGAGGTGACGGTGCCATCCGATCTGTCCGGGCGTCTGAGCACGGTCATTCACATTCAGGGGCAGCCTCGCTGGGTTCTGCGCGATGTGGGGTTTGACGCGGGGTCCGAGCCGCTCGATCTTGGCACGCTGATCCTTGAGCCGGTCACGCCGATGGCCTTTGCCGTCGATTTTACCTGTGGTGACCTGTCGGTGTCCGTCGGGCTCCTGGGGCGAGAAATGATCCTGCGCGCCGAGGGTCGTGATATCACGCTTGCCGCCGCTGAATCGGCTGCCGGTGGGCGCTATGTCGGCGTGAATGACCCCGAAACAGAGGTCCTGACCGACGGCAATACGACGGTGATCCGCCTTGAGGGGCACGATCTGCCGGATTGTCAAAAGACAGAGTCGGCGCATCGCGCAGCCTATCGCGCGGGCGGGAACGAACCGGGCTGGTCGGTTGTGTTTGACGGCAACAGCGCCGAGATCACGGCTGATTATGGCGAAATCCGCCGCACGGCCGCGCGCCCTGACGTTCAGGTCACACCCGGCGCCTATACGTTTTACATGCCCTCTGCGGGGGCGCATCTTACGGTCCACGACCAGGTTTGCAAGGACGATGCCACCGGCATGCCGCACCCCCATATCGCGCTTTTGGCCCTTGGTGACCGCGAGCTCCGGGGCTGTGGTGGCAACCCGGTAGAGTTGCTGACCGGGGCCGTCTGGCAGGTGATGCGCCTTGGCGATAGCCCGCTGGTCGAACCAGAGCGATTGACGCTGAACTTTGTCGCGCCCGATCGCGTGGCGGGAAACACAGGGTGCAACCGAATGGTCGGCGGGTTTAGTCTGACCGGCGAGGGGATGCATTTCGGCGCCATGAGCAGCACGATGATGGCCTGCCCTCTGCCGCTTATGGAACAGGAACGCCGGATGCTCGATGCGTTGGAGCAGGTCACCCGCTTTGACATCGCGGAGGACGGCGCGCTCCACCTCATCGGCGATCAAAGCGGCGCGCCGCTGTTGATGGCGCGCCGCCCCTGACCCATGAGTGCTTGCGTCAAAGACAAATGCCGCCACCGGCATCCCGGCGGCGGCACATTCATCTTTTAATCGGTGTCAGGTCTAGTTGACGCTTTTGGCGTCGACCACGTCCTGTTTCACGGCATCACCGCTGGCAATCTCGATCTGGCGCGGCTTGAGTGCTTCGGGCATCTCGCGAATCAGGTCGATATGAAGCATGCCGTCGGCATGGGTGGCACCGGTCACGCGCACATGATCGGCAAGCTGAAAGCGGCGCTCAAAAGCGCGCGTGGCAATGCCACGATGCAGATAGCTTCGGGCGTCATCATCCTCGGCCTTGCGGGCCGAAACCACAAGCGCGCGGTCTTTTACCTCAACCGACAGATCGCGGCCGGAAAACCCGGCAACCGCGATGGAAATGCGATAGGCATCATCGGCGGTTTTCTCGATGTTATAGGGCGGATAGGTCGGCTGAGCGACATCGCTTGATAGAACCCGGTCCATCATGTCTGCGATCTGATCAAAGCCAACAGTGGCCCGGTAAAGCGGGGCAAGGTCAAAATTTCGCATGGTCATCCTCCATTGAGCGATACCTGATGTGTGCCTTCCCTGAGGGGACAGGCATGGAAATATCCGGCCCGCTAGGCGGCACCGGGTGTCATTAATGTGGGGGGTGCATTTTGCGGTTTCAAGACCTGCCGCGCAGCAGTCAGGGTTTGGCGAATTTCGCACCAGAGGCGCGCTTGGTGGTGCCGACCTCGACCCGGCGAAACCCGGTGTTGACCGTGGTCGCGGTCGGGCCCGCGCGCAGATCGCGCTTAAGGGTCTCGACCAAAGCAGGCAGATCCATACCGTAGGCGACCTTGTCGTCGGTCTTCCAATTGCCGCCACTGACCAGCGACAGAATGCGCGCGCGGTTGCCGTCGCGGGCAAAGACCGGTGCGCCGGACGAGCCGGAAATTATGTTGCAATCGAATTGCATGATCCCCTCGTGCCGCCAGTTCAACCCGCAATCGCGTTGCCATGACGGGGCCTTGTCGCGGTTTGCCCCGTAGGACACGACGCTGACGCGCTGTCCCTTTGTGCCACCGCCATGCAGGCGGAACGGCGCGGCAAGCGCGCTTTGGATCGGTTCGGCAAGTTCGAGCAACGCGACATCGCGGCGGATGTTCTCGGCCGTCATGCCCGTCACGGGATCATATCCCTTGGTAGTGACATATCGGGCCACGCCTCGTTCGGCGACCACCACCCCATCGCGAAGCCCGGCGCGAAAGCGGATCGTGGTTGCCTCGACGGCTCTGCCCGTTTTATCAAAGATGCAATGGGCGGCGGTCAGCACCTGATTGGGGGCAATCAGAACGCCGGTGCAAAAGCCGCCCCGGCCGATGTCGACCCGGCCAACCGCCTCCCATCCGAACAGATCGTCACGATCCGTCAGGCGGATCAACCCGCTGGTCTGGGCCATCGCGCCGCTGGCGGACAACAGCGCGGCGAGGATCAGCGGCAGAATGGGGCGCAAGCGGATCATGGTTTGGCAAATTTAGCGCCGGTCTTGCGCCGGGCGACTCCGCTTGTGAACATCTTCGGGGCGGCATCCTGAAACACGCCCTGACCCGCGTCAAGCGCGGCGCGCAGCACCCGCAGGGGATCAACAAGCTGTGTGCCAAGCGACACCTTGCGCCCGTCGACCTCGGCCATGGCCGAGACCACCGAGACGATCCGGGGCATGCCGCCCTCAAAGCTAAAGATCGGCGCACCGGATGATCCGTAATTGACCTCGCAGGACATCACCAACACGCCCTGCTGGCGCGCGATAACCTCGCAAATATTCTGAAGCGACGGGGCCTCGGCGCGGTCCTTGCCATAGCTGACAACGCCTATCCGCTGGCCCTTGCGCGGGCGCTCGTCGGTTTCAAACGGGGTCACGCGGGTGTTCTTGATCGGGTGGTGAAGCTCCAACAGGGCCACATCGTTGCGCACGCGTTCGGCCGTTACGCCATTGGCGAAATCATAGTCGGGATGGGTCACTGCGCGGCGCACCGAACGATAGGCCGCAGCGCGCCCATTGCGCCACCCGGCCTTGAATTCGATCCGGGCCGGATCAATCCGCTTGCCGGTTTCCTTGTCATAAAGGCAATGCGCCGCTGTCAAAACCAGATCGGGCGCCACCAGAGAGCCGGTGCAAAACCCCTTGCCGGCAAGTTCAAGGCGGCCAACCGCCTCCCACTGGCGGGTATCATCGCCGGTATCAAGGCGCTCAAGGCGGCTATCTTGCGCCCATGCGCCTTGGGCGAATAGCAAGATCGACAGCGACAGATATAACGTGCGCAGCATGGCCCCTCCGAAAACGTATCTACCTGCGAATTAACAGGCGTTTAGGGCCAAAATAGGGCGTATTACCGTAGAATGGGAACCCCGGTCATGCCCTGCGCCGCGCGCTCCATCGCGGGCGGTTTCGGCCCACCGGTTGCCCAATCCAAGAGTTCGACAGTATGCACAATCGGCACCCCGGTGGCCGAGCCGATCTGCATCATGCAGCCGATATTGCCGGCCGCGATCACATCGGGGTTCCTGGCCTCAAGCGTGCGCACCTTGCGTTCCTTGAGCTGTTTGGAAATCTCCGGCTGCATCAGGTTATAGGTGCCCGCCGAGCCACAGCAAAGGTGGCTATCGGCGGGTTCAACAACGCCATACCCGGCCCGTTTCAACAAATCCTTCGGGAATGTCTTGATCTGTTGGCCATGTTGCAAAGAACAGGCCGCGTGATAGGCGACGGTCATCTGCGGCGCGCCACCCGTCGGCAGGTCAAGCTGCATCAGGACCTCGGAGACATCCATCGCAATCCCCGACACCCGCGCGGCATCGCTGGCAAGCGCGTCATGGCGGAACATATGACCGTAATCCTTGACCGTCGTGCCACAGCCCGAGGTGTTGATCACGATCGCATCAAGCCCCTCGCCATCCATTTCGCGCGCCCAGGCACGGATATTCTTGGCGGCGGTGCGGTGGCTTTCATCTGACTTGCCCATGTGATGGGTCAGAGCGCCACAGCATCCCGCGCCCTCGGCCACCACAACCTCGCAGCCAAGCCGCGTCAAAAGCCGGATCGTGGCATCGTTGATATCGGTGTTAAGCGCCTTTTGCGCACAGCCCGTCATCAGCGCCACGCGCTTTTTGCGCGCGCCTTCGGGGGCAAAGCTCTGCGGGTCGTCATTGCGGCTTACCGGCGGGATTTGCTTGGGCGCCATTTCAAGCATCGCGCGCAGCCGTGCATCGGGCATCAGCCGCGCAAACGGCCGCCCGATCTTGGCGCCCAACAGGGCAAGCCGAAAGCGTGTCGGATAGGGCAGGATACGTGCCAAAATCCAGCGCAACGCGCGATCCCCAAGCGGGCGCTTGTAGCGTTCTTCGATATATTCCCGTGCGTGATCAACAAGATGCATGTAATGCACCCCCGACGGACAGGTCGTCATGCAGGCCAGACAGGACAGGCAGCGATCAATATGCTTGACCGTCTTGGCATCCGGCACGCGGTTGTTTTCAAGCATATCCTTGATCAGGTAAATCCGGCCTCGCGGGCTATCAAGCTCGTCGCCAAGCACCTGATAGGTGGGGCAGGTCGCGGTGCAGAATCCGCAATGCACGCAAGAGCGCAAAATCTCGTTGGCGCGGGTGATCTTCGGGTCTTTCAGCTGCTCTGCGGTAAATTCGGTTTTCATATCTATGCCACCATCTATGCGGTTTCAGGCCCAAACGGGCGACGGGGTAGGCGCGCGGTTCAGGCCGCCCGTCCCTGTGTCATCAGCCCTGGATTCAGGATCTGCCTTGGGTCGAATTTCTGGCGCAGCGCGTCCTGAAGGGTGCTGACGGCCGGCGATAGCGGTTGGAACGCGCCCACCGACGGGTTGCCACGGATCAAGGTGGCATGGCCGCCAACCTTTGCCACGGCGGCGCGGATGGTGGTGGCACTCACGCCCGACCCTTCCGGTGCCAAGAGCCAGACAAGCCCGCCGCCCCAGTCGTAAAACGCCCGCGCCCCGGACAGGCCCGCCACAAGGCCGGGGGCATCGGTTGGTTTCACCGAAATCCGCCAGACATCGCCCTTCGCGTCGTGATAAGGGGCCACATCGCGGATCGCGGCCCATGTGGCCTCGGTCTCGGCGGGGCCTGCATCAATCGAAAGCTTGCCCAGATCGCCGAGCATGCTCTGCAATTCCGACCCGCGGTAAGCGACCGAGTTTTCAAACCCTTCCAGCCGCAAAAGCGTGGTCGGTGCGCCTGTGTCACCCTCCTGAAGATGCGCGGCACCGGAGACTTCGAAAGGCGAGCCAAGCGCGCGGCCAAGTGCGCCAACGGCGGCCTCATCGGCCAGCCCCTCAATCCGCAAGGTCGCGGCAAAGCGCGGTTTCGGCAGCACCTTGAGGGACACTTCGGTGAGAACGCCCAAGGTGCCGTAACTGCCGGCCATCAGCTTGACGAGGTCATAGCCGGTCACGTTTTTCATCACCCGGCCACCGTTCTTGATGATCTGCCCGCGACCATCGACAAACCGCACGCCAAGCATGAAATCCCGCGCCGCGCCGGATTGAATACGGCGCGGACCGCTGACATTGGCCGCCGCCACGCCGCCAATCGTCGGCGTGCCGGTGGTGCCCAACAATCCGCGATGATCCATCGGCTCAAAGGCAAGGCGTTGTCCCTCGACGGCCAAAGCCGCCTCGATCTCGGCCACGGGCGTGCCGGCCTTGGCCACCAGCGTCAGCGATCCGGGCTCGTAAAGCTCGATCCCCGACAGGGCGCTTGTGCTTAGGATCGTGCCGTTGGTTGGCATCCCGATCGGGCGCGTGCCGCCGCCCTGAATGCGCAGCGGCGCGTCGATCTCGGCGACGATCCGGGCCAGATCGTCTTCGGTTTTGGGGGTCAGCATGTTGGAAATCCTTTCGCCGATCAGGCGGCCACGTCGCGATGCGAATCCGAGGACAAAAGTGGAAAGACCTTGGCCGGGTTCAAAAGCCATTTGACATCAAACACGTCCTTGACCGCCATCTGCGCCTCAAGGTCGGCGGGGGCATATTGATAGGTCATCAAATCGCGTTTTTCGATCCCCACCCCATGCTCGCCGGTCAGACACCCGCCGACCTCGACGCAAAGCTTGAGAATCTCGGCCCCGAAATCTTCGCATAGCTCAAGATCGCCGGGCTTGTTGGCATCAAACAGGATCAGCGGATGCATATTGCCGTCGCCCGCATGAAACACATTGGCGACATCAAGCCCGAAGTCCTTGCTCATCTCGCCAATCCGCTTAAGGACATGCGGCAGCTCGCTCACCGGGATCGTGCCGTCAAGGCACATGTAATCGTTGATCTGTCCCATCGCGCCAAAGGCCGATTTGCGGCCAAGCCAGATCTTGGCGCTTTCCTCGGCCGAGCGGCTCTGGCGCAACTCAACCGGATTGTGACGGCGCGCGATCTCTTCGATCAGGGCAAGCTGTTCGTCGATTTCGGTGTCCGAGCCCTCGACCTCGACGATCAAAAGCGCCTCGCACATCGGATAGCCGGCCTTGGCAAAGGCCTCGGTCGCCTCGATGCAGGGACGGTCCATGAACTCGATCGCCACCGGCAGAACGCCCGCCTTGATGATATCCGACACACAGGCGCCGGCCACTTCGTTACTGTCAAACCCGATCAGCACGGGGCGCGCGCCTTCGGGCTTGTGCAGGATGCGCAGGGTCGCCTCGGTGACAACGCCAAGCTGCCCCTCGGAGCCACAGATAAGCCCCAGAAGATCAAGCCCCTCGGCATCAAGGAATGCGCCGCCAATCTCGGTCACGGTGCCATCCATAAGCACCATGGTGACCCCCATGAGGTTGTTGGTCGTCACCCCGTATTTAAGGCAATGCGCGCCGCCCGAATTCATCGCGATATTGCCAGCGATTGCACAGGCAAGCTGCGATGATGGGTCGGGAGCATAGAAAAAGCCGTTTTCCTCGACCGCGCCGGTCACGCTCAGGTTGGTGCGCCCGGTTTGGACCTTGATAAAGCGGTTCTCGTAATCGGTTTCAAGCACGTCACTCAGGCGCGCAACCCCGAGGATGACACTATCAGCGGTCGGCAAGGCCCCGCCCGCCAGAGAGGTGCCAGAGCCGCGCGGTACCACCGGCACGCCCATCTCGTGGCAAATCCGAAGCGCATCAGAGACCTCTTTCGTGCTTGCCGGCAGAACGGCCAGCAGGGGAGCGCACTTATAAGCCGTCAGAGCGTCGCATTCGTAAACGCGGGTTTCCGACGGATCAGAGATAACCGCGTCTTTCGGCATAACCTCTTGCAAACGCGTGATAAGCTCGGCCTTTTTGGCGATGATTTCCGGCTTTGGGGTTGGCATTTCCATGGTCGCGCTCCCTATGATTGGTAATAAAATATAACCAATTTTTGCTTATGGCAAGTTAAACCTTACGGCGGTACTGTGCCACCATGTCATGGACTGAACCTTTTGCCTATTTCAATGGCCTCGATATGGCGGCGCTTGCGCTGTTGTTCGGGTCGTGGGCGATCACCGGCTTTGCGATTGATCACGCCCCCAAGGGCCGCCCGTCCGTGTCGCGCCTTATGGCGCAGTACCGGCGCGAATGGATGGTGGTGATGATTTCCCGCGATCCGCGCATCTTTGACGCCCATATCCTTGGCACCCTGCGACAGGGCACATCGTTCTTTGCCTCGGCCACCCTGATTGCGATTGGTGGCTCACTGGCGCTTTTGGGCGATCTGGATCGGGTGATCGGCATTGCCGGCGATCTTACCCCCGGACAAGAGCCTATCGTCGTCTGGGAGCTCAAGATTCTCGTGATCCTGCTGTTTCTTGCCAATGCCTTTCTCAAATTCGTCTGGTCGAACCGGCTGTTTGGGTATTGCGCCGTTGTGATGGCGGCGGTTCCCAACGATGCCAGTGATCCGCGTGCCATTGTCCGGGCGCGCAAGGCGGGCGAGATCAACATCACCGCCGCGCGCGGGTTCAATCGCGGCCTGCGGTCGCTTTACTTTGCCCTGGCCACTGCCGCCTGGCTTTTGGGGTCAGAGGCGCTTTTGGTGGCCACCGCTGTGACCGTGCTGCTGCTGTTGCGCCGTGAATTCGCCTCGCAGTCGCGCGCCGTTCTGATGCAACCCGATGACGCTACGACCCACACACAGACGTGAGTGTTATTCCCCTCAGAATGGGTTATATTGCGCGCCATGAAACAGATTAGCCTTACCCTCGCCGCCCTTGCCCTTGCCTCTGCTGCTTCTGCGCATGAACCCAAAGTGCTTGACGTCAACGTCGAGAAATCAGGCATGGCCTGGCGTGTGGATGTCACGGTCGAACATCCCGATAGCGGATGGGAGCATTATGTTGACGGCTGGGAGGTGCTGGATAACGCCGGCAATCGCCTTGGCTATCGCATCCTGCATCACCCGCATGTCAACGAACAGCCCTTTACCCGATCACTGACCAATCTAGCCCTGCCCGATGGCACGCGCGAGATTTTCGTGCGTCCGCATTGCTCGGTTGATGGCTGGGCGGGCGACAGCCTGCGCGTCACGCTAGAGCCATAAGCGGGACGGCACGCAAGGGCCGACGAGCGGCCCCTTCACCGCCGTCCTTCGCGCAGCCATCCTGACAGGATCAATCCCGACACCAAAAGCAACACAAGCCATGTCGGCAAAAGCGGCATCTGGCTGACGCTGCGGGTCTCATAGGCGCCGCGCGGCGTGATCCCGATCCAGCCGCGTCCGGCGGCAGGGCGGCCCGCGCGTACCTCGCGAATACCGGGCACGCCGTCGGCAAGGGCGAGCACCCCGCCATTGGTGGCGCTGATCAGCGGTTGCAGGGCCTCGGCGCTGGCGATGGTCTGTTCAAATTCCACAGGCGCGGCGGGGCCAAGACCGATCACCGCGTTCTGGTCGTCGTTCTCCAATCGGTAAAGGCCAATCTCCGGCCCGTCATAGACAAGCTCGAACCGGCCCGGCGACACCTCTGTCATCTCGCGCTCTATCACCTCGCCCGACGGGGTGGTGATGCTGAGCGCGCCGATGCTGTCTTCAAGCGAGCGGCGGATCACGCGCATCTGCTGGCCGGTGGCCTCGGCCCAGAGCGCCTCTTCCTCAAGCTCGGGTTCCTTCATCATCCAATGCGCCAGACGGCGCAACAACTCAAGCTGCGGCCCGCCACCCTCGAACCCACGACCCCAAAGCCAGGCGTGATCCGAGGCAAGCAGCGCCACACGCCCCTCGCCGACCCGATCAAGCAACAACAGCGGCCGTTCGCCCGCACCCGACATCACCACATTGCCCGAGGTCTGGGTGACCTCGATCTGGCGCATCCAGCGGCCCCAATCGCCCGCCTCTTCGCCCTCGGCCTGTAATCCGGCGGTGACCGGATGGCGCTGCCCAAGGTCGGTTACCTTGGGGCGATATCCCTCTTCGACCACCCGCGCGGTGGGGCGGGCGGGCACGATTTCCTCAAACGGTCCGCGATAGATGCTTTCGGCCCCGGCAAAATCCGGCCCCGCCGCAAATAGAACCGCGCCGCCATTTTCGACATACTGGCGGATATTATCGAGATAGATCGACGGCAGGATGCCGCGCCGACGGTAGCGGTCAAAAATGATCAGGTCGAAATCATCGACCTTTTCCAGAAACAGCTCGCGCGTCGGAAAGGCGATAAGCGACAGTTCCCGCACCGGCACGCCGTCTTGCTTTTCCGGCGGCCGCAGGATGGTGAAATGCACAAGGTCGACCGAGCTGTCGGATTTCAGAAGGTTGCGCCATGTCCGTGTGCCGGGATGCGGTTGACCCGAGACCAAAAGCACGCTGAGGCGGTCGCGCACACCGTTGATCTGAATGAGCGCGGTGTTGTTGCGATCAGTAAGCTCGCCCGGCGCGGCAGGGGTTGTGAACTGCAACACGTTGCGCCCGCCATGTGGCAGGGTCAGCGGAAGATCAATCGTTTCGCCAAGCGCGACCTCAAAGCGGCGCGGCTCTGCGCCGTCGACCGAAATATCGAGCGGTACGGTCGTGACGCCCGGCGGGCTGGCGCCCTCATCGGTGATGGTCAGCATCATGCGCACCTCTTCGCCGAGGATGGCAAAGGCGGGGGCATTGTCGATCCTTAACCGGCGGTCCCAATCGCCCGCGCGACCGGTGTGAAGCAAATGCAGCGGGGCGGGCAGGGGCGGCGCGCGATCAACGTCATGCAGCCGCCCATCCGACAACAGGATCGTGCCGGCAATCCGGCCCTGCGGTTCCTCGGCCATGGCCTGCGCCAGGTCGGTCATCATCTGGGTGCCGCCATTGTCGGGCGCGTCGGGCACACGGATGCGGCGCACCTCGGTGTTGGGGCGCGCCTCAAGACGTGCGGCCAGCGTATCCGCCGCCGAAGCGGTCATCGCGCCGCGATCGCCAAGCCCCTGACTGGCGCTTTCATCCTCGACGATCATCACGATATCCGACAGCGGCGCGCGGTCTTCCTCCTGGTAAACCGGCCCCATCAGCGCGCCCAGGATAACCAGCCCGGCAAGCGTGCGAAACGCCCAGCCGGAAAGCCTGCGCCAGATCGCCAGCCCAAGACCGGCGGCCAAAAGACCCGCCAGCGCCGCGATCAGCAGCACCGGCAAAAGTGGGTCAAAGATAAGCGTCGCGGTCATTGGCCCAACCTATCAAGCAAAGCGGGCACATGCACCTGATCGGATTTGTAATTGCCGGTCAGCACATGCATCACAAGGTTCACCCCAAAGCGATAGGCCAGCTCGCGCTGCCGTTCACCGGCATAGCCGCGCCCGACAGGAAAAAGCGGATCACCGCGATCATTCACCGCCCAGGCCGAGGCCCAGTCATTGCCGCCGATCACCACCGGCGTCACCCCGTCATTGAGATTGCGAAACGGCATGCCCTCGATACGTTCGGCATCGGGCGGGGCGGCCTCAACCCATACCGGGCGACCCGCATGACGGCCCGGAAAATCCGTCAAAAGGTAAAACGCGCGCGTCAGGACGTGGTCATCGGGCACCGGTTCGAGCGGCGGAATATCAAGCGGCGCGGCCAGCCGTTGAAGCCGCACGCCATTGGGCGAGGACGCGCCAAAGCCCGCCACATCGGCGTCGCGCGTGTCAAACACGATAAGCCCGCCATTGCGCAGGTAATCGTTGAGCTTGACATAGGCCTCGGCCGAGGGAGTCGGCTGATCCGGGGTGATCGGCCAATAAAGGATCGGATAAAACGCAAGATCGTCGGTTTCAAGGTTAACGCTGATCGGGGCTGCAGGCTCGATCGAGGTGCGGAAATTCAAAACCCGTCCCAGACCGGCAAGCCCGGCGCGCGCGGCATCATCGAGCGCCGCGTTGCCGGTGATCACATGCGCCAGCACGACCTCTGATGTGGCAAGGATCGCGCGCGCATCATCCTGCGCCTTTGCCCCTCCGGGTGCGCCGAAAAGGCCGAGCGCCAGCAAAAGCGCCGCTGTCGCCCGCACTGGCCAGAGCCGTCCGGAAAGGGCAAGCGAGGCCGCGATATCAGCCACCAACAGCATCAAAGAGGCCGCTAAAAGCCAACCGCCCAAAGGGAGCTCCTGCGCGCGCGCCAAGCCCTCGACCGGGATACGCGCGGGCCACGCCATCGGGGCAAGCGTGGTCTCGGCCGAGACCACGTTGCGGGCAATCCGCCGGTCCGGTCCGTCATAAATGCCGGGGGCAAGGTCTGGGCCAAGTGGCGCGGCAAGAATGCGCTCGCCCGCCACACCGGGCAGGGTGCCCGCATCATTGAGCGCGCCAAACCCGTCAAGCACCGCGACCGGCTGCCATGTAGTATTGGCCAGTTCCGCCGCATCAGGCGGGGCCACGGCGGAAGAAACCGCAAGCCGTTCCAGCATCTGCACGAACAGGCCCGACAGCGGCAGGCTTGACCATTCGGCATTGGCGGTGACGTGAAACAGCACGACCTGCCCCGCGCCGATCCGCTTGCGGGTGACAAGCGGCGTGCCATCGGTCAGTTGCGCGATCACCCGTTCGGCCAGCACCGGGTCGGGCTGGGCCATGACCTGTGCGGTGACGCTGACATCTTCGGGGATCGAGAGGCCGTAAAACGGTGTGTCCTCGGCGAAGGGCGCAAGCGCCTTGGGTTCGCCCCAACTCATCGCGCCGCCCACCGTGCGTCCGCCGACACGCAGACGCACCGGCATAAGCGGCGCCTCTTCGGTGCGCGACACGTCGCTCGCGGCAAGGCGCGGCCCGGCAAAGCGCAGCAACAGCCCGCCTTGCGTTGTCCAGTCGAGAAGCGCGGCCTGTTCGGCCCCTGACAGCGTTGCCACATCCGCGAGGATGATAACATCGGGATTGGCCGGCAGCACATCCATCAGCGCGCCATCCAGAAGATCGGCGGTCGGGATCAGCGCCTGTTCGAGGTAGTGCAGCGGCGACAAAAGCTCTAGCCCTTCGCGGTCATCGCGCCCGGCGATCATCGCCACCTCGCGCCGCTTGAGGCCATCATCGCCAAGCGTGACCGCCCCGGCATGATCCTGTCCGGCGATCTTGAACCGGGTGAGGCGGGCGCGCAATTCGGGCGGCAAGGATAGCGCGCCCTGCGCGCCGGTCTCGCCTTCGCCAAAGGTCATCGGCAGGCTGGCCAGAACGCGCGGAACGCCTGCGGGGTCAAGGCCATGGGCGTTGACGATAATCTCTCGCGTCGGTCCCGACTGCGCGCGCAGCGCCTCAAGGTTGACCAAGCCATCGGCCAGCGTTGCGGGCTTGAGCGCCAAAATTGGTCGCGGGCTTTCGTGTGCGGTCACCGGGCCGCGCGCCTCTAATGCAGTCAAAAGGCGCTCGCGGCCCTCGTGCATCAAACCGTCAGAGAACCAGCGGGTTTCAAACGCCGCATCGCCCAGCAGTCCGGCGGCCTCGTCCAGCATCTCTGGCGTGGCCGACCACGGCGCGGGCGCAAGGCCGGGCAGGCGGCTGCGCCAGCTTTCGGCGGCCTGAAACAGGGGCGGCTCTGGATCGCTGAGCTGCATCACCGCCGCGGGGCGCCCGGCGCGCCCGGCCTCGGCCAAAAGCCCGTCGATCACGGCGATCTGCGCGTTCCAGTCACGGGCACTGGCCCAGCTGTTGTCGAGCAGAATCAAAAGCGGGTCGATGGCGCGGGCCTCGCCCGCGTCGCGCGGGTTAAGGACCGGCCCCGCCAGCCCGATAATCACCGCCGCCACCGCCAGCATCCGCAGCAGCAAAAGCCACCAGGGCGTGCGGTCGGTGACGCTATCCTCGTCCTTGAGGTCCAGCATAAGCGCGACACCCGGAAAGCGCCGCCGCACCGGTGCGGGCGGCACGGCGCGCAGGATGATCCAGAGGATCGGCAGGGCGGCGAGCGCCAGCAGCAACCAAGGCGCGGCAAATCCGATGGGGCCAAGCATCATGCGCCAATCCCCCCGTCAAGCGCGCGATAGAGCCATAACAGAGCCGATTGCGCGCTATCGCTGGTGTGATGACAGCCATAGCGCCAGCCGGTCACAGAGCATAGCGAGGCCAGCTCTGCCTTACGCTCGGCGAGGCGTTCAAGATAGCGGTCGCGCAGGTCACCGGCCTTGAGGGTCTCATGCGCCATGGTGCCGCCGATGCTTTCAAATATCGTGCGCCCGGCATAGGGAAAGGCCTCTTCTGCCGGGTCGAGCACCTGGTAGAGCACGCCGCGCACGCCGCGATCCGCCGCCGCCGTAAGCGCACCGCGCAGGCCCTTGAGGTCGCCCATGAAGTCGGAAATCAGGACCGCGCGGCCATGCGGCAACAGCCCGGCCATGTCGGGGCTGGCGTAATCCTCGTCGCTGTCTTGCATCAGCGCCTCGGTCAGGCGCGCGATCTGAATCTGCCCGCGCCGCGGCGGCAAGGCACCGCCAGTCAGGCCGACACGTTCGCCGCCCCGAATAAGCAGGATCGCACTGGCAAGCGCCAAAAGCCGGGCGCGATCGGCCTTGTCGGGCAGGCCGCTGTCGCTGGCAAAGCGCATCGAGGCTGCCGGATCGACCCAGAGCATCACGCTTTGCGCGATCTGCCATTCCCTTTGGCGCACGAATTGCGCGTCACTGCGCCCCGAGCGGCGCCAGTCGATCATCCGGCGGCTATCGCCGGGCTGAACCGGGCGATATTGCCAGAAATCATCCCCCTGACCGGCACGGCGTCGGCCATGCTCGCCCAGCAGGACCGTACCGGCAAGATGCTCGGCCCGCGCCAAAAGCGGCGGCAGGCGGGCGGCTTCTGCCTCGGCCCGAGGGCGCAGGGGGGTGACAGGGGCGTTCATCCTAGGCGGCGACCTTGACCTGCGCCACGTCAGCAACCGTGCGCGCAATCAGTGCGCTAAGGTCATCGCCCCGCGCCCTTGCGGCAAAGTTAAGCGCCATGCGGTGACCGAGCACCGGTTGCGCCATCGCGGCCACATCGCCCGCATCGGGCGCAAGCCGCCCCTGAAGCATCGCACGCGCCCGCACCGTCAGCATAAGCGCCTGCGCGGCGCGCGGCCCCGGGCCCCAGGCGACGGTGTCGCGCACCACTTCGCTGGCGCTTGGATCATCCGGGCGACAGGCACGCACAAGATCAAGGATCGCCTCCATCACCGCCTCGCCGACGGGCATCCGGCGCAGCATCTGTTGCGCTTCAATAAGATCGGCGGGCGTAAAGACGGCATGCGCCTCTTCCTCGGCGGCACCCGTGGTGGCGAGCAAAATCGCGCGCTCGGTGTCGCGGTCGGGATAGGGCACCTCGATCTGGACCAGAAAGCGGTCAAGCTGGGCCTCGGGGAGGGGATAGGTGCCCTCCTGTTCAATCGGGTTTTGCGTCGCGAGCACGTGAAACGGCGGCTCAAGCGGGCGGTTGGCCCCGGCGACGGTCACCTGGCGTTCCTGCATCGCCTGCAAAAGGGCGGATTGGGTGCGCGGGCTGGCGCGGTTGATCTCATCGGCCATCAGAAGCTGACAAAAAATCGGCCCTTCGATGAACTTGAACGCCCGGCTGCCGTCGCTGGCGGTTTCAAGCACTTCGCTGCCAAGAATATCGGCCGGCATCAGGTCAGGGGTGAACTGAACCCGGTTGGTATTGAGGCCCATGACCGTGCCAAGGGTTTCCACAAGCCGCGTCTTGCCAAGCCCCGGCAGGCCGATCAACAACCCGTGCCCGCCGCACAACAGCGCCGAGAGAGCCAGATCAACCACCTGTTCCTGACCGATAAAACGCCGCGTGATCGAGGCCCGTGCCTGTGCAAGCTTGCCTTCAAGCGCCTCAAGACCAGCAAGAAGGTCAGTGTCATCGGTCATGGCAAAACTCCTGTTTGGACTATATCCTAACGGTAGAGTGTATAGCGCTAGACAGAAATGGCAAAAGCAATGAGCAAAGAATCCATCACGTCGCCGTCAGCCGAAGGAATTGCCGCCTCTGCCAGGGCCGCCAAGGCCAAAGGGCGCGGCCTTCCGCCGGTTCACCTTTGGAACCCGCCGTTTTGTGGCGACCTTGATATGCGAATCGCCCGTGATGGCACGTGGTTCTACCTTGGTACCCCGATCGGGCGGCCCGAATTGGTACGGCTGTTTTCCACCATCCTTCGGCGTGACGGCGACGATTATTTCCTTGTCACCCCGGTGGAAAAGGTTGGCATCACCGTCGATGACGCGCCGTTTGTGGCGGTTGATTTCGAGGTCGCGGGCGCGGGCGAGGCCCAGGAATTACGCTTTGAAACCAACGTCGGCGATCATGTGACCGCTGGCCCCGATCATCCCATTCGCGTCACCCGCGACCCCGAAACAGGCGAGCCGTCGCCCTATGTCCTTGTGCGCGCCAACCTTGAGGCTTTGATTGATCGCAAAAGCTTTTACCGGCTGGTTGATATCGGCACAGATCACGAGGGCTGGTTCGGGCTCTGGTCGGGCGGTGCGTTTTTTGGCGTGATCCCGTCGGATGAATTGCCCCGCGACTAGGCCTGCACCGACCGCATTCTGGGGGGAAATCACGCCACGCTTTCCCGGTAAAAAGCGGCATTTTCAGGCACGTCTTTGCGCAACTTGTGCTATTGCACTTGCGCGAGCGGGCAGGATGATCCGCCGTCAGACAGTGTAAAAAGGGACGAAGATGCTTCAAGAGTTCAAGGATTTCATTGCCAAGGGCAATGTGATGGATATGGCGGTCGGTATTATCATCGGCGCGGCCTTTACCGCGATTGTCGGCTCGCTTGTGTCCGATCTTATCAACCCGATCATCAGCCTGTTTCTGGGCGGGGTCGATTTCTCGGGGCTTTATGTGCTTCTTGGCTCGGGTGAATACGCCTCTATTGCCGCCGCAGAAGAAGCCGGCGCTGCCGTCTTTGCCTATGGTCGCTTTATCATGGCCGTGATCAACTTTTTGATCATCGCATGGGTGGTGTTCATGCTGGTCAAGGCCGTCAATCGCGCCAAGCCCGAGGCCGAAGTCGAAGAGGCGCCTGCCGCCGATCCCGGCCCATCCGAACTGGACATCCTGATCGAAATCCGCGATTCTCTGAAGAACAAGTAAGCCACGGCTTATGGCGAAAGGGTCCGCGATCCAGCGGGCCCTTTTTCATGTCCGGCGTAAGGCCTGCGGGCCTCGCGCGATCAAGACCAGAAAGGAAATGCAGCAATGCAAGACATCATCGCACAACTAAGCGGGTACGGCCCGATGCTCCTCAGCGCGGGCAAGGCCCTCGCGGTTCTGGTCTTTGGCTGGATGGCGGCAGGGATCATTAGCGGCATGGTGCGCCGCCGCGTGAATGCCAGCCCGCGCATCGACAAAACCATCGGCAATTTCGCCGCCTCGATCGTGAAATGGGTCATTCTGGCGATGGTGCTTGTCGCGGTTCTTGGCATCTTCGGCATTCAGGCAACCAGCCTTGTGGCGGTCATGGGCGCGGCGACGCTGGCCATTGGTCTGGCGTTGCAGGGCACGCTTTCTGATCTTGCGGCGGGGTTCATGCTGGTGCTGTTTCGGCCCTACAAGTTGGGCCAATACGTTGAAATCGGCGGCACATCCGGGACCGTGGTTGATCTCAACCTGTTTTTCACCGAACTTGCGACGCCGGATAACGTGCAGATCATCCTGCCCAACGGTCAGGCCTGGGGCGCAGTGATCCGCAATTTCTCGCATCATCCCAAGCGGCGCTGTGATTTTGGGTTCGGGATTGATTACGGCGATGATGCCGATCACGCCATGCAGATCATCCTTGATCTGGCAAATGCCGACCCCCGCGTTCATGCCGACCCCGAGCCTTGGGTGCGGGTGGTGAACCTTGGCGACAGCAGTGTCGATCTTGGGGTGCGGCTTTGGTGTGATGCGGCCGATTACTGGGGTTTGAAATTCGATATGACCAAATCGGTGAAAGAGGCCTTCGACAAGAACGGTGTCTCGATCCCCTATCCGCATCAGGTCGAAGTTCAAAAGGCGGGCTAATCAAACGCTTGTCGGGCAGTCTCAGACCCTGTGATAGGGGCTGCCCGCCAGGATTGAGGCCGCGCGGTAAAGCTGTTCGCTCAGCATCACCCGCGCGAGCATATGCGGCCAGACCATGCGCCCGAACGACAGCTTGAAATCGGCGCGCCCGCGCAGCTCGGGGGCAATGCCATCGGCACCACCGATCACAAAGGCAACGTCGCCGCGCCCGCCGTCGCGCCAAGCGCCAATCTGGTCGGCAAACTCGGGCGAGCTCTGCAATTTGCCGCGCTCGTCGAGCGCCACAATCACCGATGCTTTGGGGATGACCCGTTCCAAAAGGGCGGCCTCGGCAGCCATGCCGCCGCCCTTTTTATCCTCGACCTCAAGCAATTGCGCGGGGCCAAGTCCAAGGGCGCGGCCCGTGCGATCAAACCGGGTCAGGTAGTCGTCGATAAGCGCGCGTTCCGGGCCGGTACGCAACCGGCCCACCGCGCAAATATGAATCCGCATTCAGACCTGAGAATCTGCCGTCTGCTCCGGGGTTTGTCCGGTGGGCAGCCACATTTTCTCAAGCTGATAGAATTCACGCACTTCGGGGCGGAACACGTGAACGATCACATCGCCTGTGTCGATCAGTACCCAATCGCCGGTTCCCTTGCCTTCCATCCGCGACAGAATGCCGAAATCCTGCTTGAGGCGATCCGTCAGCTTTTCGGCAATTGCCGCCACCTGACGGGACGAACGCCCCGAGCACACGATCATATAGTCGCCGATCGCCGTTTTGCCGCGCAGGTCGATCTGCACGATATCTTCGGCCTTGTCGTCGGAAAGTGAGGAAAGAATCGCCGCAAGCTGCGTTTCGCTGTCAGCGGTCATGGCAGGCACCATGGCAAGCGCCCCCTGTTGAGCGGCCTCGGCCGCATAGGTCGTAAAAGACAGGACATAGTCCTCCTTTGCTGCACACCGCAAAACCCCGGTGCCGGGCTATGGTTACAAAGTAGCAATCCAAAGATGATTTTTCAATGAACGGCAACCCCCAGAGTGCTGTGCGCCCCGCAAACTGCTGCAAATTTACCCGTCCTGTGGCAATTCCACGCCGGTATCGCCCAACATTCGCACCTCGCGCTGTGGGAAGGGGATGGAAATGCCATGCTCCTGAAACGCATCCCAGAGCGCCAGATAGACATTGCCGCGGATATTCGTAAGCCCGCCGGTCGGGTCGCGAATCCAGAATCGCAGGATGTAATCGACGCTGCTGTCGCCGAAACCCACGATATGACAGACCGCCGGCTTGCTGCTTAGAACGCGCTCGACACCATTTGCCGCCTCGATCGCGATCTTGCGCACAAGGTGCGGGTCATCGCCGTAAGCGGTGCCAAAATAGATATCGAGGCGCACGAAATCGTTGGAATGCGACCAGTTCACCACCTGCCCGGTGATCAGGTCCTCATTCGGGATCAGGTACTCGCGCCCGTCGCGGGTGGTGATCGAGACATAGCGCGCGCCAAGGCTGTTGATCCAGCCAAAGGTCTCGCCAAGGCTGATGACATCACCGGGTTTGATCGACTTGTCGAGCAGGATGATGATCCCCGAGACAAGGTTCGACACCACCTTTTGCAGGCCAAAGCCAAGGCCGACACCGATGGCACCCGACAGCACGGCAAGCCCGGTCAGGTCCACCCCGACGGTGCGCAGCCCGATAAAGAACGCGGCGCCATAAAGCAGAACCTGCATGAACTTGACGACAAGCACCTGCATCGAGGGCGAAATATCGTTGTTTTTGCGCACCTGCGCGGCGGTGGCGGTCGAGGTGAAACGCGCCATTGTAAACAGGACGCCGATCACGATCACCGCCTGCACCAATAGCCAGAGCGACAGCCGCGTTTCGCCTACCTCGAAGGCGGCACTGTCAAGAATGGCCTGCGCCTCGTCGGTAAGTTTCAGGATGCTGAGCGTGACCCATGTCCACCCCGCGTAGCGCACCATTGAGCGTAGGAAATTATTGGCAATCAACCGGGTGGCAATCGCGATCACAAGCCAGGCAAAGGCCAGATTGCCAACTGCGGCCAGGATATAGGAGCGGCTTGGCCAGGTGACTTCGCGCATGGCCCAGACCAGCGGCCAGATCATCAGGACGAAAAAGATAAGCCGAAGGCGGCGGTGCAGCATCACCAGAAGGCGCATTCGCCATTTCGGCCAGCCTTCGCGGGTGCGCATCCATTCGCGCGCCATCGGGCCGAAAACTTGCGCCATGACGTGCGCGGCGATGAAGAGTAATACTGCGATCCCCACCTGATAGGCGTTCCAGGGCCGCATAAGCCCTGTCAGGAAAAGCTGTGCCTGAGCCCAGAGGCCAAGCGCAATTTCCTGCGTGATGGTGATGGTATCGCCTTCCATTACATAGCAGATTGGCACGCGCCACGCCGCCTCACAAGCCCGCACTGGACAAGCCCCGCAATTCAGGCTCTTTTCAGGGCCGAAACGGAGAGGTGCGATGACAACAGCCCTGATTACCCACCCCGATTGCCTTGGCCATGAAACGCCCGAAGGCCACCCTGAACAGATTGCTCGGCTAGAGCATGTTCTGGCCGCGCTTGAGGGCAAGGAGTTGCGCCGCGTCACCGCCCCGTTGGTGGCCGAAGACGACCTGTTGCGGGTGCATCCCCATAGTCATATCGAGACCATCCGCGCCGCAGCCCCCAAAGAGGGGATCATACAGCTTGACGCCGATACCTATATGTCGCCGGGCACATTGGCCGCGGCGCATCGTGCGGCGGGCGGTGCGGTGCGCGCGGTTGATCTTGTGATCTCGGGCGAGGCGCAGAATGCCTTTGTCGCCACCCGCCCGCCGGGCCACCACGCCGAGCGCGAAACCACCATGGGGTTCTGTCTGTTCGGCAATATCGCCGTGGCGGCAAAACATGCGCTGGATCATCACGGGCTGTCGCGCGTGGCGATTGTCGATTTCGACGTGCATCACGGCAACGGCACGCAGGACCTGCTTGAGGATGACGCGCGCGCGCTTTTCGTGTCCTCGCACCAGTTTCCGCTTTGGCCCGGCACCGGCACCGCCGATGATACCGGCCCGCATGACACCATCCTCAACCTGCCGCTTGCGCCGGGCACCGGCGGCGAGGGCTTTCGTAAGATCTATGAGGACAAGGTCTTTCCCGCCGTCACCGCCTTTAAACCAGATCTGTTGCTGATCTCAGCCGGTTTTGACGCGCATCGCGACGACCCGCTTGCCGATCTGCGCCTGACCGAGGATGACTTTGCCTGGGTCACCGGGCGGCTTTGCGATCTGGCGGATGATCTGTGTGGCGGGCGGGTCGTGTCTTGTCTTGAAGGTGGCTATAACCTGATGGCGCTGGCCCAAAGCGCGGCGGCGCATGTTGACGTGTTGATCGCGCGCGGCGCGGCCTGATTTTCCCTGTTCAAGGATAACGCTCATGCGTGCCGGTCTTGCCCTGCTCTGTCTGGCCTATGTGCTAAGTCAGTTTTTTCGCGCCTTTCTTGCGGTTCTGAGCGGTGTTCTTGAGCGTGACATCGGCGCGACGCCGGATGATCTTGCCTTTGCCTCGGGGCTTTGGTTCCTGGCCTTCGCAGTGATGCAGGTGCCCGTAGGTTGGGCGCTTGACCGGGTCGGGCCACGGCGCACCTCGGCGGTGCTTTTGCTGATTGGCGGGGCCGGGGGCGCCGCGCTGTTTGCCATGGCCACAAGCCCGCTGCACATCGCCGTGGCGATGCTGTTGATCGGGGTCGGGTGCTCGCCGGTCTTGATGGCGTCCTATTACATTTTCGCGCGCCAGTTTCCGCCTGCCAAATTCGCCACCCTTGCGGCGTTGATGCTTGGGGTCGGATCAATCGGCAATCTGGTTGCCTCTTACCCGATGGCCTGGGCCGCCGAAACGCTTGGCTGGCGGGCGGCCCTGTTGGTGCTGGCGGGGGTGTCGGGCGTCGTGGCGGTTGGTATTCTGGCGCTTGTACGCGATCCCGAGGCCCTGACCGGCGATACCCGTGGCTCGGTTCTGGACCTGCTGAAGATGCCGGTGCTTTGGGCAATCATGCCGCTGATGTTCGTGGCTTATGTGCCCTCTGCCGCGTTGCGCGGGCTTTGGGCGGGGCCATATTTGCGCGATGTGTTCGCGCTTGATACCGGGCAGGTGGGGCAGGCGACCTTTGTCATGGGTGTGGCGATGATCGCCGGAACGCTGTGTTATGGCCCGCTTGATCGCATCTTCAAAACTCGCAAATGGGTGATCTTTGCCGGCAACGCGATCAGCGCGCTCGCGCTTTTGGTGATGGTTGCGCTGCCCGATCACAATCTGGCGCTGTCGATTGCAATGCTGGCGGTCGTCGGCTTTTTCGGCGCTTCCTTTCCGGTGATCATCGCCCATGGCCGGGCGTTTTTCCCGCCCCACCTTGCGGGGCGTGGCGTGACCCTTTTGAACCTGTTTGGCATCGGCGGCGTGGGCGTGGCGCAATTCGCCTCTGGTCCCTTGCACAGCGCCGCCTCGGCCAGTGGCGCGCTTGCGGGCTATACGGCGATCTTCCTGTTGTTTGCGGTTTCATTGCTGCTTGGTTTGGCGATCTACCTCTTCAGCCGCGACAGTATGGACTGAAACCGCCCCCTTTCACCTTCTGCACAGACACGATAAGACCCCCCGGCAACCCCGAACCTGGAGATTGATCAAAATGGGTTACAAAATCGCCGTCGTCGGTGCCACGGGCAATGTGGGCCGCGAAATGCTGAACATTCTGGCCGAGCGCCAGTTTCCTGTTGATGAGATCGTGGCCCTTGCCAGCCGCAAGTCTCTCGGTACCGAAATCAGCTTTGGCGACCGAACTTTGAAAACCAAGGATCTGGACACCTTTGATTTCACCGGCTGGGATATTGCCCTGTTCGCCATCGGCTCGGACGCGACCAAGATCTATGCGCCCAAGGCGGCGAAATCCGGCTGTATCGTGATCGATAACTCGTCGCTTTATCGCTATGATCCCGACGTGCCGCTGGTGGTTCCGGAAGTGAACCCCGAGGCGGTTCTGGGCTATGCCAAGAAGAACATCATCGCCAACCCCAACTGTTCGACCGCACAGATGGTCGTGGCGCTCAAGCCGCTGCATGACCGTGCACGCATCAAGCGTGTTGTCGTCTCGACCTATCAGTCGGTTTCAGGGTCGGGCAAAGAGGGCATTGATGAGCTCTGGGATCAGACCAAGTCGATCTACAACCCGACCGACAGCAAACCGCCGCGCAAATTCACCAAGCAGATCGCGTTCAACGTGATTCCGCATATCGACGTCTTCCTTGAGGACGGCCAGACCAAAGAAGAATGGAAAATGGTCGCCGAGACGAAGAAAATCGTCGATCCCTCGATCAAGGTGACCGCCACCTGTGTGCGCGTGCCGGTGTTTGTCGGCCATTCCGAGGCGATCAACATCGAATTCGAAGATCACCTCGACGAGGCCGAGGCCCGCGATATCCTGCGCGAGGCGCCGGGCATCATGGTGATCGACAAGCGCGAAGACGGTGGCTATGTCACGCCGATCGAATGCGTCGGCGATTTCGCCACCTTCATCAGCCGCATCCGTCAGGACCCGACGATTGATAACGGCATCAACCTGTGGTGCGTCAGTGACAATCTGCGCAAGGGCGCGGCGCTGAACGCGGTGCAGATCGCCGAGACACTGGGCCAGCGGGTGCTGAAAAAGGGCTAATCGCCGTTTCGAAACCCCTCTATCCCAACATCATCGGGCGCATCTTCGGGTGCGCCCGTTTTCATATTCGATGCACGGCGCGCGATGGCTTGGATGAAGGGGCATCTTGGTAAACAAGGCGTAAATCCGCGCGAATGGCCAGCCTGTGCTTGCACTTGCCCCGCGCCAGCGGGATGATCCTCACATGTTTACAGGAGTGATCCCCATGCGCGCGCTGTCCTTTGTCCTTCCGTTTGTCCTTTTCGCCCCGGCGCTACATGCCGAAGAGATCGCCCTTAACAGTCGGGTCAGCGCCGTGACCCTTTATCCGCAGGGCGCGACCGTCATCCGGCAGGTGCCATTTTCCATCCCCGAAGGCCAGCATGACCTGATCCTTGCCGATCTGCCGCAAAACACACCGCTGGCCGCGGTCCGGGTCGCCGTCACGGGCGCGCAAATGGGCGGGGTCACCACCCGCAACGATTATGTGCCGCCGCGTGACACAACCGAATCGCCCGCCCTGATCGCGGCCCGCGCCAGGGTCGAGCGGTTGGAGGATGCGCTGCGAGCGGCCCGCGCCGGTGTCGAGGATATCGCGCTGGAGGCGGATGCCGCCCGTGCCCGGATCGCCTTTCTCGCCGAGATTGGCCGGGGCGATGGCGTGGCAGCGCTTGGGGTTGAGGCGCTGCGCGATCTCTCGGCGATGATTGGTGCCGAAACCCTCGCCGCACAATTGGCCGCCGCCGAGGCCACCCGCCGCGCCGACACCGCCGAACGGGGCCTCAAGGATCAGATCAAGGCGCTCGAGGATGCGCAACAGGCCCTTGCCGCGCTGGTCCCCGAAGACACGGCGCGCGCAATGCTTGCCGTTGCGGTTGCCTCGGATCAACCGACGACCGGCACGCTGAGCGTGACCTACTCGATCAGCGATGCCGGATGGCAGCCACTTTATGACCTGCATTTGACACGCGACACCGGCAAGCTTCGGCTGGAGCGCGGCGCATTTGTGCATCAATACACCGGCGAGAACTGGCGCGATGTGGCGCTTACCCTGTCCACGCTTCGCCCCTCGGCCCAGACCGAACCCGGCCAGATATGGCCCTGGATTCCGCGCATCGAGGACCCGAACGAAATTCGCCCCAAATCGCGCCAGCTTGAAAGCGCCGAGGGCGCCCTGATGCAGATGGCCGAACCGATGATGGATGCGCCCGCCCCCGCGCGCATCGAGGCGGATGCCCAGTTTGACGGCCTGTCAGTCACCTATACCTACCCCGCGCCGGTTTCGGTCAGCACCGGCGCGGATCGCGTGCGCCTGTCGCTTGGCACCCTTGGCATGACCGCCGATGTGGTGGCGCAGGCCGTGCCGATGGTTGATCAGACCGCCTTTGTCATGGGGCGCATGACCAATGACACCGGTGAACTGATCCTGCCCACGTCAGAGGCGCGGTTTTATCTTGATGGCCGCTATGTCGGGCAACGCTGGATTGATCTTGTTCCGGCGGGAGGCAAGGTGGATTGGGCCTTTGGCGCCATTGAGGGCCTGCGCCTCAAGCGGATTGTGCGGGATCGCAATGAGGGGGATCGCGGGATCATCTCGAAATCCAACGAGATGAGCGAAACGGTCGAGATCAGCGTGGAAAACCTGACCGATACGGCCTGGCCGCTGCGCATTCTGGACCGTGTGCCGCAATCGGATCAGGAAGACCTTGAGATCACATGGTCGGCCAAGCCCCAACCGAGCGAGCGTGACGTGGATGGCAAACGCGGCATTCTGGCCTGGGATGTCACCCTGCCCGCCGGCCAGACGCAAGAGATTACCCTTACCCACGCGCTCGAATGGCCCGACGGCAAGGTTTTGCGCTAAGATACCCCTGCGGCGGCAGTTATTGCGTCGCCGCAGAGCCCTGTTTTCAGAATGTCAGCTTTTTCGCAAGAATCGGATGTCACAATGGCCAGTCAGTATAAAACGCCCGGCGTTTACATTGTCGAGACGAGCGCCTTTCCCAATTCCGTGGTTGAGGTCGCCACCGCTGTGCCCGCCTTTATCGGGCACACGGAAACGGCAATGAATGGCAGCGGGTCTTTGCGTGACACCCCGACGCGCCTCACCTCGCTGGCCGAGTTTCAAGCGGTGTTCGGCAGTGCCCCGACGCCGCTTTTTGAGATCAAGCCAACAGCGGCGCTGCCCAACCCTTCACCGCTGAGCGACGCGGGTGCTGATAGCGCTCCCGCCTTGCCGCCTATTCCAATTTCTTCCACGCAAGACCTGATCCAGAGCAACCCGGCCTATTGCCTTTATGGCGCCTTGCGTCTCTTTTTCGAGAACGGAGGCGGGCCCTGTTATGTCACCTCAATCGGTGGCTATGATGATCCCTTTGATGCCGACAAAATGATCGCCGCCATCACCGGCCTTGAAAAAGAACCCGAGCCGACGCTTTTGGTAATCCCCGAAACCACCCGCCTGTCGCGGGCCGATGCGAAACGGGTGCTTCAGGCGATGCTTGATCACTGTGGCGAAAGAATGCGCAACCGCTTTGCCATCCTCGATATCTCTTCCGGCCACCTGCCGCAGAACAGTGTGCTTGGGGATCCTGTCGCGACCTTTCGCAATGATATCGGTCACACCTCTCTCAGTTTCGGCGCGGCCTATTATCCCTGGCTCAACACGACCATCTTCCAAGACCGCGATTTCACTTTTGAAAACATCACTCCCGCGAGCCACGCAGAGCTGCGCAGGCTCTTGAGCGCAGAGGCTAGCGGCAACGCATCTCTTGCCGAGGAAATCAACAAGATAGGCGCGCCGGGTCAGTCGGGCAGTCTTGCAATCACGGCGCCCGACGAGGATCAGGCCGCGCCAGGTTTGGACATGCAGGACAATTTGCAAACCGACAAACGCGAGATGCGCCAGAAGACACTTGATAAAAGCCTTCGCGCTACTTTTCCGACCTATGTGGAAATCACCCGCGCCATAGCCGCCGCGATGAATACCTTGCCTCCTGCCGCCGCCTTGGCCGGGATTTATACCATGGTCGACAATTCGCGTGGCGTCTGGAAGGCGCCTGCCAATGTTTCGGTCAATGCCGTCACCTCACCAACCGTTACGATCAACGATGGCCAGCAGCAAAACCTCAACGTCCCCACCACCGGCAAATCCATCAACGCGATCCGCTCTTTCATGGGCGAAGGCACGCTTGTCTGGGGCGCGCGAACGCTTGATGGCAACTCGCTTGACTGGCGCTATATCCCGGTGCGTCGCGCCATGATCATGATCGAGCAATCCATCCGGCTTGCCGTCGAGGCCTATGTCTTTGAAGCCAACAATGCCAGCACATGGGTTACGATCCGCGCGATGATCGAAAACTTTCTGACAGGCGTCTGGAAGCAGGGCGGTCTTGCCGGGGCGGTGCCCAACGAGGCCTTTGGCGTTCAGGTTGGTCTTGGGGAAACCATGACGCCTGAGGATATAATCGAAGGCACCCTGCGGGTCACGGTTCTGGTCGCTGTTACCCGCCCTGCCGAATTTATCTACATCACGTTTCACCAGCAGATGCAGACATCCTGACGGCCCGTTTTCCGGGCCGTCGGTCCGCCGCCTACTTACAGCGCTTTTCGGCCTCTTCGACCGCTGCCGTATAGCCCGACAGAGAAAAAGAATCCTTGGTGATCGTGCCGCGCGACGAGCGCGCGCTAAGGACGGCCTCTGCGCCGCGCTTCATCGCCGCCAGAATCTTGGCGTCATCGCTGGTGCTTGCGGGCCAGGCCCATTCGCCCTCGGTGAACAATTCGAACTCGGAACCGCCGATATTCATGTTGACGGTCGAGCCGCCGGCAAAGGGATAGCCGCCGGTAAAGGTGATCTGGCCCTGAACGCCCGCGCCGGGGCGAAAGAACGTCATCAAAAGAATGTCACCACGGCGCACGGCGACGACGCGACCATCCTTGGTGTTCACCGTTTCGGTCGGGGCCGACACCGCCCAGCATTCGCGCGGGTCGCCGTCTTCAAACACGCTCCATGCGGTCTTGGCCGCCACCTGATTGGTGCTTGTTTCCTGCGCGGTTGCGCCCGTTGCCACCATCGCGGCCAATGCCACGGCCACGCCGCGTGCAAATCGTGATACCATCTGTCCAGCCTCCAAGCTGTCCTAAGCCTCAATTTTAGAGGTCGCGCCTATCCCTTTACGGAATTCTTTTTATGTGCGACCAGTCCCGTCTCGACATTGCAACATTAGCCTGAAACAGGCGAGAAGTGAAAGACGCAATTGGCGGATTTTCGCACACGCGCCTGTGAGCCACACTTATCGGAGGTCCCAATGACCCAGCCTGTTCCCATGACCGAAATCTGGCGCGGCCCGATGGCCGAAAGCGTGCACCTCGGTCACGCGGTGATTTGCGCCTCGGGTGGTGAGATTATCGAGGCTTGGGGCGATCCCGCCACAACCATTCTGCCGCGCAGTTCGTCCAAGATGATTCAGGCGCTGCCGTTGGTCACAAGTGGCGCGGCCAGGGTCCATGGCCTTACCTCAGAGCAGCTTGCGCTGGCATGCGCGTCGCACAACGGGGCGGCCATTCACACCGAGCGCGTCAATCGCTGGCTGGCCGATCTTGGGCTGAGCGATGATGATTTGCGCTGCGGGCCACAAGACCCGGATGACAAGGTGGCCCACAAGGCGCTGCTGTGTTCTGACACGTCGCCCTGTCAGGTGCACAACAACTGCTCGGGCAAACATGCGGGCTTCCTGACGCTGAACCGTCACCTTGGCGGCAGCGCCGAATATATTGACCCCGATCATCCGGCGCAAAAGGCGGTTTTGGATGCATTTGAAACGGTAACCGGCGAGACCTCGCCGTTTTACGGAATCGACGGATGTTCGGCGCCCAACCATGCCTCAAGCCTGCACGGGATGGCGCGTGCGATGGCGTGGTTTGCCGGGGCTCGGGAGGGTGTCGATTCCAATCAAACCGCCGCTGTCCAGCTTTGGCAGGCCATGGTCGCGCATCCCGAACTTGTGGCGGGTGAGGGGCGCGCCTGCACCGAGCTGATGCGCGCCTGTAAAGAACCTGTGGCGCTCAAGACCGGGGCCGAGGCCTTTTTCATCGCCATTCTGCCAAACCGAAAGATGGGTGTCGCGCTCAAGATCACGGATGGCACCACGCGCGGCGCGGAATGTACGATTGCGGCGCTGCTGGTCAGGTTGGGTGTGCTCGATGCGGATCACCCGGCCACCCGCAAATTCATGAACGCGCCGATTCTCAACCGGCGCGGAATCGAGACCGGAATGATCAAACCTGCCGCCACGCTGGTCTGATCCGCCGCTCATCCGCCCACGAATTCATCCTGCGCGTAGCCCTGTAGATAGAGCAGCGCCGTCAGGTCGCCGTGATTGATGCGGATGTCACACTCTGCGGCGACGCTTGGCTTGGCATGAAGCGCAACGCCGGATCCGGCCCGCCCCAGCATGCCAAGATCGTTGGCCCCGTCACCGACCGCGATCACATCGGTTTCGGCAAGCCCAAGCCGCGTACTGATCTCTTCCAGAGCCTGTATTTTGGCCTCGCGCCCCAAGATAGGCCGCGCCACATCACCCATCAGAACGCCGCGTTCCACTAAAAGCGTGTTGGCGCGATTTTCGTCAAATCCGAGCGTGGCGGCGACCGCCTGTGTAAAGGCAGTAAAACCGCCAGAGACCAGCGCGCAATAGGCCCCATGCGCTTTCATCGTCGCCAGCAGGGGGGCGCCACCGGGCATATAGGTGATCCGGCTTTCAAGAACTTGCGCGATCACGCCCTCATCCAGCCCCTTGAGCAGGGCCACTCGTTCGATCAGCGCGCCCTCGAAATCAAGCTCGCCATTCATCGCCCGCGCGGTGATTTCTTTGACATGCGCGCCGACGCCCGCGACCTCGGCCAGCTCATCAATGCATTCCTGGCAAATCATCGTGCTGTCCATATCCGCCAGCAGCATCTTCTTGCGCCGCCCCGTTTTGGGTTGCACCACAAGGTCGACACGCGCCTTTTGCAGATCACCCCACACGTCCCACTGATTGTCCGGCACCTTCTCCAGCGCGAATTCCGCCGCCTCATCGGGCGCAAGCCAGACCGCGTCACCGCCCCCCCAGGCATTGCGCAGGGCGTGAACAAGGGCAGGGTCCAGCGCGCCCTTGGGCGCAATCAACGTGGCAATGAACATTTAACGAAGTTTCCGATCGTAGTCGCGACGGGTCGCATTTTCTCATTCAAGCGGCGTTCTAGCGTCATTTCTGCACTTGCGAAAGGCCCTGATGCGCCGTAATGCGATAGGCGGGACACCCCTCCCCAACGAGGGGCGCTTATCTGAAAGGGTAGCATTCATGGCTATTGATACTCCGGCAACGCGGCCGGCTAATCCGCGTTTCTCTTCTGGCCCCTGCGCCAAAATCCCCACATTCTCGCTTGATAAGCTTAGCGATGCGCCCTTGGGCCGCAGCCACCGTGCCGCCGTCGGCAAGGCCAAGCTGAAAGCCGCGATCGAGCGGACACGCGACATCCTCGGCATCCCCGATGATTACCGCATCGGTATCGTGCCCGCTTCGGATACCGGCGCGGTCGAAATGGCCATGTGGAACCTTCTGGGCGCCCGCCCGGTTGAAATGCTCGCCTGGGAAAGCTTTGGCGCCGGTTGGGTCACCGATGTGGTGAAACAGCTTAAACTCGACGCGACGATCAAGACCGCCGAGTATGGCGAGATTGTCGATCTGGCCGGTGTCGATACGGACAACGATGTCGTCTTTACCTGGAACGGCACCACCTCTGGTGTGCGCGTGCCGAATGGCGACTGGATCAAACCCGACCGCGAGGGCCTTACCATTTGTGATGCCACATCGGCCGCCTTTGCGCAGGATCTGCCCTGGGACAAGCTTGATGTGACCACCTTCAGCTGGCAAAAAGTGCTGGGCGGCGAGGCGGCACATGGCATGCTTATCCTGAGTCCGCGGGCGGTTGAGCGGCTTGAAAGCTATACCCCGGCCTGGCCCCTGCCCAAGATTTTCCGCCTGACCAAGGGTGGCAAGCTTATCGAGGGCGTGTTCGTCGGCGAGACCATCAACACCCCGTCGATGCTTGCGGTCGAGGATTACCTCGTCGCCCTTGACTGGGCGGCCTCGGTTGGCGGCCTCAAGGGGCTGATGGGCCGTGCGAACGCCAATACCAAGGCCGTGGCCGATTTTGTGGAACTGCACGACTGGGTCGATTTTCTGGCCCATGATCCGGCCACCCTGTCAAACACCTCGGTTTGCCTGACCTTCAATGATGCCCGCATCACCGACGGTGCCACATTCGCCAAAGCCGTCGCCAAACGGCTTGAGGCCGAAAATGTCGCCCTTGATGTCGGGGCCTACCGCGATGCGCCGGCCGGGCTTCGGATCTGGTGCGGTGGAACGGTGGAAACCTCTGATGTCGCGGCCCTGATGCCATGGATCGAATGGGCGTTTCAGACCGAAATCGCCGCTCTGCGTGAGATGGCAGGTTAAAAATATCGCGTAGGGTGCGCATTCATGGCGCACCTTCCCCCGACATTCTCCATAAAGGACGCTTAAACATGGCTCCCAAGGTACTCGTCTCTGACAAACTGTCCGAAACCGCCGTTCAAATCTTTCGCGATCGCGGCATCGAGGTCGATTTCCAGCCCGATCTTGGCAAGGACAAGGATAAACTGGCCGAGGTGATCGGCCAATATGATGGTCTTGCCATCCGCTCGGCCACCAAGGTCACCGAGAAAATTCTCGAAAACGCCACCAACCTCAAGGTGATCGCGCGCGCCGGGATCGGCACCGACAACATCGACAAAGAGGCAGCAAGCAAAAAGGGCGTGATCGTGATGAACACGCCGTTTGGCAACATGATCACCACCGCCGAACACGCCATCGCCATGATGTTCGCCGTGGCGCGCCAGATCCCAGAGGCCTCGGCCTCGACCCATGCGGGCAAATGGGAGAAATCCAAGTTCATGGGGGTCGAGCTTACCGGCAAAACCCTAGGCGTGATCGGTGCCGGCAATATCGGCGGCATCGTCTGTGATCGTGCCCGCGGCCTCAAGATGAAGGTCGTGGCCTATGATCCCTTCCTGAGCCAGGACAAGGCCGACAAGATGGGCGTTGAAAAGGTCGAAGAGCTTGATGAGCTGCTCACGCGCGCCGATTTCATCACGTTGCATGTGCCGCTCACCGATCAGACCCGCAACATCCTGAGCCGCGAAAACCTTGAGAAAACCAAGAAAGGCGTGCGCATCATCAACTGTGCCCGTGGTGGTCTTGTGGATGAAGAGGCGCTGGCCGATCTGTTGAAATCCGGCCATGTCGCCGGTGCCGCCCTTGACGTCTTCAAGGTCGAACCCGCGACCGAGAACCCGCTTTTCGGCCTGCCCAACGTGGTCTGCACGCCGCACCTTGGCGCCGCCACCACCGAAGCACAGGAAAACGTTGCCCTGCAAGTGGCCGAGCAAATGTCGGACTACCTTTTGACCGGTGCCGTGACCAACGCACTCAACATGCCTTCGGTGACGGCCGAAGAGGCCAAGGTCATGGGGCCTTGGATCAAACTTGCCGATCACCTGGGCAATTTCATCGGCCAGATGACCGACGAGCCGATCAAGGCCATCAACATCCTCTATGACGGTGTCGTCTCGGAAATGAATCTCGGCGCGCTCAATTCCGCCGCCGTGGCGGGGATCATGAAATCGGTCAACCCCGAGGTCAACATGGTCTCGGCGCCCGTGGTGGCCAAGGAACGCGGCATCAAGATCAGCACCACCAAACAGGATAAATCCGGCGCCTTCGAGGGCTATGTCAAGGTGACGGTGGTGACCGACAAGCGCGAGCGCTCGATTGGCGGCACGGTCTTCAGCGATGGCAAGCCGCGGTTCATCCAGATCAAGGGCATCAATATCGACGCCGAAATCGGCCGTCACATGCTCTATACCACGAACGAGGACGTGCCGGGCATCATCGGCCTTCTGGGCCAGACCATGGGCGAAAACGGCGTCAACATCGCCAACTTTACCCTTGGCCGCGCTGATGCGGGCGGCGAAGCAATCGCGCTTTTGTATGTTGATGCAGACGTGCCCGAGGCTGCCATCAAGGCGCTCAATGCAACCGGCAAGTTCCAGCAAATTCGCCAGCTGCACTTCGACGTCGGTTAACCCCGAAACGGCGCCGCCTTTCGGGGTGGCGCCTGTTTTTCCGCTCCGTGACTTTCATCATTCCAGAAATACTCCGGGGGAATCGTCGCTTTGCGGCGATGGGGGCAGCGCCCCCTAAAACCTGCTGGACATTTCGGACGCGACAGGGCTTTTGTGCGCCATGACACATCCAATCTATACCATCCCCGACGTTCATGGGCAGGATGCCCTTCTAGAAGCCGCATTGACGCTGATCGAGGCCGAGGGCGGCCCCGATGCCGAAATCATATTCCTTGGCGATCTGGTGGATCGCGGCCCCGATAGCCGCGCGGTGATCGACCGCGTGATGCAGGGTCAGGCAGCGGGGCGCAACTGGACCGTGCTGCGTGGCAATCATGACCAGATGTTCATAGATTTCATTGAAAGCGGCGATATTCACCCCGCGCGCCTTCGACCCGACTTAAGCTGGCTGCATCCGCGCCTTGGCGGAGACACCACGCTTGCCTCTTACGGGGTGGTGTGTTCCGAAGCCGACCTCAATCTTGAGGGGGCCCGCGCCGCTGTTCCAGCCGCGCATATTGACTGGCTTTCCAACCTGCCGCTGACCCATCTGGTCGGCGATCTTTTGTTTGTCCATGCCGGCATCCTCCCTGGCGTGCCGCTTGAGAAACAGGACCCGGATGATCTCATGTGGATCAGAAACGGTTTTCTTGATTATGAGGGCGAGTATCCCTGGCTTTTGGTGCATGGCCACACCGCCCTTGATATGCCGACCCATTTCGGCAACCGGATTGACCTTGATGGCGGCGCCGGTCGTGGTCGCGGCCTTTGGCCCGCCGTCTTTGAGGGCCGCGACTGCTGGCTTTTGGCCGACACCGGACGAATCCCACTCAAGCCTGCCGAATAGAGCCGCTCGCGCGTCGCGTTTTACCTGTCTGCCCTGTGCGAAACGGCGAAAGAGCCGCATTGCCAGCGGCGGGGTAACCTCGTTAAGGTTGTGACAACTTAAAACCGAGGGACAGACATGACTGATATCGTAATTCTTGATGGCGCACGCACGGCAATTGGCACATTTGGCGGGGCCCTTGCGGGCACACCGCCGACAACCCTTGGCGCGATTGTTGCCAAAGAGGCGCTTGCGCGCTCGGGCGTCGAGGGCGCACAGATCGGGCATGTGGTCTTTGGTCATGTGATCAACACCGAACCGCGCGACATGTACGTGAGCCGCGTTGCCGCCATTGAGGCAGGCATTCCAGACAGCGCCCCGGCGATGAACGTAAACCGTCTCTGTGGCTCTGGCGCACAGGCGATTGTATCGGCGGTTCAGTCCCTGATGCTGAATGATGCGGACTTCGCCCTTGCCGGCGGTGTCGAGAACATGTCGCGTTCGCCCTTTATCATCCCCGACCAACGCTGGGGCGCCAAGATGGGCGATGTGACCACACGCGATATGATGTTGGGTGCGCTGAACTGTCCGTTTGGCACCGGCCATATGGGTGTGACCGCGGAAAACGTTGCCGCCGAGCATGACATCAGCCGCGCCGATCAGGATGCCTTTGCCCTTGAAAGCCAGCGTCGCGCAGGCATCGCGATTGCCGAGGGGCGCTTTAAATCCCAGATCGTTCCGGTCGAGGTGCGCGTCAAGCGCGACATGGTTGCCTTTGACACCGATGAACACCCCAAGGCGACCACCGCCGAGGCGCTTGGCGGCCTGCGCACCGTGTTCCAGAAAGACGGCACAGTGACGGCCGGCAATGCCAGCGGCATCAACGACGGCGCGGCGGCGATTGTCCTTGCCCGCGCCAGTGCGGCCGAGGCCGCAGGCCTCAAGCCGCGCGCGCGTATCCTTGGCTATGCCCATGCCGGTGTGCGCCCCGAGGTGATGGGCATTGGCCCGGTCCCCGCAGTACAAAAGCTGCTTGAAAAGACTGGGTTGAGCGTCGGTGATTTCGATCTGGTCGAATCAAACGAGGCCTTCGCGGCGCAGGCGCTTGCAGTCAACAAGGGGCTTGGCCTTGATCCGGCGCGTGTAAACCCGAATGGCGGCGCAATCGCGCTTGGCCATCCGGTTGGTGCCACCGGCGCGATTCTTGTCATCAAGGCGCTCTACGAGCTTGAACGCACCGGCGGAAAACGCGCCATCATCACCATGTGCATCGGTGGTGGTCAGGGGATCGCCATCGCAATCGAGCGCCTCTGATCGAGCGTCACGGGCAATAATCTGCTGATTTTGGCAAGGCTTTAAGCAGTTCTTCACGACGATGTCGGATGGTGACGATGGTACATCCCGGCATGGCGGAGGACAGGCATGAGCCTTGCCAATAAGCTGGCAGAGGAACGGCGCGCCCGATTGGCCGCCGAACGGCTGCTGGAACAGAAACAGGCGGAGTTGCAATCCGCCAACCGAAAGCTGGGCAAGCACGCGCGCGCCCTGTCCCACGAGATTGTCGAAACCCGTGCTCAGGTTCAGACGGTTCGTGATGAAAATCAGCGCGTCAAATCCGACCTTCACGTTGCCAATCAAAAGGTTGAAATCGCCGAACGCCGCCTGTGGCATTCGATCGAGACGATTCAGGACGGGTTTGCCTTTTTCGACAATGACAGCCGCATGATCGCCGCCAATCATGCCTATCTCGCGGTGTTTGAAGGGCTGGAGGCGGTCGAACCCGGCGTCAGCTATATCGAGATTTTGCAATTCATCACCGAAGAAGGGATCGTGAACATCGGTGACATGACCCCGGTAGCGTGGCGCGAAAAGATGCTGGATCGGTGGCAATCCACCGCGCCGGAGCCCGAGGTGGTGCGGCTTTGGTCCGGTGAATATATCAAGCTGATTGATCAGCGCGGCCACGGTGGTGACATGGTGAGCCTTGCACTCAATATCACCGATACGATCCGCCATGAAAAAGAGCTTCAAGAGGCGCGCCGCAAGGCCGAGGCGGCCAACCGGGCCAAATCATCCTTCCTCGCCAATATGAGCCATGAAATCCGCACCCCGATGAATGGGGTTGTGGGCATGGCCGAATTGCTGGGCGATACCGACCTGACCGACGAGCAGCGCCTTTATGCCAGCAGGATCAAGCATTCCGGCGAGGCGCTTTTGGTGATCATCAACGACGTCTTGGATTACTCGAAAATCGAGGCGGAAAAGCTTGTTCTTCATGAAGAACCGTTTGACCTTGAGCGCTGTATTCACGAGCTCATCACCCTGCTTCAGGCCAATGCCCGCGACAAGGGCCTCGAACTTTTGGTCGATTACGACATGTTCCTGCCGACGCGGTTTGTCGGTGATCCGGGGCGCATCCGCCAGATCATGACCAACCTTCTGGGCAATGCTGTCAAGTTTACCGAGTCCGGGCATGTCTTGATGCGCGTCACCGGCATGCCGTCGGGCGAGGGTGAAAAGGCCACGCTTCACATCACGATTGAGGATACCGGCATCGGCATTCCCGCCGAGAAGATCGACCATATCTTTGGCGAATTCAATCAGGTCGATGATGAAAGCAACCGCAAGTTCGAGGGCACCGGTCTTGGTCTTGCCATCTCGCAAAAGCTGATTCGGCTGATGGATGGCAAGATCTGGGTCGAATCCGAGTATGGCAAAGGCTCGACCTTCGGGTTTTCCATCGCGCTGCCGGTGGATGAGGCGGAACAGGACGATTGCCTGCAATTGCCCGAGGGGTTGAGCCGCGCGATGATTGTCGAGCCGCAGGAAGTGACCCGCTCGATCCTTGAGCGCCAGCTTGCAGTTCTCGGGGTCGAGTCGGTCTGTTACCAGAACGGCGAAGAGGCCCTGGCACAGATTGGCCCCGGCATCGACCTGGTGGTCACCGATCACAACATGCCCCGGATGGATGGTATCGAGCTTGCAGAGGCATTGCGCGAGGCGGGGCACGCCATGCCGATTGTCCTGCTCAGTCACAACACCGGCTATGCGGAACAGGATCCCGGTCGGGTGCATTTACAGGCGGTTTTGCAAAAACCAGTGCCCCGGCGCGAGTTGTTCCACGCGCTTGCCGCACTGGCGACGGGCAAGGTGCCAGGACCGCAATTGCCCGAAGAGCCAGAGATTGACGATACCCCCGGTCGCGCCATGCGGGTATTGGCCGCCGAGGACAACAAGACCAACCGCCTTGTGTTTTCCAAGATGATCAAATCCTTGGATATCAACCTGAAGTTTGCAGAAAACGGCCATGAGGCCCTGGCGTTCTTTCAATCCTTCAAACCCGACATCGTGTTCATGGACATCTCGATGCCCGGCATGGATGGCAAGGAGGCGACCCAGCATATCCGCCAAATCGAGGCCGCAACCGGCGGCCATGTGCCGATCGTGGCGATGACCGCCCATGCGATGGAGGGCGATGAAACTGGGATTTTGGCGGCCGGGCTTGATCATTACATGACCAAACCCCTGCGCAAGGACACCATAATCGGCCATGTCATCGACGCCTGCCCGCCCGACGTGCGCCCGCCAGAGGGCGTGGCCGAGGATATTCAGGCCTCGGGGTAATCGCGCAGGAACACCCAGTTGTCGCCTTTGGATAGCCATGCGTTATAGCGATATCCGCCGCTGTCGAAATCCTTTAGGGCCTCGGGATCGCTTAGGCGGTGCTGGATCATGAAGCGGGCCATCGCGCCGCGCGCGCGCTTGGCATAAAAGCTTACGATCTTGGGTGTGCCGACTTTTTCTTCCATGAAGACCGGCGTGATCACCCGTTGGTTTAGCGCCGCGAGATCAACCGCGCCGAAATATTCCTGACTGGCGCAATTCACCAGAACGTCGCTGTCAACGGCCTCTGCCTGTGCATTCAGCGCCTTGGAAATGGTGTCGCCCCAATAGTCATAAAGCGATTTACCGTGATCTGTTTTCAAGCGGCTGCCCATTTCAAGGCGATAGGGCTGGATCGCGTCCAGAGGGCGCAACACCCCGTAAAGGCCCGACAAAATCCGAAGATGATCCTGCGCCCAGGCCATTTCATCGGCATCAAGCGATCCCGCCTCAAGCCCCTGATAGGTGTCGCCGGCAAAGGCCAATGCGGCTGGCTTTTCGTCCATCTTGCCGAAATTGCCAAAACGGTCGGAATTCAGCCGCGCCAAATTCTCGCTGATCTTCATAAGCTTTTGCAGATCGCCCACGCTTAGCCCGCGCGCCACCTCGGCAAGCTCATTGGCCTCTGCCTGAAAGGCTGGGCGCGTGGGGGTGATCCCCTCGACCGGGTCCATATCCATTTTCTTGGCGGGCGAGACAACAACCAGCATGCGCAAATCCCTTTTCAAGCGTTTCCAGTGATCTAGTGCGCCGCGCGCAGAACGTCCAGAAAGGCGGTGCCGAAACGTTCGGCGCGCTTGTCGCCAAGGATGCGCTCCATTTCCTGTTCGGTGCTCGGGCGTGCGCTTGCCACCCGCGCCAAAAGCGTGGTCGAGCAACTAAGCGGCTTGTCGATCCCGTCTTCGCCGCGCGCCAGATCGGTTTGCGCCTGAAGCAGGCGGTCATAAACCTCGCCCGCGTCGCGCCCGGCCAGTCTGCGCCGCGTCGGGTGCACGTGATCGGCGGCGCCATTGATCACCTCAATAAAGGCATCGCCGTAACGTTCAAGCTTTTTCGCGCCAACGCCACTTATTCGCGCCATCTGATCCAGGGTGGCGGGCCGGGTCTCGGCCATCTCGATCAGGGTGCGATCGTTGAACACCACATAGGCGGGCACCTTGGCGGCCTCGGCAAGGGCGCGGCGCTTGGCCTTGAGCGCCGACAAAAGCGGCGCATCCTCGTCCGAGACAAGCGCGCGCACCGCCGGGCGGTTTGATTTGGCCACCAGAGTGTCGCGCCGCAGGGTAATGCCTTGTTCGTCGCGCAGGATCGGGCGAGCGGCCTCGGTCATGCACAGCGCGCCGTGGCGTTCCACATCGGGGCGGATAAGGTCGTGGCCCATCATCTGGCGAAACACGCCTTGCCAACCGCGCTTGTCGATGTCGCGCCCAACACCAAAGGTCGGCAGGGCGTCATGCCCGCGCGCGCAAATCTTGTCGGTGGCATTGCCCATCAGGATATCAATCAGATGCCCCGCGCCGAACCGTTCTTCGGTGCGCAGGATCGCCGATAGCGCCTTGCGCACCGCCTCGGTGCCGTCAAAGGTCTCGGCGGGGGTGTCGCAAAGATCGCAATTGCCACAGGTAAACTCGGTTTCCCCGAAATACCGCAGAAGTGTCGCACGGCGGCATTCGAGCGCCTCGGCCAGCCCCAAAAGCGCGTTCAGCCGCCCGTGATCGGCCATCCGGCGTTCGGGCGGGGCAAGGCCTTCGTCAATCTGGCTGCGACGCAGGCGGATATCGTCGGGGCCAAACAGCGTGAGGGTTTCGGCCGGGGCGCCATCGCGGCCCGAGCGACCAATTTCCTGATAATAGGCCTCGATGGATTTCGGCAGGTCTGCATGCGCGACCCAACGGATATCGGGCTTGTCGACGCCCATGCCAAAGGCCACGGTCGCCACCACGATAAGCCCGTCCTCGGTGTTGAACCGACCCTCGACATGGCGGCGATCCCCGGCCTCCATCCCGCCGTGATAGGCACAGGCGTTATGCCCCGCCTCGCCAAGCGCGCGCGCCAGCGTTTCGGTTTTGGCGCGGGTGCCGCAATAGACAATGCCCGACTGGCCCTTGCGCGCCTTGGCAAACTCAAGGATCTGGCGGCGGGGGTTGTCCTTGGCACCAAAGGCAAGGTGGATATTGGGGCGGTCAAAGCCGTGCAAAAAGGTCTGGGGCGGCTGGCCGTCAAACAGTTTTTGCACGATTTCTTCGCGGGTTTCGGCGTCGGCGGTGGCGGTAAAGGCGGCAATCGGCACGTTAAGCGCCTCGCGCAGCGCCCCGATCCGAAGGTAATCGGGCCGGAAATCATGCCCCCATTGCGACACGCAATGGGCCTCATCGACGGCAATCAGGCTTACGCCGATACGGCGCAGCATCCCCATGGCCGATCCGGCGGCAAGGCGTTCGGGCGCGATATAAAGCAGCTTGAGCCGCCCGTCTTCCAGCGCCTGCCAGACCTCGGCGGTCTCTTCATCGGTATTGCCAGAGGTCAGCGCGCCGGCTTCGACCCCGGCCTCGCGCAGCGCACGCACCTGATCGCGCATCAGGGCAATCAGCGGCGAAATGACCACCGTCACCCCGTCGCGCATCAGTGCAGGCAATTGAAAGCAAAGCGATTTTCCGCCACCCGTCGGCATGATGGCCAGGACGTTCTGACCATCGGCCACGGCATCCACGATCTCTTCCTGCCCGGGGCGGAACGCATCATAGCCGAAAATATCGCGCAAAAGCGTGGCAGCGCCGGGCATGGGATATCCTGTAAGATTTGTTGTTCTGCTCTTACCGGAATCTTTTCATACTACGAATCGCGGGACAACCCTTGATCAGTAGAACGCCGCCGCGTTGTTGATCAGGATAATGCGCAGCGCATAGACCGCCACCAGCACCACCAAAGGCGCAAGATCAATCCCCGACATGGCCGGAAGAAACGACCGTACCCGGCTATAGATCGGCTCAAGCAACCGGTTGAGCCCATACCAGACCTGCGCGACGAATTGCTGGCGCAGGTTGAGCACCTGAAAGTTGATAAGCCAGCTCATGATCACATGGGCGATAATGAAGAACCAAACGATATCGAGGATAAGCATCAGGATCTGGAAAAGCGATTGCATAGAGAGGGTCCTTTGCACGAAACGCTTATGACCTAAGCGTCATGCGGTCAAAGCGCAAGGCTGACGCGCCGTTGTGGTTGACGGGCACGCGCAGAGGCCCGACAAGGCCGCAAAAGAAAGAGAGTGCCCATGTACCCCTTCCTGCGCTTGTTCTGGCAGCTTTTCATCACCCGCAACCTGCCGCGGCTGCCGTTGACGGGCACTCATGTGTCGCATCATTTCTGCATGCCCTGGGATATTGATCTGTGGCGCGAACTGAACAACGGGCGCACCCTGACGATCTATGATTTGGGGCGCATTCCGCTGGCCGGGCGTGTCGGGTTGATCAGCGCGCTGCGCCGCAACCGCTGGGGCCTTGCGATTGCCGGTGCAAGCGTGCGCTATCGCCGCCGCATCCGCATGTTCGAAAAGATCGAGATGCGCTCGCGGGCGGTGTTCTGGGATGAGCGGTTTTTTTATATCGAACAGTCGATGTGGAAGGCGAATGGCGACTGCGCCAATCACATCATCTATCGCGCTGCCGTGACCGGGCGCGAGGGGATCATGGTGCCGGATGATGTGATGGCGACAATGGAGAATCAGGAAGCCGCGCCAGAGGCCCCCGAATGGGTTGCCGCCTGGATCAAGGCCGACACCCTGCGGCCCTGGCCTCCGATGCAGGACGCACAGGAATAGCTTGCGCGCGCGCCTTATCGCCTGTCATATCCCACCAAAGGCAAGGGAATGGGCATGGCAGAGATTTCACCGCGCAAACGGATCTGGGGCTGGTTTTTCTTTGATTGGGCAAGCCAGCCTTATCACACCCTGCTGGTTACCTTTATCTTCGGGCCGTTCTTTGCCTCGATCGCGTCGGATTATTTCATCGCCTCGGGCCTGAGCGAAGACCTCGCCGATGCCCGCGCGCAAACCATGTGGTCCTATTGCCTGACGGTGACGGGTTTGCTGATCGGGCTTGGCGCGCCAATCATGGGGGCCTTTGCCGATACCACCGGCAAGCGGCTTCCTTGGATCGTTGCGTTTTCGGCGATGTATGTGCTGGGCGCGACCGCGCTCTGGTGGACCAACCCGGATGGGTCGAACCTGTGGTGGGGGCTTATGGCCTTTGGTTTTGGCTTTGTCGGTGCGGAATACGCGCTAATCTTCATCAACTCGCAACTGCCCTCGCTTGGCACGGCCGAAGAGGTGGGCGATTTGTCGGGCTCGGGCTTTGCCTTTGGTTATCTCGGCGGGGTTCTGTCGCTGATGATCATGCTGTTGCTGTTTGTCGAGCAACCAAGCGGCAAGACCCTGATCGGGCTGGCCCCGGCCTTTGGGCTTGATCCCGAATTGCGCCAAGGCACGCGGTTTGTCGGGCCGTTCACCGCGCTTTGGTTCGCGGTCTTCATGGTGCCCTATTTCATGTGGGTGCGTGATGTCGGCCCGCCGCGTCAGGGGCGCGGCGTGGGCGCGGCGCTTGGCATGCTGAGCAAGACGATCAGAGGCCTGCGCCACCGGATCAGCCTAAGCACCTATCTTGGCTCGTCGATGTTTTACCGCGACGCCTTGAACGGGCTTTATGGGTTTGGCGGCACCTATGCGATCCTTGTGCTGAACTGGTCGATTGTGTCGGTGGGCATCTTTGGCATCATCGGCGCGATTTCTGCGGCTTTGTTCAGCTGGATCGGCGGCAAGGCCGATAAGCGCTTTGGCCCCAAGCCGGTGATCATCCTCGCGATCTGGGCGCTGATCGCGGTCTGCGTGACGATTGTCGGCATGGACCGGACCCAGATTTTCGGTATCCCGCTTGGGGTGGGATCAAAACTGCCGGATATGATCTTTTTTGGCTGCGGCGTGTTGATCGGCGGCTTTGGCGGCATGCTTCAATCCGCCAGCCGCACGATGATGGTGCGCCATACCGATTCGGCGGCGCCAACCGAGAATTTCGGCCTTTACGGGCTATCCGGGCGCGCCACGGCGTTCATGGCGCCAGCCCTGATCGGGCTTGTCACCACGCTTAGCGGCAGCGCGCGCATTGGGGTTTCTCCTGTCATTTTCCTTTTCCTGATCGGCCTTGTCCTGCTACGCTGGGTCAAATCCGAAGGGGACAGGGAAACATGGGCGGCTATCTCAGACTAAGCGTTCTTGTCATGGCTTTGGCGGGCTGCGTGCAATCCGCGCCAGAGCCGAAACCAACCGGCACTCTGTCAAGCCAGAGCATTCCCGCGTCGATGCGCGGGGTGCAGGCGAAACAGCTTTTCGGCGCGCATGGGCATGGCTCGGCGCAATCGCCCGCCCCGCTTGGGGGCTATGCCAAGGGCTGTATCGCGGGGGCGACGACCCTGCCGGAAACCGGCCCCACATGGCAGGCGATGCGCCTGAGCCGGAACCGCAACTGGGGTCACCCGGAAACCATTGACATGATCAAGACCCTGTCGCGCAAGGCCGCGGCGCAACCCGGTTGGAGCGGGCTTTATGTCGGCGACATAAGCCAGCCGCGCGGCGGGCCGATGATATCGGGGCACCGCAGCCATCAGATGGGTCTTGATGCAGATATCTGGCTCAGGCCCGCCGATAATCTCTCGCTTAGTCGCACGCAGCGCGAGGACATCTCGTCGATCTCGATGCGCCGCGCCAATGGCGCCTATACCAACAGCAGCTGGACCCGCGCGCATCATGAAATCGTCAAAGCCGCCGCGCAAGACCCGCGCACCGCACGGATATTCATCTTTCCCGGTGCCAAGGTGAAGATGTGCAACGATGAAAAGGGCGACCGGGCGTGGCTTCGCAAGGTGCGGCCCTGGTACGGGCATCACTATCACTTCCATGTGCGGCTGAATTGTCCGGACAACGTTTCGGGCTGTCAGCCGCAGGCGGTGCCGCCGCCGGGCGATGGCTGCGCCGAGGCGCAAACATGGGTCCGCAACATCCTCAACCCGCCGCCGCCTGACCCGAATGCGCCCAAGCCCAAGCCGCGCCGCGAATTGACGATGCAGGACCTGCCGCGCCAATGTGTGGCCGTGTTGCAGGCACAATAACGCAGCATCCTGCGCATAAACCTGCGGCGACCACATCATTTTGTTTTGACAAACGCAAAATTTGTGGCAGGCTAGGGATGAAATCAACAAGCGAAAGGAGGTGGTCCAGTGTCTACAGAGGTATTGGAGCGAGGTGTCGGAACAGTTCAGGAGAGCATCGTCTAGGGCAGCCCCGGGGCGAAAAAGCCATCCGAATTGGTGCGCCTAACCGGCCCACCTCCGCTAACTTCTAGAGGGCCGTTCCGGGATCGGGGCGGCCCTTTCGATTGGCTTTGGGCCGGAACAGGTCTAAAACCGCGTTGAAACCGGAAAGTCCCATGCTGAAAATCAACGATCAGATCACGATTGCCGACTGGGAGCTGACGGAGCAGTTCATGCGCGCCTCTGGCCCCGGCGGGCAGAACGTGAACAAGGTCAGCAGCGCGGTCGAGCTTCGCTTCGAGGCCGAGCGCTCGCCAAGCCTGCCTGATCCGGTCAAGGCGCGGCTGCGGCGACTTGCGGGGCGGCGCTGGTCGAAAGAGGGCGCCTTGATCATCCAGTGCGACGAAACCCGAAGCCAGGCCCGCAACCGCGAAATCGCCCGCGACCGGCTTGCCGCCCTGATCCTTGAGGCCACGCACAAGCCCAAACGCCGGGTGGCGACACGCCCGACGCTTGGCTCGAAAAAGCGTCGGCTCAAGGCCAAGAAGGTGCGCGGCGAGGTCAAGGCGATGCGCGGTCGCGTCGACGGTGAAGAATAACGCAGCGTCCGGGGTGACAAGCGCGGGCCAAGGCTGCATCCTGCGCCGGAATTCGACGTGTCGCGCGCTCTGGCTCCCACGTTTCGGATCGCGCTTTGAGGGAGGCCCGCCATGACCGACTATCCACATCTTCTTGCCCCGCTTGATCTTGGCCATGTGACGCTCAGGAACCGGGTCTTGATGGGCTCGATGCACACCGGCCTTGAGGAAACCAAGGATTGGAACCGGGTCGCCGAATTTTATGCCACACGCGCGCGTGGCGGTGTTGGCCTTATGGTGACGGGCGGCATGGCCCCCAACCGCGAAGGCGGGGTGTTTCCCGGCGCGGCGGGTCTCTTTAGTGACGCCGATATCGCCAATCACCGGATCGTCACCGACCGGGTGCACGCGGCGGACGGGCGGATCGCGATGCAAATCCTGCATGCCGGGCGCTATGCCTATGGCCCCGAATGCGTCAGCGCCTCGCCGATCAAATCGCCGATTTCGCCTTTTGCGCCGAAAGAGCTAGATGAGGAAGGCATCGAAAAACAGATCAGCGATATCGTCACCGCCGCCACCCGCGCCCGCGAGGCCGGGTATGACGGGGTCGAGATCATGGGATCCGAGGGCTATTTCCTGAACCAGTTTCTTGTCACCCACACCAACAAGCGCACCGACCACTGGGGCGGGTCTTATGAAAACCGCATGCGCCTGCCGATCGAGGTGGTGCGGCGCGCGCGCGCGGCGGTGGGCGATGACTTTATCATCATCTATCGCCTCAGCATGATTGATCTGATCCCTGACGGAAGCACCCATGAAGAGGTGGTGCAATTGGCCCAGGAGATCGAGCGCGCCGGGGCGACGATCATCAACACCGGCATCGGCTGGCACGAGGCGCGCATTCCGACGATTGCCACAAGCGTGCCGCGCGCCGGTTTTGCCTGGGTCACGCAAAAGCTGATGGGCAAGGTGGGCATCCCGGTGATCACCTCGAACCGGATCAACACGCCCGAGGTGGGCGAGGATATCCTCGCACAGGGCGCCGCCGATATGGTCAGCATGGCGCGCCCGTTTCTGGCCGATCCCGATTTCGTGGCCAAGGCGGCGGCGGGGCGGGCCAAGACCATCGCGCCCTGTATTGCGTGTAACCAGGCCTGTCTTGATCACACCTTCAGCGGCAAGATAAGCTCTTGTCTGGTCAATCCGCAGGCCTGCTTTGAAACCGAACTTTTGATCAAGCCAACCGATAAGGTGAAAACAATCGCGGTGGTTGGCGCGGGGCCTGCGGGCCTCTCGGCGGCGATCACGGCGGTGGGGCGGGGCCACAAGGTAACGCTGTTTGATCGCGCCGACCGGATCGGTGGTCAGCTCAACATGGCGCGGGTCATTCCGGGCAAGGAAGAATTTCACGGTCTGGTCGAATGGTTCGAAACCATGGTCGAAGAGGCGGGCGTAAACCTGCGTCTGGGGCAGGCGGTAAGTGCCCATGATCTTGACGGGTTCGACGAGGTGATCGTCGCCACCGGCGTTATCCCGCGCGATCCCGGCATTCCCGGTGAGGATGCGCCGAACGTGCTTTCTTATATCGACGTGCTGCGCAACAAGGCGCCGGTCGGTCGCCGTGTGGCGGTTATCGGCGCCGGCGGAATCGGCTTTGATGTGGCCGAATTTCTGGTGCACGAGGGCCATAGCCCGACCGAAGACCTGACGCTTTGGCGCAGCGAGTGGGGGGTTGGTGACCCTGCCGAGACCCGTGGCGGGCTTGCCGAAGGCGGCCCAAAACCCACGCCCCCGGCGCGCGAGGTGACATTGCTTCAGCGCAAGGCAGAGGCCCCCGGCAAGCGGCTTGGTAAAACCACCGGCTGGATTCACCGCGCGGCGTTGCGGATGAAGAACGTCAAGATGCTGGGCGGGGTGAATTACGAGCGGATCGATGAGAGCGGTCTGCACATAAGCTTTGGCGAGGCGCGCGAAAAGCCGACCCTGATCGACGCCGATACGATTGTTCTCTGTGCCGGTCAGCTGAGCGAGCGCAGCCTTGCCGATGCGTTGGAGGCGGCGGGCGTGGCCGTGCATGTCATCGGCGGCGCCGATGTCGCCGCCGAACTTGACGCCAAGCGCGCCATTGATCAGGGTAAACGGCTGGCGGCAGCGCTCTAACGGCGGCTTGGCCCGCTCTTGGATGCGGGCCGCGCCAGCGGTGTTACTTCACCGTGATGGTGATCACATCCGAGGCCACGGGTGGCTCGTGCGGCACGTGGTTCATATCGCCCATGACCAGTTGCAGCGTATGCTGCCCCGGTGCCAGATCAAGGGTGACCTCGGTCTGTCCGCCACCGAAGTGTTTGTGATGATCATCCGCCGGGATGCCATAGGTCAGCTCTTCGGCGCCATCGGGGCCCTCACCAAGCGGCGGGCGGTCGATCAACAGGTGATGATGACCGGTCTTTTCCTTTTCGGTGCCTGCCGGGGCGACGCCCATACCGGCGAGGCCAAAGTTGACCTTGACCGGGGCGCTGACGGTGTCGCCATCGGAAAGATTGATAAAGTAGACTGCGGCACCTTCGGGCGCCGGGGTGTCACCGGCAAGCGCGGGGGCAGCCACCATCATAAAGGCGGCGGCGGTTATCGATAGAATGCGTTTCATGGTAAATCCTCCTGTTTCCACTGTACCATAAATAAGCTGTCTGGCCGCGCATTCTGGTCTTTGGCGTATTGTTTCCCGGTTTCCAGCCAATCAACGATCCTGACAAAACCCAGATATTGTCTGGCCTATGCCCCAGTTGCGCCCGATTTCGCGGTCAGAAAAGAGCCTGAGACGCAATTTAGAGGTACAAGTATGGATCGCCTTACGGAAATGGAGGCCTTTGCCACGGTGGTGGATCAAGGCGGGTTTACAGATGCGGCCCGCAAGATGGGTATCTCGAAATCGGCTGTGTCCAAACATGTGTCCTCGCTTGAGGCCCGGCTTGGCGCACGGCTTTTGAACCGCACAACCCGCCGCGTGAGTCCGACCGAGATTGGCCTTGCCTATTACGACCGGGCGCTTCGGGTTCTCAACGATGCAGGCGAGGCCGACGCCTTGGTCAGCTCGATGCAATCCGACCCGTCGGGCCTGTTGCGGATTTCCGTGGCAACCGATTTCGGCGTCAATCACCTTAGCCCGGTTTTGGGCAGTTTCCTTGATGAATTTCCCGATATCACCGTCAATATGGTCCTCAACAACCGCTATGTAGAGCTTATCTCGGAAGGCTTTGATATGGCGATCCGGATTGGCGAGCTGGAAGACAGCACGCTTCGGGCGCGCAAGTTGACCGAGACCACAAAGCGGATGATCGCAAGCCCGGCCTATCTTGAAAAATACGGCCAACCGCAAAAGATCGACGATCTGAACGAACACAAGCTCTTGCATTATTCAAGCCAGGCAGGCGGCGCCGTTTGGAAGCTGACTGCGCCCTCGGGTGAAAAGCGCCAGGTGCGCACCGCCGGTGGCCTTTCGGTGAATGACGGGCAATCGCTTTTGAATGCTGCGATTTCCGGGCTTGGTATCGCCTATCTGCCCAGCTTTCTCTATGCCAAGGCAATGGCCGATGGCCTGATCCTGGATGCGATGCCGGAGCTGCCGACCGAAACCCAAGGCATTTACGCGGTCTATCCGCCGGGTCGCTTTACCCAGCCCAAGGTGCGCGCCTTCATTGATTTCCTCGTGCATTCCTTTGCCGAAAAAGGCCCCAACGAGTGGTAAGACTTTCCTCCCCGCCATTTATGGCCAACTTTGCCCCGGACGCCCCGCGCGTGCCGGGGTTTTTGTTGGTCTGACGGCGCGCCGCGCCGCGCGAAAGATGTCATCCGGGTCACGGAAAAAACGAAAGCCCGGCGGGCGGTTTCCGTGCCGGTCCAATCCTGCTTCTGGCCTATAAGAGACCTCGTTTGGCGGTCGAAACCATGGCCGCCTAGCCCCGGATATTTTGAACTGAGGCCAAGGCGCAGACATTGAGAAAAGGAACCGACATGGTTTTGAGAACTGTAATTGCCACTGGTATCGCCTGTGCCTGGGCCACGCTTGCCCCCGCGCGGGACGCGACCATGAGCTTTTTCATCACCAGTGAGAACCCCGGAAAGGGGGCCGATTTGGGCGGGCTCGCAGGCGCCGATGCCTATTGCACCAAGCTGGCCGAGGCCGCAGGGGTCACCGGCAAGGTCTGAGCCGACTGGACAAGCGGCGACAAGGGCACTGCGATGGTCGGCCATCATGATCGCACCGGCGGTGACGGTCTGTTTTACTGCTTTGCCAAAACCTAAAATCATCGGTGCCTCGGCACGCATCGTCGGGGCGCTTTTGTGCTCTGAACGCTCATGCACAGCGCCTGTGCGACGGATCGCAGTTGCCTTGGGCCCCTGATCGCCCCAGTTTACGCCTCAAGCAACTCATTAGGCGGAAAGGGATATCCAATGACCAACCTCAAACTTATGACGATTTCCGGATCACTGCGTAAAGGTTCTTATAACCGGATGCTTCTGGCCGAGGCCGCAGAGGCCTTTGGCCCGGCGGATGTGACCGAGGGCGACCTGAACCTGCCGCTCTATGACGGTGATCTTGAGGCCGAAAGCGGCGTGCCCGAAGCCGCGCAAACCCTGGCCCGGCAGATCAAGGATGCTGACGCGGTGGTGATTTCCGCGCCCGAGTACAACAAGGGCATCACCGGCGTTCTGAAAAACGCGCTGGATTGGATCAGCCGGGTCGAGGGCGCGGCCTTCAGGGACAAGCCGACGGTCGTTATATCGGCTGCGGCGGGGCGCACCGGCGGCGAGACTGCGCAATTCATGACGCTGTCCTGTCTTACTCAGCTTCAGGCGCGGCTTTTGCCCGGCACCTCTGTCTTGATCGCCGGGGCGATGAATGCCTTTGACGAGACTGGCAAGCTCAAGGACAACACATCGCGCAAGCTGCTGGCCACACGAATGGAGGCCCTGCGCGCCGAGGTGAGCTAACGCACGGTTCGTAAGAAAGTGTTTGGTCGGATATCTAGCCGCATGGAATACTTCCCTAACCGAACTTTGTTTCAAGGGGGATCCATGCGGATAATCGCAATGTCGCTATGCCTGTTGGTGTCCGGTACGTTTGGCGCACAGGCTTCAGAAGGTGAACGCGTTCAAATCAAAGGCGAGATCATTGACACCTGGTGTTACTATTCCGGCGTGATGGGCGGCCCGGATGCCGTGACCGGAAGCGCACATCACACCTGTGCGCTCTGGTGTTCGGCGGGGGGGATCCCGGTCGGCCTATTGGCCGAGGATGGCACGGTTTATATGGTGCTCAAGATCAAGGGCGATGCAAATTCGGCCGGTGGCGACACACAGCTTAACCTTGCCAGTCATGAGATCACCGCCGATGGCATACTCTACAAGCGCGACGGGTTGAATTATCTCGTGGTTGAAAAGGTGGTGACCGATCACGGCATCACCAATCTCAACCACGAAGATTACGGCCCGATCCCCGGCTTTGCCATCCCCGACCCGACCAAGTGAGGAGTGACCGGATGAAACGTTTGATTATGATACTGGCCGCTCTTGCCTCGCCCGCCATGGCGCAGGATTTTTCGGACGGTTCCGAAGCAAAGACATGGAATCTTTATGGTGAATCCCCGGCCCGCTTCGAGGCGAAAGTCGTCGATATCCTTTGCGAGATGACCGGCGATTGCGCAGCGGAATGCGGCGGCGGCACCCGCCAGCTTGGCCTGTTGCGCAGGGCCGACGATGTGCTGGTCTTTCCCAACAAGAACGCGCAGGCCGCGTTTAGCGGCGCGGTGGTGGAATTGGCGCCGTTCTGCGGAAAGGAGGTCGAGGTTGACGGGCTGTTGATCACCGACCCCGACCTTGGGGCAAAGCATATCTACCTGGTTCAGAAAATCCGCAATCTCTGCGATGCCGAATGGACCGCCGCCAATCGCTGGACCAAGGAATGGGCCAAGGCCAACCCCGAGGCCAAGGGCAAAGGCCCGTGGTTTCGCCGTGACCCGCGCATCAAGGCCCAGATTGCCGCGCATGGCTATACCGGTATCGGCCCCGAGGCCGAAAAACCGTTCATCAAAGAGTGGTTTGAATGAGAATCGCGCGCCTGATATGTGCCGCCTTGCTCTGTGGTGGCGCAAGCGGCGCGCTGGCCCATGGCAGCGAAACCCACGCCGCGCCTGCCATTCCGGAACAGAGTGCGGCGGTCACGCCTTTGCCCTGGGATATCGGCGGGCCGTTTGCCCTTGTGGATCATACCGGCGCCGCGCGCACCGAGGCGGACCCCGACGGCAAGATGCAGCTGGTGTTTTTTGGTTACGCCAATTGCCCCGGCATCTGTAACGCCGCCTTGCCGATGATGGCCGAGGTCACCGACCTGCTTGCGGCGCGCGATATCGCGGCCAGCCCGGTCTTGATCACGATTGACCCAGTGCTTGATACGGTGGCCAGCATGGGCCCGGCGCTGGCCGAGATTTCCGATGATTTCGTCGGTCTTACCGGCACCCCCGAGGCGCTTGGCCTGGCCTATAAGGCGTTTCAGATCAGCTTTACAAAGATCATGGATGACCCAAAGCACGGCCCGATTTATGCCCATGGCAGCCATATCTATCTGCTGGACGGGGCGGGTAAGGTTCTAACGCTTCTGCCGCCAGTTCTCTCGCCGGATCAGGCCGCCGGGGTCATCGCCAAATACGCCAAACCCCGAGGCGCGTCCTGAGGGTGCGGCGCGCGGCGATGCTCCGTTTGCGACAGAACTCCGCCAAAATAGCTTGAGGCGAGCCGCGCGCAGGGCTAGATGGGCAGCTATAAGGAGCAACGCCCATGAGCCTGAACACATTCGGTCACCTGTTTCGTTTCACCACCTGGGGCGAAAGCCATGGGCCAGCCCTTGGTGCCACCGTCGATGGCTGCCCTCCGGGCATCGCGCTTGATGAGGCGATGTTGCAGCACTGGCTCGACAAGCGCCGCCCCGGCCAGAACAAGAACATGACCCAACGCAATGAGCCCGACGCGGTGCGTATTCTGTCTGGCGTTTACGAGGGTCAGAGCACCGGCACGCCGATCCAGCTGATGATCGAGAACACCGATCAGCGCTCCAAGGATTACGGCGATATTGCCCAGACCTTCCGCCCCGGTCATGCCGATATCACCTATCACCAGAAATACGGGTTGCGCGATCCGCGTGGCGGCGGGCGCAGCTCGGCGCGTGAAACCGCCGCGCGGGTTGCCGCCGGTGGCGTGGCGCGCGCCGCGCTTGGCTCGCTTGTGCCGGGGCTTGAGATCAAGGGCTATATGGTCGCCATGGGCGAGATGGAAATCGACCGTGCCCGCTTTGACTGGGACGCGATTGACGGCAATGATTTCTGGATTCCCGATGCCGCCGCCGCCCCCGAATGGGAGGCGTATCTGCAAAAGCTGCGCAAGGATCACAACTCGGTCGGTGCCGTGGTCGAGGTGGTTGCGCGCGGTGTTCCCGCCGGTCTTGGCGCGCCGATCTATGGCAAGCTTGATACTGATCTGGCCGCCGCGATGATGTCGATCAATGCCGTCAAGGGCGTCGAGATCGGCGAAGGCATGGCCGCCGCGCGCCTCACAGGAACCGACAACGCCGATGAGATTTTCATGGGCGAGAACGGGCCGGAATACGGATCAAACCACGCCGGCGGCATCCTTGGCGGGATTTCGACGGGCCAAGAGGTTGTCGTGCGCTTTGCGGTCAAGCCAACCTCGTCGATCCTGAGCCCGCGCCGCTCGATCCGCATCGACGGCACCCCGATCGAGGTGGTGACCAAAGGGCGGCATGATCCCTGCGTCGGCATCCGCGCTGTTCCCGTCGCCGAGGCGATGATGGCCTGCGTGATCCTCGATCACCTGCTCTTGCACCGTGGTCAGGTCGGCGACGGCCCACGCGGTCAGATTGGCTAGGATCGTTTTCTTTAAAAGAAAACGACCCGGAATTTTTTGAAAATTCCGGGTGCCTAGATCCGGCCTTGGCGCGAAAGCTGCACCGCCAGAATGCCGCCCATGATCACCAGCACACCGATCAGATCGCCAAGCCGCAACGCCTCACCCAACAGCATGGCGGCGATGGCCACCCCGAAGAACGGGTTGAGAAAATGGAAAGTCGCGGCGCGGGTCGCGCCGATCCGCTCGACCAGAAGGAACCACACAAGCGTGGCGGCAAGACCGGGGATAAGCGTGGTGTAGAGAAACGCCAGCACAAGCCGCGTACTCCACTCGACCACAAGAGGCTCGGTCGCAAGTCCAACTGTTCCGACAAGCACCGACCCGACGATCATCTGAAGCCCGACAACCATCAGGAAATTCCCCCCCGAGGCCGCACCGCGTACCGACAGGGTGGCGAAGGCCAGCGCAAAGACCGCAATTGCACAAAGGCTGACGCCGTAAAGGTCCATCCCCCCCTGAAGCCGCGCGCCCATGATGATCACCACCCCCGCAAGCCCGGCAACAAGCCCGAAGATCCCGACCTTGCCAAGCCGCTCGCCAAGAAACGCCCAGCTGATCAAGCCGACCAAAAGTGGCACGGTCGAGGCGATGATCGCGGCAAGCGAGGCCTCGATCGTCTGCATCGCCACAAAGTTGAGGCCAAGATAAAGCGCGTTCTGACAGACGCCGAACACGATCGTCGCGCGCCATTGCGCCCGCGTCAGCCGCCAGGTCTGGCCGAGGATCAAGGCAATCGTGATCCCGATCACGCCGGAAATCAGAAACCGCAACCCAAGCGCGGTCAGCGGCGGCGCGGCGGCCACGATGATGCGCGCCGAGGTAAAGGCGCTTGACCACATAAGTGCAAAAGCAAGCCCCATGACAATCGCGCGAATATCCATCGGTCTACTCCGTCAATGAAAAGGGCCGCCCTTGGGCGACCCTTTTACGAAACTCGTTGCAAGTGCAAGTAGGCTTTAGCCGTTCACGCTATCCTTGAGCGCTTTGGCGATGGTCATTTTCACAACCTTGTCGGCCTCTTTTTTCATTTGCTCGCCGGTGGCAGGATTGCGCACCATACGCTCGGGGCGCTCGCGGCAATAGATCTTGCCAACGCCCGGAAGGGTCACGGCACCGCCTGCGGATACTTCTTTGGTGATGATCGCGATCACCGCATCCAGTGCGCCGGTCGCGGTTTTTTTGTCACTTCCCATTTCATCAGCCAGAGCAGCGACGAGTTGGGTTTTGGTCATGGGTTTTGCCATTTTATGGTCTCCTTCAACTGCCCTACCTATGGGCCTCATGCGCGTGATTTAACGCTATGGTGTGATCAAACACAATGACTGGTAGGCAAAAGCAAGTGTTTTTAGCGTATTTTGTGCCAATTTCCGCTAGGTCAGCGTAAGATTTCCCGCCAAAACGGCTCTGACCTAGACGTCGATACCGTTTGCCCACCCCTGCGGGATATATCCGGGACCGACCGAGTCGATCTGCCCAAGCCACCGCGCGAGCGTTTCAAACAGTTGAAGATAGGTTTCCCCGACCAGTGGAAGCAGGCTTTGCACAAGCCAGACAAGCGCCACAAGCGGAAGGGCGAAAGACACAAACCACGTCAGCCCAAGCACCACCGTCACGCCGATTTCGGCACAGACATTATCGTCGCGCCGGTCGATCCAGCCGACATAACGCTTGCGCAACCCCATCGGGGCCCATTGCGCAAGGCTAAGACAGCTTAGCCCGGCATGGATCAGGGTCGGCACCAGCGTTGAAAACAGCATCGCATAAAGCCAGAGATAGCGCGCTTGCGGGGTCTCAAGCCAGGGCTGACCGGGCAAAGGGGCGCTGCGCAGATCGGCAAAGATCGGGCCAAGCGGCAGGATATCCACCCCGGCCAGCCGGTTCATCACGGCAATGGCAAGGAGCAAGGCGGCCCCAAGACCGGTAAAGAGCAACAGCGCCGCACCGATATCGACAATCCCCGCAAGCCAGGGCACGATGCCGCCGCGCCGCAGGCCAAGACGCCAAAGGCCAAGCGTGACACCATAGGACAGAAAATCGAACACCCCGTTCAAATGCGGGAAGAGGCCAAGAAACAGGAATACGCTCGTGCGTTCGCTACTTGGCGTTTGGAGGGGCAAGCTGAGGAATAGGGCGAAAAAAAACGGATCCTGTCACTACTATGACGTAGCAGACAAATGCTAAACTTGAGTTCCCGAGTTTGATTAGCGCAGCGACAACAAACGGTACTGCTATCATTCCATAAAGTATGACAAAAGCTGAGGCTGCGGAGGTAAATATAAATGCAAGAGTACCAACTAATACAAAGGTACTCACAAAAATGCCGGGGAAGAAGGCAACAAAAAATAACGCCAACGTGGTTGGAATCGCAAATTCGAATGAAATCGACTTTCCAACCATAAATAAAAAGGTGGTTGATAGAGTTACCATCACCGCAGGTTTGAGGAAATGGCGTACATCAATAGTATCTGGTCCCTTCGAGGACCATTGAATTGTGCAACGCCTCATTGATGGTACGAAAGGCAAAGCGCCCCCCCAAGGCAAGAAGCACCGTCACCGGCGTAGCCCAATGACTCCACTGCGGCATGGCAACGAACTCACCCAATCGCCCTTCACCAGCAAATGCCCATTGCAATAGGAGAAGCACGAAAGGGTACATAACAGCCCAAAGCATTGCGAAGTCAAATAGCGTCCAACCAAACCACGCATAGGCGGTGTGCGTGGCAGCTTTTGCATCCCGCGCGTGGAGATCAAGCCATCCTGTATAAGGCCCCTTGGTACGGGGCCGCCGCCAGCGGGTGACGCGGCGCTACAGTGGGATCATCAGCGCGCGATAGGGCCGCAGCGTGCATTTCGCGTCAAGACGCGCCCGCAGATCGGCGCACCACTTGTCGTTTGCCAGAGTGGCCCGCGCAAGGACAAGCGCCACCACAAACCCGACAAACAGCCAGTCAATCCAGAGCGGCGTGGCCTCGGTCTGTAAACCAAGAACGGCAAGCGCGCCTAGAATGCCTGTAATTATAATATCCATAACCGCCCATAAGCCGTTAGGTCGTACAGGCTGTCAATCAGGGGCGGTATGATCAAAGAAAGGCTGTTTCCTCAAAGCTGCGTAATTTGCGGCTATGGATGCGTTCAAGGGGCATTTTACGCAACGATTCCATTGCGCGAATCCCTATCATCAGGTGGCGCGAGACCTGTGATTGATAGAATGCACTGGCCATTCCGGGAAGTTTCAGCTCGCCCTGAAGGGGTTTGTCGCTGACGCAGAGCAGGGTGCCATAGGGCACGCGAAAGCGAAAGCCGTTGGCGGCGATGGTGGCACTTTCCATATCAAGCGCGATGGCGCGCGATTGTGACAGGCGCTGCACCGGGCCGGATTGGTCGCGCAATTCCCAATTGCGATTGTCGACGCTCGCCACCGTGCCCGTGCGCATCACGCGCTTGAGGTCAAAGCCTTCAAGCTCGGTTTCCTGTGCCACCGCCGTTTCAAGGGCGATCTGGATTTCCGCCAGCGCCGGGATCGGCACCCAGGCCGGCAGGTCGGCGTCAAGCACCCGGTCCTCGCGCAGATAGGCATGTGCCAGAACGAAATCGCCGAGCGATTGCGAATTGCGCAGGCCCGCGCAATGGCCGACCATCACCCAGGCATGCGGTCGCAGCACCGCCACGTGATCGGTCGCGGTCTTGGCATTGGACGGCCCGACCCCGATATTGACGAGGGTGATCCCCGACCCATCGGCGCGCTTGAGGTGATAGGTCGGCATCTGCGGCAACCGCTCGACCATCGGCAAAACCCCGTCGGGCGTGGTGATCTCGGCATTGCCTGTGCTGACAAAGGCGCAATAACCGCTTGCGGGATCGGCCAGCATCTTGCGCGCATAGGCCTCGAATTCCGAAACATAGAACTGATAGTTGGTGAACAGCACGTAGTTCTGAAAATGCTCGGGATCGGTGGCGGTGTAATGCGCCAGCCGCGCCAGCGAATAATCCACCCTCTGCGCGGTAAAGGGCGCAAGCGGGGCGGCGCCGCCCGGCGGGGTCTGATGGGTGCCGTTGACGATATGGTCGTTCGTCGTCGAAAGATCCGGCACATCAAACACATCGCGCAGGGTGAAGTCTGCGGCGCCTTCTTGCGGGACGGTGATGCTGGCATCATTGGCGACGGCAAAATGCACCGGCATCGGCGTGTCCGACACGGTGATACAGACCGCAACACCGTGGTTTTCGATCAACAACCCGATCTGTTGTGCTAGGTAGTTGCGAAACAGGTCGGGTCGGGTGATCGTGGTGGCATAGGTGCCGGGGTTGGACACATGGCCATAGCTCAGGCGGCTGTCGATCTTGGCGAATGTCGTCGTCGTAAGGCGTATCTCGGGGTAATAAGCACGCATGCGACCCGTCGGGATATCGCCGCCAAGCGCCTTGGAAAACTCGTGACAGAGAAACGTCGTCGCCGTCTGGTAAAGCGCAACAAGCCGGTCGACCGCCGCCTTTGCATCGATGAAATCCTCGGGGCCCGGAACATTAGGCGAGGTGACGCCGGTGGTCTGATGGGTAAGCGTCACGGCGTGTCCTTGGTACAGTCAGTTTTCATCTCATACGTTGACACGGGCCGGTCGCCTTATCAAGCTGACCTCTGGAAGAATAACAAAGGCAGGCCCCGACATGGATCTGGAAACGGTCAGCGCAGAAGACTTTGGCGCCGCCCTCACGGGGATCGGCCTGAACATTCTGGTGCGCGATGTGCCCGCGCAGGTGGCCTTCCTTGAGGACATCTTTCAGATGGAGGGGCATCGCGTCAGCGCCGATTTCGCGATCATGACCTACCATGGCCAGATGATGCAGTTGCACGGCGATCACACCTATTCGCAAAACCCGCTATCAGGTCTTTTGCCCGAAACCCCGCCACGCGGGGCAGGGGCCGAATTGCGCCTCTATCACACCGACCCTGATGCGGCTGTGGAACGGGCAAGGGCGCGCGGGGCCCATGTGCTGCAAGAGGCTTCTGACAAGCCCCATGGTCTGCGCGAATCCTATATTCTGTGTGACAATGGCTATGCTTGGGTGGCCTCGCTGCCGCTGGCGCAATTTCCAAAGGGAGCCCCCTCATGAGTGTTACCGATATCCGCCCGAACATGGACCATTGGCAAGAGCGCGTGGATCTGGCCGCCGCCTTTCGCTGGACCGCGCGGCTTAACCTGCACGAGGCGGTCGCCAATCATTTCAGCCTGTCGATCAATGATGATGGCACGCGGTTCTTGATGAACCCGAACCAGATGCATTTTGCCCGGATCAAGGCCAGCGATCTTATCGTGGTGGATGCCAATGATCCCGAAACCCTGAGCGGGCCGGATGCGCCCGACCCGACGGCTTGGGGCCTGCATGGCGGGCTGCACCGCCATTGCGCCCACGCGCGCTGTGCGATGCATGTGCATTCGATCCACGCCACAGTTTTGGCCAGCCTCGCCGATAGCCGCCTGCCGCCGATTGATCAGAACTGTGCCACCTTCTTTAACCGCTACGTGATCGACGATGGCTATGGCGGTCTTGCCTTCGAGGATGAGGGCGAGCGTTGTGCCGGCCTTTTGACCGATCCCAAGAAAAAGGTGATGATCATGGGCAATCATGGCGTGATGATCATCGGCGATACCGTGGCCGAAACCTTTAACCGGCTCTATTATTTCGAACGCGCCGCCGAGACCTATATTCGCGCGCTTCAGACCGGGCAAAAGCTTCGGGTGCTCAGCGATGAGATCGCCGAGAAAACCGCGCAGGAGCTTGACGAATATCCCGGTCAGGCGGATCGTCACCTTGATGAACTCAAGGCGATTCTCGACGCTGAAGGCTCGGATTACGCCGCCTGACCGACTAGCCCGCGCGCAGGCCGGTTTGCACCAGAAGGCCTTTGCGCTTGGCCTCGTAATAATAGCCGCGCGCATACCACATGATCGCGGCATCGGGATCGCCATCCGCCACGATATAGGCGCCACGCAGATATTTGACGCCGTATTTCAAGTTGGTTTCGGCATCCAGAAGGTCGTTCGGCACGCCGCGAAATCCCATGCCGCGCGCCGTTTGCGGCAGGATCTGCAGTAGCCCGTAATAGGGGCCATTGCGCGCGCCGGGACGATGGGTGCTTTCGCGGATCGCAAGCCGATGCACAAGCGAGCGCGGCACCTCGTAGAGATCGGCGTATTTGTTGATCAACCGGCGCAGCGCTGGCGTCTCGTTGGGATAAAGCGGCGGCTCGGATGCCACGCCGCGCGCGCGCCCCGCGGGGCGCCTTGGGCGGGAACAGCCTGCAAGGGCGGCCGAGGCAATAAGCGCAAGCGCCAGACGACGGGAATAAGCGGGCATGGGCTCTCCGGTTTAAGGTCGCAATCGCGCCAATGTGACACCGTTTTGGCAGGGCGCGCCAGTGCGCGAAAAAATCACCGGCAAAACCCCGCCGCCTTGCCAAGCGGCCCCTCTCGCGCCATGTAAGCAGGATGAAAAAGACACTTCTTTCGTTCGGTCACGGCTATTCGGCGCGCGCACTTGCGGCGCGGCTTGTGCCGCAGGGCTGGACAATCTTTGGCACCACCCGCAACGAGGCCAAATTTGATGCCCTCGCGGGAGAGGGTATCACCCCCGTCCTGTGGCCCGACGGCGACCTGAGCACGGCTTTTGAAACGGCCAGCCACCTGCTGATCTCGGCCGGGCCTGACGTCGATGGCGACCCGGTTCTGAACCGCTTTCGCGATCAGATCGCAGAGATGGCGCCGCGGCTTGACTGGGCTGGCTACCTCTCGACCACCGGCGTTTACGGCGATCACCAGGGCGGATGGGTGGATGAGGCAACACCGCTTACGCCCTCTACCCGGCGCGGGCAAATGCGTGTGGATGCCGAAGCTGATTGGCGCTCTTTGCCGGGCCTGCCGCTGCATATCTTCCGGCTGGCCGGCATTTACGGCCCCGGTCGCGGCCCGTTTGAAAAGGTCCGGCAGGGCACCGCGCGGCGCATCGTCAAGCCGGGACAGGTGTTCAGCCGGATTCACGTCGAGGATATCGCGCAGGTGCTTGAGGCCTCGATTGACCGGCCCAATCCGGGTGCGGTTTACAACCTCTGTGACAATGACCCGGCCCCGCCGCAGGATGTGATCGGTCACGCCGCAGAGCTTCTGGGCCTTCCGCTTCCGCCGGAGGTGGATTTCGAGGCGGCAGAGATGAGCCCGATGGCGCGCAGCTTTTATGCAGAATCAAAGCGTGTCAGCAATGAGCGGATCAAGGACGAGCTTGGCGTAAAACTGATCTACTCCGACTATCGCAGCGGCCTTGCGGCGTTGCTTGGCGCAGGCGGATAGCGGGTATTGGGGCGTTGCCCCTCTTGGCCGTTGGCCAATTCACCCCGGAGTACTTGTGGAACAGTGAAAGCGCCTTGTGACTTTCATCATTCCATAAATACTCACTGCACAGCGCTTCACTCTGGGGGCTCGGTTAGTCGGTGATGCGCGGCGGACCTACAACGTGCCGCGCAGGGGTTTCATCGCCTTCACATAGGCCGCTGTGATCGCGTCGCGCGCGATGTGGCGGCCCTGTTGCACCACGTGTCGCCCCGCCGACCAGACATCGCGCACCATCTGGTCATCCCCTGCAAAGATCCAGCAATCAAGACATTTGTCGCCGGTCTGATCCATCAGGTCGATATGGCGGTCATCCAGCGCCATGAGATCGGCCAGCTGTCCGGGGGCGATCCGGCCCGAGGCGCGACCAGCGGCCTGTGCCCCGCCTGCGACAACGGCGTCAAACAGCCGCCGTCCGGTTGGGGCCTCTGTCGTGGCAAGTGCCGCGCGGGATTTGTCGCGCAGGCGCTGCGAATATTCCAGCGTGCGCAGCTCTTCCGACAGGGCGATGCGGATATTGGAATCCGATCCGATGGCGATCTGCCCACCGCTTTGCAACCATCGTACCCCATCGAACGTGCCGTCCCCAAGGCTTGACTCGGTGATCGGGCAGAGCCCCGCGACCGCGCCGGTTTGCGCGAGAGCGAACGTTTCATCGGGTTGCATCTGGGTGCAATGGATAAGGCACCATTGCTCGGTGATGTCGGCGTGATCCAAAAGCCATTCCACCGGACGCGCACCGTAGGTGGCCTGAATCTCGTCAACCTCGGCCAGTTGTTCGGCCAGGTGCATGTGAACGGGCCCGCCCTGTGCGAGGTCTGCGGCGTCGGCAATATCCGCGGGTGCCACCGCGCGCAGAGAGTGTGGCGCAACGCCAAGCCGGGCGTCGGTCGGAAGAACGGCGAGGGCCTGACGGCTTGCCGCCACGAGCCGTGCAAACCGCTCGGGATCATTGCCGAACCGGATTTGCCCGGCGCCCAGCCCACGTTTGTCGACCCCGCCGAATTGATACTGGACCGGCAAGAGGGTCAGCCCGATGCCGGTTTGACCCGCAGCGGCGATCACGCGCTCTGCCATTTCGGAAAGATTGTCATAGGGCGCGCCGCCGGGTTGGTGGTGAAGATAGTGAAACTCGACATTCGTGGCATAGCCCGCTTCCAGCATCTCCATCTGGACAAGGGCCGCAATGGCTTCGACCTGATCGGGGGTCAGAAGGTCGAGAAAGCGATACATCAGCTGGCGCCATGTCCAGAAGGTATCGCGGGGATTTGGGCCGCGCGCCTCGGTTAGCCCTGCCATTGCGCGCTGAAAGGCGTGGCTATGGGCATTGGCGGGCGCTGGCAGCAGAAGGCCGGTGCGATGACCTCTGGGCTGGCTGTTTGGCGTGACGCTGGCGATTTTGCCCGCGCCGTCGATTTCGATGCGAACATCGCGCGCCCAGCCGTGGGGCAAGAGCGCCTGAGAGGCCCAGATATGTGTCATCGCATGATCTTGCCTTGAAAGGGGAATATGGGCTTGCAAAGTGGCACCTTAGAGTTCTCAAATCAAGAACGCCCTGGCGGGGTATCGCGGCGGAGGTTTGTGCTATGAGTATTTTTGGAATGGTGAAAGCAGGGGGTGGTCATGACGCCGGTTGAGGTGGTTCAGGGAGGAAGCCCGGTTGTTCTGGGGTTGCCGCATACGGGTGCGTATGTTCCGGCGGATATCAGGGCAAAGCTGAATGAGCGTGGTCGCGGGCTTGCCGATACCGATTGGAATATTCACAAACTCTACGCCGGGCTTTTGCCGGGGGTCACCACCGTGCGCGCCACCTTTCATCGCTATGTGATTGACGCCAACCGCGATTCGTCCGGCGAGAGCCTTTATCCGGGGCAGAACACCACCGGGCTTGTGCCGATGACGGATTTCGATGGGCGCGACATCTGGCATGTGCCGCCTTCGGGGGGCGAGGTTGAGCACCGCCGCGAGATGTTTCATGCGCCCTATCACGCCGCCCTGAACACCGAGATGGCGCGGGTAAAGGCGATCCACGGTGTAGCGGTGCTTTATGATTGCCACTCGATCCGGTCGCGCATTCCGTTTCTGTTTGAGAGCACGTTACCGGATTTCAACATCGGCACCAATGATGGCACAACCTGCGCGCCCAAGATTGCCGAGGCGGTTGCGGCGATTTGTGAGGCGGCAAAAGGATATAGCGCGATCACCAATGGCCGCTTCAAGGGCGGTTGGACAACGCGGCATTACGGGCGGCCGGGCGAGGGATTGCATGCGATCCAGATGGAGCTGGCGCAATCGACCTACATGGAGGAAGCCCCGCCCTGGCCCTATCTTCATGAGCGCGCAGATCGGTTGCGGCCGCATCTCAAATCCATTCTCTGCGCGATTGAGCAGCTTGCCCTGCAGGGTGACCTGGCTTGAGCGTTCCGCCTTTATGCCCGGTGAAGGCGTTGCATAATTGCGCAGGTAGGGTGGCATGGGCTAGTCTTCATTGCGCCCGATTTTTGGGCGTAACCGCGGTTTGAACCTGCCAGGAATATTGAAATGACAATTGATGCCAAAGACACCGAGAGCCCAATAAATGTCGAACGGTTTGTCGATGCCCAGAACCAGATCTGGCCGCAGCCGCTGAACGAAATCCTCAACGGCAGAAAGCGAAGCCACTGGACGTGGTTTGTCTTGCCGCAAATCCGCGGTTTGGGCCGATCAAGGTTTGCCATTCATTACAGCATCAAGGATCTCGATGAAGCCAAGGCCTATCTTGCCCATCCGGTGCTTGGCCCGCGCCTTGTCGAGATCAACGAGGCGATGATGGGGCTTGAGGGGGTCACCGCAGAGCGGGTTTTGGGCGGCATCGACGCGCTCAAGCTGCAATCCTGTGCGACGCTGTTTGAAGCGGCTGGCGGCGATGATGTTTTCGCGCGCGTGCTGGCCAAGTATTTCCTCAATCAGCGGTGCCCGCAAACGCTTGGCTATCTCAAAGAGCCGGCCGTGATGGAAGACCCGTCCGAGACCGCCTAGGGTGAAACCGGCAACTGTCATGTTGACAGGGGCGCCGACGCTGCCGCACCATTCAGGCGTGGCCACCGATGGCCCCTTGATGTCGGAGAGCGCATGAGCCCCTATCACCGCCCCACCTCTCTGCAAGAGGCGCTTGGTCTTTTGGCACATCCGGGGCTGAGCATCGCGGCGGGCTGCACCGATCTTTTCCCGGCAACCGGCGCGAGGGCGCTGCGCGGCTCGGTGTTGGACATCACCGCGATTGCGGGGCTGCGCGGGGTCACGGTCGAGGGCGATGAGTTCCGGATTGGGGCGACGACCACCTGGGCCGATATCCTGCGCGCCGATCTAGCCCCCGGTTTTGACATGCTCAAACAAGCCGCGCGCGAGGTTGGCTCGGTGCAGATTCAGACATCGGGCACGCTGGCGGGCAATATCTGCAACGCCTCGCCGGCCGCCGATGGGGTGCCTTGCCTTTTGGCGCTAGAGGCCGAGGTCGAGATTGCCGCGCTTGGCGGCACACGCCGGGTGCCGCTTGCCGAGTTCATCACCGGGGTGCGCCAGACCGCGCTTTGCCCTGGCGAAATGGTCACGGCGATCCTTATCCCGAGATCGCAAACCGGCGGAGAGTCGCGGTTTCTCAAGCTCGGGGCGCGGGCCTATCTGGTGATTTCCATCGCCATGGTCGCGGCGCGCCTTGAGATCGAGAACGGCCATATCCGCGCCGCCGCATTGGCGGTTGGTGCCTGTAGCGCGGTGGCGCGGCGTTTGCCCCGCCAAGAGGCCGCACTGATCGGCGCGCGCGCCGATGCGGGGTTGATCGAGCGGGTCGAGGCGGCGCTTATCACCCCGGATCTTGCCCCGATTGACGATATTCGCGCCGATGCGACCTATCGCGCCGAGGCCGCTGTCGAGCTTATCCGCCGGGCGGTGGATGATCTGGTGACGCGCGACGCAGAGGCGGCGGCATGAACCGGATTTTCGACAGTCTGACCCTGACGGTCAACGGCACCTCTGTGGCCTTGCCGGTTGCCCCCGGTCGGCGCCTGTCCGAGGTGTTGCGCGAGGATCTGGGGCTGCGCGGCACCAAGGTAGGCTGTGACGCGGGCGATTGCGGGGCCTGCACCGTGCTGATTGACGGTGCGCCGGTCTGCGCTTGCCTCACGCCCGTGGCACAGGCGGCGGGGCGCGCGGTGACCACCATCGAGGGGCTTGATATGGCCACGCTGCAACAGGCGTTTTTGCGCCATGGCGCGGCGCAATGCGGGATTTGCACGCCGGGCATGCTGATCGCGGCCAAGGCATTGTTGAGCCGTGTGGAGACCCCGACGCGCGCCGAGGTCGAAGAAGCGCTTGGTGGCGTGCTCTGCCGCTGCACCGGTTATTCCAAGATCATAGAGGCCATTCTTGACGTCGCAACCCCCGGCGGGCCACCGCCCGCGCCCGCCGCCGGTCACGCGGTCGGCGCGCGGGTTGAGCGGCTTGATGGCGGGCCAAAGGTTTGCGGCACGGAAATCTACGGCGCCGATCATGTGCCGGATGGTGCCTTGCTGGTGCGTGCGGTGCGTGCGCCGGATGCGCCGATGACCTTTAGCCTTGGTGATATCAAAGCCTGGTGCGCGGCGCAGGCGGGCGAGGTGCAGGTCTTTACCGCCGATGATGTGCCGGGGGAGAACCGCTTTGGCGTGTTGCCCGCCTTCGCCGATCAGCCGGTTCTGGCGGACACCCACGTGCGGATGCGCGGCGAGGCGGTGGCGCTTGTCGCGGGCGTGGCTTCGGTGATCGACGCGCTTGATCTGGCGGAGTTTCCGGTCACTTGGCATGCGTCTTCCGAGAGCCTTGTTCATGCGAGCCGCGCCGACAATCTTTTGGTCAAGGGCCGTGTCGCGCGCGGCGATCTGGCGGCCGGGTTTGCCGCCGCCACGCATCTGGCCGAGGGCGAGGTGAGCACGCCCTATATCGAACACGCCTATATCGAGCCCGAGGCCGGCGTTGCCTGGCTAGAGGGCGATCAGCTTGTCATTCAGGCCTGTACCCAGGCGCCGATCATGGATCGCGACGATACCGCTCGCGTGCTTGGTCTGTCGCCCGAGGGCGTGCGAATCATCCCGGCGGCGGCGGGCGGCGGGTTTGGGGCAAAACTTGATCTCACGGTGCAGCCGCTTATCGGTTTGGTGACACTCAAGACCGGGTGCCCGGCGCGGATGGTGTTGAGCCGTGCAGACTCGATGGCGACCTCGACCAAGCGACACCCCTCGAAAATGCGCGCGCGCATTGGTGCGGATGCGCAAGGGCGCGTTACCGCGATGGAATTTGACGGCGAGTTCAACACCGGCGCCTATGCAAGCTGGGGCCCGACGGTTGCCGGGCGCGTGCCGGTGCATGCCTCTGGCCCCTTCCTCGTGCCCGCCTATCTTGCCTCGGCCAGTGCGCGCCATTCCTTTAGCCCCATTTCCGGCGCGTTTCGGGGCTTTGGCGTGCCGCAGGCGACGATCCTGCAAGAGGTGCTTTATGATGATCTGGCCGAGAAAACCGGCATCGACCGGCTTGCCTTTCGCCGCCTCAACGCCTTGCAGGACGGACAGGCCACGGTCTGTGGTCAGGTGTTACAGGGCGTCGGCATCACCGCCTGTCTTGAGGCCCTGCAAGAGCCGTGGCAAGCCGCGCTCCGCCGTGCCGAAGAGAGCAACGCCAAAGGCGGCGTGATGCGCCATGGCGTCGGGATCGCGTCCTGTTGGTATGGTTGTGGCAATACCGGGCTGGCGAACCCCTCGACCATCCGCCTTGGCCTGACGGCGGCGGGCCGGGTCTCTCTGCATCAGGGCGCGACCGATATCGGGCAGGGCGCCAATACCGTGATCCCCCAGATTTGCGCCGATGCTCTGGGCCTGCCGCTGGCGGCGTTTGATCTTGTCGGGCCGGATACTGCCCTCACGCCGGATTGTGGCAAGACCTCCGCCTCGCGCCAGACCTATGTGACTGGCAAGGCGGCCTGGCTGGCGGGTCAGGCGTTGCGCGCGCAAATCCTGAGCCTGAGCAACATGGGCGCCGATGCGCGGCTGTCCCTCACCGGGCAAACGCTTGTGGTCAGCGATGGCGCGGGCGAGCGGCGGATTGATCTTGCGGCGCTCACGCCGGGCGCGCATGGCTATGCCCTCATGGCCGAGGAAACCTATGACCCGCCAACGACGCCGCTGGATGCCGACGGCCAAGGCGCGCCCTATGCGGTTTACGGTTACGGCGCGCAGATCGCCGAGGTCGCTGTCGATAGTGTGCTTGGCACCGTCAAGGTGACACGGATCACCGCAGCGCATGATCTTGGCCGGGTGATCAACCCGCTTTTGGCCGAAGGCCAGGTCGAAGGCGGCGTGGCGCAGGGCCTGGGGCTTGCCTTGATGGAGGAATACATTCCGGGGCGCACCGAGAACCTGCATGATTACCTGATCCCGACCACCGGCGATATGCCCCGGATCGACACGATCTTTGTCGAGGTGCCTGACCCCGAGGGGCCGATGGGCGCCAAGGGGCTGGGCGAGCATGTGTTGATCCCGACCGCCCCCGCGATCCTGAATGCGATCCGCCATGCCACCGGCGCGCGGATCACCGACCTTCCGGCGCTTCCGCATCGGGTATTGGCAGCCATCCGAAAGGCTCGGGGATGAGCGAGCGGCGTGCGCGCGATGAAAAGATCCGCTGCGATGCCTGCCCGGTCATGTGCTATATCGCCCCTGGCAAGGTCGGCGCCTGTGATCGCTATGCCAATGAGGGCGGCAAGATCATCCGCTGTGATCCCATCACCATACTTGACCGTAGGGTTGAGGTCGGCGGCGAAGTGCGCCCATTCCTCAATGCCGATTGGGATGGTGACTTGGGCGGTGATGACCTGTTCCTGAGCGGTGTCGGCGCAGGCACCACCTATCCTGATTACAAGCCTGCGCCCTTTATCGTCAGCCGCGAGGTCGAGGGCGCCGATTTTGTCACCGTGGTGACCGAGGCAATCTATTCTTATTGCGGCGTCAAGGTGAAGATCGACACCGACCGCCACCTTGGCCCCGAGGCCGCAACCGTGCGCGTGGGCGGCGAGGCGATTGGCCATGTCACCACCGCCGAATACGGCAGCCAGATGCTCTCGCTTGGTGGGGTCGAACACCTGACCGGGGGTAGCAAAGTAGAGGGCCGCGTGACCTGTGACGCCCTTTTGCGGCTCTGCAATCGCGAGGCGGTGGAATTGGACATCGACGGCGGCGCCAGCGTGATCGTAGAGGCCGGTCAGCCGCCAATTGTCGATGGCCAGCGTGAAGACCGCATGCGTGTCGGCTGTGGCTCGGCCACCATCGGGATGTTCGCGAGCCAATGGCAGGGGCTTGTCGATGAGGTGGTCGTTGTCGACGATCACATCACCGGCGTCGTGAGCGAGCATCAGGCCGGCAAGGTTTTGGGCTGGCCCGATACCGGCATTCGCATCAAGGGGCGACGCTCGACCCCGGGGCGGTATTTTCAGGTGGCCGGGCCGGGGCGCGGCTGGGGCGGGACCGATATCGAAGACCCGCTTACCATCCTCAACCCGTGGTGGGAAAAGAAGGGCGCACGCGCGGGACTTACCTTGTTGATGGTCTCGACCACGGGCGAGCATCACGGCTATTACGTGCTTGACGATGATCTTGTGCCAAGGCCCGCGCCGCTGCCCGAGGCGCTGCGCGCGTCGGTCGATCTTATTGCTGAAAATTGCGAACCGGCGCTTTGTACGGTGATGTTTCAGGCCGGCGCCGGCGGTTCGCTGCGCTCTGGCGTGACGGGCAATCCGGTGCGTCTGACCCGCTCGGTTCAGGCGCGCAAGACCCGCGTGACCTGTGGCGGGGCGACGGCCTATGTCTGGCCTGGCGGGGGGATCACCCTGATGGTGGATGTGCTGGCGATGCCCGAGGGCAGCTTTGGCTACGTGCCGACCCCGGCGCTTGTGGCGCCGCTTGAATTTACCCTGCCGCGCGCCGAATTCCGCGGGCTGGGCGGGCATGACGGGGCGGTGCGCTCGATTGCCGATATCCTTGAAACCGGTGGCGAATATGGCGCTGAATTCCGTGGAGTTGCTCGCGTGCCGGAGCAGGGCGAATGACAGGGCCACAGATCACGCGAATTTCGGGCGGGCGGCTTCACCTGCATCACGGGCCGATTGATATGATCGTTGGTGCAAGTGGTTCGGGACAAGAAGCCGGATTTGTCCGCGCGGCGGAGCGGTTCAAAGGGCTCTTGCAGGAGATCGTGGACGATCTGCCACGCCTGCGCTCTGCCACAGGACCGATGCCGCAGGGCCGCATTGCGCGCCGCATGGTGCGCGCGGTGGCGCCATTTGCGCCGCGTTTCATTACGCCCATGGCCGCCGTTGCCGGCGCGGGGGCCGAAGAGATATTGGCCCCGCTCTGTGACGGGCCCGGCATCGCCAAGGCCTATGTCAACAATGGCGGCGATATCGCGTTTTATCTCACGTCGGGCGAAGTGATGCAGGGCGTTGTCGCCGCCGATCCGGTGGCGCGATTGGCGATTGGGCATGACACGGCGGTGCGCGGGATTGCCACCTCTGGGCGTGGCGGGCGAAGCCTGTCGCGCGGCATTGCCGAGAGTGTGACGGTGCTTGCCGCCTCTGCCGCGGCCGCCGATGCTGCTGCCACGATGATCGCCAATGCGGTCGACCTTCCGGGGCACCCCGAGATCACGCGCCTGCCCGCGATTGAGGTTTCGCCCGAGAGCGATCTTGGCGCGCGGCCCGTGACGCGGGCGGTGGGTCGCTTGACGTGCTCGGAGGTCGAGCACGCCCTTGACGCCGGGGTTGCCTACGCCGAAACCTGCCTTGTGGCGGGATTGATCGTCGGCGCAGTCCTCATGCTCAAGGGGCAATGCCGGATTGTCGGCGACCTGCCCGTGAAAACCTTGAATAGAACGGAGGCCCTGCATGCCTGAATTTACCCTGCGCAAGACCGCGATTTTCATCGAGGACATCCATCATGATGGCGGCCCCGCTCCCGAGCAGCCGCGCCGACGAGGCGCGATTGCCGCGCTGGTGAAGAACCCCTTTGCGGGCGGGTACACGGACGACCTTCAATCGGCGATGGAGGATCTCAAGCCGCTTGGCCTGATGATGACCGACCGCTTGATCGAGGCGATGGGCGGGATGGCCGGGATTGATGGCTATGGCAAGGCCGCGATGGCGGGCGAGCGCGGCGAGTTGGAACATACTGCGCTTTGGCATGTTCCGGGCGGCTATGCGATGCGCGCGCGCCTTGGCGAGGCCAAGGCGATCGTGCCCTCTGCGATGAAACAGGGCGGGCCGGGCACGCGCATCGACGTGCCGCTTGGCCATATCAACGCCGCCTATGTGCGCAGCCATTTTGACGCGATGGAAGTGGGCCTTGCCGATGGTCCGCGAGCCGACGAGCTTTTGTTCATCCTCGCGATGGCGCGGGGCAGGCGCATACACGACCGTATGGGCGGGCTGAGCCTGGCCGAGGTAATCGGCGAAGACGGCCTGCGTTAACTCGCGGCGTAGCTTTGCTTTTGGGCGAGGTAAAGCTGGGCGTAATAGCCGTTCTTCTTCAACAGATCGTCATGCTTGCCCTGTTCGACAAGCGCGCCGGCCTCTAGCACATAGATGCTATCGGCGTCGGCAATGGACGACAGGCGATGCGCCACGACAATCGTCGTGCGCCCTTGGGTCAGACGGGTCAGGGCGGATTTGATCCGCGCCTCGGTGCCCTGATCAAGCGCGCTTGTGGCCTCGTCCAGCAAAAGGATCGGCGCATCGACCAGAAAGGCGCGGGCGATGGCGATGCGTTGTTTTTGACCGCCCGACAATTGCGCGCCCTTGGGGCCGACCGGGGCATCACCGCGTGCACGGATCAGATCGGCGATCTCGGCGTTTTCAGCGGCCTGCCAGATGTCGGCATTCGTCGCCTCTGGGTTCACGTAGCGGATGTTTTCCCAGATCGAATTGTTGAAGATCACGATATCCTGCGCCACCACCGAGAATGCCCCGCGCAGCGCGCGAAGCTTGACCTTGTCGATGGCCGTGCCGCCGATGGTGACCTGGCCACCCTGCACATCGTAAAGACGTGACAACAGCGACAGGATCGTGGTTTTACCCGACCCGGTCGCGCCGACAATGGCCGAGACCTGTCCGCCCTTGAAGGTCATCGACAGCCCGTCAAACAGCGGCTGTTCCGGCCTATAGGAAAACCGCACCTGATCGAGGGCGATATCGCCGCCGGTATCAAACGTGGCAACTGCCCCCGGCCTGTCGGTGATGCTTGGTTTTTCGTGAAACAGGCTGCGTACCCGATCAAGCAAAACCACATGCGACTGAAGGATACCAAGGTATTGCGCCAACAGGCGCGCGGGATCAAACACAAGCACCATGCCAAGCAGAAAGGTGATGATGCCCGCGCCATCCATGTCGAAATCGGGGCTCAGCACCATATACCCGCCGCCGCCGATCACCAGCACATAGACAAAGGCCGAGCTAAGGTCGATCGAGGGCATGACGAGGGCCTGCGTAAGCTGAACCCGTGTTGCCAGATCGCGAATCCGGCTTGTGCCTTTTTCAAGCCGCGCGGCCTCGACCTGTTCCTGGTTTGAGATCTTGACCGTGCGCATCCCGCTCACGGTTTCCTCGATCCCGCTCATGTAATCGCCAAGCGCATGTTCGGCCTCGCCCTGAACCTGTTTGACGCGGGCCGAGACGAAATTCATCACCCAGATGATGAACGGCAGCACCAGAATGGCGGCGGTGAACAGCACCGGGTTCTTGTAGATCAGATAGGTCGACACAATCACCACGGTGACCGCATCGCGCACGGCGTTGGCGGTCGAGAGGCCGACGAAATGCCCAAGCTGTTGGGTTTGCGTCACAAGCCGCTGAATGATCTCGCCGGATTTGGTGCGTTCGAAATAGGCAAGATCCAGATCCATCATATGCTTGATCAGATCGCGGCGCATTTCAAAGACGGCGCTGTTGCTGACCCAGACAGTGATGCGCGGCACGAGATAGCCCATGGCGCCGCGCACAGCGAAAAGAAAGAACACCGCAAGACAGACCATCGCCAGCTCGCGCACCGTGCCATTCTCGAAAATAACCCGGAGGCCGTTTTCGGTGATCGACAGGAATTGCTGATAGACCACGCCCTGAACAAGGATCATGAACAACACCAGCAAAAGCCAGGGCGACCGCTGTTTCAGGTATTTGTTCCAGAACCAGCGCAGGTTGTCGCGGTCAGCGGCAGAATAGAGCGGCACTTTGACTTTGGCGGGCTTTTTGGTCATGCGGGTGAAACCGTCAGATCAGGGATATCAAGCCTGCTCATAGAGGGTTCTGCGTGCAAGGTCATCCCATTGCTGCAAAAATCCGGCACAAGGGCAGGCTACGGATAGGCGACCGGCAGATCCAACAGCTCGTCCAGCTGTCGCGCGATCCAGCCGCGCGGGATGAAGTGGCCGCGTTTGTGCACATCAAGCGTCACCTGCCCGTCGGCGCAATCGCGCCATTGGGTGCGTTTGAACGTGTCATGCCGGGTGATATCCCATGGGCCAAGGTCGCGCGGCGGGCCGTCACACCCAAGCCTGTCACGCCAGAGTTTGACCGGATAGGTCGTGTCGCCCCCCGGCCCAAAGGGAAAATCCATCACATTATCCGAGGTGCCATGCACATGGCGGATTTCCCTGGGGGCGGCGGGGCAGGTCTCTGATTGGCGCAGGGTGCCCGAGATCGCCAGAAGCGCCGCCACGCCGTTGCCGTTTTCACAGGCATAGCGCCAGGCCATGGCCGAGCCATAGGAATAGCCCGACACGTAAATCCGGCTTCGGTCGATGGGATAGCGCTTGGCGGCGTCTTCGATCACGGCGGCGGCGAAATCGACGTCATCGGTGTCCGAGGTCCAGAAATCCCAAGTCTTTCCAGCCCCGTTGGGCGCCAAAAGCAAGACCCCGCGCCGCCGGGTCGCGCCGGAAATGCGGCCATGTTTGACGATCAGCGTGCCCTGTCGCATCCAGCCGTGAAAATGCAGCAGCACCGGAAGCGGGGATGTGCCATCCCAATCATCCGGCTCTTTCACGTGATAGGAGCGATCCCCAAGCGGGCAGGGGATTTCCGCGTGACAGCGCGCTGTTTCGGCCTCGGGTTCTGCTGCCGGGGCCAGACCGGGAAAGAGAAGGGCAAACAGGACGAGCAGATAGCGCATAGGGCCTCCGGTAAGGGCGAAAATCATGCCCTTACCCTAAGGTGCTTCGATGAAATGTCACGTCACAAGCCTGTCAGGCTGTGCGGCTGAGTGTCAGACCATCGCGAAGATTCGCGCAGGCCCGCCGGTGCCGCCGCGATGTTTGGGCGCGCCGACGACAATCGTTGCCCCCGAGGCGGGCAGCCTGTCGAGATTGGCGATGCATTCGATCCCGAAGCGCCCCGTGGGCAGCCATGCGTAATGGGTGGCAAAATCGGCCGAAATCCCGTGATCAAGCGAAAGCGTATCGCTGGCAATCGAGCCAGCCCCGGTTTCAAGCAGCATCTGCGCCGCCTCGACATGAAAGCCGGGAAAATGCTGTTTCTCGCCATCAAAGCCGCGAAAGGCATCGGTGGCGGTCTTGGCGCCCCAGCCGGAATAGAGTGCAACGCAGGCATGATCGGGAATCTCGCCATTTGCGGCGATCCACGCCTTGAGGTCATCAGGCGTAAGCTGTGCGTCGGGGTTCTCGGCGGCCTTGGCGGTGATGTCGATCACACAGAGTGGCGCCACCAGAGTGCTGAGCGGGATTTCATCGACCGAAGCGCCGTCGGCAGAGAAATGCAGCGGCGCATCGACATGGGTGCCGGTATGCTCGTTCACCGTCAGCGTCATCAGGTTTAGCCCGTGTTCGGCGAAATTGAAGTTCTGCTCGCTCGAAATGCCGGGCGTGCCGAAATAGGTCGGGAAATCTGCGTCATAGGTATGGGTCAGATCCTCGACGCTGCCGTGACCGGCGGCCATGGCCGCAGGAGCAGAGAGGGGGCCAAGCGCGGTGGCGGCGCCAGCGGCGGCAGTGGCGGTGAAAAAGGCGCGGCGCGACAGCATCCTGTCTTTGACCGCGTTCATGATGCATGCGTCACACATGGAAATCTCCTTTTGGGGTGTTGTGGGGTGCATCCTAGCACGATTCTGCGCTAAGACCGCCTGGGATTGCTGCGACTTTGGTCGCGAGTCGCGGTTTGGGATTTAGGAAACAGGCAGATGCTGGCATTGCTGCGATTGGTCATTTTCGGCTTTATCATCCTGACGGTGATCTATTTCGGCATTTCCATCTACTCGCGCTCGGCGCGGCGGCGCAAACTTCTCAAGGAATGGCAAGACACGGGTAGGCCCGGCGACAAGGATGCCTATATAGAGACAGGACTGGCGCAATATGAGCACTCGCTCAGACGACGTTTGATCTGGCTGGTTTATATCGTGCCGGTCACGGTGATCGTGCTGATCATCTATCTGATGAATTTTATGTAAGGGGGCCGCAATGGGCTATGTGAAATGGACGATCCGAGGGCTGTTCTGGCTGCTGGTGATTGCGTTTCTGCACTATACCTTGCCGCAACACGATGTGGCCCGGATCACCGACACCTATGAAAAGCGGGTCAGCCCGGGCAGCAACGCGCTGTTCTGGTCCAATGCCGATACCGGCGAGGCCACCGATGTGAATGTGCGTGACGTCTTTTTCATTCAGGCCTTTCGCACCGATGACAAGCCGATGATCTATCGCAATGAGGATACCGGTTGGGGCTGGCCGCCCTATTTCAAGTTTGACACGTCGAACCTTCAGGCCGAAGCCTCTGACCTTATTTCCAAGAAGAACGATGCCAAGCCGCAATGGGTGGTGGTGCGCCATTATGGCTGGCGCAACGAATTCCTGTCGATCTATCCAAACGCAGTCACGATCTGGGCGGTGGATGGCCCCGATGTCAGGATCATTCCTTGGGTCAAGATCGTGCTTTTGACGCTTCTGGCGGCGCTCTTCTGGGCGATCCGGGTGCGTTGGCGGCGGTTTCGCAAGCAGCGGATCGAACCCAAGGTCGATGAATGGACGGATGGCTGGGCGTGATGGCCCCGCTCATCCGCCCTGACAGGCGGCCTCGCGTTCGGGCTGCCTAGCGCTTGCCGTAATAGAGGCCGACCACATGCTCGGCCTCGGCAAAGAACAACCAGCGTGAGGCGGCGATGCCTGCGACGTGGCTGAGGACCGCGAAAAGCGCCATGGCATGTGTTAACGGCACAAGCAGCATCAGCACCGGCAGGACAAACCCAAGCCCAAGCGCGATGGCGCGCAGCTTTTGCGCGTGTTTGCGCCCGACATGATGCACCATTTCGCGCAGCAGGTAATTGGTCCCGGTATGCGGCGCCTCGAACGCGCGCACGCTGCCGATGGTGCCAAGCCCGGTCGCGCTTGCCATATTGGTGCCGCTGGCGGCAAAGGCCCCGTCACCGCGCACCCACCAGAGCACCTGGATCACGCCTGCCACCGGCAAGAGGATCAGCGCGGCAGTGACCTGACCGGCAAGAAGAGCGCCGCCTGCCAAAGAGATCGACACCAGCAAAGCGGGCGTCAGGGGGGTCTTCCAGCGTGGAATGGTTGAAAGCTGGGCATAGATCATCGAGGTTGTGAACACGGTGCCGAGCGACAACAGCGCACCAAGCCAGCCGAGGATCGCAATCCGGGTGTCGAGAAACACCAGGGCGGCGGCATAGAGGCCCATCACCAGAAGAGCGGCGACCGCGCAGACGCCTTCGCGGCTTAACCAGCTTGAGCGCCATTGGCTAAACGCCTTCATGGCGCGTTCGGGGTGCCCAAGGTGAAAGGTCGAGGCCAAAAGTCCGCCGACAGCCAGGCCGTAGGCGATGACAAAAAAGGCAAAAGCGACCCAGCCGGTGACCGCAGGCATGCCAAGCCCGAGCCAGACCAAGAGGCCAAAGCCAAGCCCGGAGAGAGTTGTAAAGACGATGACGGAAGGGGCGGGATGCATCTCAGATCTTCTCCAGAGCTTTGTCGAGCCAGCCAAGGAAGCCCTTGGGTTCGTCCATGACCGGGGCCAGGAAGGGGGCAAGAATGTCGATTTCGCCGACCGGTTTGGGTTGGTCGAGCTGATCCTTGGGGCGGGGTGGCAGGTATTGGTTAACGGGCTTGGTGCCCTGTTCGGGCATCAGATCCATGCCGCCACGCTCGGCCGTCAGTTTGCTGACATTGCTTTCGGGGTCGGCAAAATCACCGAAATGGCGCGCCCCGGCCGGGCAGGTGCGCACGCAGGCGGGTTCACGATCCACCTCGGGAAGGTTTTCGTTATAGATGCGGTCCACGCAGAGCGTGCATTTCTTCATCACGCCCTCGGCGGCATCAAGTTCGCGCGCGCCGTAAGGGCAGGCCCAGGCACAAAGGCCACAGCCGATACAGTCGGTCTCGTTCACCAGAACGATGCCATCCTCGACCCGCTTGTAGCTTGCCCCGGTGGGGCAGACGGTGACGCAGGGCGCGTCCTCGCAATGCAGGCAGGATTTGGGGAAATGCACCAGCTGCGCCGCCGGATGCGGCATGGTTGAGGTTGCCAGCGGCTGAACCTCGTAGCTGTGCACGCGGTTGAGGAAGGTGCCCGAAGGATCAGCGCCGTAGGGGTTTTGATCGCTCAGGGCCGCGCCGTAATTCTCGGTGTTCCAGCCTTTGCACGACACCACGCAGGCATGACAGCCGACGCAGGTATCAAGGTCGATCACGAGCCCCAGCTTGCGAGTGGTTTTTTCGGGTAGGGTTGTCATTGGACCACCTCGGGATTGCGCGGTGTGAGCGGGGATTGGGGGCGCTGCCCCCGTCGCGCGGAGCGCGACTCCCCCGGGATATTTAGGGCAAGAAGAAAAGCTGAACCGGTCATTTGCCAACCTTCCATTCGAGGTGATCGGGGCCTTGGGGGACCGGGGATTTAAGCGGTTTCATCGCCGGTTGGCTCTCAGTCGGGGCATCGGTCTTTTCGACCTTCACGCGCAGGTCGAACCAGGCGGCCTGACCGGTGACCGGGTCGGAGTTGGACCAGCGCAAGCCATCGCCCTTGGGCGGCAGGAGTTCATGGATCAGGTGGTTGAGCAGGAAGCCTTTGGTCGCCTCTGGCGCGTCCTCGGAGAGGGCCCAGGCGCCTTTGCGTTTGCCGATCGCGTTCCATGTCCAGATGGTATTTTCATTGAGCGCCGCCATATGCGCCACGGGCACGGTGATCTCGCCATGCGCCGAGGTGACGCGCGCCCAATCGCCATCGGCAAAGCCGTTCTTTTCCCAGAGTTTGGTCGGCAGGTAGAGCGGATTGTGGCCGTGGATTTGGCGCAGCCAGGCGTTCTGGCTTCCCCAGGAGTGGTACATCGCCATCGGGCGCTGGGTCAGGGCGTGGACCGGGAATTCGGCCGTGTCGACATGGTCGTCCTCGAACGGCGGGTACCAGATCGGCAGCGGGTCCAGCGTTGCCTTGATCCGCTCGCGCAGGTGATCGGGCGGCTGACGTTCGCCATGGCCTTCGGCGGCGAGTTGGAATTTGCGAAGGGGTTCGACGTAGAGGTCGAAAATATAGGGCTGGGGCGCGTCATAGATGCCCATGCCGACGGCCCAATCCTGATAGGCGGTGTTCCAGGGCTTGTAGTAATTCGCGCCCTCGGGGATGTGATTGACGAAAAAGCCGCCGTTTTCGATATAGCGATCAAGCTGATCGGGGTTGGGCGCGCCGCGACCGGCCTCATCCCCCGCAGCGCCGCGGAAACCAGCGAGCGGGCCGATGCCCGGGCGGCGTTCGTGGCTGGTGATGTAATCGGCATAATCGGCGTATTTCTGGCCGCCGTCGGCATTTGTGAACGCCGGCAGGCCAAGCCGCGCACCAAGATCGCAAAGCACCGACTGGAACCCGCGCACGTCGCGGTCGGGTTCGATCACCGGCCAGCGGATCGCGTCGGCGGCGGCGTCGGCCTCGCAGATCGGGCGATCGAGCAGCGAGATGCAATCGTGACGTTCAAGATAGGTGGTGTCGGGCAGGATCAGGTCGGCATAGGCGACCATTTCCGAACTATACGCATCCGAATAGATGATGCGCGGGATCACGTAATCGCCGTTCTCATCCTTGTCGGTCAGCATCTTGATCACGCCGCCGGTGTTCATCGACGAGTTCCACGACATATTGGCCATATACATGAACAGCGTGTCGATCTTGTAGGGATCACCGGCGTGGGCGTTGGAAATCACCATATGCATCAACCCATGCGCCGACATCGGGTTTTCCCAAGTATAGGCTTTGTCGATGCGCGCCGCACTTCCGTCCTCTGCAAGGCAGAGATCGTCCGGACCTTGCGCATAGCCAAGATGCGGCCCGTCAAGCGGCGCGCCGGGCGTGACCTTGCAATGCGGTTTGGGGTGGGCGCTGACCGGTTTGGGATAGGGCGGCTTGAAGCGGAAACCGCCGGGCACCTCGACCGTGCCCAGAAGGATTTGCAGCACATGCAGCGCACGACAGGTCTGAAACCCGTTCGAGTGGGCCGAGATTCCGCGCATGGCGTGAAAGCTGACTGGGCGGCCGGTCATGGTCGCGTGCTTTTCGCCGCGGAAATCGGTCCATTCATGGTCAAGCGTGATGGCCTCGTCAAAGGCGACGCGGGCGATCTCGGCGGCGATGCGGTGGATTTTCTCGGGCGTGATGCCACAACGTTCGGCGACCGCCTCGGGGGCGTATTGCGGATCAAGGTAGCGCTCGGCCATGTGGTGCATCACCGGGCGATGGGTCACGCCCGCCGCGCGGTGCGTGGCAGAGAGGTCAGGGCGGATGCCGGGCGTGTCAAACGCCGCCAGCTTGCCGGTATTGCGGTCGATCACCAGCGGCTTGCCATCATCATCGCGCAGGAACAGGCCGAATTCGGGTGAGGTTTCATCGCCGTTCAGAAGAACCGGCGCGTTGGTGAAGCGCGACAGGTAATCAAGGTCGATCTTGCCGGATTTGATCAGCACGTGCACCAGCGACAGGATGAAAAGACCATCGGTGCCCGGCGTGATCCCGACCCAATCATCGGCTACCGCGTTATAGCCGGAGCGGATCGGGTTGACGCCGATAACCTTGGCGCCGCGCGCCTTGATCTTGCCGATGCCCATCTTGATCGGGTTGCTGTCGTGATCCTCGGCGACACCGAAAATCATGAAAAGCTTGGTGTGGTCCCAATCCGGCTGGCCAAATTCCCAGAACGCGCCGCCCATGGTGTAGATGCCGGCAGCGGCCATGTTGACCGAGCAAAAACCGCCATGCGCGGCATAGTTTGGCGTGCCAAAGCTTTGCGCCCAGAGGCTTGTAAAGCTCTGGCTTTGATCGCGGCCGGTGAAGAAGGCAAGCTTTTCGGGATGCTTTTCGCGGATCGGCGCAAGCCAGTCGGTCGCCATTTCAAGCGCCTCATCCCAGCTTATTTCCTCGTATTCGCCAGAGCCGCGCGGCCCCACCCGTTTTAAGGGCGCGCGCAGGCGTGAGGGGGCGTTGACCTGCATTATGCCGGCAGAGCCCTTGGCACAAAGCACGCCCTTGTTGACCGGGTGGTCGCGGTTGCCCTCGATATAAGAGACCTTGCCGCCCTTGAGGTGCACATTGATCCCACAGCGACAGGCACACATATAACAGGTGGTCTTGCGTATCTCGTCCGACACTTTCGGTGAGGTATCAATTTTCGGCTGGTGATGGGTCATCACGAAATCCCTGTTCTTGCGGCTTTCACGCTAGGGCAGTTTCTGCGCCGTCGCGACCGTTTTCTTGTTTGTTTGGTTTTCCTGAACATATGTCCCGGAAAACCCGAAATTCACGTTACATCATTCCGTCAGTCACGTTTGGCCATGGATTGAAGCACAGTAACGGCAATCATTTGGGTCACGTCACCGGCAACACAGCCGCGCGACAGATCGTTGGCGGGTTTGGCAAGGCCCTGAAGGATCGGGCCGATGGCGGTATAGCCGCCAAGACGCTGGGTAATCTTATAGGCGATGTTGCCCGCATCCAGATTTGGGAAGATCATGACATTGGCCTGACCCGCGACGCGTGAGCCGGGCGCTTTTCCTGCGCCGATGTCGGGGACAAAGGCGGCGTCGAACTGCAACTCGCCGTCGGCCTCAAGATCGGGGTGATCGGTGGTCAGCCGCTCCAGCGCCTTGGTGACCTTGGTGACCTTTTCGTGCCGGGCGCTTCCCTTTGACGAGAATGACAGCAGGGCGATCTTGGGCTCTTGGCGCAAAAGCGCGCGACAGGACGCGGCCGAGGCGGCGGCAATCGCGGCCAGCTCGTCAGACGAGGGATCAATCACCAATCCACAATCGGAATAGAGCATCGCACGGGCGTCGCCGCCAACGCCTTGCGGTGGATACATCAGGAAAAAGCTTGAGACCATGGCGCTGTCGGGCGCCTTGCCGATCACCTGAAGCGCGGTGCGCACCACATCCGAGGTGGTGGCAACGGCGCCACCAACGGTGCCGGTGGCATGGCCTTCGCGGACCAGCATCGCGGCATAGACAAGCGGGGTTTCAACGGCCTTGCGGGCGGCATCGGCATCGACACCCTTGTGGCGGCGCAGCGCGTGAAAGGCCGCGGCCAGATCGGCCGTGAGCGGCGAGGTGACGGGATCATGAATGGCGATTCCGTTACCCGCGGTCGCACCTTGGGCCTGTAACGCGGCGGTAATGGCATCGCCGTCACCGACAAGGATCAGATCGGCGATCCCGGCGTCACGGGCGGCAAGCGCCCCCGCGACAACGCGGGGATCACTGCCTTCGCTTAGCGAAACGGTGGGGCGGGCGGCTGGTGCCTCGGACAGCAACAGATCAAGAGGTGTCTTTGTCATCGGCTCCGGCCCGGCCCCCCCTATCAGACTTGCTGAGGGCGCATGTCGGCGGGATCGATCCCGGCAACCGCAACCGGGTTTTTCATCGCGTCACGGCGGAAGGGTTCGCCCAGTTCCTGATTGATCATCGCCTCGATCAGGGTGGTGATGCCGTTTTCCATCTGATCCTTGATCGCCTGATTAAGCGCCTCGGTCAGCTCGTCCATGGTGCGTGCGATCACGCCCTTAAGGCCACAGGCCTTGGCGATACCGGCATAAGACACCTGTGTGTCAAGCTCGGTGCCGACGAAGTTGTCGTCAAACCACAGGGTCGAGTTGCGCTTTTCCGCGCCCCACTGATAGTTGCGGAACACCACCTGCGTGACGGCGGGCCATTCGCCCCGGCCAATCGCCGTAAGCTCGTTCACCGCGATGCCAAAGGCGCCGTCGCCGGCAAAGCCGACAACCGGCACGTCGGGCTGGCCGATCTTGGCGCCGACGATGGCGGGAAGGCCATAGCCACAGGGACCAAACAGACCCGGCGCAAGGTATTTGCGGCCCTCGTCAAAGCTCGGGTAGGCGTTGCCGATGGCACAGTTGTTGCCGATGTCGGAGCTGATGATCGCTTCGCGCGGCAAAGCGGCCTGAATGGCGCGCCACGCCATGCGCGGGCTCATCCAGTCGGGCTTGTCGGCGCGGGCGCGCTCGTTCCAGCTGGTGCCGGGATCGTCATCCTCGTGGTCCATCGACGAAAGCTGCTGTGCCCATGTGGATTTGGTCTTGGCAATCAGCGCCTTGCGGTCGGCGCGCCCTGCGTCACCGGCGTTATCGGCCAGCTGCTCAAGGATCGAGGTTGCCACTTTCTTGGCGTCGCCAACGATGCCGACAGTGACCTTCTTGGTCAGGCCGATGCGGTCGGCGTTGATGTCGACCTGAATGATCTTCGCGTCTTTGGGCCAGTAATCAATGCCATAGCCCGGCAGGGTCGAGAACGGGTTCAGGCGGGTGCCGAGGCAGAGAACCACGTCAGCCTTTGAGATAAGCTCCATCCCGGCCTTGGAACCGTTATAGCCCAGAGGCCCGGCAAAAAGCGGGTGCGCGCCGGGGAAGGCGTCGTTGTGCTGATAGCCGACGCAAACCGGCGCATCGAGGCGCTCGGCCAATTCGCGCGAGGCGTCAATGCCACCGGCCAAAACCACGCCGGCCCCGTTCAGGATAACCGGGAACTTGGCGGTGCTCATAAGTTCTGCGGCCTTTGCAATCGCCTGATCGCCACCCGAGGGGCGTTCGAATTCGACAATCGCCGGAAGCTCGATATCAATAACCTGCGTCCAGAAATCGCGCGGGATGTTGATCTGGGCCGGGCCGCTGGCGCGCTTGGCCTGCATGATCACGCGGTTCAGGGTCTCGGCGATGCGGGTCGGGTCGCGCACCTCTTCCTGATAGGCAACGCAATCGGCGAACAGGTTCATCTGTTCCATTTCCTGAAAGCCACCCTGACCGATGGTCTTGTTGGCGGCCTGCGGCGTCACCAGCAACAGCGGGGTGTGGTTCCAATAGGCGGTCTTCACGGCGGTCACGAAGTTGGTGATGCCGGGGCCGTTCTGGGCGATCATCATCGACATCTTGCCGGTGACGCGGGTGTAGCCGTCTGACATCATCCCGGCGCTGCCCTCATGGGCGCAATCCCAGAATGTGATTCCCGCTTTCGGGAAAATATCAGAGATCGGCATCATGGCCGAACCGATGATGCCAAAGGCATGCTGAATGCCGTGCATTTGCAAGGTTTTTACAAAGGCTTCTTCGGTGGTCATTTTCATGGGCTACATCCTTGGGTCGCGGTGCCGAACGGCACCTGAAGGGGAAATCTGGGCTGAAACTAACCCCCGGAGGCCCGCGCTTCTAGGGCCAGAAAGGGTCCGAGAGTATGTCCAGACTGCTTTGAAATTGAGAATAACAATCTCAATAATGAATAGCAAGAAAGGTTTGGAATGGCGCAAAGCTGGCTGACTTATACGGCAAAGTCTTTTATTTTTCAGTCTTTTCGTCGGATTTTCCGCGATTCGCACCCGTGCCGCGCGCTTTTTCCAATTCCCTTGCCAATAGCTCGATGCCCGGCGCAATGCGCTCTGCGGGCACCGAGGAATAGGCCAGGCGGTAGTAATTGCGCGGACGATTGGTGCCATAAAAGAACGGATGGCCCGGCTCGATCAGCACGCCGACGTCACGCAAGCGCGGTTCGACTTCGGTTATATCCACATCCTCGGGCGCGCGCATCCAGATCGACGATCCGCCAAACACCCCGCGCCCGGCCACGCCAAGGCCTTGATCGGCGAGCGCCGTTTCCATCGTGTGACGGCGCTTGGTAAACACCTGGCCCATGCGGCGCACAAGACTGTCGTAATGTCCAAGCGACAGGAAATAGGCCGCTGTGCGTTGGATATGGCCGGGCGGGTGGCGCAACACACTGGCGCGCAACGCACGGCATTCGCGGATAAAGGATTTGGAGCCAACCAGATAGCCAAGCCGCAAGCCGGGAAAGATCGACTTGGAAAAGCTGCCGACATAAATCACCCGCCCTTCGGAATCGAGCGATTTGAGCGCCGGCAAGGGCGCGCGCAGGAAGGAGATTTCAAACTCGTAATCATCCTCGACGATCAGCGCATCCATCGCCGCTGCCTTGGCCAAAAGCGCCTTGCGTCGCGCCAGGGGCATGGTGGCATTGGTCGGGGCCTGATGGCTTGGGGTGGTGAAAATCACATCCGCATGATCCGGCAATGCCTCGGGCGGAAGGCCGTCGCGATCCACATCAATCGGCGTAAGATGACAGCGCGATTGCACAAGAATATCGCGCAGGGCGTGGTAGCACGGGTTCTCGATCACCGCCGTGCGCCGCTGGGTCAAAAGCACCTGCGCCGTGAGCCAAAGCGCGTTCTGTGCGCCCATCGTCACAAGAATTTCATCCGACTGCGCCAATATCCCGCGCCGCGGAAGGGTATGACGGGCGATGAATTCGATCAGCTTGGGGTCGTCCTGATCATAGTAATCCGAGGTCAGCGATTGAAAATCCTTCTGGCCCAGGGCCTGAAGCGCACAGTGGCGCCAGTTGGCATGATCAAACAGCGAGGGGTCGGTCTGGCCATAGATGAAGGGATAGGGATAGCTCGCCCAGTTCAGGGGCTTTTCCGGGGTATCGCCGCCGGTAAAGCGACGGCCAAGCGCGCGGGACCAGTCGATCGTATCGCGCGCCGGGCCCTGTGCCCCAAAGGCGGGCGGTTCCGGTGCGTTCTGCGACACGAAATAGCCCGAGCGATCCCGCGCCTCGAGGTAATCATTGGCCTGCAATTCGGTCAGTGCGAGCGTCACTGTGATTCGGCTGACCCCAAGATGCCCGGCCAGTTTGCGCGAGGACGGAAGCTTTTCGCCCTTGCGAAAACGCCCCGACAGGATGCCCTGCGCGATCATCTGCTGAATCTGCGCCTGAAGGGTGCCCTGTGCGTCGGGAGCAAGGAAAAAGGTTTCGACCGGTATCGCCATGGCTGTCAGTCTAGATTGGACTTATCTCCTGCGCAATCTGGTATGGTTATCAGAGCGCGGGAAAAGCGGCGTTGAATGCGGCCTGTCCGCGCGGCGTAAACCGGATGATCCGGCTGTCGGGCACGCGGCTGGCCCAGCCGGTTGTCTCGAAATGGGCCAGCAATCCGCGCCCAAGCCGCCCCGCCAGATGCGAGCGCCGCTCTGACCAGTCAAGGCAATCGCGGCACAGCGGTGCGCGCGGCGAGGGCAGGGTGTCAAGATCAAGGCCAAGGTTCGTGACAAACGCGCGCCCCTGCGTTCCAAGCGTCAGGGCGTCGCCGCTATGGTCAAGAAATCCGCGTGCGACCATGCTGTCATACATCCGCGTGCCCATGTCGCCTGCAAGGTGGTTATAACAAATCCGCGCATGGCGCATTTCCGGGTCACGCGGGCCGGGGCGGGTGCGCAATTGCCCGCTGCCTGCCGCCAGACCCATCATCGCCTTTAGAACATGCGCCACATCATCGGAGGCAAGTGTGATGTATTTATGCCGCCCTTCGCGCCGCACTCGGATCAGAGCGCCCTGTTCCAGCTTGGCAAGATGCGAAGATGCGGTTTGCAGGGTCACGCCCGCCTCACCTGCAAGCTCTGACGCGGTCAGGGCCTTGCCGCTCATCAGGGCGGTCAGGATATTGGCGCGCGCCGGATCACCGATCAGCGCGCCAAGGCGGGATATGTCAGGGCCGTCTTTCATACTTCGACCGTAGCCGAAGCATTTGCGCCGCGCAATATGCCAGAACAGCAAGGCCACCCAACCCAAAGGAGACCCGAGATGCTGACCTGTGTGATCCGCTATCAGATCGACCCGACCAAGAAAGACCAGTTTGCCCGATATGCCCGTAATTGGGGGCAGGCCATTCCGCGCTGTGGCGCCGATCTTATCGGCTATTTCGCCCCGCATGAGGGCAGCAGCACCCTGGCCTACGGCATCTATAACATCCCCTCGCTCGCCGCCTACGAGGCCTATCGCGAACGCTTGGCCGCCGATCCGCTGGGGTGTGAAAACTATGCCTTTGCCCAACAGGGAAAGTTTCTGTTGCGCGAAGACCGCACCTTCCTCAGGCTGGTCAGCGCCCCAACAGGAGACGCGCAATGATCGCAGTGATATTCGAAGTCATCCCCGGCGAAGGCCAGACAGAGCCCTATCTTGAGATGGCCGCGAAAATGCGCCCTCTGGCCGAAAGCATTCCGGGATTCATCAGCGTCGAGCGGTTTCAAAGCCTGACCAATCCCGGCAAGGTTTTGTCGCTGTCGTTCTGGCAAGATGAGGCCGCCGTGATCCAATGGCGCCAGCTTGAGGCCCATCGTGGCGCGCAAAAAGCCGGGCGTGCGGTGATGTTTTACGACTATCGCCTGCGGGTCGTGAGCGTGATCCGTGACTATGGTAAGTTCGAGCGCGTTGAGGCCCCCGAGGATAGCCGTGCCGCGCATGGCGCCTGAGGGGCGGGGCATGACCGGGTGAAACACCCTCTCGCCAAGCTGTGATTTGCTTGTAACGCGCGCCCTCGCTAGGGCTGAGGGCAACATTTCGCAGATATCAAGAGAGTCATCGCCGTGGACCCCAAAGGCATCTTATCGCCGCAAGACAAACTTGATGCCCTTGCCCTGCTGATCCTTCGGCTGGGGTTGGCGTGGTTCATTTTCCTCTGGGCGGCGCATAAGATCATCACGCCCAAGCAATATCAGAACCTCGCGCGGCACTTTGACGGTGTCGATGTCAGCTTGACGCAGGTTTATGTCGGCGGCGGGGTTCAGATCGCGCTCTGTCTTTTGGTGGCCTTTGGCGTGCTGCGGTATTTCTCTTACGGAAGCTTGCTGATCATGCACCTGTTTACGGTGTTGCGCCGCTGGGAAGGGTTCTTTGATCCCTTCGCGATCAATGACCGCGGCTTTCCCATTCACCGCAACCAGGTGATTGATCTCGCGGTACTTGGTGCCTTCATCGCCCTGGTGTTGCTGATCCGGCGGGATCACTTCAGTATCGGCGGCTGGATGGCGCGCCACGACCGCCCGCGGTGGTGGAACTAGCGCAATAGCGCGGCCTTGCGTCGTTTTCCTGTGGCGCGGCCCGGGTGGCCTGCCTAGAAAGGGCAAAGCACACCAACCGAAAGGACCGCCCCAATGAGCGATATCACCCGCCACCACACCGGCGAACGCATGAGCCAGATCGTCACCCACAACGGCACCGTCTACCTTGCCGGCCAGGTCGGCACCGCTGGCGACACTGTGGTCGATCAGACCAAGACCTGCCTTGAAAAGGTCGATGCCCTTCTGGCCGAGGCCGGATCCGACAAGACCCGCATCCTGCAGGCGGTTGTCTGGCTCGCGGATATGGCCGACTTTGCTGAGATGAATTCGGTTTGGGATGCCTGGGTTGCTCCCGGTCATGCACCGGCCCGCGCCTGTGGCGAGGCCAAGCTGGCCACCCCCGACTACAAGGTCGAATTCATCATCATCGCCGCGCAGGCCTAAGCCGACGCGCGGGACGTGACTTTCATCGTTCCCTAAATACTCCCGCCGGAGGCATCCTTTCGGCGGGCCAAAACTGCGGCGCTTGCGGGTCATGGACCCAGGGCCGTGATTGCGCTATCAGGCGGTTAACCCAACGTTTCCAAGAGGCACCCCCATGTCTGGCCACGCCACCCCCATTCGCATGACATCGCATAAATCCGGACCGTTAAGCGGTCAGGCGGATGTGCCCGGTGACAAATCCATCTCTCACCGCTCGCTTATTCTTGGCGCTCTGGCGGTCGGCGAAACGGTGATCACCGGCCTGCTGGAAGGCGAAGACGTGCTCGACACCGCCCGCGCGATGCGCGCCTTTGGCGCCGAAGTCACCCGCGACGAGGCCGGAACATGGCATGTGCACGGCGTTGGTGTAGGCGGGTTCTGCGAACCTGAAAATGTGATTGATTGCGGCAACTCCGGCACCGGCGTGCGCCTGATCATGGGCGCGATGGCGACCTGCCCGATTACGGCAACCTTTACCGGCGATGCCAGCCTCAACAAACGCCCGATGGCGCGGGTGACCGATCCGCTGGCGCTGTTTGGCGCGCAGTCGGTCGGGCGCTCGGGCGGGCGGCTTCCGATGACGATTGTCGGCGCGGCCGATCCGGTGCCGGTGCGCTATACCGTGCCGGTGCCCTCGGCGCAGGTGAAATCGGCCGTGCTTTTTGCCGGGCTGAATGCGCCGGGCCAAACGGTGGTGATCGAGCAGGAGGCGACCCGCGATCACACAGAGCGGATGCTGGCCGGCTTCGGGGCCGAGATCGTCACGCAGGAGACGGACGAGGGCCGCGTTATCACCCTCACCGGTCAGCCCGAGTTGACGCCCCAAACCATCGTCGTGCCGCGCGACCCAAGTTCGGCGGCCTTCCCTGTCTGTGCGGCGATCATCACGCCCGGCTCGGATGTTCTTGTGCCCAATATCGGCCTCAACCCCACGCGCGCGGGTCTCTTTACCACGCTGCGCGAGATGGGGGCCGACCTTAGCTATGAAAATCCGCGCGAAGAGGGGGGCGAGCCGGTGGCCGACCTGCGCGCGCGCTTTTCGCCCGACCTCAAGGGCATCGAGGTGCCGCCCGAGCGGGCCGCTTCGATGATCGACGAATACCCGGTCCTGTCGGTTGTTGCCGCCTTTGCCCAAGGCAAGACCGTGATGCGCGGCGTCAAGGAATTGCGCGTCAAGGAAAGCGACCGGATCGAGGCGATGGCCGCAGGCCTGCGCGCGGGCGGGGTTGAGGTTGAGGATGGCCCTGATTGGTGGATTGTCACCGGCCTTGGCCATGGCAATGTGCCCGGTGGGCAGACCTGTGCCAGCCATCTTGACCACCGGATTGCGATGTCATTCATGGTGATGGGCATGGCCACGCAAAACCCGGTCAGCGTTGACGACGCCAGCCCGATTGCCACGTCGTTTCCGATCTTCGAGGGGCTTATGGCCGAGCTTGGGGCCGATATCCGACGCGATTGAGCGCGGTGAGGTCAGGGCGCCTTCGGCGAGAGTATTTTTGCCAAGAAGAAACCGGGACGCCAGTCATGTCTGGAGTTTGAGAGGGAGAGCCGCCGATGAGCGCACCGTTACAGGATTTGATCGTGTTGGACCTGACCCATGTTCTGGCGGGGCCGTTTGCGTCGATGAGCCTTGGCGATCTTGGGGCGCGTGTGATCAAGGTTGAGCGGCCCGGCGCGGGCGATGACACCCGCAGCTTTCCGCCTTTCAAGGACGGCCAGAGTGCCTATTTTGCCGCCATCAATCATGGCAAGCAGTCAATTGCGCTTGATCTCAAGGCCGAAGCGGATCGCGAGATTTTTGACCAGCTTCTGGCGCGCGCCGATATCGTGCTTGAGAATTACCGCCCCGGCGTGATGGAAAAGCTCGGGCTTGGCTGGGAGGCGCTGCATGAGCGGTTCCCGCGTTTGATTTATGGCGCGGTCAGCGGCTTTGGACATACCGGCCCGGATGCGTTGCGCCCGGCCTATGACATGGTCGTGCAGGCGCGCGGCGGTGTGATGTCGATCACCGGCGAGAAGGATCGCGACCCGGTGCGCGTGGGGGCCTCTATCGGCGATATCGTGGCAGGGATGTTCCTGGCGCAGGGTGTGCTTGCGGCGGTGATTGATCGCGCCAAGACCGGTCTTGGGCGCAAGGTGGATGTGGCGATGCTTGATAGTCAGCTTGCCATTCTGGAGCACGCGATTGCGCTGACCACGGTCACCGGCACGCCGCCTGCGCCCTCGGGGGCGCGGCATCCGTCGATCACGCCGTTCGAGACCTTTCACGCCGCCGACGGTCTGTTCGTGATCGCGGCCGGCAATGATGCGCTTTTTGCCAAGTTGTGCGAGGTTCTTGGCCTGCCTTTGGTGGATGATCCGCGCTTTGCCACCAACCCGGCGCGGTGCGATAACAACCGTCTTTTGAAGCGGTTGATCGAGGCTGTCACGCTTGGGGAGACAAAGGCGCATTGGATTGCGACACTGGAGGATGCAGGCGTGCCGACAGGGCCGATCCAGAACCTTGTCGAGGTATTGCAGGACCCGCAGATCCTAGCGCGCAACATGGTGGTCGATGTGCTGGATCGCGCCGGAAAGCCAACCTTTGTGGCTGCCGGAAATCCGATCAAGATCAGCGGCTTGAGTGATCCCAAGACTCGCGCACCGGCGCCCGAGCTGGATGGCGATCGGCAGGCGGTTCTCGATTGGTTGAAAAGACCGTGATCGCCTTGTGATTTACTTGGTCAAGGCGGGGCAATGCGCCTAGAGTTGTGCCATGGATGAACACCCCCCTTCCCGTAAAATGACGCCAGAGCCCCCCTCGGTCAAAATAAGCCTTATGCGCACGCTTGTGCGCCTGCTTGTGGTTGTGGTGGTGGTGATCGCTTTGCATGCGCTGATCACCCGAACAGAGGCGTGGATTTCGACCAGCCAGTACAGCTGGGCGATGCCGGGGCTGACGCTGGCCGTATTGTTGATCTATGCGCTGATGATTGCCATTCCGTTTGTGCCGGGGGTCGAGATCGGGCTTTCGGTTCTGGCGCTGAGCGGGCCAAGCGTGGCGCCGATGGTGTGGATTGCCACCACCCTTGGCCTGTCTCTGGCCTATGTGGCAGGATGCAAGGTGCCTTATCGCTGGCTGCACCGGGTGTTTCTTGATCTCCATCTGACCGGGGCCTGCCGGTTGTTGCAACGCTTTGAGGGGCTGCCGCCCAAGGGGCGAGTTGCGTTTCTGCAATCGCAATTGCCGACGCGGTTTGGCCCTTACGTGTTGCGGTTTCGCTATTTGGGGCTGGCGGTCCTGATCAATATTCCGGGCAATTCAGTGATTGGCGGCGGTGGCGGGATCACGCTTTTGGCGGGGGTTTCGGGGCTTTTCCGGATGCCTGCCACCGTGCTTACCATCGCGCTTGCAACGGCACCGGTGCCGATGGCGATCTGGCTTTTCGGCTGGGAAATCCCCTGGCGCTAGCGGCGCGGGCCACGGGATGCCGCCAAGGGGATATTTTCTGACGGTTGCGGGCTGTTCGCGGCGCGCGAATGGCTTATGTTCGGGCCGCAGGACACAGGCCAATGAACAGGATTCTAAAGATGTCGAATGATCCCCTTGTTGTTTTTACCCCCTCGGGCAAACGTGGGCGGTTTCCCAAGGGCACGCCGGTCCTGACGGCGGCGCGGCAGTTGGGCGTTGACCTTGATTCGGTCTGCGGCGGTCGCGGGATTTGTTCGAAATGCCAGATCACGCCGGGCTATGGCGAGTTTTCAAAGCATGGCGTGACCGTGCAAGATAGGGCGCTGTCAGAGTGGAACAGTGTCGAGCAGCGCTATCAGGACAAGCGCGGCCTTAAGGCGGGGCGTCGCCTTGGCTGTCAGGCGCAGATCATGGGCGATGTGGTGATCGACGTGCCGCCCGAAAGCCAGGTTCACAAGCAGGTGGTGCGCAAGGCCGCCTCGGCCCGGGTGATCGAGATGGACCCGGCCACCAAGCTTTACTTCGTCGAGGTTGAAGAGGCCGATATGCACGAGCCGACCGGCGATCTGGAGCGGGTGGCGCGGGCATTGCGCGAGCAATGGGAAATCCCCGAAATCCACACCGACCTTAGCCTTTTGTCCAAGCTTCAGTCGGTGGTGCGCAAGGGCAAGTACCAGGTGACCGTGGCGCTTCACAAATCGCATAATGACACATCGGCGCGGGTGCTTGAGATCTGGCCCGGCCTGCATGAAGGCGGGCTTTATGGGCTTGCCATCGATCTTGGCTCGACCACGGTTGCGGCGCATCTGACCAATCTTGAAACCGGCGAAGTGGTGGCAAGTTCCGGCATCATGAACCCGCAGATCCGCTTTGGCGAAGACCTGATGAGCCGGGTCAGCTATGCGATGATGAACCCCGGCGGCGACAAGGAAATGACCGCCTCGGTGCGCGATGCGCTCAACACTCTGGCCGAGGAAATCGCCAAGGAGGCGGGTATTGCCCCGGCGTTGATCGTGGAAACCGTGTTCGTCTGCAATCCGGTCATGCACCACCTTTTGCTTGGGATTGATCCGGTCGAACTTGGACAGGCGCCGTTTGCTCTTGCGACCTCGGGAAGCCTGTCGATGGATGCCAAAGAGCTTGATCTTAGCGTGATCAATCCGCGCGCGCGGGTCTATATCCTGCCGTGTATTGCGGGGCATGTGGGGGCCGATGCCGCCGCTGTGGCGCTGAGCGAAGAACCCGGCAAATCCGAGGATCTGGTGCTTATTGTCGATGTGGGCACCAATGCCGAGATCCTGCTTGGCGACAAGACCCGCGTGCTGGCCTGTTCGTCGCCCACCGGCCCGGCGTTCGAGGGCGCGCAGATTTCAAGCGGACAGCGCGCAGCCCCCGGCGCGATTGACGCCATCCGGATTGATCCGGTCACCAAGGAGCCGCGCTTTCGCGTGATCGGAAGCGATCTTTGGTCGGATGAAGAGGGTTTTGACGCGGCCACCGAGGGTAGCGGAATCACCGGTATCTGTGGCTCTGGCATCATCGAGGCGGTGGCCGAATTGCGCATGGCCGGCTTGCTCGACGAAAGCGGGCTTATCGGCTCGGCCGAGGCGACGGGCAGCGCGCGCATGATCGCCGAGGGGCGTACCCATGCCTATCTTATCTGTGACGCCACCGATCAGGGTGGGCCGCGTATCACCGTCACCCAAGGCGATATCCGCGCCATTCAGCTTGCGAAATCGGCGCTTTATGCCGGCGCGCGCCTGTTGATGGACGAGCGCGGGGTCGACAAGGTCGATCGTGTGGTGCTGGCCGGGGCGTTTGGCGCCCATATCAGCAGCAAACATGCGATGGTTCTTGGCATGATCCCCGATGTGCCGCTGGACAAGGTCACGAGTGCGGGCAATGCGGCGGGCACCGGCGCGCGGATCGCGCTTTGCAACGTCGCCGCGCGTGCCGAGATCGAGCGTGTGGTCGGCCAGATCACCAAGGTCGAAACCGCGATCGAGCCGAAGTTTCAGGAACATTTCGTGGCCGCCAATGCCATTCCGCACAAGACCGACCCGTTCCCGGAGCTGGCCAAGATCGTCACACTGCCGAACCCGAGTTTTAACACGCGTGGCGAGGATGGCGAGGGCGACGGCGGGCGGCGCAGACGGCGGCGTTCGTAAGGGGCACCGGCGCTCGCCAGCCCTGACGGGCTGTCTCGCTTTGGGGTTGTGGCGGTGACGGTGCTGCGCGACACTTGACGCGAGACAGACGGAGGGCGACCCATGGCAGAGCTGGAAGCGCGGATTGCACAGGGGCGGGGCGATGCCCCGGCCGATCTTGTGTTGCGCGGCGGCACGGTGTTTGACCTTGTGACCGGCGCGATGATCCCCGGCGATGTGGCGATTTGCGGTGATACCATCGTGGGCATCGGCGCGGTTTACGAGGGGCGCGAGGTGCTGGATGTGACTGGCATGACCTTGGTGCCCGGCTTTATCGACACCCATCTGCATATCGAAAGCTCGCTTGTCACGCCGTTTGAATTTGACCGCTGTGTTACGCCCCACGGGGTGACCACCGCGATCTGTGACCCGCATGAAATTGCCAATGTCATCGGTCTTGACGGCATCCGCTATTTCCAAGAGGCCAGCACCCGCACGGTGATGGATATCCGGGTGCAATTGTCGTCTTGTGTGCCCTCGACCGACATGGAAACGGCGGGCGACGAGATTGACGCAGGGGCCCTTGCTGAGGTGATGGGGCATCCTTCGGGCATCGGGCTTGCCGAGTTCATGAATTACCCCGGCGTCATTCATCGTGATCCCGGTGCGATGGCCAAGCTGGCGCTGTTTGAGGGCGGTCATATCGACGGGCATTGCCCGCAACTCTCTGGTCGTGACCTCAATGCCTATTGTGCGGCGGGTATCCGCACCGAGCATGAGGCGACCACAGCCGAGGAGGCGCGCGAAAAGCTTCAGAAAGGCATGCGCGTGCTGATCCGCGAAGGATCGGTGAGCAAGGACCTGATCGCGCTTCAGCCGGTTTTGACCGATATTACAGCGCCTTACATGTGCCTGTGTACCGATGATCGCAACCCGCTTGATATCGCGGAAGAGGGCCATCTTGATCACATGATCCGCACCCTGATTGCGCGCGGCACGCCGGTTCTGGCGGCCTATCGCGCCGCGTCGCTGTCGGGTGCCGAGGCCTTTGGCCTTAAGGATCGCGGTGTGATCGCGCCCGGCAAGCGCGCCGATGTCGTCGCGGTTAAATCGCTTGAGGCTTGCGATGTGCAACTTGTGCTCTGCGCCGGGCAACTGGCCGATCCGGCGGCCTTTGAGGCGCGCGCCACGGTGGCCCCGGTGGCGCGCGGATCGGTGAAGGCGCCCAAGGTCACGGCGCAGGATTTTCGCAGCGCGGGCAACCGCGAGGAAACCCATGTTATCGGCATTATCGAAGGTAAGATCATCACCGAACATCTGAATGAGGACATCGCGATCAAGGACGGTGACAAGCGCCCCGATGTCGCGCGTGATCTGGCGCGGATCGCGGTGATCGAGCGGCATGGCAAGAACGGCAATATCGCCACCGGCTTTGTGCGCGGCTTTGGCATCAGGGCGGGGGCGATTGCCTCGACCGTCTGTCACGATCACCACAATATCGCCTGCGTCGGGGTCGATTACGCCGATATGGCGCGCGCCGCCAACCGCCTTGGCGAGATTGAGGGCGGCTTTGTCGTGGTTCGCGATGGCGAGGTTCTGGCCGAACTGGCCCTGCCGGTGGCGGGCTTGATGAGCCTTGAGAACTTTGAGGTGGTGCGCGACCGTCTGATTGACCTGCGCGCGGCGGCCAAATCGCTTGGCGTCGGGTTACAGGAACCGTTCTTGCAGCTGGCGTTCCTGGCGCTGCCGGTCATTCCCGCGCTCAAGATCACCGATCGCGGGCTGGTCGATGTGACCCGCTTTGAGATTATAAGCTAGAACGCCTTGAAGGTCAGGGTGGTCTCGGTCCGCTCGATCCCGCCGATATCAAGCAGGTTCTCGTTGATGTAATGCCCGACGTCCGCATTTTCCGGAATGTAGAGTTTCAGCAAAAGATCAAACGGCCCGCTGATCGAATAAAGCTCGGAGTGGATTTCGCGCAGAGCGATCTCTTCGGCGACGCGATAGGACGTGCCGGGCTTGCAGCGGATATTCACGAAGACACAGCGCATCTGAAAACCTCTTTTGAATGGTGGGCTGAGTTAACCACCGATTGCCCTGAAAGGGAAACCGGGAAAATCGCCTTAATCCTCAATCCGGATCACGGTGTTGGCGCGACCGTTCGCAAGCACCATGTCAAACAGCGCCTTGGCGTTCTCGGGATGCAGGCGCACGCAACCGGCCGAGGCCGGGGTGCCAAGGCGGTCGATCTGGGTGGTGCCATGGATGGCGTAATTGCCGTTGAAAAAGATCGACCACGGCATCGGCGCGTTCTTGTAGAGCGTTGAATAATGCATGCGCTTCATCGACTGCACGCCATAGGTGCCGATGGGCGTGCATTTGCCCGCCCGCGCGGTCGAGACCGGCCAGAAATACTGCGGCCGATCATCAAGTGAGACGGTTATTTCCTGATCCGACAAATCAATGCGCACGTCGACCATCCCGGCCCGGGCCGTCAGCGGAAGCAAAAGAATGGCGAGCGTGGCGAGTGCGCGGATCATAGGGTCATGTGGCGCGCCCGCGAGCCGCGCTCGATCGCGGCGGCATGCAGCCGGTCGATGTTGAGCTCATAGCGCAGCTCTTCCAAGAGCCGCAGTTCGCGTTCGTTCAGCGTTCCATCCGCCGCACCCACGTCACAGGCCAGGGCATAGGCCGTCTCGTTAAGCCGCTCCGGCAGGTCCGAGCGGATGAGACCAAACAGCGCATCAAGCCCATCTTCGACGCTGAACAGGTCGAAAACGGTCCGAGAGACCACGCCAACCCGGTCCATATCGTAATCCGCAAAAATCGGCAGATTGTTGACGGCGCTTTCGATTTTCACCAATTCGGCAGTGCGGATGTCTTCGTCAGAGGCGGAAACGGCAATCATGACGGCCACAAGGCAATCTTGCGGGGTAAGGGAATGTTCGATCTGCTCGGTCATTGGGTTGCCTTTCAGGCTTGCGCTGTTGCGGTGCAGAATATTGACTGTTGCGCCCCCCGGCAATAGGTAGCGGCGATGCCTTGTCGGTCTTTCGGCAAGGCGAATCCTGGAGAATACCCGATGTCTGATCTGCGCGACGCTGCTATGAATTCGAAAGCCTGGCCTTTTGAAGAGGCGCGCCGCGTGCTCAAACGGTATGAAAAGGCGCCGCCGGAAAAGGGCTATGTGCTGTTTGAGACCGGGTATGGCCCCTCTGGCCTGCCGCATATCGGCACCTTTGGTGAGGTGGCGCGCACCACGATGATCAAGCGCGCCTTTGAGGTGATAAGCGATATCCCGACGCGTCTTATCTGTTTTTCCGACGACCTTGACGGCATGCGCAAGGTGCCGGGCAATGTGCCCGATCCCGAGGCGCTTGCCGAGCATCTGCAAAAGCCGCTGACAAGCGTGCCCGATCCCTTTGGCACCCACGACAGTTTCGGCGCCCATAACAACGCCATGCTGCGCCGCTTCCTTGATACCTTCGGGTTTGAATACGAGTTCATCTCGGCCACGGAATTCTACGGCACTGGCCGGTTTGACGAGGTGCTTCTGCGCGCTGCGCGTGAGTATGACAAGGTCATGGCGATCATGCTCAAGTCGCTGCGCGAAGAGCGCCAGCAGACCTATTCGATCTTCCTGCCGATCCACCCCGAAACCGGTCGCGTGCTTTACGTGCCGATGAAAGAGGTGAACGCCGCCGAGGGCACCATCACCTTTGATGACGAAGACGGGCGCGAATGGACGCTCCCGCTGACCGGCGGCAACGTCAAACTGCAATGGAAGCCCGATTTCGGCGCACGATGGGCCGCGCTTGGTGTTGATTTCGAGATGTACGGCAAGGACCATTCCGCCAATACCCCGATCTATGACGGGATCTGCCGGGTGCTTGGTGGCCGCGCGCCCGAGCACTTCACCTACGAGCTGTTTTTGGATGAAAACGGCCAGAAGATTTCGAAAAGTTCGGGCAATGGCGTGTCGATCGACGAATGGCTGACCTATGCCGCCACCGAGAGCCTGTCGTACTTCATGTACCAAAAGCCCAAAACCGCCAAGCGGATGCATTTCGATGTGATCCCCAAGGCGGTTGACGAGTATCACCAGCAGTTGCGCGCCTATGCGACGCAGGATACGGCGGCGCGGCTCAACAATCCGGTCTGGCACATCCACGGCGGCGACGTGCCCGAAAGCCATATGGTGGTGTCGTTCTCGATGCTGCTCAATCTGGCCTCGGTCGCCTCGGCGCATGACAAAGAGGCGCTCTGGGGCTTTATTCGCCGCTATGCGCCCGATGCCAGCCCCGAAACCCACCCCGATCTGGATGCGGCGGCGGGCTATGCGGTCAAATATTACGAAGACTTCGTGGCGCCCGCGAAAACCTATCGTGCGCCGAATGATCTTGAGCGCGAGGCGCTGATTGACCTGCGCGATCAGCTTGCTGCCTATGATGGCCCGCTTGACGACGAAGCCCTGCAAAGCATCGTCTACGGTGTTGGCCGTGATCGGTTCGATCCGCTGCGCGACTGGTTCAAGACGCTCTACGAGGTGCTCTTGGGCGCAAGCCAGGGCCCGCGTTTCGGTGGCTTCATCGCGCTTTACGGGGTCAAGGAAACCGTGGCGCTGATCGACGGGGGCCTTGCAGGCGAGCTGTCCTGAGCGAGGGCGGATGAGCGGCACCCTTCATTGCGCCGATTCTATCGCGCGGCTAGACTGCGTGTGACGCCCGTTTGCTTGCGCGAGATCAATGCAATGCAATGACAGGGCGGCTATCAAAACGGCAGGGAGAGCGTGATGAAATATCTGATCGGATTTGGATTGATTGCGGCGGTCGCCGCCTGTGTGCAAAGCGCCACCATGCCAGACGCCAGCGAGGGTGCCGCGATTTTCGCCGAGAATTGCGCGCAATGTCATGGCACAGGCGGCAAGGGCGACGGGCCTTGGGCCAAGGGCATGACCCCGCCGCCTGCGGACCTGACCCAACTCTCGCCCGGCGGTGAATTCCCGCGCGCACATGTGCTCTCGGTGATCGACGGATATGACCGCACTGGCCTTCCGGGGCAGGAGATGCCGGAGTTCGGCCTATTGCTTAAGGGCGACACCGTGCCTGTTGATGTGGGGGACGGCGTGCTGACCCCAACCCCGCGCCCCTTGGCGGCACTGATGGCCTATTTGCAAAGCATTCAGCAGGGCTAGGGCGGCAAGGTTCAGGATTTGCGCTGAAACGCGATCATCACCAGCGCAAGGCAGGACGAGCCGAGCATCAGCAACAGCGACACGGCATTGAGAAGCGGAGTAGAGCCTTCTTTGAGCCGGTCAAACATCGCGATGGTCAGCGGTGCGTCAGAGCCGACAAGCATCAAGGTCGTGTTGAAGTTCTCGAAACTCATCAGGAACGCCACCACAAACGCCCCAATCATCGCGGGCATGAGATAGGGCAGGGTTATCGTGCGAATGGCCGTCAGCCGGTCTGCACCGAGGTTCAGGGCGGCCTCTTCCAGGGTGCGGTCAAACTTTTGAAGCCGCGCGGCGATCACCAGCGTGGCAATCGTGGTGATAAAGGAAAACTGCCCCAGAACCACCAGAACAAGGCCGGGGCGCAGGGCGGTGATATCCCACTTAACAGCGTCCCATGCACCGTTCGCAACCGTGCTTGAAAACACCAGGATCGAGATGCCAAGCACAATGCCGGGAATGACCAGCGGCAAGAGCATCAGCACGTATAAAAGGCCACGCCCGCGAAACTGATACCGATTGAAGAGAAACGCATTGCTCGTACCCACCGCCAGCGACAGCGCCGAGACGCACAAGCCCACAAAGGCCGAGGTGCCAATCGCGCGCAGGATCGGGCGTTCATGAAAAGCGCCAATTTGCGGGCGCGCATCGCCAAAGAACCAGTTCCAGGTAAACCCTTCCCAAGGCAGCGAGGGAAACTGGCTATCGTTGAAGGCAAACACCGCAACCACCGCCAGCGGCAGGCCGAGATAGACGAAGAACAGCACGATATACCCGGTATAGATAAGCCGGTAAGCGCGCGGTTGCGGCATCGAAGGTATCATCGCTTTGGCCCCCTCAACCCATTGTCTTTTCAAGCGTCTGGCCGGTCACGCGCAGCATGCCCCAGACAATCACCGACGACAGGATCAAAAGCATGAAGCCAAACGCCGCGCCCAATTCCCAGTTAAAGCGCACGATGAACTGAGAATAGATCAGCTCGGTGAACCAGAGGCTATCCTTGCCGCCAAGCATGGTCGGCGTCAGGTAATTGCCGAGGCTAAGCATGAAGACCACGATCGACCCGGATACGATGCCCGGCGTGGCATGCGGGATGATGATCTCGCGCAGGACGCTTATGCCGCTTCCGCCAAGGTCGTAACCCGCCTCGATCACCGCGTCGTCAAGGCTTTCAAGCGTCGTGACAAGCGGCACGACCATGAACAGCATCGAGGTATAGACAAGCCCCACCATCATCGCCGCATCATTGTAAAGCATCTCGACCGGCCCCGAGGCGAGACCAAGATATTGCAGCAAGGTCGAGATCAACCCGGTTTCGCGCAGCAGGATCATCCAGCCAAACGTGCGCACAAGTTCGGACACCCAGAACGGCACGAGACAGAGCAGAAACAACGAGGATTGCGCCCGCCCCTTGGCGATCTTGGCAATGTAGAACGACACCGGAAAGGCGATCAAAAGGGTGATCACCGTGGCCAGCACCGACATCACGGCCGTGCGCATGAATGTCCGCAGGTAAAGCGGCTCGCCAAAGAAGGTCAGGTAATTGGCCGGGCTGGTGGCATATTGCCCGACGCCGACCCTTTCGCGCAGCGACAACAGGAGCATGTCGATATGCGGGATGATGATCAGCAGTGTCAGCCACAGCAAAAGCGGCGTCAGCAAGAGGATAAAGCCAAGGCGGGTCCCGGCCTGCATCACGCGGCCCCGTCTAAGGCAAAGCAGTTGCTCTGGTCCCCGGACCAACCGATATGCACCGCGTCGCCGCGTCCAACATCGGAAAACTCGCCCGATTGCGGCAGGGTCACTTCGATCTCGGGGCCACCTTGCGTTGATTGCACAAGGATACGGCTGGCCGCGCCATTGAACAAAAGGCTGGTCACCTGACCGCTTAACCGGTTGTCAAAATGCGCAAGATCGGCGTCAGAACGCGCAAGGCGGATCGCCTCGGGGCGCACGAATATCTCGGCGCGATCCCCGGTTGCGAGGGTCCGGTCATGGGCCGTGGCGCGCATCAAAAGCCCGCCATCGGTGCGCAGCGCAAGCGTGCCACCCTCAACCGTTTCAACCTTGCCGGCCCACCGATTGCTGTCGCCGACAAAGCCGGCGACAAAGGCGGTGTCGGGGCGATAGTAAAGCTCCTGCGCGGTGCCGATCTGTTCAAACCGCCCGGCGTTCATTACCGCGATCTGATCGGACATCACCAATGCCTCTGACTGATCATGGGTTATATAGACAAAGGTCGTGTCAAACGCCGCCTGAAGCGCCTTGAGCTCGATCTTCATATGCTCGCGCAGCTTGAGATCAAGCGCGCCAAGCGGTTCATCCAGCAGCAACACATCGGGTTCAAGCACCATGCAGCGGGCAATCGCCACGCGCTGTTTCTGCCCACCCGAAAGCTCGTCAACCTTGCGGTTGGCAATATCCGGAAGACCGATACGATCCAGAACCTCGCCGACCTTGCGGGTGATCTCTGTCTTGGCCATGCCCTTGCGGCGCAGGCCATAGCCGATGTTGTCGGCAATGTTCATCATCGGGAAAAGCGCAAGATGCTGGAACACCATGTTCACCGGCCGCTTGTTGGGCGGCACATCAAGCACCGATTTGCCCTTGATCCGGATGTCGCCGCTGGTCGGGGGCAAAAACCCGGCAATCATCCGCATGATCGTGGTCTTGCCACAGCCCGACGGCCCGAGAATGGAAAAGAACGACCCCGGCGGCACCGAGAACGAGACATCATCAACGGCAAGGCTTTGGTCGAACCGCTTGGTCAGGGCGCTGCATTCCAGATCGGGGGTCATGGCATTTCCGGGGGATGAATCAAAAAGAAACGGCACCCGCGCGAAAACGGGTGCCGCAAAGAGAGGGTGCGCGCCTTAGTTGGCGGCCTGCACCCGGTCAAGCACGCCACCTTCGATCACTTCAAGACCGGCGGGGACGGGCGGATACCACTTGATGTTATCCACCGCTTCGGGCGGAAAGCTTGCCTGATAGCGGGCCTTCAACTCGTCCGAGGCAAATTCATCCGCGCCTTTCGAGGCGGTGAAATTGCCGGCCACGGCGGTGATCTGCGCGGCGACTTCGGGGCGCATCACATAGTTGATCCAGTCATAGGCGGCCTGATCCGCGCCACCCTTGGCCGGCAGAACAAAGGTATCGATCCAGCCAAGCGCCCCCGAGGCAGGCGCGACAAAGGTGATGTCGGCGTTGTCGGCATTCAGCTTCCAGCCGCCGGTATCCCAGGCCATCGAGGCCACAACTTCGCCAGAGCGCACGAGGTTCATCAACTCGTCACCGCCACCCCAATAGGTCTTCACATTGGGCTTGCAGTCCTTGAGCTTGGCTTCGACCTTTTCCATCACGGCGGCATAGGCGGCCTCGTCTCCGTAAGCGGCAAACGGGTCAAGACCCATCGCAAAGGCAAACCCGATAAGCGTCGGACGCTTGAGGCGATAGGAAACCTTGCCCGCCACATCGGCGTTGCAGAGGTCGGTGTAATCCTTGACGCCGGGCGCCTTGGCGGTGTCGACCACAAGGCCGCTGGTGCCCCAGACATGCGGCACGCCGTAAACCGCGCCATCGACGGTGGTGTTGCCTTTGGTCGCGGCAAGCATCGAGGGGATGAACTGGCTCTCGTCGATTTTCGACAGGTCCATCGGCTTGTAGATGCCAAACTCGGCCTGCGGGCCGGCGATGCGGTCCTGGCTCGGCTGTGCAAGATCAAAGCCGCCGCCGCCGGTGGCGCGTAGCTTGGCGATCATTTCTTCGTTGTTGGATTTGGTCACCTCGACGGTGTGGCCGGTTTCGGCCTCGAAGGCGGCGACCACGTCTTCGGGCGCATAGCCGCCCCATGTCAACAGGCGCAGCGTGTCGGCGCTTGCGGTTTGGGCAAGCCCCGCGATGGTCAAGGCCACCACGGAAGTGGCCAGTTTAAGACGGTTTGCGAGCAGTGTCATGACATCCCCTTTTGGACAGATTGATTCCGGTTTTCTTATTTTGGCATAGCTTGCGGTTTATTTTCCGATTGGTCAAATTTAATGTTCGACCCACGCGCGACAATGTTCGTTTATGTGCGCACCCGCAGAGCCTCGCGCATGACCTACCCGCCTTTGATGAGGGTTTTGTGACACCCTATCCCACAAGGCGGTTGCCCCACGCCACGCGCACCAGAGGGCCGCGGTCTGGCGACACAACGCCAGTGGCTGCCCCTTTATCCCTGCAAAATCTGTGAGTCCCCTCGACGGCGCACTTGCTCACAAAATCGCCGGACCGTCCGGGCGGCCCGGCGATCCGCGCGGCACCTTCGGTGCTATTCGCGCGGAGAGGCGTTGATGACGCACGTAGGGTGGGTGAAACCCACGCGTGCCCGATGGGGTTAAGGCGTTTTCATAGTGGGTTGGCACCCACCCTACGCTTGCAGTTCGCGGAAAGGCGATGTTTTTTTGAATGCTTTGAGGATTGGCGTGCCATGAATGCACGCCCTACATGTGCACTACTGTTTTTCTAGGGCGTTAAATTCATCCGGATTTGACAGGATCAGTTTGGAAAAGAAGTCCGCTTCAAGGCCGAAGTTCGAAAGCCCTAGATCCTTGCGCATTTCGCGTTGAAGTTGTTCGATAACTCGGAACATTTTGATCGGATTGCTTTCGCCAACCTTTGAAAAGTCACTCAGAGCTTTCAATACGCCAGTTGAACCCCATAGCACAGCCTTCGTCCTAACCTTTACCAATTTGACTACAAGTTCATTCTGGTTAAGTGAGGGCATCCCCAGTTCTGGTTTTGCGGCAAGCAGAAGATGTTCAAGAGTCTCCAGAAAATCCAAGTAGATTTCTATCTTTCGCTCACGGAAAGCTGCCTCGGTAATCCCCCCCAAAATTAGTGGTGTTCAAAAGTAGAATTTTCTCGGCAAGATATCTGAGGAGATTTACGATGAAGAACGGACGATTTAGCGACGCTCAGATCATGACGATCCTGAAGCAGGCGGA
>NZ_FWFJ01000044.1 GCF_900172365.1 Roseovarius gaetbuli
TCTTCGGCGTATCGCAGTATCCGTAATTTACGCCCAATCTCGCGTTGATCCTTGTTCATGAACATCTCCTTCTTCCCAAATCTGGGACGTTAAAAGAAATGTCTCGCGAGTAACGGCATATCTACACCAGATGATAGGCTTTCGTAAACTGCCCATATTATGAGTGTGTAGATGAGAGCATGCAAATGGAATCTACCCGCAACAATAGAGGAGACTTGCATGAGCGCAAGCTCACCTCCCCTGCTTAGACGCGGCCCAGAAAAGCGAGAACATAGACGACTCCCGTCGATACCCGACCATGACGTCGCAGACCAAGTTTGCGAAACAGTGTAACTCTGCGGAAACCTGACCTTGTGGAACTGCGCAGAAAGGTTACGAGCAAATTATGGTGGTGTTCCGTCAGTTTGGCCGAGCCGTCCAGAAGGGCTGTTGCATTGGCGCGCACCCATGTCGCGTAATGTCCGGCCAAAAGGGCGCGCACGCGTTGATATGCAGCCCGCAGCCCCCGTGAGGCGCCCATTTCATTATCTGCGTGCTGCCGGTAGAGCGTGACCACCCGATGATCGAACACAACCTCTCCTCCGGCCCCCAGCACTACCAGAGAAATCCACCAATCATGATAGGGAATGTCTTGGGGCGCCCCCGCACGCCGTACCAGATCTTGCGCGGCCGGGTTCAGCACCATGTTATGGCCCGCCATTACATTGTGCAGCAACGCGACCCCGAAATTCAATGTTGTCACGCGCCGGTGAGATAATGCCTGCGGTCGGCCCGTGTCGTCAAAACAGCGGCTCATTGCAGAATAAAGCTGTGGCGCTTGTGAATGTGCATCGAGGGCTTGGGCTGCGCGCTCTAATTTATCGGGCAGCCAGATATCATCGTGGTCCGACAGCGCCACCAGTCCCTGTGGTCTATCTTCACGCATCAGCAATGACAGAAAGTTCTGCGCCGCACGGCCCCTGCGCGGCCCTTCAAACAGGCGAACCTCATGCGCCGCGCCATGCTCACGCGCAAACGCATTCAGAATACTGTGTGTCGCATCTACAGACCCATCGTCGCTCACCCATAAGGACCAATTGGTATGGGTTTGGGCCAGATAGGATTCAAGCTGCTGATCCAGATAGCGAGCACTGTTGAACGTGCACAAAAAGATGGTGATATGGGGACTTTGGCGGGGCATGGCACTGTCTAACGCCTTCATCGCGTTTGCACAGCAAAAAACCCACCCGTCAGCGGGCCTAGAGCGCAACGCACGGTGATATAAGGCTTAGTTTAACATGCAAGGTTAGGATCAGGTCAACTCAAACACACCGGAGCAAACCATGACGGATACCTCGCTTAGACTGAATTTGCCCTATATCCAACCTGCTCAGGCTCAAAAGCATGTCACCCATAATGAAGCATTGATGCGTTTGGATGCATTGGTGCAGACCGTTGTACAGGATCATCAACTTCAGACCCCTCCAGCGGCGCCCGCAGGTGGAGGGTGTTATGTTGTGGCGCCCGGCGGCACCGGGGCGTGGGCCGGCCAAGACAACGCACTGACGCTTTTTGACGGCGCAGGATGGGTCTTTCTATCCCCGCAGGCAGGGTGGTCGGCCTATTGCGTCGCAAGCAATGAAGCTCTGCGGTTTGATGGTCAGGATTGGGCACCTGCGGCTGATCTCACAAACCTGCCTCAGTTAGGCATTGCCGCCCAAGCAGATGACACCAACCGCCTAAGCTTGAGCAGTGCGGCAAGTTTGTTCAATCACGCCGGAGCAGGTCATCAGCTCAAGTTGAACAAGGCGCAACCCTCCGACACGGCCAGCCTGCTGTATCAGACCGGATTTTCGGGACGGGCAGAAATGGGGCTGGCGGGGGATGATGCATGGTCACTCAAGACAAGTAGCGACGGCACCGATTGGCGCGAAGTGCTGCGGGCAGATCCTGTCGGTCAGACCCTGACACTTGCTCCGGCAGGCCAGCCCCGCATGACGCTTAGCGATACCGATGCCACGCTGAATGTACCTTTGGGCGGCAGTGCCGTTCAGGCCGACGTGTTGGATACGACAGCAGGTACGCTGATGGCAACGGGTGCCTTTGGTCTTGGGGTGCCGCTGCAGCTTACAGGCCCTGCGCCTTTACAGGATCGCGATCTAAAGCCCGGTCTGTATACATACATGGCAAATAGTCTCTTGGGCGGGCCCGAAAGCGACGCCCATGCCCACACGTTGGTTGTGCAGCAAACAACATTTGACGGGCGGCGCAGCTACATTAGCCTGCGCACCACTGGCACAAGCGCAGCCCGCGCCTGGTTTGGAAGCCAGTCGAGCCCCAACAGTGCTATCTACTGGACCCGGCTCATCGATGAGAACCAGATCAGCGGCACAGTCACGCAAAATGGCGGCACGCCCACAGGGGCCATCATCGAAAAGGGCAGTAATGCCAACGGAAACTATACCCGCTGGGCCGATGGCACACAGATATGCTCCGTCTCGGACCTGAGCGGCAGTGCATCAATGGTTGCGGGGCAAACCGTCAGCGGGTATTGGACATACCCCGCCGCGTTCGTGACCTTTCCAAACGTCACCATCAGCCCGCGCACCTTGGGCACACAAACCGGCGCGCAGCTCACCGCAGAACAACTGAGAATCGGGCACGGGCACGGACCCAATGGGGCTTTCTGGGCCGTTCACTGCCGGAATGCTTCGATCAGCAACGTCCGCATTGATGCGACCGCCATTGGCCGCTGGTATTAAGGAGATACACCATGCACATAAGCTTTTCCCCTGTACGCGCGGATCACACATTGGCCGTTGCCTACAACAATGAAACCATCACTCTGAACGGAGCACTTTACGATTTTCAGGACATCCCTGAAGGAGAGGCCCTATCCCAGGACGTCCTGGAGTGTGAGCACATCGTAACAGACGTGGTGCGGCAAGATGGGGTGATCCATCTGACACTTGTCTTGCCTCATGGTCCTGATGCTGCCACCGAAGTCTTGTTTCCGACCCCCGTGACCGTCACTGGCAGTGGCAATTTGGTGTTGCCAGGGAAATAAGATGTCAGGAGGTTTGCGCGGTCAACGTCTTGCGCAAACCTGCCAACAACACCCGTGCCTGGGTCTGCGGATCGCTGTGACAGGGCACAACATGGCCTTGTGCACCTGCCGCTTTGACCGCTTCGGCCTGCGCGCCAAGATCAAAACAGAATACAGGCAACCCGGTCGCCAAAGCCTCATGAGTGGTATAGGAAAAAGTCTCGGGCCAGATCGATGCAATCAGCCATCCGGAAATCTGGTAGCGATGCGCCAAAAGCGCGATGTCTTTGCGCGCATAGGGTCCGTGTACAGTGACCCCCGGCAGCGGGGGGCATGCGGGATCAGGCGCACCTAACAAGACCAGATCCAAATCGCGCGTCCCTGTCTGAAGAGCCCGCCCCAGTGCGGCGACGACCAACGCCCCTTTTTGTATGTTGAGGTTTCCCAAAACGCCGATAACAGGCCGCGCGCCAGCACGTGGGACAACAGGGTCCGGCATATTTGTGAGAGCGTGGGGAATGACCTCAAGATGTCTTCCGATTTGTGGCCAGACAGCCAGAACATGGGTCCGGCTGTCGCGCGAGAATGTCACTACACGCGTGGCATGCTCCATCACATGCGCCCACCCGGCGCGCCACCGTGAAAGTGGCCCAAATGCCGTATGGGCAGGATCGGTGCTGTCATCGGGCACGCCCCCACGCCAAGCATGATCAGCATCCAAAAGGGTAAATGACGGGCTGAGCGGGTAATAATCGTGCATCTGGATCTCAAGTGTCGCCTTCCGACCTGCGGCAGCCTCTGTCAGATCAAGCAATCGCATGGGCAGCTCAGTGGGATGCGTATCACCTACCCCGCACACGTAAACCACATGGCGGTGACGGACGGGATCCAGCAGGCGCTGCACCAGTGCAAAGTCATCCGTACCGCCCATGACCAAACCAGCTGCACTGTGAACTTCCAGCCGCCACCGCATATCTGTGCCGACACGCAGCACGACGGCACCGCCCTGCACTTCAATATCTTGCGCCAGCCGCATCTGCAAATACTGCGCCACCCCCCCTCCCATGGCGTGGGACAGATACACCGGCACCGCCACATCGCCCGCCCGCTGCGCCAGCCAAGCGAGGGCAAGAGCCAAGCGGGGTGTAAGCATGGGGTCGGCACGCAAATAATCCTGCACTTCGATGTCATAAGAAGGATACCGCCGTGTGATCTGTTCGGCTGCTTGGGCAACTAGCCGCTGCTTTTGCGCACTGCCAAAGGACGCGCCCCCGCGGTGCTCTACGAACAAGTTCGCGACACCGACATGGCGTGCGCCCAGGGCGCGGGTCTTTTGGCACCAGTCGACCTCTTCACCGTAGCCAAGGCCAAAAACAGGGTCAAATCGCGGAACCTGCGCCAGCCATGCGCCAGACATACCCATACAAAACCCGACCCCAGTAGGCGCCGGAGCGTCTGCCGCTCCCCCCGCAAAGCTCTTGGCAACAATGTCCAATGCGTCCCCTTCGCCCGGTCGCAAAAGCGTGCGGGCACAGTTTGCCGGCACAGAGAAAATCTCGGCATCATTGGAAAAAGGGGTGGTGCTGGCCACAGCGTCGTTGCTCAAGATCGGGGCCAGCAGGCGTCCGGCCCAACCAATCGGTACAAACGCATCAGAGTTCAACAGCACAACAGGCCCGCCGCGCTCCAGCGCGACCTCGAACCCTCGGTTGACGCTGTGGATGAAACCCAGATTCTCGGCGTTCTCGATCAACTGAACGTTGTCATGTTCGCTCACCCAATCGCGCAGATAGGGTCGCACGTCAGGGTCGGTTGAGGCATCCTCGATGATCACCAAGTGAAAGGGCATATCGGTATGATGTGCAATCCGGCGCAACACTTCGGGCAGTATATCAAACGCGTTGTAAACGGGCAGGATACAGGTAAAGGTTGTCTGCACCTCGGGCGAAGAAGCGGGACCAGCAAAAAGCGCTGACTGCAAGGGCCGTGCAACCGGCAAGGTCCAAAAGCCGAGTGCCGCACGAATCCGTGGTCGCAGGGCCGGATCGCGGCTGTACGCCCAGCGCCCCACCAAAGGGACCGCAGTCACGAGGCGCCATGCGAATTTTGGCAAAAGCCGCGCCTTGGCAAGTGTCACAGCAGAGGGCGCGATGACCGGAAGATCAAAAACGTGGCTCTGCGAGCCTTCTAGGCTCAGCTGCACCTCCGGCACCGCCCCCACAGGCATATCAAGATTGAAAACACGCGCCTCCGGCCCCCCGCAATGGTCGCCAGAATGCTGTTTGGGCACCGAGGTGGCCGCCCGAACGCTCTCTTGGCCGCAGTGTAACTCCACAGCAGGCGCATATGCCCAACCCGTGACCTCCAGGCGGTTTCCGAGACGCGAAACACCCGTCACGGCGCCCCAGGTCTTGCCCTGTATTTTCAGGGTGCAGCCCGTTTGCCGAATTTCCAGATTTTGCGCGCAGTACCGCTTGAACAAACCATGTAGGCGGCGCAACACAGGACTTAATTTTCCAACAGGCGGCGGTGGTTGCGCCACAAAAGCAGCAAGCCGAACGTGAAGGTAGACACCGCAATACCCCAGACATAGAGCAGACTGATGTAGTCATCCTTATACGCCGCGTAAAACCCACTGCGCATCAAGCCGATCACATGTATCAATGGATTATACCACAAAATATCCTGAGCGACCTTTGGCATGTCTCCGAACATGAAGAAAATGCCAGAAATAATGAAAAGCGGACGTGTCAGGATTTGCCAGGTGCGTTCCCAGACAGAAAAACTTGTCATCAAGAAACAGTTGAGGGTTCCGATCCCGATCCCAAGGGCTGCCGTGCTTATGATGCCCAGCAAGATATAGGGCAGATCAATTTGCGCACGCGCGCCCAAAACGAAGATCAATGTTGTGAAGATGATGTAGGCGATCATCATATGTGTCAGCAAAACCAGCAAGAACCGTGCGATCAAAGCATCCAGGAACGTCACCGCCGGATAGGCCAGCAAGGGGCGAGAGAACTTGATCGAGGTCGCCATTTTATTGGCAATCTCGTTGAACATCATAAACGGCAGGAAACCGCTGGCATAGAAAAGAGGAAAGCTATTGCCCAAAGGTGGGCTGGCAAAAGCGAAAGAGAACACTGCGGACAAGACCAGCAGGCCTGCAACAGGATCGACAATCGCCCAAAGATAGCCCCCCGGAGAGCGACCATGAGTCGTGGACATCTCTCGCAGTATCAGAGCCATAATGGTGCGCGGGGTCCGAAAACTCCGAGCGCGCAGAGCGTCTTGCCTTAGCCGCTTTGCACGGCCTTGCTCAGTTAGGTCAGGCATCGATATCTCCAAACACTCACTGGAACTACCATTCACAATCAAGTATGAAAACAGCTAAGTATTGATTTTATTCCGACAGTATCTTGAACTGGGGCAACCACTGTGGACACCGCAGATAAAGACGACAAAGTACAACCGTCAAATGATAAGACCGCAGGTGCTTCGGCTGGCAGCAAAACCAGAACATCAGGCGACCAGGCACCAGCCACATCCGCCACACCTGCATACCATGGTTATTCAGCGCGCAAGACCCGGCCCAAGGCCCTCACCAAGACACACGCGCCGCCCGCCACGACCAAGGCCGATCCTGCGTCAACACGCGAGACAGCCCCCGAAAAGCCCATTGCGGGACCCGCAAGTCCCGAACGGCGGCACTACTACATTCTTACCTCTTTCGTGATTTTGGTGCTCATCCCAGCCTGTGTTGCCGCGTTTTATTTGTGGGTGGTGGCTAAAGATCAATATGCCTCCACTCTGGCTTTTTCGATCCGCAAGGGAGAGGTGTCGTCTTCTCTCGATCTTCTGGGCGGGCAGATCGCTCAATTGAGCGGCGGCGGTGGTGCCGAAACGGATGTCTTGTATGAATTCATCCGCAGCCAGGGATTGGTCTCAAAGATTGACGCTGATCTGAACCTTAAAGACATCTATAGCGCAGCATGGCCGCAGGACATGATTTTTGCCTATAATCCCAAGGGCACCATTGAAGATCTTATCCGACACTGGAAGCGTAAGGTCCAGATTACCTATGATACCGGATCGGGGTTGATGACCCTCCGGGCATTGGCGTTTGACCGTCTTGCAGCACAGGACATTGCTCAAAAGATCCTTGAGGAAAGCACCTCGATGATCAACGCTCTGTCCGAGGATGCGCGCGCGGATGCGACCCAGTTTGCCCAAGCTGAAGTCGACCGCGCCATTGAGCGCCTCAAGCAGGCCCGCAGCGATCTGACCACCTTCAGGCTGGAGTCACAGATCGTGGATCCACAAGCCGATCTTCAAGGCCAAATGGGAGTGCTCAACAGCCTTCAGGCAAACTTGGCTGATTCGCTGGTGGAATTGGATCTGCTGCAAGGGATAAGCAGTGAAAACGACCCCAGGGTGCGGCAAGCCGAGCGCCGCATCGAGGTGATTGAAAATCGGATCAGCGCCGAACGCGAAAAATTCGGCATCGGCGGCAAAGGCCCCGGCGGCGAAGACTTTGCCACCATTGTGGCTGACTACGAACGCCTGAGCGTCGACCGCGAGTTTGCCGAAGAAACCTACCGTGCCGCATTGGTCAGCTACGACGCTGCTCAGGCCGAAGCCAAGCGAAAGTCCTTCTATCTGGCCGCCCACATCCAGCCCACACTGGCCGAGCGGTCCGACTTTCCAAAACGCTGGACGCTACAGGCGCTCACCAGTTTTTTCTTGCTGATGGCCTGGTCAATCGGAGTTCTGGTTTATTACAGCATCCGCGATCGTCGGTAAGCCAGTGATCGAGCTTCGGAACCTTACCAAGACGTTTACGGTCGATGGGCGGCAAAGTATTGTGGCGAACAAGATCAACGCGGTCTTTCCCACAGGCGTATCTGTGGGCCTTTTGGGGCGTAACGGCGCGGGTAAATCAACCTTACTCAAGATCATTGCAGGCACGATGGACGCCACAGCGGGACGGGTGGTTTCAGATGGCACGGTGTCTTGGCCGGTTGGCTTTGCCGGCAGTTTTCACCCCGATCTGTCAGGGGTGCAAAACACCCGCTTCATCGCAAGGGTCTACGGGGTCGATACCAATGTGCTTGTGGATTTCGTCGAGGATTTTGCAGAATTGGGTCAGCACTTCCATCAGCCCTTTCGCACCTATTCGTCAGGCATGCGTTCCCGTCTGGCCTTTGGAGTCAGCATGGGCATCCGGTTTGACACCTATCTGGTAGACGAAGTTACCAGCGTTGGAGATGCTGCGTTTCGCGAGAAAAGCGGTCAGGTCTTTCAGCGCCGCATGGAAAGCAGCGGGGCCATCGTGGTCAGCCACTCCATGGCAATGTTGGAGAACATGTGCACGATGGGCATGGTTCTGGAGAACGGCAATCTGGTTGTGCACGACAACATTCAAGACGCAATCAAACACCACCTGCGCAACATGAGGACCTGATCTGCGCAGCGGTTGGCTTGCGGTATCATCGGCCTCAGGCGCGCGGGATAAAAGCAACAGATATTCCCCCATGACAAGCGCAAGGCCATCCCCTAGACAGACATAATGCAAGCTCCGAGACAAAGGCCCGCACCATGGAACAAGAACAGACCACACTGCCCGGTGTACAGATCCTGATCCCCCGCCGGATCGAGGATGCGCGCGGTTTTTTCAGTGAGACATGGAACAAAGAAACCTTGCTGGGCCTCGGAATTGATGTCGATTTTGTGCAAGACAATCATTCACTCAGCCGCGAAGCAGGCGTGGTGCGCGGGTTGCATTTTCAGGCCCCGCCCCATGCGCAGGACAAACTGGTACGGGTTGGTGCAGGCGCCATTCTGGACGTGGCCGTGGACATCCGCACCGGATCCCCGCAATTCGGCAAATGGACTGCTATAAAAATCTCGGCACGGAATGGTCGTCAGGTATTCATCCCAAAAGGCTTCCTGCATGGCTTTGTCACACTGGAACCCAATACGGAGATTTTGTACAAAACCTCCGATGTCTATGCGCCCGACTGCGACGGCAGTGTCTATTTTGCGGATCCCGATCTGGGGATCGACTGGGGGCTTTGCGCTGACAGGGCCATCTTGTCAGACAAAGACCGCAACGCACAGCGCTTTGCAGATTTCAAATCACCATTCACCTTTGAAGGATAAGACATGAAGTTGCTAGTAACCGGGGGGGCAGGTTTCATCGGCTCGGCCGTTGTCCGTCTGGCAATCGCGCGCGGCCACCGTGTGACCAATCTCGATGCGCTGACCTATGCCGCCTGTCTGGACAATGTGGCCAGTGTTGCAAACGACCCTCTGTACAGCTTTGTGCAGGCCGACATCCGTGACCGGACCGCCTTGGACCGTGTCTTTGCCGATCATGCTCCGGATGCGGTGATGCATCTCGCTGCCGAAAGCCATGTGGACCGCTCTATCGACGGGCCCTCTGATTTTATCGAGACGAACATCACCGGCACCTTTCATATGCTGGAGGCCGCGCGCAGCTATTGGATGGCCGCAGACAAACCCGAGAGCTTCCGCTTTCACCACATCTCGACCGACGAGGTCTTTGGCACCCTGGGCGAGACCGGCCAGTTCACCGAAGACACGCCTTATGCCCCCAACAGTCCCTATTCCGCGTCCAAAGCGGCCAGCGACCATCTGGTGCGCGCCTGGTCAGAGACCTACGGCTTGCCGGTCGTGCTCAGCAATTGCTCCAATAACTATGGGCCGTTCCACTTCCCCGAAAAACTGATCCCCGTCGTCATCCTCAATGCGCTGGCGGGAAAGCCTATCCCGATCTACGGCAAGGGCGAGAATGTGCGCGATTGGCTCTATGTCGAAGATCACGCCGACGCGCTGCTGACGGTGCTTGAGAAGGGCGCGCTCGGGCGCAGCTATAACATCGGCGGCGAAAACGAAGTGCGCAACATCGACCTGGTCCATATGATCTGCGCCCATCTCGATGCCATGCGCCCCGCCGCTTCGCCCTATGCTGATCTCATCACCTATGTCACTGACCGCCCCGGCCATGATGCGCGCTATGCCATCGACCCCGAGCGCATCAGCTCGGAGCTGGGTTGGCGCCCATCCGTCACGTTGGAACAGGGACTTGAGAAAACCGTGCGCTGGTATCTCGACAACGAAGACTGGTGGCGCGCCTTGCAAAGCCGCGACGGGGTGGGCGACCGACTGGGCAAGACCGCATGAGCCTGCTGATCTTTGGCAAAACCGGACAAGTGGCACAGGCATTGCAGGCCACAACCCCTGTGACCGCGCTGGACCGTAGCGCAGCAGATCTCGCTGACCCTGCCGCTTGCGCGCGCGCCATCCATGCACATGCCCCCCGAGCCGTGATCAATGCCGCAGGCTGGACCGCTGTGGACGATGCCGAAGACCACCCCGAAGCCGCCCATGTCATCAACGCACTGGCCCCCGCAGCAATGGCAGCGGCCTGTGCCGAGCGGAATATTCCCTTTGTCCATATCTCGACGGATTACGTTTTTGACGGCCAAGGGAACACACCCTATGCGCCCGACGATCCCGCAGCCCCTCTGGGGGTCTACGGGATAACCAAAGAGGCGGGCGAACGGGCCGTGCGCGCCGCGGGAGGATGCAGCGCGATCCTGCGCACGTCGTGGGTGTTCTCCGCCCACGGGAACAATTTTGTGAAAACAATGCTGCGTCTGGGGACCCAACGGGACGCCCTGAGCATTGTGAACGACCAGATTGGCGGGCCTACCCCCGCCCGCGCCATTGCAGCCGCCTGCCTCGAAATGGCGACACAGTTGCACACCAACCCCGACCGCGCGGGCACATACCACCTGTCGGGTGATCCCGATGTCAGTTGGGCCGCTTTCGCCACCGAGATTTTTGCCCAGGCCGGTCTGGCCTGCACCGTGACCCCGATCCCCTCGGCAGAGTTTCCCACGAAAGCACGGCGTCCGGCCAATTCACGACTGTCGTGTGACAGCCTGGCGGCGACGTTCGGCATCACGCGCCCCGATTGGCGTCTGGACCTTGCCGACGTGCTATATGATTTGAAAGGCTCCCCCTTATGACAGTTCCCGTCACACCCGCGTCCAACCGCAAAGGCATCATCCTTGCCGGCGGCTCTGGCACGCGGCTCTATCCGATCACCATCGGCGTGTCCAAACAGTTGATGCCGATTTACGACAAGCCGATGATCTATTACCCGCTGTCAGTGCTCATGCTGGCGGGCATCCGCGATGTTGCAATCATCACCACCCCTCAGGATCAGGACCAATTTCGCCGAGTGCTGGGTGATGGGCGCCAATGGGGTATGACCCTGACCTATGTGATACAGGAACACCCCGGCGGTCTGGCGCAGGCCTATACCCTGACCGAAGCGTTCCTGGACGGTGCACCATCCTGCATGGTTCTGGGCGACAACATCTTCTTTGGCCATGGGCTGGCCGAACTGCTGCATGCCGCCGATACCAAGACCGAAGGCGCCACCGTGTTCGGCTACCGCGTGGCGGATCCCGAACGCTACGGCGTGGTGGCGATGGACGAGGCGGGCCGCGTTACCAAGATCATCGAGAAACCCAAGGTGCCCCCATCGAATTACGCGGTCACGGGCCTCTATTTTCTGGATGGTCGCGCCTCCGAAATGGCGCACAAGGTGCAACCCTCCGAGCGCGGCGAAGTGGAGATCACCACCCTGCTGGAGATGTATCTGGAGGAAGGCACGCTGGACGTACAGCGCATGGGCCGCGGTTTTGCCTGGCTGGATACCGGCACCCACGACAGTCTGCTGGATGCGGGCAATTTCGTGCGCACCTTGCAGAAACGTCAGGGCCTGCAAACCGGCTGTCCGGAAGAAATCGCTTACCGCCTGGGCTGGATCGACCGCGCACAGCTGCAATCCGTGGCCAACCATATGTCCAAGAACGACTATGGCCGCTATCTCGACAACCTGCTGTCAGAGTAGACAGGTTCCTCTTGGGCGCAGGACCCCTTCATTGTGCAGGGCCGTGGATGAATGCGGCGTCGTTGAACTCTTGTGACAACTGTTCAAAATAGCTGAATGGTGCGTTGAACTTATCACCAATGAGGCGCGCCCGATCATACCGTGAGCCAAACAAGCCCTCCATACCTTCAAACCCGCCCCTGACTTCAAGAAAATGCTCTTTTTCAAAGCTATGTTTCGAGACCACATATTTCTGGAATGCGTGATAAAAGCGTTCCATTCCAATCATAACTTTGGGGTGTTGGCTGACACCTGAAGCAAGGGCGGGTTTTTTGCATCTAACCCTCTCTAATGGACTTCAATTTCTCTGCCTGAAGGAAAATTCGGGTTCAGGCGCATAGCGCGAAGTGTCCGTCGTCATATAAAATCCAAACCCGCAAACTCTCGTTATGAATGAGGGACCCTCGGGGGGCAGGTCGGCGACGTTGATCTCGAGGTCAAACTCGGCGAATGGGAGCGGTTCTACAACTTCGCCAGACCGCACGGCGCACACAACGGCCAGACACCATCGTCCCGACGGACCAAAGGGCAATCATGCACTAACTGTCAACTTGGACCACTCAGGTGGGGCTGCTCAGCCCGGCTCAAGCCAGTTTCTTCGGACAATGCTCATCACGCTGATGCATGTTATTGTCTCGCTGATCATTCTGGGCGATAAATTTTTGGAGGGCGTACTAAAACGCCGCCCGAATGCCTTTATAAATCACATCAAAACACATCAAAAAAGGAGCGCCAAGTGACCGAAAGGTCATCGCAAAGCGTTCCTTTGATGAGGTTCAAACCAAGGAAACCAAAAATGAAACTTCTCTGGACCACGGCACTTTGTACCGGGATGGCGTTGGCCTTTGCTGGTCCACTGGCGGCAATGGATAAAACCCTGTCTGGCGTAGAGGTCAACGTTGATCTGAGCGCCTTCGAAGATAACAATGTTCTCGACTACTGGTCGACGTTGGGGGAAGACATTACCACGGCTATTGCCGCCCAAGTGACTGTCGATGATACCGCCGAAGCACCGCGGATCTCGGTTGAGATCAATAAAGTTGCGATTGACGGCGATACAGTGCTGCCGGACTCGGGCGAGTTCAATCAACTTGAAGGCACGGTCACCACTTTCGCAGGGATAAACACGACCACTACGCAATCGGCCGAAGTGAACGGCGCGGATGCCAACATCGGGAGCTATCCACTGCGTCTGAGTGCCGTAACCGGTGATCAGGCCGTCCCGGAAGGCTGGGTTGTCGTGCCGCCGTCGCAGGACGATTTCTACAACGCCCTCATCACTGCCTATGCCGCGGCGATTGTCGAGCGTATCGAAGAATAAGGGTCGACATGACACGCCAATCCAACGAAAGTTGGATTGGCGTTTTTTGGTGATTGTGACATTCGAACCTGCAGCCCTTTTTTTCGCAGGCGAGTCCCTAAAACCGCGTTCAATCCTCCCGCCGCGGTCGCTCGGGCCGATATCGACCAATCTGCCGCCCCGTAACGGGATCGTATAGAAGGATGCCCCCAGTGAGCGGCGCATGTGCTCAGAGAACTGCGCAGTAGTTCGCCAAAATAAAGATCAGCGCATTATGCCTGATCATTCACCCAGATATGGATGTTCAACCATGAGATACACAGCCCTCGCTCTTACGACCGTCCTTACCTGCGCGGCCGCACCCGGTCTTGAGGCGCGCGTTTCGCTTCCCGGTTTCCCGATGTCCACGCTGAGCGTGCCCGCGAGCCCAGGCACCCAGATCGTCAAGATCAAGGAGAAAAAGGAGAAAAAGGCCAACAAGGGAAACAACGGAAAGGGTAGCGACAACAAGAAGGTAAAGAATGCGCAGAAGAAAAAACCTGAACATTCCAACGACGACAAGACGCGCGACAAGCGCAATGTGAAGGTCAAGCGGTCAAAGGACGAGCGCGCGCGCCACTCCGACGAAATCTTGCATTTGCGCGCACCGGAAGGCCGCGACATGAGGGGGCTTCTAGGCGCCGGGCCGCTCGTGCTTTTGGGGTCTGATGTGATCTTTGCCGATGTCCCCGACGACCGCCTTCTGAGGTATCGCAACTGCCCCCCCGGTCTTGCCAAGAAAGATCCGCCTTGCGTGCCCCCCGGCCTTGCGAAAAAGGGCGTCAGTTATGACGAATGGATCACCTATGACGACGACCGGCTTGATGCGATTTACCTTGATCGGCGTCGCGACTATCTGAATCATGACGTAGATCTTTATGACGACAATCTGTTGCTCAATTCAGCCCAGATAGAATCGCTTTACGGGTTAGGCCCCACTCCTGCTGGCAAACGCTATGCGCTGATTGATGGTCAGCCGGTGCTGCTGAGCGATGATGATTATACATCGCTGCTTCATATCCACGATCTTGCCTCGGTCGCAAACCTGCCCGCAGGGCTGCGTGTTGCGCCTACGGCGGCGTTGACTCAGAACGAATTGCGCCAGACTTACCGTCTTCCAGTACTAGAGCCAGGATATAATTATGCTGTCGTGAATGGCGAGCTGGTGACGTTGCAGGACAGTGCCTTTGAGACGTTGCAGTTGATCCGGATCGCACGGTCCATCTTTTGAGGCGGCCCTTTTCGGCAAATGGTTTGGCGGGTGCTCTTATAGGGGGATCCAACGGCGGATCGGCGAGAATGATGTCTTGGCCCCACGGGCTGACCAAGACGATCCCGCCCGTGTTTGATGTTCAGTGAGAGGGAAAGAGCCATGAGTAACCCTCCTGCTCCCCGGACAGAAGGCCCGACGAGCCGAGCGTGCTATCATTGGCCCAGTGTCGGGATCTTCATTCTGCTGCTTGGGAGCGTCATCGTCGCTTCGCGCAGTTTCCTGATGCCGGTGGTTCTTGCCTTCCTTCTTTCGCTGACCTTCTCGCCCATTCGGCGCGGCATGAGCCGTCTGGGGATTGCACCTTTTGTCACGGCCGTGACGGTGATTGTTTTCATCATCGGGTTGACTGGCGCAGCCATCATGGGCTTGTCCCAACCGGTTCAGTCCTACGCGAAGAACGCCCCGCAGATCATGCGGGATGTGGAGTGGAAGCTGCGCGGGCTGAACTCGGCCATGGACAATATGGCCAAGGCGAGCGACGAGGTTGAAAAGCTGGCGGATGGTGGGACATCCACCACGCGGTCCGATCCCGAACGTGTGATCGTGGACAAGCCCTCCTTACTTCAGAACGCTGTTGCCAACACGCCTGTTATAATTGCGCAGCTTGTTATGACCCTGGCGCTTTTGTTTTTCATGATCGCCTCGGGAGACATGTTTTATGAAAAGATCATCCAGGCCAGCCCGACGTTCAGCGACAAGCGCCGGGCCCTGAAGATCATGTTTCAGATCGAACGCAAGATTAGCCGCTATTTCCTGACGATAACGTTGATCAACGCCTGTTTGGGAATTGCAATCGGGCTGGTGCTCTATCTCGCGGGGATGCCGAATCCGGCGGTCTTTGGCGTCATGGCCTTCGTGTTGAACTACATTCCGTTTCTCGGGGCCGTTTCGGGCGCTGCAGTGACATTTGCAATCGGGATCGTGTCGTTGGATACAGTGGGTGAAGCCGGGTTGATGGCCAGCATCTATCTGGGCATGAATGCGGTCGAAGGCCAGCTCATCACCCCCTACGCCGTGGGTCGCAGCCTGAGGCTCAACCCGGTGGTGGTGTTTCTGATGGTCGCGTTCTGGGGCTGGGCCTGGTCTGTGATCGGTATGGTCATCGCTGTGCCGATGCTGATCACGCTGCGCGCATTCTCCGAATATGTGCCGACGCTACGCAACCTCAGAATTTTTCTGTCCGACCGGGCCACACCTGCCGAAGATAGCTTAGCTCGCACCGAGAAGACTTCGGGGACGATGTAGACCAATACCGGTTTCTGCAAGGGCAGGGTCGCTGAGGTGCTCTTGCCTTTTCAGGACAGTTCTGCGGCTTCGGGCCTGCGCCTGTCTGACCTGTTCGATCCCAACCCATGCAATCTGATCGCGGTCAGAGTTGACGGTTCCTCCTTCAAGGGCAAGCCGGTGAACGGCCGCGACGCTGTATTCGCGGCGCTCTGCCGGATTTAGGGTGCCATCCCGGGCCGAAACTGCGTCGATTTCATCCCGACATGCGTGGCAATTTCGGCTCAGGATCGGTTTCAGGCACGTTTGATCAGACGTATCAGGAACAGCAGGATCACCGCCCCGACGGTAGCGTGGATGATGGCGCCAGCTATTCCGGTACCGACACTCAGGCCCAGCATAGGAAAAATCAGACCGGCCACAAACGCTCCGACGATCCCGACCACGATGTTGCCAAGCAGGCCAAAACCATAGCCCTTAACGATCAGCCCAGCGAGCCAACCAGCCACTGCACCTACCAAGATTATTACTAAAAGACTTTCGAGAGCCATTTTGGATCCTTTCCATTATGCGTGAAATCATCGAAAAATTGAGACGCCAGTTACCGCAGCATCGCTAATGCCCTGCGTCCTGTCTGGCGCAGCATTCGCTGGCTTGTGCCGTTTCTCCTGTGCATGCTTTGCGGACGCACAGACGAGCAGCGTTCTTGTCTCCCAACAACAGTATGTCACCGCTGGTGACGGTTTGACAACACAAGGAGGCGTCAGTCCCGCTTTTCACCCGTCAAATAGCGAGCCAGAACAAAAGCTGCAGTAAAGGCAATGAGTGACGGGGCATCGTCCATATCAGCTTGGGGTGCCGCTGGCCTGCTCTGCGCCACGTCGACCGGGGCAGGTTTAGACCACCGCCAGAAAAGCGCAAGAACGCCCGCCCCCAAAAGCGTCAGGCCAAGCCCGATCAAGAGCGCCGCATATCCTTTCCCCAAGGCCATGCTAAGGCTTAAAAAGACCCAAACCGTCAGGAAGCCGATGCCAGCAACGCCGATCAGGTAACCGGACAGGCCCAGCATAAACAACGCCAACAGTTTGCATGCGCCGCCGCGCGCAAAACGCGCGGCTCCGTGTACCGCATCGTCGAAAAGGCGATTCATCGCCGCGACAGGGCGCCGATCAAAAGACCCGCGCCCGCAGCAAGGCCGATGGCCAGGAATGGGTGCGCAGCAACAGACCCTTCAAGCTGCGCCTCTGCGGATCGGCCTGTTTTCTCTGTATATTTCTTGGCTTCATCAAAGCCCTCGGCGATGTCCGCCGCCATGGCATTACCGCGCCGTCCTGCGATCCCGGCGACGGTCTCTGCCAGCCTCGACATATCTTCCCTCAGGGCGGTCAATTGTTGGCTCAGCTTCTCGAAATCGTCGGTTCCCGAGGCGTCTTTGGTACTCGTTTTATCTTGTGTCATTGAGGTCTCCATGGGGTTGGGATGGCAGGGGTGTGCGGGGCTCACGCCACGTCCTGCGATCGAGAACTAACGTTCAACGCGGCGCAAAGGCCTAGATCTGCACCACCTTCGACGCCTGTTCGGTGGCCTGTCCTTCGAACGCCTCGTCAGAAGCATCTGCCTCGGTCTTGGTCATCTGAACCAGTTGATCACGGTGCTGCGGAGGGCCGTAGACCGTAGAGATCCTGAGCGGATCATGGCCGGTGCAAATCAGGTTGTGATGCGTGCCCGCAGGCACGACGATGCCGTCGCCCGACTTGATCTTGTGGGGCACGCCGTCGATCACAATCCGCCCCTTGCCCTGTTCGATCCGAAAGAACTGATCCGTATCGGGATGACTCTCCCCTCCGATTTCTTCCCCAGGCGCGATGGACATCACAACCAGTTGGAGTCTGGACCCGGAATAAAGAACCCGCCGAAAGTCTGTGTTCTCTCGCGACACCTCTTCGATATTTCCGACATATCCAATCATGGCGCTCTCCAAAACTGCGTCACCTGCATTGCGATGACAGCCTGTTTGTACAAGAGCGCCTCTGGCGCGCACTGATCGTGGTTAGCGGTCCGGGCTTTTCTCCCCGTAGATTCTCGACCTGCGCCCGATCGTCTGGCGCTGGATGCTCTCCAAATGCGACAAGGTGCCATCCTCCCCATGAAGGGCGAGCCGACAAACATGCCGGCATGGGATGACCACGGCGACGCCCCCCTCGCAAAGAGATAGCGGGATCAAGTGAGAGCATCGTTGTGAATGACTAGTCTGGGTCCAGGGAGCGACGGCAACAATCTCCGCAAGCTGACGCAGATTAGTGCAACAGACCGCAATAACGCGTCAGAGTACTACAAGGTTGCCCTATTGATGAAATGGTATTGAACTATTTCCCAGCGGCGCACAGAAAAAGGATCAATCCCATGATTGCGAGCACACGATTTCTGGCCGTGACTACCGTTATTGCGTTAAGCGGCTGCACCTATAACGATGGTAGGCCAAACCAAACCGCAACAGGTGCGGTTATTGGCGGCGCGACAGGCGCGGCCTTGGGTAAAGTGATAGGAAATGACACACAGTCTACCGTCATCGGCGCCGGGATCGGCGCGGCGGTGGGCGGCGCCATCGGAGCCAATATGGCCCGACAGGAACGCGAATTAAACCAACAACTTGCGGGCAGCGGTGCCGTCATCACCAACACCGGCAGCGAGCTTCGGGTGATCCTGCCCGAGGGCGTGACGTTTGCAACAGGGTCCGCCACAGTGGCCACAGGCTTCTTGCCTGCCCTGCGCGAGGTCGCCCGCTCGCTGAAAACGTATACAAACTCGACCGTCCTCGTAGTGGGCCACACCGACAATGTCGGATCTGTCGCCTACAACAAAAAGCTGAGTCAGGATCGTGCTCTGGCCGTTGCCCGAATCTTGATCAGGGACGGTGTACCCTCGACCCGGATCACCTATTCCGGACTTGGCTTTAGCGAGCCGATCGCGTCGAACGCTACCGCCGCGGGGCGCGCGGAGAACCGTCGGGTCGAAGTTGTGATCACCCCCACAAACTGACCTTAATGCCCGCCATAACCCGACGGGCTGTTTCCGCCTCAGAGCTGCACCGACATCAAAGCCCGAGCAACAGAATTCCGATCAGACCGAATTCATCTGGGATGGTCATGAACAATATCCAAAAGGAAAAATTATGATGGCCAGGACGCAGAATTCCGCAACGGCAGTTATCGCCGTCTTATCGTTACTGCAACCACTTCCGGGCCTTGCACAGGCCAAAGCCCAGGCACCCGGGGCGATAACCGAAGAGGCGTTGGAGACGACGCTTGCCTGCCTCAAAAACTTTAAAGGCAAGCCCAAAGACGCTGAAAAGGCCTGCCTTGAAGAGTTGAAACTTGCCGAGGTTGAATGCCTTCCGGAACTTCTCCAACCTGACGGTCGTCCGGACAAAAAGAACAAGAAAAAGGACGCATCACCCGAGATGATTGCCGAGCGGATCGTGCGAGCGGCGAACGCAGAAGCCTGCATGGCTGATCAAGCCAAAGTCACAGCGGACGCAGAGGATGCAAAGAAAGCGCAAAATGCAGCCGATGCCACAGCGCAGGCGGATGTGCGCGCCGAAGCGGACGCGAAAGCCGCCACCGACCTGAAAGCTAAGGAAGCCGCCGAGGCCGATGGGAAAGCACAGGCAGAAGCCGACGCGAAAGCCAAAAAAAGGGCTGCTGCCGAAGCGCAGGCCCAAGCAGATGCCGATGCCAGCGCCCTGTTGCAGACCGAAGCCATAGCCGAGGCGGAAACGGCTGCCATGGCTGAAGCCCAGGCAAAAAAGGCAGAAGAAACCGCAGCCTCCGAAGCCGCTGCATTGGCCGCAGCCCAAGCAGAGGCCGATGACGTCGCAAAACTAGAAGCCAAGCGCGCAAAAGAAGACCTGAAATCTGCAGCGAAGGCCGCAAAAGCTGACGAGAAAGCCGCAAAAAGGGCTATTGCCGAAGTGCAGACCCAAGCAGAGGCTGATGCCCGCGCCTTGGTGCAGGCAGAAGCCATAGCCGAGGCGGAAACGGCCGCCATAGCCAAAGCGGAAAAAGAAGCGCAAGCCGAAGCAGAAGCCCAGGCGAAAAAGGCAGAAGAAACCGCAGCCTCCGAAGCCGCCGCCAGAGCGGCAGCGCCATCCAGAGAATGTGTTGTCGAACTGCTTGACGCCGCGGGGGAAACCCTGTGTGCGGATGACATGACACAAGCCGAGATTACTGCGGTCACCGCGGCGGCAACGGAAAACACAGACGTCGCGGTTACGACCCAAACCGTTACCGAGGAGACCACGCGCTCCAGCGCACAAGAGTTTGAAACCCCGAATGCCAAGGAAGGCGGTGGCCTCAGCAATCTTGAAAAGGCAGGCCTGCTCGCCCTCGGCGCGCTTGTTGTCGGGGCCATTCTGCAGAATGGTCAGAAGGTCACCGCAAAAACAGGTGACCGTGTTGTCGTTCAGGACGAATTTGGCAACTTCAGCGTTCTGAAAGACGATGACGTTCTCCTGCGCCAGGCGGGCTCCACGGTGCGCACAGAGACCTTCAGCGACGGCTCGACGCGCACATTCGTTACCCGTGAGGACGGCGTCCAGATTATCACGATCCGCGATTCATCGGGTCAGGTTCAGCGCCGCACGCGGATTGCGGCAGACGGTAGCGAGGTCCTGCTGATCGACGACACCCGCAAGTTCGAGCCGATTGACGTAAGCGCATTACCGCGCCCGGCCGTTTCCGACCTTGCCTATCGGGACACAACCGACCAAGCCGCCCTACGCGAGGCGTTAAGGGCCGCCGAAAGCCGCGATATCGGACGCAGCTTCAGCCTGAGCCAAGTCCGGGAATATCGTGAGGTCCGTAATCTGGCGCTGGAAATCAATCTGGACAATATTACGTTCCCCACGAATTCGGCCGCGATACAGCCGGGCGAGGCCAGGCAGCTCAGGGAAATAGGGTTGCTGATGGAGGAGTTTATCGCGACCAACCCGCGTGAGCTGTTCCTGATCGAGGGCTATACTGATGCTGTTGGTGACGAAAGCTACAATCTGTTGCTGTCAGACCGCCGAGCGGAAACCGTTGCGCTGGCCCTGTCCGAGTATTTCGGCGTGCGGACGGAAAACATGGTTGTGCAAGGTTATGGCGAAAGATTTCCGCTCATCCCAACACTGGAAGCGGAGCGACTCAATCGACGAGTCACGATCCGTCGCATCACCACTCTGATCCAGCCACAATAGAATGTCCGTCTTTTCTGGTCGGACCAACCCAGGTTATTGTGAACGGATCAGCAACCCCGTTAATTGCATGTACCCGCCAACCATTTGGCGGACAGATTTCCACAGAAGGGAAGACGTTATGGACAAGGATCGGGTCATCGGTTCCGCGAAGGTTGTCAAAGGCAAGGCCAAGGTCGCGATTGGCAAGACGATCGGCGACGCCAAGCTTGAGTCTGAAGGCGAGGCAGACAAGGTTGAGGGCAAGGTCCAAAATGCCGTTGGCGGTATTAAGGACACGATCCGTGATGCGTAATGATCCCCGTTTCACGCCCCCCAGAAGGGCGCGAACGGTCCTGCACCGTGGCTGCATGTTTGCAGCTTCATGATATACATGGCTTCAAGAAAATCGCAAAGGTCAGAGCAATGAACCAAAGCTTCCTTTTCGTCGTGATCGGCGCGCTCGCCGTCGTCGCAGTTGGCGCGAGCTATCTCTACTATCAGGAACGCCAAGGTGGCGTCGCCATTGAGATCAACGGTCATGGCGTGTCCATCGACGGCAATTAAACGAACTTGACTGGCTGTTATCTGGCAAATCTTATCACGCCGGTCACGCGCCGCACCGTTGAACGTCAAGGCGCTCAAAGGATCGGTGCCCCAACAGAAGAGGAAACGCAATGTCACTTGGGACGATCCTGATCATCCTTCTCGTCATTTTTCTGCTCGGCGGTTTCAGCGGGCGCTTTGGGGGCTATGGCTATGGCTTTGGTCATGCCGGGGTCGGTGTGCCGGGCACCGTGCTCCTTATAATTGTGGTTCTGATTCTGCTTGGCCGGATCTGACATCTGTGTCGCCGCCGGGTTTGCGCTATTTCAGAAGCGGTCCGGTCTGATCCAAATAGGTCGGATCGAACTTTGCAAATTCTGCCAGGCGATCATAGTCGTCGAACCGCACGGTGCCGCTGCGAAACGTGAGCATGCCCCATTCACGCAACTTTCGCAGTACCCGATTGGTGTGTACGGCGCTCAGGCCCAGTGCATCGGCCAGATGGTACTGGGTCAGAGGACAGTCAAAACCTGCCTTGCTCCCCATGCCGACCAGGGCAAGCCGCGCGCCAAGTTCCAGCAGGAAATGCGCCATACGCTCGGTCGCTTCGCGACGTCCGATGCCCACCAGATGCTCAACCACCATCGCCTCGTCACGGGATGCGGCCCACAGGATCGCCATGGCCAACCGGGGCGTGCGCGAAAATGCGTCCAGAAGATCAGGCAACAGGATCTCGGTCACGTCGATATTGGTGACCGGCTCGACGCTGTGATCCGACAAGTGGAACAACACGCTCCGTAAGCCCAGAAAATCGCCAGGGATCTGGAAATCAACAATCTGTCGTTGCCCGTCTTCCATTATCTTGTAAGAAACGGCCCAGCCTGAGGCGAGGATATAGGCCGCCTGCTCCGATTGCCCCTGATGCACCAGGTCGCGCCCGGCGACGAAGGTGCGGCGTCGCTTATGCAGTGACTCAAGTGCGGAAATTTCGGGTGCCGACAAAGCAACGAAAGCTCCCAGTTTTCGGCCCAGAGCTGTATTCTGCATCGTGATCATCCTTCCCCAGGAACACGGTTGTAGCCATACCAAGAAAGGCACACTGATAACTAATGTCGATCAGTACAAATTAGCTGATATTTTGCAACCTTACCCCCATGCGCTGTTCAGCTTCCCGAAATCGAGACACTCATTCTTAGAAAGCAGATTAAAATGCCAAATGATCAAATGCATTCAGGAGTAGCTGCGTTGTCGATCTGCGAGGCCCTGCTGCTTGCGTTGAACGACGCGAAAATCCTGCCCGAAAGCGAAATCATCGGCGTTCTCAAGGACGCCGCTGCTGTGCATGAAAATGCCGAAGGGTCTGACCGCGCCCTCAAAATGCACAGCGCAGTGGCAGCGCAAATCAGACTTATCATTTCCGGTGGAAACTCGGTCAGACGAAAATGACGGCCTTCAAGCAACCCAAGATTGAAGAGACCACTTGCAAGAGCCTGAACAGTGTCTGCGCAAGTTCGAACCTGCGGAAACGCCCTCGGATCTAACGCGAATTTTTGACGAACCCAACCGTCAATTGAACGCGCCCGCCTCAAGACAGCGCCGCAATGCGATCCAGTATCTGCGCGCAGCTGTGGCCGCGACTAGTGTCTTTATAGCTCTCCTGAACGCATCTCAAAAAGCACCGTTCACGGGCGCAGACCAACCTGCATCAGTGTGGGTCGGCAAGCCCAAGACCATCCGCGTGGACAACGGCCCGGAATACATCAGTCAGGCACTGCTGGATCGGGCTGAAACGCACGGCATCGCCTTGGCACACATCCAGCCCGGTCAGCCGCAACAAAACGCGTACATCGAGCGCGATAACCGCACCGCCCGGCACGAATGGCTCGACCAATACATCATCAACAGCATCGAGGACGCCCGGCATTTTGCCACCCAGTGGCTCTGGACTTACAACAACGACCGCCCGAACATGGGCATCGGCGGCATCACACCCGCAATGAAACTGAAAATGGCTGCGTAAGTTCTACGATCTCGTCACGTTAAAAATGGGGGGATTACCCATCCGCGGCGTCCCTAATTCTCCCGATGCTGATCCAATGGCTGGCTGACGGGGGGGTGCCGATTTCAATGCGAGGATCACATCGCAGGCCAAGTCGCAAGATCAGATGCGCGGGCGTGTCCAAAAGCTTGGCCAGAACCTCGATCTGGGTCCACGCCTGCAACGGTGTTATATCAGGCGCGATTTTAGCCAGCATAGAAACTGTTTGCACGTCTAGCGCCACATCACGCCGCTCTACGTCCAGCGCGTAATGGCCGGTATCACCAGCAGCTGGCACAAAAACAAAGCGCCGCCCCGTATGGTCATACGAGGCAGGCCCTGGATGCACCTGCCCTTCTAGCAAGTGGCCGCCAAACAGCGGATCAGCTGGTAATGCCGCCATCCACAAACACCACTTGGCCCTGCATATTGGTCGTACCGGAAATCACCAGATCGACCACTTTGAAGATATTCTCGTCATTCGACAGCGACCCCGATGGCGTGCGCCGCTTGATCGTGTCGAGCTGCTCCGGGCGCAGCACGGAGGACATTTCGCTCTCGAAGAAACCGGGGGCCACGTTGTTGATGAAAATGCCCGCCTCGCCCACTTCGCGGGCCAATGCGCGCATCATCGCATCCAGATACCCCTTGGAGCCCGCATAGACCGATAGGCCTGCATAACCGCGCGAGCCGCAGATCGACGAGATGTTGCAGATATTGCCCCCGCCGCTCAGCATCATATGTTTGATCGCCGCACGGGTCAGCAGTGTGGGGCCCACGATATTGATGTTGGTGATGCGCTGGATCGTCTCTACATCCGTGTGCATCAGCAGCTGGTCCTGCCCGATGGCCGCGTTGTTCACCACGGAATCCAGCCCGCCAAAGCGGTCAGAGACCTCCATCACAAAGGCGGTCACGCCGGGCGCATCCACCGCATCCAGCGGGGTGAAATAAAACGCATCGCCATATTTGGCCGACAGATCATCCATCGCGGCCGTATGGCTGCGCGCGAATGTAGCGACCTTGTTACCCGCCTCCAGAAGGCGGCTGACCAGATGCAGGCCAAGCCCGCGCGAGCCGCCCGAGACGATGATGGATTGGTTCTGGGTATGCATCGAAGTGACCTTTCAAAAAGGCGCGCCGGATCAGCTTTTGAGGCTGGCGCGCATGGGTATCTGTTTGGGGAAATCCCACAGGCGCGGCACGGCATATTCCGCCAGTGTGCCTTCGCAATGGGTGATCAGCATCTGTTCGGCGTCCGCCTCGTCCATGGGGGTGCGCAGCACTACACTGGCCACGGGTAGATTGCCCACCATCGGTGCCCGCCGCGCGGTGACCTGCGCCCAGACCACCTCTGGATGCGCCATCAGATGCCCCTCGATGTCGGGCGGAAAAGCTTTCTGCCCCCCTACGTTGATCATCGTGTTGCCCGCACGGCCACAGAAATAGACGCGCCCGGCGCGCGTCTCGACCAGATCGCCGGTGTCGATCCAGCCGCCCTGATCGCCGGTATTTCCATAAGGCGAGCGGATATAGAGCCGGTCATCCTCAACCTTGATAGCGATGGTGCGGCTGTCCGTGTCCGCCAGCAGTGCTGCGTCAAAGCCTGCCTTGCCGTCACTGACCACAATTGCCGCCCCCGCCTCGGAGGAGGCGTAGATATGTTTGATCCGCGCGCTTGGATAGAGCCCTGCCAGACGGTCCAGAATGGGCTGATCCACGATCTCACCACCCATTGAAATGCTGCGCATATCAGCGCTGGCCAACAGCGCCTCGTCCAGCGACATCAGCGCGTGACGCCAGAACGTGGGCGTCGAAGAGATCGCTGTGACAAGCCCGCGCGACAGAGCGGTTTTGAAGCTCTCGGCCAAATCGCTGAAATCGCCGGGGATCAGATCCTGATCCGCAACGAACATCCCTAGTGCAACCATCTGGTACCACGCATAGGATCCTATCTGATAGGGCAGGAACCAGCTGTTGGCAGGCAGGTCTGTCACCCGGTCAAAGGTGTTCAGCGAGGCATGGGTATGGGCGATCAGTTTGAGCAACCCCGTAGTGCCGGAGGTCAGAACCGTCACCCGCCCCGGCTGCACCTGCGCGGGTAGCGGCGTCCTGCCCAGCACGGCACCCGAGCCTGCCTCGATCAGATGCACGCCGTTTTCGGCAAAGCGTTCCTCGACCGCCTCGCTCAGTCGCGCCGCCTCGATCACGCCCCAGTCCAGAGAGTGCGCCATGCCGTAGGCCACCGCCATGCAGGCATGACGCATATCAGGGACCACAAAGACAACGCGGCGGTCGGCATACCCGGTCGGATCACCCGCCCATGCCTGCCCCTGCTCCAGCAGGTCTGCCCAAGTGCAAGGCGCATCCGCGCCAAAGAACAACCGGTTCCGGAGGAGGATCGACGCCATGACAGATCAGCCCTTGATGGCTTCTTCAAAAAAGTCGAGCACGTCTTTGACGGTCTCGATCTGGCGCATGGAAGCTGCCTCAAACGACAGCTCGCGGCCCACTTTGGATTCGATGCGCAGCGCGACCTCGGAAAAGTCGAGGCTGCGAAAGCCTGCCTCACGGGTGCTTTGCCCCTCGTCGGCCAACGGCTCGCGACCGCGCTTTTTCATCACCATGTTCATCAGATCAAGAATGTCGCTACGGATCATTAGGTCTTCCTTAGTCAAATTGCGCGGCATCTGCCGCTTCTGTTTCGATGTCGGCGGCAAGCGCTGTGATACGGTCGCGGACATGTTCGGGATATGCGTCGGTAAAATGGCGCGGCCATGGGTGGCGCGTGCGGGTTTGCATATGCATCATGAACCGCACCGGGCCTGCGATTTCGCTGTCCGGGCCAGTGACGATCACCCCTGCGGGGATGTCACCCTGCGCCGTGGCCCCCGCGGCGACAAAGGCGCCGCGGCCGATGCGCGTGCCAGGCATCAGCTGGGCGTTGACGCAAACCGTGGCCATATCGCCAATCTCGACCGGGGCTTCCAGATGCGAGGGGGGCAGCGGGTCATTCATCAAAGTGGTCAGCGAGAACAGCCAGACAAAATCACCGATGATGGAATGTTTGCCCACATGGGCATAGCCATGCATGCGGACAAAATCGCCAATCTTGCACGTCCCCTCAATATCAGAGAAGTTGCCAAGCCGCAGGTTTTCACCAATCATCGACCCTTCACGGATCACCACATGATGGCCGGTCTCAAGCTTTGGGCCAATGTCGGAGCCTTCATAGATTACCGCATGCGAGCGGATGTTGGCGTCGGCGCCAAGACGCAGCGGCGCAGAATCGGCGCGCGCTGTGGGGTGGCCGATCACACAAAAATCACCAATCTGGCAATCATCGCCAATTTCGACATTACCGTAGATGCGCACGCATGCGCCCAAGCGTACGTTTTGCCCGATCCGGGCCTCTGAACTGATAAGCGTATCATACATCAAAAAAATCCACTCGTGTCGTTGATCAGCGGCATAAACCATTTGTCGCATTTGACAAAATCCCCAGCCTCAATATGCCTTGAGATCAGTATCTATCTTTAGAGGATACGAAAGCCAAGGCACCTGCACGCGTAAGACGCCGGAGCGCTTACCGTCGAAACACTGTCAAAGACGTCATCTGCGTCAACAGACTGCGCAGCTCGTGATAGGTTTCAGGCACAACGATATCGGGAATGTCTTCACCCGTCACAGGCGTCATAAGGCTCTCGCCCAAATGCTCAAGCAACGCTTGGGCAGAGCCGCTGCGCGACAGGTGATCCTTGATACCTGCGCGGTGTTCGGCCATCCACGTTACATCGACATGGCGCAAAATATGCGACAGCTCTTGAATGGTGCTCCAGATCGGGGCGCCGGGGTAGCACATATCATCCAGCGCGAGCATCGGATGCATATAGCTATAGTGCAAGATCACCGGCAGGCCTGCGGCCAGAGCCGCCTGCATGGGGCGGTGTTCGGGCAGCGGGAAGGTTTGCATAAATATGGTGGCCCCGCAGCTCTGAAGGAACGCGGGCAAATCTTCCGGATAAGGATGCACCTCAAAGCATTCGATGGGCAAGCCGCGGAAAGCGAGCTCTTTCCTGATCCGGTTGAGAACAGCATCCGACAAATCGCCTACATGGATGTGTTTTTGCACCCCTGACTCCAGCACGGCGGGAATCGCCCGATCAAAACGGTAGTCGTAGTTTTGTTCGATCTTGGATGCATCTGAGCAGACTGTGATGCTGACCATAGGCGTCTGTTCGGTTACGTCCGGCCAGTCCTGTGCGGCCGTCCCGCGCGAATAGGAGGGGATATAGATCACCTCGCGTCCCGGTGTGAGCTTGGCGTAATAGGAAATATCGTAAGGTCTGCGCGCGATAAAACCGTCGATCACCCCACTCAGCCGTCCAAGGGAAAAGCCGTAGCCCAGAGCCGTCAACAGATGGATCCGTGCGGCATGTTCGCGCCGCAAACCCGCCATCAGCGCCACATCGTTTCGCGCGGGGTTTACGAATATCTGGCACGCTTTTTGCTTGGCCAGATACCACATGACCCAAGCGGCTTTCTCCTCTTGCAGGGTGTCGTTGTTGCGCAGGACTTCGATCCCATCCTCTTGCAATTCAGCGCAAAGCTCCGGTGAACTGGTCAACAGTTCGGTCGACAAGATCTTGATCTCGGCTTGTCCGCGAAACAGATCTATGATGTCTTTCGTTTCCTGCCACAACCCCTCTGCATCGTCGACCACACCCGATACCAAAAACACGACGGGACCATCGGGATCACCGGCAGGCGCCCCGGGCAACACATCGTATTTCTGACCGATCAGAGTACCCAGGCGCTCACACTGCCAATCCACCTCAAAGCTCGCGATGCGGCGGAACTGGCTGGCCTTGCGCAGGTTGACGTCATAACTGATCGCCGTCAGCAGCCGCTGCAACACTTGCAGGCCGTCTTCATGCTGGGCATTTTGCACAAACGTGTCGATCTGAATTTCCAGATCGCGCAGGCTGCCGATATGGCTGATGTTGGTCAGCCGGTACCGCGGCTGCGTCGTCACTTGCTCGGGATAAAGCGATACCGAGCGCAGTGAGCCGGGCGCGTAGGCTGCAATCTCCATCAAACGTTGGCTGAGATAGCAGGACGCCTGGGCGTCGCCCATGCCTGCCAGGTACCCGCGCTTTTGCAATTTGTCGTACAGGTTGCGCAAGAGGTCCTGTTTGCCCGGCCAGTCAAGCGAGGTCCAGATGCCGCCGCCATGGTCGTCATAGACAGACATGCTTTGCGGGATGTACAGGATCGGCCCCTGGCTGGCATGCACGTACAGCCGGATCGTGTCGCCGCGCACCTCGTTGAAAATCTCAGGGATATCAAAACTGTCCAGACCCGCGTTGTAGAAAACGTTGCGATAAAGCATGGCGCTGGTGTGGAAATACACACCTTCAACGGCGATTTCCTCAAAGGTCAGAATGGTTTTGCTGGGCTCGTGTTCGGGATGGAAACTCTCGGTGCGATCGATCTGGTTGCGCATGATCGTGCGGTGCGCAACACCGCCCAGATGCGGCTGCGCCTCCATCAGGTTCACCTGCATCGTCAGCTTGTCGGGGTCGATCCAGTAATCATCGCAGTCCAGCACATGATAATAGCGTCCCCGCGCGGTTTTCAAACCCGTCACAAAGGCGGCAGCATTGCCCGTAGGCTCCTCGTGGGTCACTATCGTCAACTGGATGTTCGTCCGCGCCGCCAAGTCCACTTCCTGGCGTACAATTCCGGCACTGCCGTCCGCCGAACCGTCATCGACCAAAATAATCTCGATAGGCGCATCAAGGGTTTGCGCCAACACCGACCGAACTGCACGGCGGATAAAAACCGCTTCGTTGTAACACAACATGATGACACTGACGGTCGGACGGAGAGCAGCCATTCCAAAAATCCATTTTATTGAACATAGGGTATCAGCCCTTCAATGCCTCTTCCCAGGCTAGGACCTGCCAGAAAGTGGGCAAAGTTGCAACTCCACAGCGCCATGCTGGCCGACAATTGTCCGCCATTTTCCCTAGCCGGAATAGCCTGGGATCGCAAGGCCAGCGGTTACAAGATGAAATCTTCCACACCCAGCAAACCAGCCTGCCAGACCTGAATGGAGAAATCATGAATGCCGTCCCCGTTCACATCCCCCAGGACAAAACCGTCTATAGTGGTGACGCCGGCGCGTCCAAGACTGAAACCAAAGCTCATACCCATGGCCGTTAAATCAATCATGTCCTGACCCGGCACAAAGTCCGCAATCAAATCGCGCTGCGCCCCGTTGCCCGCATGAGCCGCCGAGGCAAAGACAAACACATCCGCCCCGGCACCGCCCGAGATAAAATCACGGCCCGTGCCGGAATGGATCGTGTCGTTGCCGATGCTTGCATAAATGGTGTTGCGCCCCGCGCCCGCCGTGATCAGATCATTACCCGCGCCAGCGCCCACAAAGTCGTTGCCCAAACCAAGATAGATCGCATCATCGCCCGCACCGCCGTACATCTCATCATCGCCCGCACCACCCGCCAGCAGGTCGCCCGCATCGCCCGCCCGCATCCAGTCGTTGCCGTCATTGCCAAAGAGACGGTTGGGCCCGCCGCCGCCCACGATGATGTCGCGGCCCCAGCCCCCCTGAACCTCGTCGCGGCCCAGGCCGGTATAGATCAGATTGGTGCCCGCTACGCCTATGATCAGGTCATTACCCGCCCCACCGCCCACAAAGTCGTTGCCCAAACCAAGATAGATCGCATCATCGCCCGCACCGCCGTACAGCTCATCATCGCCCGCACCACCCGCCAGCAGATCGCCCGCATCGCCCGCCCGCATCCAGTCGTTGCCGTCATTGCCAAAGAGACGGTTGGGCCCGCCCCCGCCCACGATGATGTCGCGGCCCCAGCCCCCCTGAACCTCGTCGCGGCCCAGGCCGGTATAGATCAGATTGGTGCCCGCTCCGCCTATGATCAGGTCGTTACCGGCCCCTCCGCCCGAGAAATCATTACCCACGCCAAGATAGATCTCATCATTGCCAGCCCCCCCGAACAAGGCGTCGTCCCCCTCTCCACCACCCAGCAGATCCGCGCCATCGCCGCCGGTGATCGTGTCATTTCCTTCATTGCCAAGCAGCCGGTTGTTGCCGACACCACCGCCCCAAATTTCGTCTGCGCCCGAGCCTCCCTGCACCGTGTCCGATCCAGCGCCCCCGTAAATCAAGTTGCGGCCCGATCCGGCGACAATCAGGTCATCGCCCGCACCACCACCGATCGTGGCATCCCCCCAGCTGCTGGTGATCGTATCATTGCCCTCCATGCCCAGGGCCATACCCCCGGGCCCGCCCAAGGCCAGCTGTTCGCTGCGCGCCGTACCTGTGAAATTCTGTGGATTCTGTGGCGGGTCATAGCGCGTCAGAGCCAGCATATCTTCATGCAGAAAACTCTCCGGTGCGATCGCCTGGCCAATGCTTGACCGCACCACGATATCCGTATCGCGAAACGAGATGATTGCGCCCTGCCCGGTGCGGGTGATCTCCAGTTGCTGCGTGCTGCGCAGCATGGGAAACAAGCTCAGATCAATGCGGTCATAGCCCAGCTGAAAGTCATCAATATACAGGGTGTGCCCGTTGTGTTCAGCCACAAAGATATCGGCCCCGAGGCCGCCGAGCATCCGCAGGTCCCCGCCCTCGGCACTGGCGCGCAGAATATCGTCTCCCGCCCCGCCGGTGAGATCTGTCGTCCCAGACCCCGCAGTCAGAACGTCTGCTCCCGCCGTACCGGTTATGCTCCCCGCACCACCTGTCTGCATCACGCCGGTCTGACCCAGATCAAAAGAGAATTGTGTGATGCCCGTCTCTGACTCGCTGGTGACAAACACCTGCGCGCTTGCACCGGTTTGTACGGCTGCAATGGCGGTAACGTTCTGCAAGGTGGTCGGCTGTGTATCGGCAAGCGTATCGAGATGAATCAACCGGCCATCCCCCAGCAGCGCCATCAGGGTGACCCCGTCGTCTGCCCCGCCGACCAGCACAAAACTGCGGTCCCCGATGGTAAAGGTCTCCAGCGCAGTGACATTTTGAAACCGGGTGTCCAGCCCGTCTACCAGATGTTCGACCGGGATCAGCTGACCCTGCGGCGTGACGCGCAGCACGGTCAGCGACGAACTTCCCGCGCCGCCGACAATGGCATAGCCCGTACCCTCGACCGTGGCAGTTGCCACCAAATGGGCAGTGCTGAAACCCACACCGCTTTCGAGACTGTCAAGGCGATCAACGGCACGAGGCTGCCCCCCCGCATCCACACGGTAGCTGACAATCACGTCGTCAATCGGCGAGACACCGATCACAAAGGCCGCTCCGCCAAGGGTGATCTGTGCCATGTCGGTAATATCAGGGCCTGATGTGTCGGCGCGCCCCTCCAGTGACATCCCGCCCTGACCATCCAGACTGTAGACACCGATGCCGCCCGTTCCAGACAGGCTGGCGACAACGTAGCCGACACTGCCTGTGACAAGCTGGGTCAGTGCCAACAGATTCGACAGCGACAAACTGTTATCGGATAAATTCATCTCGCTGGTGAGATTTCCGTCTCCGTTCAGCGCCCAGGCCGATTGATACCCGGCTGTCACGCCGGTTGGCAGGATAAACGAGCCCTGGTCGTAGGACACAACCGCTATCTTGGGCGTCCCGAGACGGCCGATATTGCCATCAAAATCACGCTGGGACATGCGCAGAGCCGCACCCGGGCCCGTAACGTCATAAGCGGCCAGCCCGCCGCGCACCTCGCCGTTTATTTCACCCGGGCGGTTTGTCGAATAGAGCTTTGCTCCTGTGGTCGTTGCAACAACCGACAAGTCGGTAATACCAGAAGAGTACCTGTCATCGCCAACGGAAACCGTTGCGATATAGCGCAAGCCCACCATAGTTTAACACCTTGTACCACGCCCCCACGTGCGTGAATCAAGGTATGTGACCAGGCTTAACGCCTCCTCGCCAAATTAAGACTTTATCAAGGCCTATTAAGAAAATCTAAGACGTTATTTTATAAGTTTTAAAACACGTTTCGGCATATGTGCTTCGCATCATTCACAGCTGCCGTCGGGTAGGTAGCCAAACTCTTCCATAAGAGGTGCGCAGACCTCGTTGACCACTTCGCGAATATGTGGGGACAGAGGAGACAGACGGCTCGAGAGGTCGATCTTGCCGTGATATTTGGGTGAATACCATGGATCAGCCTGCTCTTCGGCCGTGGTCTCGTGGCCGTCCTCTTTCCAGATGTTGTCCGGGTTGATCCCCGGCATTCCCGTGAATTCGCGCAATGCCTGGATTGTCTCGGGTTCGTTCAGATCCTCGTAGCGCAGACACATCAATACACCTTCGAGAATGGGATCATCGATGTGGGCATAACTGTTAAGATAATCATGGGCCGCAAAATGGATCAGCTCGTCGTCAAATTCATTCCCCTCGCGCTCGACCACCTCTTGCAGGGAGCGCATAACGTTATGGGGGTGGCGCAACACGGTGACGTATTGCGACGGCCAGCCGAGGACCTCCCGCATCATCGGAAAATACGGCGTCAGCAACGGGTCCTTGACGCACAGCACACGCGGATAGGCCAGCACCCGCGCAATATAGGTCAGCTGCATGGTGACCAGCTTGCGGATGTGCAGCTTGAAGTGCTCGGGCTCGCGAAAGAACCCGCTTGTATGACCCTGCCATTTCTCAATGCCGACACCATAGGATTCCAGAACCGGCCGCACATAACTGATCTCGGGGTGATAGCGGTTGGCTGCCGGAGCTGTACACAAAAGCGCATGGGTCACGCTGGTTCCCGACCGCGGTGCGCCGCCTACAAAAACGACTTTACTTGGTGGATCGCCTTCAGGCGGAATAACAGGCTGTTGGGTCATGGCTGGACATCCTCAAATTACATCGCGGAATTTAGGCTCTGGCAAACCGATTGACCAGCCCCATGGCGCTCGGCCTTTGAGCTTTTTCACGCGTTTCGCACGAGGTGTTCCAGGGCTTTTTGCATGGCTTTGGAGTGCTGGGGGCTGTCGACGAAGACGGGATTGCGGGCGGCTTGTTTCAGGCGG
>NZ_FWFJ01000012.1 GCF_900172365.1 Roseovarius gaetbuli
AGATATCTACCGCTCCGGCGATATCAAAGAGGTCGCCTGCATGGCGCATGTCAGGCGTAAGTTCGTAGATGTCCACCGCGCCCAAGGCTCGGCTATCGCCGACGAGGCCATCAAACGCATCGCGCAGCTCTACGCGGTCGAGAAGGCGGTGCGCGGGTCGCCAGCAGACAAGCGCGTCGATATCCGGCAAGCACAGGCAAAACCGATCTTCGACGATCTGGAAGCCTGGCTACACGCCCAACTACCAAGCATCTCCGGAAAATCACCACTGGCGGGCGCAATCCGCTATGCCCTGACGCGCATGGCGCGGCTTCGGCCATACCTCGACCACGGCATTCTGGAACTGGACAACAACACCGCAGAACGCGCGATGCGATCAGTCGCCATCGGGCGCAAAAACTATCTGTTCGTTGGATCACAGACCGGTGGTAAAGCTGCCGCCATTGCCTACACCTTGATCGAAACGGCCAAACTGAACGGTATCGATCCGCAAGCATGGCTCGCCGACACACTTGCCCGCATCCCAGACTATAAAATCAACCGCGTCGATGACCTGCTGCCGTGGAAAAACGCACCGTAAAGCGGCCAGACCGGACGCTTACTGCAAAATTTAAACACAAAACAGTCATTCCATCTTCAACTTAATCCGCTTTAAATGACCAATTGAAAGAGTGATTTCCAGTATGTAGTAGGCCTCGCCAAGAGTGGTTGGCGGGGCCTTTTTTGTGTCGATTTCAAATGTAAGTGGCAGCCGCGCCTATTATGGTCAATGACCGTTTTGTCACCTGCATGGTAGTCCTTCAGAGGTCATACACCCAACGTCCGCGCCGCGTCGCTTTATTGAAAGTTCCAGACGTTCGCCGAAATTGGGCGACTGACCGAGTTGCGGGACGGAGCATGCGTAATTGGGCTGCCTCTATACTGAGGTCGAGCTCCCGATAGGATCACATGGTTAGGCTCTGAACGCGCGAAAACGCTCGGCCCTGCTTATCGCGGGGCAAGAGCCTTTGACCCCGCACAAACATTTACTCCAGCCCTGGAAAATCCGCATAGACCAGCGCATGATCGCTCGCGTGACACGCTTTATTTGGCTCATCACCGAACGCCCCATGCCGACGAGTGCGTGACGGGCCGGTCATGCCGGTTCTTATGATTTCAGGACGCCCATTCGGATACTCCTGTGCCAGTCGCGGCGAGACAAGTATCCGGTCCGGACGCGAGTGTAGATGCGTGCCAGGAACCTCGTATGTCCAGTCAGTGCCGGGTGCCAATCGATCCAGGAGGTCGAACGAAAAACCGTGTTTCAGCGGGGCGAGGGCTGACGGGGAAAGCTCATCGCCAGGACCTGGTTCATTGAGGTCTCCCACGATCATCCAGCGCTCACGTCTTGGATCGTCAAAGCGCATTTCGACAATTTTGCGAACCGCGCGTGCCTCAGCTTCCCGTATGATGTACGCCTTCTCGGCATCAGGATATGGCGCTTTGAAATGGCAAACAAAAAGTGTGACGCCTGCAAAATCCAGTTCAAGACAATCCCGTCGGAAGAGGCGATGCTCTCGGAGTTCGGGCGGTAAATCTGACAAGTCGAGATCGGCTCCGGTAAGGTTCACATGGCTTTTTACATTGATGGGCTGGCTTCGACAAAGAGCGGCGACGTTCAGTCCGCGACCATCGTTTCCGGGAATGCAATAACGGAAAGGGTAAGCCGACGATCCAGTCTGACGGAGAAAATTATCGTGGAAAAAATCCAATGCCGGAGTGTCAAACACCTCCTGCAGGGCAACGATATCTGCCTGCGCTGCATGGATAACTTTGGCTGACTGTTCGCGGTCGGCCAAACTAAGAGCGACGGACCGCTGAACGTTTGATTGGTCCTGATCGAATGCACCATCAAGAACTGGCCTGCCTTCCCGCAGGCGCAGGCGCATGTTTTGCAAATTGAATGTGGCCACGCGCATAATTGACACCATCTATCATAAAGATTTCTCCATAATACGTGCTGATCGCGCGGGGACCAGACCGGCAAGCCTGCCATGCGATTACTGACCCGGATAAAAACTGAATGGCGACCATCTGTACGACCGGACTCAGACGTGGGAAAGTCCGCTGAAAATTTGGAGCGAGCCTGAATGTTTGTATTCTATGACTTTGAGACCACCGGAACGTCGCCTGCCTTTGATCAGCCGCTACAGTTTGCGGCCATTCTGACAGACGATGATTTCGTTGAGATCGAACGGGTGAACATCCGGTGCAGGCTGTCTCCTCACATTCTGCCTGCCCCCTGGGTTATGGCCGTGACCGGCGTCACGCCAGAGCAGCTTGATGATCCGAGCCTGCCGTCGTGGTACCATTTCTCGCATCAGATCAGCGGGCTCATAAAACGCTGGGCACCCGCCACCTGGGCCGGATACAATACCATTGCCTTCGATGAGGAATTTCTCCGGCAATCGTTTTATCAAAATCTGCATCCCAATATTTACCAGACCCAGTTCGATCACAACGATCGCCTCGACATGATGAAGGTGATCTACGCCGTCTGGGACAGGGCGCCGGACATCCTCTAGTGGCCGCGCGATGAAAATGGCCGGGTCAGCTTCAAGCTGGATCGTCTTGCACCCGCGAACGGGTTCACCGCCCATAATTCCCACGATGCTCTCGGGGACGTCGAGGGAACCATTCACATTGCGGCCCTCATTCGTGATCGCGCGCCCGCAGTATGGGCCAGATGCCTTCGCAATCGGGATAAAGATGAAGTCGGCGATACCCTGCAAAGTGGGCACCCTGTGCGCCTCGTCGAACGATTTGGGGCAGCGCCCCCACGTTCATTTGTCGGGGTTTATGCTGGCACAAACCCGCACAACAGGAATGCGATGGCGTTTCTGGATCTTGATGCCGGTAATGTAGAGGATCTCGTCGACGCTGACGAGCAAGCCATCGCAAAAGCGGTATCCGGATCTCCCAAGCGGATCCGGACAATTTCCATCAACAAGGTTCCGAATATCTTTCCAATCGTGTGTCCTGATCCGGATCATCTAGCTGCCGCAAAACTGGTTGCATCGCGACCCGATTTCCAAAAGCGGGTAGGGCAGGCGCTTGCCGAACGCTTTGCCGACCGGGATGAGCCTGATCAGGTTGAGAAACAGATTTACGGCGGATTTCACAGCGCATCGGACAAGCACATTCTCGAGAGTTTTGAGAACGCAGACTGGAGCCACCGCGCTGAGCTGATTGCCAAGCTTGAAGATACACGGCTCCGTCAGCTCGGTCAGCGTTTGATCTACTGGAATGCGCCCGAGCTTGTCTCGGAACACTATGCGGGTGCTGCTGAGACGGCAGTCCGTGACCGCTGGTTAAGTAATGATCCAAAGGCACCGTGGATGACGATAGCCGAGGTCGAGAAGCAACTTGATGAGATTGCTAACGCAGGTGCATTAGGCCAGGAGATGCTCGCCCGTCTCAGCCAGTTCTACCGGCAAAGGCTATCTCTGCAATCGAGCTGATGCTGCTTCGTGCGGACCCAACCTGGCCGTCGCAACAAATCCATTTCTATGAATATCACAAAAATAAACACGCAACTCCCAAGGTCAGATTGCTTGCAGGGTGCCCAGATGGCATGCTGGCAAAGTGCAGCGAGAAGGCACTTTGTTCAAAGAACCCAAAAGGACCCATTTGCATGAGTATTCTCTTTCAAGGCCTAAATCTTGGCAAGCTTCAGCTTGAAAACCGGATCGTCATAGCTCCGATGTGTGAGTATTCAGCCGTTGATGGGAATGCCCAAGACTGGCACATGATCCACTTGGGCAGTCTGGCCCTTTCCGGTGCCGGATTGATGATACTTGAAGCGACGGCCGTGTCGCCTGAAGGGCGGATTTCGCCGCAAGACCTTGGGTTGTTTTCCGATGATAACGCGCATGCCCTTAAGCGGGTTCTCGGCGCAATCCGGATGCATTCGAACATGCCTTTCGCCATCCAGCTTTCTCACGCTGGCCGCAAGGGATCGAGTTTTGCTCCTTGGGAGGGTGGTGCGCAAATTGCTCCGGGTGCACCAAACGGTTGGAAAACTGAAGCTCCATCGGCAGTGCCGCATGCAGAGGGTGAAGACGCACCAGAAGCGCTCGATGGCGAGGGTCTTTCAAGGATAAGAAAAGATTTTGCGCTTGCGGCCAAACGCGCCGAGCGACTGGGCCTCGATGGAATCGAGATACATATGGCGCACGGTTATCTACTTCACCAATTTCTCTCCCCCTTGTCCAATCAACGGACTGACGAATATGGCGGCAGCCTTGAAAACCGGTTGAGGTTTCCGATTGAGGTATTTGAAGCAGTGAAAGCGGAAGTTTCTGCTGATTTGCCAGTTTGGGTTCGTATCTCGGCCACGGATTGGGTGCCGGGCGGTTGGGACATCGAGGGTACACTGGCGCTCTCAAAGGCCCTTAAAGAACGTGGTTGTGCCGCTATCCATGTTACTTCGGGTGGGGTGTCGCCGCGGCAGGAAATTAAACTTGAGCCGGGCTACCAGGTTCCCTTTGCCGAGCGGGTGAAAACTGAAGTCGGATTGCCAACAATTGCTGTGGGCCTGATTGTTGAAGCCGAGCAGGCAGAAGAAATTCTTCAAAAGGGTCAGGCAGACGCAATCGCTCTGGCGAGAGGAATGCTCTATGATCCGCGCTGGCCTTGGCACGCTGCGGCCGAACTTGGCGAACAGGTCAACGCCCCCAAGCAATACTGGCGATGCCAGCCACACGAATTCAAGAGCCTTTTTAAAGGCATGAATATAGGGCAACGCTGAGCGGCCTTTTTTGATTTGGTGGCGTGTATATTACCCCAAATGAACTGTTATCACTGATCTGCGTAGGATTGGGCAAAACCCATCCGTCCATGTGCGAAAGATACAGTTAGCGATCTTTCATCACTGAACAACGCTTTGTGGTATGCGTCCGGTCTGACTGATGTCGACCTATTTAAGGTCGCCACCATGGTCATTCGTACGATGCGCAGCCCCGTGCGGCGCGGGTCTGTGGTGTCCAAATATATGAAGTACTCAGAACGCTCGGCCCTGCGCCGAGAGCGCCAATCTCCGGCGTAGGCGGCGGTCCCGCTTGAGATACCATTCGCGGCTCATGGCTTCGTTCCGCGATGGCAGACGTTCGGCATAGATCAGGTGCCAGACCCTGCCGCGTGTCGACTTCGCACCGGTGCCGATACCGGAATTATGCTGGGCCAAGCGGCGCTCAAGGTTGAGTGTCCAGCCAACATAGGTTCGATAGCCGCTTGGGGCATCACAGCCGAGGACATATACGAACCCGGTCATTGGTCTTTCATACTGCCAACGTGCCGATGGCTCATCAGCGGGCAGCGACGGCGTGCGGCGAAACTCCCGATGATCATGCGGATATCGCGCTCGCCGGTTTCTTCGGGGTCGAAGGATTTGCCGCACCATTTAAGCATTTGGTCGTGATCCTCATGTCGGCAATCGGTCGCCGCTGCCAGAAATGCCTCGAAAGTGTGAAATATATCTCTGCCTTGAACTTGGATCTCGCATCTCCGATATGGCTCTACCAGATTGGATTGGAGTGGTTCCACTTTTTCGGGCAGGTTTGCGGCTCAGCTAAGATGCATCTGGGTTGGGTTTGATGCCCATTCGGAGACTGGTTCGAATTAGTTTGCCAGCACCTTATGAACAGCTCCTATGATTTTTCAGCAGTGCACACGCCAAGAATTTGCATGATACTTGCCATTAATTGCTATCAGTCGATTTTTAGTTTGTCAGTGATGGGCGGGAACAGCAACACTGGACCGGACACTTCATCGATGAACAGCGATATGGAAAATACCATCTGCTAAATTGTTGCATCGACGCAAAATCCGCGCCATTCGCGGGAATATGGACGGAATATTATGCGCCTCCTCGTTTCGGCTGACATTCATCTTGGGTCCCCAATCCGATCTGTAGCGTTGCGCAATCCTGATCTAGGGGATCGCTTGAAACAGGCAAGCCGAGATACCTTTTCCAAGATCATTGATCTGGCGATATCGGAACAGGTAGATGCGTTGGTTCTGGCGGGTGACATCTTTGACAATGGTTACCCGGATCTGAAGTCACGCGCCTTCCTGATAGCTCAGTTGTCGCGCGCCTCGGAAGCTGGCGTGCCTACTGTGCTGATCAGGGGTAACCATGATGCACTGCTCGATCACCGGGCACATGGGGATTTGGGGCCAAACATCCACCTTTTGCATAAGGGCGCCCCGACGGTTGAGATTGGCGATGCCGCATTCCATGGTCTGTCTTTCGATGCGGCCCATGTGGCGAAGAGTTTCCTTCCCGATTATCCGCGACCGGCCCCGGGCAAGCGCAACGTCGGGCTGATGCATACATCGCTTGATGGCGCGCCGGGACATGATCCTTATGCTCCTTGCACCGAACGGGAGCTGATGGCGCATGGGTTTGATCTCTGGTGCCTCGGGCACATTCATGCGCCTTTTGAGCGGGTCGACGGACCGGTTTTGGCAGTCATGCCCGGAATTCCCCAGCCGCGTCACTTTGGCGAGCGTAACGGTGGCACCGTGACCTTGGTGTCCCTGGGCGAGGGTGCGCCGGAGTTTGAACGCCGCGTCATTGGCCACCTTGGCTTTTCCGAGTGCTCTCTGGATTTGAGCACCTGTTCTGACCAACAGGAGGTCCTGCGAAGTTTGCGCGACGTGCTGTTGTCGGCGCAAGTGCCAGGACGCGGTATGGCGGTGCGTTTGCACGTAACCTCGGATCGGCACGGGATGGAACTTGTGACGGAATTGGCGGCAGAGGTGCTGGACAGCATCGACGGTGTGTCCCTTGACAAGGTCAAATGTGCCCCGCCGCCCCGCAAACTGGGTGCCGAGACTGAAGACCTGGTCCGCCTCATGCAGGACGAACTGGTCGAAGACGGCTTCCGACAGGCCGCACTGCAACAGCTGGAAGAGTTGCGTCTTGCCCTGCCATCAGAAATCATGGACGAGCTGGATGAGGATGGGCTGGATGCGCTTCTTGAGGAAGCGATTGCCGAAGTCTCTCTGACATTGCACGCGGGGACGTCGTGATGAGGCTGAACCGGTTAGATCTGCTCCGCTATGGCCGTTTCAAGGGCGCCGAAATTGCTTTTCCAAAGCGAGCCGAGGGCGTACCCGACGTGACGGTGATCTTTGGTCCAAATGAGGCTGGCAAATCCACCGCTTTCAACGGATTTCTGGAGCTGCTCTTCGGTTTCAAGAGCGGGGCGCATCCATATGCTTTCCGATTCGACCGAAGTGATCTTGTGGTTGGAGCAGAGTTAGACTTGCCTGGGCGCGGGATCATGGCTTTGCGCCGCAACAGCAAGAGGACCCAATCGCTGTTGGACGCAAATGACCGCCCAGTAAGCGAGGCGATCCTATCGGGTGCGTTGCATGGCCTTACGAGAGATAGATTCGAGGAACGGTTTTCGCTCAACGAGAAGGGTTTGCGGGAAGGCGGAGAACGGATCGCCGGGGCGCAAGGGGACCTTGGACAGCTTCTGCACGCGGGTCTCTCTGGCCTGACGGGCATGGCACAAACGCTGGACGCGTTGGCGGAGCGGGCCGACAAATTTCATAAGAAACGCGGTCGGGGCACCGTTTTGAAAACAGTTGGTGACCGCCTGAAAGAGATTGGTCGCGAATTGCGCGCTGATCGGCTGACTACAGAACGGGAGCGCAACCTGCGTCATGAACGTGACCGGACTGCAGCTGAATTTGAGGCTGCCGATGTCGAACTGCGACAGGCCCATCAAAGGCAGGCCGCGTCTAAGGCCGCAGAGGTGTGGTATGATCGAACCGAGGAGATAGGGAAGCTGACAGAGGCCCTGGTCGATTTTCCGGCAGGTCCCGACCTTCCTCCTAGCGCGGCGGAGCGCGTAGCGGGCATTGTCGAAAAAATCTCCGCGCAGACAATGCGGATCGAGGAGGCGGAAGAAGAGACCGTCAAGCAAGATCAGATCATCTCAGACAACCCGGTTGACAAGCTGACCCAGCCGTTGACGGCAGAGTTGGAACGGCTTGATGCGCTGGCCATCGATGGGGCGCCGCTGATTGGCCGTGCCAGCACTGCGCGGGCTGATCTTGCCCGGCGTAGCGAAGATCAGGAAAAGCTCAGTAGCCAGATAGACAGCGTTTTGCGGCTCCTCCAGGTGCCAGATGCGCCGGTATCCACGGTTGCGTTGGAGGCAAGCGTTCTTGAGGATCTCGCTGCTGCGGTGCAGGAGTGCTTGACCGCCAATCTTTCAGCCGACGCAGCACGGGAGGCCGTTGAAACAGCCCGCGCCCAACAAGGCGAAGCGCTCACTGAACCGCAAGATTTGACTGCTCTTCGAGCCGCCTTCGATGTTTGGAGGGCTGTTGCGGATATTTCCGCGTTTGAGGCAGGCCAAGGCCAAGCTTTGGCGCTTTTGACCAAGGCCACCGCTGGCCTGCCGAGGTCTTGGAAAGACCTTGTTGCTGCGGGCCTGCCTGCGCCGGAAACTTTGAACGAAGTTGCCCGAAACTCGGCGACCCTGACCGCCGATCTTGCGTCGGCTGGCAATGACCTCGACGCCCGCGCGGCAGAACTGGCTGAGGCGCGGGCAGTTTTGTCCACGCATGAGGCAGCACCTGACGCCGTTGATGTCGTCACAACCGAAGAGACGCGGCGTCAGCGTGATATGGTTTGGCAGCTGCATCGGGGCGATCTGACCATCGAGACCGCCGATCAATTCGAGGTCGCCATGTATGCTGATGATGGCGCCCGCGCGCATTATCTGTCGGGTGCCGAAGCCCGGCAGAGACTGCTTGCGGCACAAGGTCAGGTGCGGACCGCCGCTGCCCGGCATGAAATAGCAAAGTCGCATTACGACGACCTGATCACTCAACGTGACCGCTTGGCAGGGCGCTGTTCGCGATTGGCGCTTGCTCTGGGATTGGAAGAAGACACGATCCCTTCAGCTTTTAGCGCGCGCCAAAAGGCTCTGACCACAGCGGCCGAAGCTGCTGCCGATCTTTCCAACGCTGAAGAAGCGTTGAAAGTCCGTCTTACCCATCAGGAGGCGGCCCGCGACGCGCTGACTGATGCAGCGCGGCCCCTTGGGATTGGCCCTGCGCAGGGCGATCTGCCAACTCAGGTGCAACGCGCACTAACGTTGGAAGAAAGTGATCGCAAGGCCTGGGCCAAATGGCAGGAAGGCAAGAAGACCATCGCCAAGTTGTACGACAAGTCGAATCAATGCCGAACCGACTGCGAAACGATACAGGGAAAACTTGACCGGTTGACCGCTGCGCTGCCTCTGCTGGATCGCACGCCTGAGGGAATTCGTGCCGCTCTGCCGCATCTGCGCAGCCTGCACCAGCTGTATGACGAGCATCAAAAACTTTCCGCTCGAATTGAGGCCCTGGAGCAGGCGATTGCCGCACTTGCAGAGGGCGCGCAGCGTTTGGCTCGAATTATGGATGATCCTGAGAACGAGATTGATATCGACCCCATCCAAGTCATCGACCGAGCGCGTTCGCGCGTAATGCTGGCCACGCGGGCTGACGAAAAGCGGGCCGAGGCCATGTTGCGGCGGGATAAAACCGAAAGCTTGAAAAGCCGCGCAGAGACCGAACGTCAGGCTGGGAACGAAGATCTAAACGATTGCTTTACAGAGCAGGGCGGGCAAGACCTTGTTCCGCGCGACCGCGTCGCAAAGCTGGTTGAACGTGATCGTCTGCGTGCCGATAAGGCAACGGCAGGCCACGATCGTCAGAAGGCCCGTGATGGCGTAGATGCCGATCTCTTTGCTGAGGAGCTGGACCGCATGCCGGACGCCACACGCGCGGCAGAGCTGGAACAGGCTCTGAAAGACGCACAGGACTCCCGCGACACCGCCCGCGACGCGCAGCGCGAGGCTGCCCGTCTGTACCGCGAAGCTTTTGAGGCCGCCGACCGCAGCGATCTCGCCACTGAACAGGCGACCCTATTTGAGGAAATGCGGAGCGGCGCGCGTCAGGCGGCGGTGGCTCGGCTCGGGGTGCTGGCAGCGCGCGGGGCACTTCGTCGACTTGCTGCAGAGCGGCGCAGTGGCATGTTGCGTGACGTCGAAGAAGCCTTTGTCACCATGACCACCCCCGCCTGGACCAGTGTTGACGTCTGGAGCCAGGCTGAAGGCGAAAAGCTCGTGGGTATCCAGCCTGACGGCAGCACGGTCCCTGTTGAACAGATGTCAACGGGCACGATGGGTCAGTTGTACTTCGCGCTGCGCCTCGCTGGATATCGCAGCTTTGCGCGGGAGCTTGGCCCACTGCCGATGATCCTGGATGACATCATGGAAACTTTTGACGACACACGCGCTCGGGCGGCCCTGCAGCTTTGCGGCGAGATCGGTGCGAACGGGCAGGCAATTCTCTTCACGCATCACGCCCACCTGGTCGAATTGGCACGCGACTGCATCAAGGGGGTGGCTATCGTGAACATGCCGGACTGAAAGGTCTGCGGGATTGCAAATCAGAGCAAACTGATATGTGCAACTGGAGACAACTACATGCAGTAAGAATGATTCCCAGCTATAAGGCGCGGATAAGCGCGAGTTCCGCAGGTCTTTCTCCTTAAATACGCTGCTGATTATATATCATTAGTGTGACGCCATTGACTTGCCTGTGTGCTGTCAAATTTATGCCCCGTTCATATTCTTCTCTTCCATTTAGCATGAAGGAAACAAATATGAACCAGCGCGCCGAAATTCCGATATTTGAAGGGCTGCGGGCTGAAGCGGCGACCTTCCTCGGCAGTAGTTTCACCGACCGTTGGTATACTTATGTCCTTTGCCGCCCTGACGGCACCCCTTTCTATGTCGGAAAGGGCTCGGGCCGCAGGATGTTGGAACACGAATTGGAAGCGATGCGGCAGAGCCTTGCGCCGCGCTCCAATCCATTGAAATGCAACGTGATCCGTAAGATTTTCAGACAGAATGGGCAGATACTCTACCGTCTGGATCGCACCTATGCAGAAGACCAACAGCGTGATTGCCTTTTGCGGGAGGCAGCTTTGATCGCCCGCTACGGCCGGATTCCGGACGGTGGAATTCTAACCAACCTTGCCGCTGGCCTCGGTGCAGAAGCGGAGCTTCACCCGATTTCACGCAAGCGGCACGCGGATACGCTGTCTGGCGTGCCGAACAAGAACCCTGAGCGTGCAGCATTGAACCTCTACCTGCGCAGCTTCGGCATGGTTGAAAGCACCTGCATCAAGCCTCTGAGCCAATATCGCCCATATACATCTACCGTCAGCAGTAAACCCAGGACGCAGGCTTCGCGTCGCATGTGCTATGCGTTAATGGCGAGCGCGGTCGCGCATGGCATGACGCTGGAGGCGGGTGCCGCCATCCCGCGCAGCTTCGTCCATCGACCCGATCCTGACGACTGGCCGGAGGGCGTCGAAATGCCAGAAGCGGTAGAGGCAATTATCGAAAACGGTGTTTCCAGTGTTATCCTGAAAGTGGGCCTTGCAGAACTGCTGCCCGCGTCCGATCCGAAAGATGAGGCATATCAGATGAATTCCAGTCAGATCAGCATCCTGATCCAAATCGTCGGTCGGCGAGCCTTGGAATTGCGCGGGCTGATCTGAGTGAGATGCCTCCGAATAATAATACGCGCACAGACGACCCTGTTGATCCGGCGCGTGACCGAGAGACGCGCGGAGTGTAACCTAGACAGGCCTGTGGGGCACCGATTTCGTTATGATATCTCCTCCGGCGATATGTCCTGAAAAACGACCAGAATGTTATTGTGATTGAAAGCGGCAGCGTGAAAAAAATCAAAGCAGCAGGCGACGAGGCTGATGGCTGGGAGGCTCGGTCCGAAGAGGAAATCCGCCAAGCCAAACTTTGGGACGCCGTTGATTTTGCGGTCAAAGAAATCGACAATATCGATTCTGCGATGATCTTTGAAGAAGGGCGCGAATGGACCCGAATTTGGTACGAGCTCAAGCTCGAAAAATTCACTGACCCTGGAATTGCTGTATCAATCGATGAGCTAACGGCTGCAAAGCTTTTGCAACTCGCGGATCAAAACAGTCGCGTTGACCCTCTACTGAAAGAAGTAATGGCCTCGCAGATAGAGCAAGGCTTCGTACTGCCTGAAGGTCTTAGAGACTGTTTGGTTAAGTTTTTGCGTGCAAACGGCCCAGCGGCCGAGGAAAGGACTTCAAAGCCTGAGCTGAAGAACTGGTGTAGGAATTACATGATCAACCACGTCGCTGGTCTGCTCTGTAACCAATACGATTTGGATCGGAAAAGAGGGAAGGAGACACCCACCACCGTTGCAGCAAGCGACATCATATATCACGCAATTGGTTTGAAGCTCGGCAAGCCAATCGGATTTGGAACAATCCAGAATATCATTTTTGACCCCGATCCATCTGGAAAGTCGGTGAGCCAGAAAAATCAGAAGAATTTTGTCGATGTGAAATGGGCTGGTCTGGATTCAATGTTCGACGATTACGACGACTGAGTTTTCCATACACAAATCGCTTCAGCCGAGCCGTGTATGACGATTGACCGCAACCCGTGTCAAACCTCCTGACAGAAACCGAAAACGGAGGTCACCAAGTGAAAAGCTTTCAAAATGTGCAAAATGGCCGGAGCCCAAACAGCCCGGAAATGATGGACCGCAATATGCGGCCGTCCGAAGCCGCAAGTTACACCGGATTATCCGAGTCTACGCTCGCCAAGTTGCGCATGCGCCACAAACGGGATCATGGACCGCGTTACATCAAGATTTCTGGCTGTGTCATTTATCGTCGCTCCGATCTGGACGACTGGATGGACCAACACGTTGTCGGGGGGGCTGGGAAATGAATAATTCAGCCTTCAACGGATCAGAGATCGCCCTTTCTAAACCACTGGCCGGTCTGGAACTGCCGATCACTGTTTCTCCATCCAAAGATTTCCGTGAAACTTTTGATCGCGAGAGCGAGCCGGTCACGTTTGGTCAGGTTGCAAAGTTTCTGTCCGTACCGTTCAGGGACGAAGGAATGACTGCTGAGGAATTTTCCAAACTGACTCCAGAGGACAAACGCAAACGCGACGGGGTCGCAGGGCATTGGTTGCCCGGGCGTGCACGGTCTTCTGAAGACCTCATCAGTAACTATAGCCATTCCTATTTTGTCTTCGACGTTCTTGACTGGCGGCGTGAAGAATTCGAGGAATTGATCCGGATATGTCTTATCCCAGATGCCTTTGCGGTAATTATGCATTCTCTCCGTGGGCATACGCCGGACAACCCTAGGGTCCGCATCATCTATCCTCTGTTCACGCCCATTTCTTTGTCGGAAGCTTATCTGGCTCAGCCTAAGGTCCCGGAACTCCTTTGCCATTTGGGCTTGTCGGGGCGCGTGGTAGGTGAGCGTCTTTCAGAAGTTGACCGTAGCTTGGAACTGCCGAATGTTTCCTGCGACGAAGACTACTGGTTTCGCACCATCGAGGGCACGCCAATTTTCGCGGACACCATTCTCGAGATGCTTTCAGGTGGCGTCGGTCCGCATTAACGGACGGAAACGTCGGCCACGAAAAATCACAAAAATTAAATGCTCTAAAAGAGGGAGCACGGTCATGCGCGACGACGTAATCAACCACCAGATTTGGCTCGCCATTGGCAAGACGAATCGGGGCAAGAGTAAAGCCTCGCGAACGTCCTTACGGGCGCTCAACAGGATGTTCGAGGAGCCGTCCCGCGACAACTCGATCACCTACGCCGAGTATATGAAGCTGGGCGAGTCGAAAGAGGGAAAGGCGGTCCAGGGCGAAAAGAAAGCCGCCGCTGGCTTCCTGGTCGCGGGCAAATTCAAGAACGGCTCGCGCAAGATCGGGGATATGGTCGGTCGGTCTGGTATCCAGATCGACATCGACTACGCGACCCCCGAGCAGGCAGAGTTCATCTTGAGCGGCTTGGCCGAGATCAACGAATGGGCCTATCTCTGGCACACAACCCGGGCGCATTGCGACGAAAAGCCCCGGATACGGATCATCGTGCCGCTCACGCGCATGGTGGACGGTGACGAGGCGAACGCGATCACCCGCTACCTGGCGTTGACCCTGGCCGATGACCCGAGAGAGGCTATCGAAATCCCCGATCTGGTCAGCTTCCGGCCCAACCAGATCATGTACCTGCCGTCGGTCTCGCGCATGCAGGAGTATCGGCACGGGTTCCACGGGGACTCACCGATCCTAAACCCCGACGAGTTCTTGGCCGCTCATCCCGATTGGCAGGACTATACCAAGCTGCCGCGCCAGGACGACGAGAACAGCGCCGAGAACACGACCGGCAAGACCTCTATGGAGGACCCGACCGAGAAGCCCGGCGTGATCGGTGCTTTCTGCCGCGCATACGGGGCCGAGGAGGCGATTGCCGAGTTCCTCGACGACATCTACGTGCCGGGGCAATCCTCGGGCACTGACATCCGCTATACCTACGCCTTGGGCTCGGCCTACAACGGCGTGGTGATCTATGACGATACGTTCGTCCAGTCGTTCCACGGCACCGACCCGGCAGACGGGCAGCACAACATATTCGACCTCGTGCGAATCCATAAATTCGGCCACCTGGACGAGGATGCCAACGGCAACACCGGGCCGGGCAACATGCCGTCCTTCAAGGCGATGACCGAGTGGGCTCTGAAAGACGAGCTGGTCAAGAAAGAACGGGCCAACGCTCTCGCCTTTGATGATGAAGAGTTCGACGACCTGGAGGACGACGACGGCGTTGCAGACGAGGCCGACCTTCTCTCGACCGACGACGATGGGGAAGACAATAACTCCGACTTCGACGATCTGCCGGACGAAGGCGAGCCCGAGTCGAAGCCGAAAAAGAAAGCCAAGGATAAGAAGGCCGAGGCCGAGGACGACGGATCGCCGTGGCAAGAGCGTCTGGTCCTGAACAAGATCGATCAGGTCGAGAAGTCCAAGTTCAACTGCATCCTGATCATCACCAATGACCGGCGGATCGCGCCCAACATCGCCTACAACGAATTGAGCGGCGGCCCGGACGCTATGGGCCTGCTCCGTTTTTCCAAGGTAGACGTGCCGCAACCGCCGATCATCCACTACGGCGACAACACCTGGGCCTCTCCGGCGTTCCAGAAGATCATGCACAAGGCCAAGGTGGGCCGGAAGTGGACCGACATCGACACGGCGGCTCTGGCCTACTGCCTTTCCGCGCCGACGCGTGACAAGGGCTACGGCAAGGACTTCGTGAACCAGGACGTCAAACACGGGATGATGCTGGCCGCCCAGCGCAACAGCTACAACCCGGTTCTCCGGCGTCTGGAACTGACCGAATGGGACGGCGTGGCCCGTGTCGAGACCTTCTTCCTAGATTGGCTCGGCTGCGTGGACAACGCCTACCACCGGGAACTGGCGCTCCTCTGGTTCATGGCGGCCATCGCGCGGCTCTATGAGCCCGGTCTGTTGAATGTCACTGAGAACTGACCCGGGTTTGTCACCGAGATTTGACCCGCTCAGTCGTTATGCTTTCTGCGTCATGATGTGGTCAATGGTGTTTTCTCTTTTCGTTTCTGTTTCGCAATCTCGGAGCTGGCTTTGAAGCGATAGCTGTCGTTGCCGGTCTCAAGGATGTGGCAGCGGTGCGTCAGCCGATCGAGGAGTGCGGTAGTCATCTTGGCGTCTCCGAAGACCGTGGCCCATTCGCTGAAGCTGAGGTTGGTGGTGATGACCACGCTGGTGCGCTCGTAGAGCTTGCTGAGAAGGTGGAACAGCAAAGCACCGCCTGAGGTGCTGAACGGCAGATAGCCCAGCTCGTCCAAGATCACCAAATCCGTCTTGATTAGCGCCTCGGCGATCTTTCCAGCTTTGCCAAGGGCCTTTTCCTGTTCCAGCGCATTGACCAGTTCGACGGTTGAGAAGAAGCGAACACGTTTGCGGTGATGTTCGATGGCCTGAACGCCGAGGGCGGTCGCGACATGCGATTTCCCAGTGCCAGGCCCGCCGATCAAGACCACGTTCTCGGCTGCATCCATGAACTCACATCGGTGCAGCTGGCGCACGAGGGCTTCGTTGATCTCGCTGGCAGCGAAGTCAAAACCAGAGAGATCCTTGTAAGCCGGGAAGCGGGCTGCCTTCATGTGGTAGGCAATGGAACGCACCTCACGTTCTGCCATTTCCGCCTTGAGCAATTGTGAGAGCATGGGGACAGCTGCATCGAATGCAGGTGCCCCCTGTTCGATCAGATCGCCAACGGCCTGCGCCATGCCCGGCATCTTCAGGCTGCGCAGCATGATAACAATGGCGGCTCCAGCAGGATCATGACGCATGGCGCGTACCTCCCTGCCGCAGCCCGTCGTAGCGGCTGACATTGGCCTCAGGTTCCTTACTCAGGGCCAGAGCCGATGGTGGCGTCACATCGGGCTGGTCGGTCGGAGTGCCGTCCACCAACCTGTGAAGCAGGTTCAGCACATGGGTTTTGGTTGGCACGCCTGCTTCCAGTGCCATCTCCACGGCACAGAGCACGGCCTGTTCTTCGTGGTGCAGAACGAGCGATAAGATATCGACCATCTCTCGATCTCCTGCGGGCTTACGCAGTAATTGATCCTGCAATTGTCGGAAAGGATCGGGCATTTCCAGGAATGGGGCACCATTGCGCAGCGCCCCCGGTTTGCGCTGGACCACCGCCAGATAATGCCGCCAGTCATAGATGACGCGCCCAGGCTGGCGGTGGGATCTTTCAATGATGCGCTCATGGGTGCAAATGACCTGCCCCTCGGTAACAACGACCAATTTCTCAGGGTAGATGTGCAGGCTGACACGGCGGTTTGCGAAGCTTGCGGGCACAGAGTAGCGGTTGCGATCAAAGGTGATCAAGCAGGTTGGTGACACACGCTTGCTCAGCTCAACAAAGCCGTCAAAGGCTGTTGGCAGCGGCATCAGCGCGGCTTTCTCGGTCTCCCAGGCATCGGCAATACTACCGGGCAAACTGCCGTGCGCAGTCTCAGCCCACAGCACCGTGCACCGATCTTCCAGCCAGTTGTTCAGCGCTTTAAGGTCAGGGAAGACAGGGGCGACCTGCCACAATCGATGGCGCGCATCGCGGACATTCTTCTCAACCTGACCTTTCTCCCACCCGGCAGCTGGATTGCAGAACTCTGGCTCAAAGACGTAGTGGCTTGTCATCGTCAAGAAACGGGCGTTCACATCGCGTTGCTTGCCGCGCCCAACCCTGTCCACTGCCGTCTTCATGTTGTCATAGATGCCGCGGCCTGGGATGCCACCGAACACACGAAAGGCATGCCAGTGGGCATCAAACAGCATTTCATGCGTCTGTAACAAATAGGCCCGCACCAAAAATGCGCGGCTGTGTGACAACTTGATATGGGCCACTTGAAGCTTGATGCGTTCGCCGTCGATCACGGCCCAATCTTCGCTCCAATCAAACTGGAAAGCCTCGCCAGGTTGAAACACCAGCGGCACGAATGTCCCCCGCCCAGTCGTTTGCTGTGCATGCTGCCGATCTGCTTTCCACGCCCGCACAAAAGCTGCAACGCGTTCATAAGACCCGTCAAAACCCAGTTGCACCAGATCCGCATGCATCTGCTTGGCAGTACGCCGGTCTTTGCGCGATTTACGCTGCTCCGCCAGCAACCAGCCCGACAGTTTTTCCGCAAACGGATCCAGCTTGCTTGGCCGTGTCGGCGTCCTGAAATTGGGCTCGACTATATCAGCCCGCAGATACTTCCTGATGGTGTTGCGAGACAGCCCTGTCCGCCGTGAAATCTCGCGAATGGGCATCTTGTCCCTCAAAGCCCATCGTCGAATTACGCTCAAAAATCCCATGTCTATCACTCCAATAACCCCCGACAAATCCCGTCAGGGGCACGGTTGCACATGGGTCACTTCTCAATGACAATTCTGAACTCTACCGGGTCAGTTCTCAGTGACATTCAACATACGGATGATATGCTGATGCGGGCGACGCAACATTGAGTAGGCTTGCACTAATGGGCGATGCAAACTGCGCTGTGATCATTTAGGGACGGAACCGGGAGCCGGTTCGCTGATCTAAGATGCCTTTTTGACTGGGTCCACTTGACGCCCACATGGGTATGAAATACTACCTGAATTAGTTGAGCGGGCGTTGTGTAGTGGTAAGACCTTAGCCTTCCAAGCTAATGACGCGGGTTCGATTCCCGCCGCCCGCTCCAGAAATTCTTATCTGACAAATAACCTGCAAAACATGTTATGGTGTTTGGTTAAGTATTTGTTTTAAAAGATATAATTTAAAATTGAACAACAGCCTTCCAAGCTGATGATACGAGTTCGATTCCCTTCGCACGCTCCAGCATTTGCCTGATTATGGCGTTTTCCCCGGTCTTGACCCCTGTGGTCGATCTGTCCCCTTGACCCCGGCGCGCTGCCCGGCCAAGAAACAAGATCAAATGATGAGGGATGAAGACGAATGGCGCGCACGCCCAAGACTGCCGAATTGCAGGACCGCGAAAAATCGAAACGTGTAGGTGCATTGGCCGCGCTCTGGCCGTTTCTGCGCCCTTATCGCCCGCTTTTGGCTGCGGCCGTTCTGGCGCTTGCCCTGACGGCGAGTGTGGCGCTTGTGCTGCCGCTGGCGGTGCGCCGCGTGGTCGACAATTTCGGCATCGAAGATGGTGCCATTCTGGATCAGTATTTCGCCGCAGCCCTGCTGATCGCGGCGCTTTTGGCGGTTGGCACCGGGCTTCGCTATATGCTTGTCACCCGGTTGGGCGAGCGGGTCGTGGCCGATATACGCAAGGCGGTGTTTGATCGCGTGATCGCCATGAGCCCGGCATTTTTCGAGCGTCTGATGACCGGCGAAGTGCTTAGCCGGATCACCACCGACACCACGCTTATCCTCTCGGTCATAAGCTCTTCTGTCTCAATTGCGTTGCGTAACCTTTTGATTTTCCTTGGTGGCATGGGCTTGATGCTGTTCACCTCGCCCAAGCTTACCGGCATGGTGTTGCTGATCGTGCCGCTGGTGATCGTGCCGATCCTGACGCTGGGGCGCAAGATGCGGGTGCTGAGCCGCGAAAACCAGGATTGGATCGCCAACAGTTCCGGCAATGCCTCTGAGGCGCTGTCGTCGGTGCAGACGGTTCAGGCCTTTACCCACGAGGCCGAGAGCCGCGCGCGCTTTGCCTATGTCACCGAGCGCAGCCATGACGCCGCGCGCCGCCGGATCAACACCCGCGCCCTGATGACGGTGATCGTGATCTTCCTGGTGTTTACCGGCGTCGTCGGCGTGCTCTGGATGGGCGCGCGCGATGTGCGCGCGGGCGGCATGACCGCCGGCAGCCTTGTGCAATTCGTGATCTATTCGGTGATGGTCGCCGGGGCCGTTGCGGCGCTCTCGGAAATCTGGGGCGAGCTTCAGCGCGCCGCCGGGGCCACCGAGCGCCTTGTCGAGCTGCTTCAGGCCGATGATCCGGTCACCGACCCGAGCGACCCCAAGCCGGTGCCGCGCCCGGTGAAAGGCGCGATTGCCTTTGAAGGCGTGCGTTTCTCCTATCCCTCGCGGCCCGGCATTCTGGCGCTGGATGATCTCAACCTGGCGATCAAGGCTGGTGAAACCGTGGCGCTTGTCGGGCCCTCGGGCGCGGGCAAGACCAGCGTGATCCAGATGATCCAGCGGTTTTACGATCCTGACGAGGGCCGCGTGACACTGGATGGTGTGGCGCTGTCGGATATGGCGCGCCATGATTTCCGCCGTGACCTTGCGCTTGTGCCGCAAGACCCGGTGATTTTTGCCGCCTCGGCGCGTGACAACATCCGCTTTGGCCGTCTTGACGCCAGCGACGCCGAGGTCGAAGAGGCCGCCCGCGCCGCCGCCGCCTATGACTTTATCACCGCCTTGCCGGAGGGGTTTAATACCTACGTGGGCGAGCGTGGCGTGATGCTCTCGGGTGGTCAGAAACAGCGGATCGCCATCGCCCGCGCCATCCTGCGCGACGCGCCGGTCCTGTTGCTCGACGAGGCGACCTCGTCGCTTGACGCCGAAAGCGAGCGCGCGGTGCAGCATGCGGTCGACGCCATGGCGCGCACCCGCACCACGATCATCGTCGCCCACCGTCTGGCGACCGTCAAAAAGGCCGACCGGATCGTGGTGATGGATCAGGGCCGCATCGTGGCGCAGGGCACCCATGATAGCCTTGTGGCCGAGAACGGACTTTACGCCCGCCTTGCGCGGCTTCAGTTCACCGATGGTGAGGCGGCTTAAGGCAAATTCCCCTGGTGCGGCTGGCCTGCTTGGCGCACTGATAGACCAGTAACCTTAGTAAACGGAGACACGACATGGGACTTTTGAACTTCATGAAGAGTGCGGGCAAATCGCTTTTTGGCGGTGACGACGCACCCGAACCCGAAGCGCTAAAGAAAGAGCTGGCCGATCTTGGGCTTGATGCGAAAGGTCTCGATATCGAGGTCGATGGCGATACCGTCAAGGTAAGCGGCACCGCCGTCAGCCAGGAAGCCAAGGAAAAGGTTCTTCTGGCCGTTGGCAACGTGGCCGGTGTGGCCGCCGTCGAGGACAATGCAGGCGGCGCAGAGCCGGTGTTTCACGAGGTAAAGAAAGGCGATACCCTTTGGGCGATTTCCGCCGCGACCCTTGGCAATGGCGCACGCTACGAAGAGATTTTCGAGGCCAACAAGCCGATGCTCTCGCACCCCGACAAGATCTATCCCGGTCAGGTTCTGCGCATTCCACAGGCGTGATCGAAGGCCTGTCGTAACAGGGCCGGGCAGGGGAGACCTTGCCCGGCCTTTTTTACGACCGTTTCTCGGGGCGCCATCTGCGCACAATCCGCGACATTCGCCCCTTGCCGTGTGCCCGCCAATTTGGGATAACTGCCGCGAACTGACAGGAGTCGCCGATGTCCGCGCGTATTTACCAACCCGCCCGCAACGCCATGCAGTCCGGCACGGGCAAGACCAAATACTGGGTGCTTGAGTATGTCTCGGACAGCGCGCGCGAGGTTGATCCGCTGATGGGCTGGACCTCGTCCACCGATACACAGGCGCAGGTGCGGCTTCGGTTCGACACCAAAGAGGCCGCGCTTGATTACGCCAAGGCGCAGGGCATCGACGCAGAGGTGCAAGAGCCCCACAAACGCAAACAGAACATCCGCCCCGGTGGCTACAGCGAGAATTTCTCGACCTCCCGTCGTCAGGTCTGGACCCACTAAGACCCTGTAAATATGGGTGAATATCCCGAAAATTGCCTCTGCGCCCCGGTGCGGAACGTGATTTTGGTTTACATCTTACCTTGTTAACAATTGCGGTCACAGTGACCGACGGGCGGCTTTTGAGGCCGCCCAAATCTTTTCAAGCCCGGCTGGAGCCTGTTGATAATGACCATCACCCACCTTGTGACCCATTCCGGGGGCTTTCATGCTGATGAGCTGTTGTCCTCGGTGATCCTGACGCGGGTGTTTCCCGCAGCAGAGCTGATCCGCAGCCGCGACAAGGCCTGGATCACGCCCGGCGAGGACCGAATTATCTATGATGTGGGCGGTGATTTTGATGCCGAGGCGCAGATTTTCGATCACCACCAGCGGCCCAACCCGCTGCGCGAGGATGGTCAACCCTATAGCTCTTTCGGTTTGATCTGGGCTCGGTATGGCCGCGATTACCTGCGCGCGATGGAGGTGCCCGAGCATGACATCGAGACAATCCACGACTCGTTTGATCGCGGTTTTGTTCTGCCGGTCGATTTGCTTGATAATGGTGCGGTCAATGCCTCCGAGGCCGGACCGCTCTTTGCCGGGCTGACCTTGCCGGTGTTGCTCGAAAGCCTGAAACCGGTCTTTGACGAGAACGAAGACGGGGTCGATGACCGCGCGTTCATGGCCGCCTTGCCCGTGGCGCGGGCTTTCGTCGAGGCACAGATCAAACGCCGGGCCGCGAAATACCGCGCCGAGGCGATGGTGATGGCGGCCATTGAGGCGGCCGGTGAGGGCCGCGTTCTGGAGCTTCCGATGGGCATGCCGTTTCGGGCGGGTGTGGAAAAGGCGGGCGCCGATCACCTCTTGTTCGTGGTCCATCCGCGTGGGGCGGATTGGACGCTGACCACGATCCGTTTGGGCGGCGACACCTTTGAAAGCCGCGCCGATCTTCCCGCCGCTTGGGCGGGCTTGACCGATGCCACACTGGAAGCCGCCAGCGGCGTTGCGGGCGCAAAGTTCTGTCACAACGGGCGGTTCATTGCCGTGGCGACCTCGCGTGACGCGATCCTTGAAATGGCCAATCTCGCGGTGACCGAGGCCTTGGCCGAGGCATTGTCGGGATAGCTTTAAGAGCGGCCTGCCAGCGTGAGGTCGGCGCCCCGGCGCCGGGCCATGTTGATGCGGATCAAAGACCATTGAGCGCTTTGCTATTATGATTGTGCGAGCAATCTTAAAGGAGACGTTTTATGAGTTTGAAATCCGCTGGCGGAGCGGCTCTGCCTGACATCGAAACGCCTGAGGATCTGGATCAGGTCATCACGCTGCGCCAATCCTTTGAGAATGGCGAATACCCCTATGACACGAAAATGGGGCGGTCCGAATATGAGGCCATGAAAGCCAAGCTTCAGGCCGAGCTGCTCAAAGTTCAAATCTGGGCGCAGGAGACCGGGCAGAAGTTCGTGCTTTTGTTCGAGGGGCGCGATGCGGCGGGCAAGGGCGGCACGATCAAGCGCTTTACCGAGCATCTCAATCCGCGCGCGGCGCGGGTGGTGGCCCTGAACAAACCCACCGATACCGAACGTGGCCAGTGGTTTTTCCAGCGTTATATCGAACATCTGCCGACCTCGGGTGAAATCGTGCTTTATGACCGCTCGTGGTACAATCGCGCGGGCGTTGAACGGGTCATGGGGTTTTGCGAGCCGCATGAATACCTTGAATTCATGCGCCAGACACCCGAGCTTGAACGCATGTTGGTGCGCTCTGGTATCCGGCTTTATAAATACTGGTTCTCGGTCACTCAGGACGAGCAGAAGCGCCGCTTTGACAGCCGCGCCACCGACCCCCTGAAACAGTGGAAGCTTAGCCCGATTGACAAGCAAAGCCTTGGCAAATGGCAGGAATATACCGATGCGAAAGAGGCGATGTTCTTTTACACCGACACCGCTGATGCGCCTTGGACGGTGGTCAAATCCAACGACAAGAAACGCGCGCGGCTGAACTGCATGCTGCATTTCCTCAGTTCGCTGGATTATCCGGGCAAAGACCTTGAGATCGCCCATGCCCCCGATCCGCAGATCATCTCGACCGCGCAGCACGTGTTGCACGGGGCCGATCAGATTCTTGGTAAAACCTCGCATCCGGCGGCGGATCGCAAGGCGCGCTGATCTTCGCCGATGCCCTCTGCCTGCGCGCGTCACCGGCTTGCGGCGCGCAGGCGGCGCGGCTAATGCTAAAGCCATGAAAACACTTATGCCTTATGCCCTTGCGGCCTCGCTTTGCCTGCCTGTGACGCAACCGGGCGCGCATCCGCATATCTTTGTTGATGTGGCGCTGCGCTTTACGGCGGACGGCGAGGGCCGTCTGGCAGAGGTCGAGGTCACCTGGAGCTATGACGATTTCTTTTCCCTGCTGATCCTGAGCGATATGGGCCTTGATCCGGATGGCGATGGCGTTCTGAGCGCGGCAGAGCTTGCGACGCTCAAGGGCTTTGATCTGGTGGAATGGCCCGAGGGGTTTGAGGGCGATCTTTTCATGTATCAGGGCGAGACCAAGATCGCGCTGGATCATCCGGTTCCAACCGGCGCCACGCTGCGCGATGGCCGGATCATCGCCACCCACACCCGAAGCTTTGGCCCACTCTCGGGCAAGTCCCTGCGCGTCGAGGCGTATGATCCGACCTATTACGTGGCCTATAGCCTCGCCGGGCCGATCACCCTGCCGGGGGGCTGTGCGCATAAGATCACCAAGCCCGATCTGGACGAAAGCCAGGAGAAATTCCGCCAGATGCTGTCAAGCATGACGGCTGAGGAGGAATTCGCCGGTGTTGATGTGGGCAACCTTTATTCCGACAGCCTAACCGTGACATGCACCGCCCCGTCCTGAGCCTTGCGGCGCTTGCGCTTTTGGGGCTGGTGATCTGGCTCTGGGGGCTTGGCGGAGCAGGCGAGATCAGCGCCTGGGCGCGCGCCGGACAGGTCGAGACCCAAAACGCCATGGCGCGGCTGTTGCGCAGCCTGCGCGCGGGCGAGCCGGGGGCGCTCGCGGGGCTTTTGGGGCTGTGTTTCGCCTATGGCTTTTTTCATGCGGCGGGGCCGGGGCATGGCAAGATCCTGATTGGCGGCTACGGCGTCGCCGCACGTGTCAGCGCGCTGCGCCTTGGGGCGCTGGCGCTTGCCTCTAGCCTTGCCCAAGCGGCGGCGGCGGTGGTTCTGGTTTATGCCGGCGTGCTGGTCTTCGATTTGACCCGACAGCGCATGACCGGATTGGCCGAGGATATCATGGCCCCTGCGAGCTTTGGCGCGATTGGGCTTATCGGGCTTTGGCTGGCGATCCGAGGGCTACGCCGCTGGTGGCGCGCACGCGCGCAGAGCACCCCCCAGACGAGTGGCAATCACGGGCACGATCACACTGCCTGCCAAAGTTGCGGCCATAAACACGGGCCAAGCCTTGCCGAGGCGGAGGCCGTCACCGGCTGGCGTGACGCCGCTGCCTTGATTGGCGCGGTGGCCATCCGCCCTTGTACCGGGGCGCTGTTCCTGCTGGTGCTCACCTGGCGCATGGGGCTTGATGTGGCGGGCATCCTTGGGGCCTTTGCCATGGGGCTTGGCACGGCGAGCGTGACGCTGGTTGTGGCCTTTGCCTCTGTGACCCTGCGCGAGGGCGCACTTGCGCGGCTGGCCACTCAGGGCGGCATGGCGCGCACGCTTCCGCTTTTGGAGATCGCGGCGGGCGTGTTTATTGCGGCAGTCTCAATGCATCTGATGCTTGGCACGCTTTGACGAGACTTGCGCAAAAGGCGCGCCCCGTCTAACGCCATGCCCATGCAACACCGCCTTACATATCGCCAGCACGCCCGCGCGGTGCTATTGCTTGGCCTGCCCTTGATCGGCAGCCATGTGGCGCAGTTTGCCATCAACCTGAGCGATGCTGTCATGCTTGGCTGGTATTCGGTCGAGGCTCTGGCCGCCGAAGTTCTGGGCGGGACGCTGTTTTTCGTGCTCTTCATCATGGGCTCGGGCTTTGCCTGGGCGGTGATGCCGATGGTTGCCTCGGCTGAGGCCTCGGGGCAGGAAACACAGGTGCGCAGGGTCACGCGCATGGGGCTTTGGGCCTCGCTGTTTTATGGCGTGCTGGCCTTGCCGGTGATGATCTGGTCAGAGGCGGTCTTTGCCCTTTTGGGGCAGGATCCGGACGTGGCGGAACTGGCCGGGCAATATCTTGAGATTGCCGGCTGGGGGATCGTGCCGGCCCTTTTGGTGATGGTGCTCAAATCCTATCTGGCGGCGCTGGAACGCACCAGCGTGGTGCTTTGGGTCACGCTGGCGGCGGTGGTGGTGAATGTGGGCATCAATTACCTGCTGATCTTCGGCAACCTCGGCTTTCCCGAACTGGGCGTGCGCGGCGCGGCGATCGCCTCGCTTCTGGTCAACACCGCCGCTCTGCTGGCGCTCGCCGTTTATGTCGCCGCAAGCGCGCCGGAGCACGCCATGTTCCAACGCTTCTGGCGCCCCGATTGGGAGGCGCTTGGCGCGGTGTTTCGCCTTGGTTGGCCGATTGGCCTTACCAGCCTGGCCGAGGTCGGGCTTTTCGCGGCGGCCTCGGTGATGATGGGCTGGCTGGGGACGCTGTCGCTTGCGGCACATGGCATCGCGCTTCAGGTGACCTCGGTGGTGTTCATGGTGCATATCGGCCTGTCGAACGTGGCCACGGTGCGCGCGGGTCAGGCCTTTGGGCGCGGTGACGGCGTGGCCTTGCGCGACGGCGCAAAGGTGGTGCTTGGCATGGCCGGGGCGGTGGCGGTGACGACGATGGTGATGTTCCTCGTCGTGCCTGACCTTTTGATAGGTGTGTTTCTTGACCCCGACGACCCCGACCGCGCGGCGGTGATGGCCGCCGGGCGACAGCTTTTGGCGGCGGCGGCGCTGTTTCAGCTGGTCGATGCGGCGCAGGTCTCGGCGCTAGGCTTGTTGCGCGGGGTGCAGGATACCCGCGTGCCGATGGTGATTGCCGCGCTCAGCTATTGGGCGGTCGGTGTGCCGGTCAGCTATGGACTGGGGTTCGTCTTCGGCTTTGGTGGCCCCGGTATCTGGCTGGGCCTCGCGGCGGGGCTGGCGCTGGCGGGCGTGTTCATGCTGGTGCGCTTCTGGGGCTGGTCGGCGCGCGGGGTGGGGGTGCAGGGAGTTTGAGTATTTGAGCCAAGAAGAAGCCGAGGGTCAGCCGTCTTTGAGCAGCCGATCCGCCTTTTTGCGCACCAGCACCGTGCGCAGATCATGCATCGCCAGCAGAAGGGAATCTGTGACCTCTTCGAGCTGATCCTCGGTGGCGCGCGATTGTGCCCAATGGGTGGTGGTGTTGAGGTAATCGACCGCCCGCAGGATATCGTCGATATCGCGGTGTTCGATCAGCTTGAGGCGCTCGGCCATCCACTCGCTGATGGCGGCGATATCCTCGTCCGTGAGGGCGCGGTCGCCATGCGGTTTGATTTCCGATTTGCGGATGTTGATGACGGCGATCTGTTCCATGTCGATACGGCGCTGTCGGTTCTCGGTATCAACCCGGAACACGAAAGCGCCGTTTTCACGGACCCTGAAATAATAGTCTGGCAGATCGCCCGCCATTGATACCTCTTACCCTAGCTCTGCGCAGAAGGTCTGAATGCGCGTGCAGGCCTCTTTGAGCGCCTCGTCAGAAGTAGCGTAGCTGACGCGAAAGTTTGGCGAAAGCCCAAAGGCGGCGCCAAAGACCACAGCGACGCCGGTTTCTTCCAGAAGGGCGGTGGCAAAGGCCTCGTCATTGTCGATCAGCGTGCCGGCCTTGCTGGTCTTGCCGATCAGCTCGGCGATGGAGGGGTAGACATAAAACGCGCCATTCGGGGTGGGGCATTCGATGCCGTCGATCTCGCTCAGCATGCTGACCACAAGATCGCGGCGGCGTTTGAATATGGCGTTATTGGCGGCGATGAAATCATGGCTGCCGTTCAGCGCCTCGACGGCCGCCCATTGGCTGATGGTGCAGGGGTTCGAGGTGCTTTGCGACTGGATCTTGCGCATCGCGCCGATCAGATCTTGCGGGCCCGCCGCATAGCCGATCCGCCAGCCGGTCATCGCATAGGCCTTGGAAACGCCATTGCAGGTGAGCGTGCGATCATAAAGCGCCGGTTCGACCTGGGCCGGGGTGCAGAATTCAAACCCGTCATAGGAGAGGTGCTCATACATGTCATCGGTCATCACCCAGACATGGGGATGGCGCAACAGCACATCGGTCAGAGCCTTGAGTTCATCCCAGGTATAGCCGGCCCCGGTGGGGTTGCTGGGCGAGTTGAAGATGAACCACTTGGTTTTCGGGGTGATCGCCGCCTCAAGCGCCTCGGGGCTGAGCTTGAAGCCGCTTTCGATGCCCGCAGGTGCGATCACCGGCTCGCCGCCCGCCAGCAGCACCATATCGGGATAGCTTACCCAATAGGGCGCGGGGATCACCACCTCGTCGCCGGGGTTCAGCGTCGCCATCAGCGCATTATAGAGGATCTGTTTGCCGCCGGTGCCGACGCTGACCTGTGCGGGCACATACTTGAGCCCGTTGTCGCGCTTGAACTTGGCACAGATCGCCGCCTTGAGCTCGGGGATGCCATCCACGGCGGTGTATTTGGTCTTGCCCGCCTCGATCGCGCGGATGCCGGCCGCCTTGATGTGGTCGGGCGTGTCGAAGTCCGGCTCGCCGGCGCCAAGGCCGATCACATCGCGACCGGCGGCTTTCAATTCCTGCGCCTTGGTGGTCACGGCAATCGTAGGCGAAGGTTTGACGCGCGAAAGTGTCGCGGAAAGGATGGACATGGCGTTCTCCGGTTTGAATTCACTCGTCAGATGTCATAGGTTGCACCAAAAGGTTGATCAAGCACGATCACCGGAAAGGAACATCATGACGACTGAGACGAACGACGGCTGGTTCGACCCCGAAGCGACAACATTTGGCGACCGGGTTGCGGGCGCGCGCGAGCGTACGGGCATGACCCAGGTCGAGATGGCCAAGCGCCTTGGCGTCAAGCTCAAGACCCTCAAGGGCTGGGAAGACGACCTGTCAGAGCCGCGCGCCAACAAGCTTTCGATGATGGCCGGGCTGTTGAATGTCTCGTTGCTGTGGCTGCTGTCGGGCGAGGGCGAAGGCCCCGATGGGCCCTCTGCCGGCGATCTGTCCCCCGATATCAACGAAATGCTGACCGAGATTCGCGATATTCGCGCTCAGCTTAGTCTTTCGACCGATCGCCTCGGGCGTCTTGAGAAAAACCTGCGCTCGAAACTGCGGGAAGAAGCGGGTGAGTGAGCTTCCCGAGCATCGCCTCAAGCGGCTTCGCATGCGATCCATGCGGCGCGGCATCAAGGAAATGGACATCATTCTGACCCGCTATGCCGAGGTTCGGCTTGCGGCGATGGATGGTGGCCAACTTGATGAATTTGAAGCACTTTTAGACGAAAACGACCAGGATTTATATCAGTGGGTCACCGGGCAGGTGGCCCCGCCCGCGCCCTTTGCCGGGCTGGTTGGGGATATCGCCGAGATTGCCTGTTCGGGAAAGTAGATCGCATTTTAGCAGCTATTGTCGTGGTTTAACCGATTGTTGGGCATTTTAGGTCAGTTTCCAATCCGAGCAGTATCGCACGGAGATGGATATGAGTTTTCACAGCCCCCTGAACGCCCCGAACGACCACAAGGCCTTTATCACCGACTACCTTGACGCGCTGTCTTTGGTCGAGCGCCTGCATCGCTTGTTGCTTGACGTGATCAAGGACGAATTTGAACGTGTTGGTGTTCTTGAGATCAACGCGGTTCAGGCGCTGTTGTTGTTCAATATCGGTGACAATGAGGTCACCGCCGGCGAGCTTAAGACGCGCGGATATTACCAGGGCAGCAATGTCAGCTATAACCTCAAGAAGCTGGTCGAGATGGGGTATATGCATCATCAGCGCTGCGAGGTGGATCGCCGCTCGGTTCGGGTACGCCTGACGGAAAAGGGCCGCAACATCCGCGATGTGGTCTCGGACCTGTTTGAACGCCACGCCGAAGGGCTTGAGGGGCGCGGCGTGCTGGGGCCGGACGGGATTGACCAGATCGCGACGGCATTGCGCCGGGTCGAGCGATATTGGACCGATCAGATCCGCTATATCTACTGAGGCCGCACAGCCGGGGCAGGGGCCAATGCGCCCAGAACGATATCGTTGACCTCGCGGTAAAGCTTGCGCGTCATCGCGGATTGGAAATCTTCAAAGCCCTGCGCAACTTCGGCAAAGGCGCGGGGGCCGCGCACCACGTGACGCTGGTAATAGCGCAGAACCTCTGGGTCATGGCCGAGTATCACAAGCCCGTTGACCGTGATGCCATCCAGCGGAAAATGGCGATAGGCAAGCTCGGGGCCAAAGCCTTGGTTGTTGATGCCGTCGCCTGATATGTCGATCACGCGGCGGTCGCATTTCGGCGCGCGTGCCATCACCTGTGCGCCGTATCCCAGCCCCGCGCCAAGCGCGGTGGGGTAGTCGCTTGTGCGGCGGGTCATGGCGGCCAGAACGCCAACCGCATCGGTTATATCGGCGTCACTGCGCAGCACGGTCCAGTCGAGATGCACCTTTTGCTGATAGTTGCCGCTCCATTCATAGACGCTGAGCGCGACATCGCCGGGGGCGCCGCGCAGGATTGCATGGCGCACGTCGTCAGAATCAAGCGCGGCGGCAAGTCCGACCCGTTGCAGATCATATTCGCCGGGGTCCACCGACGAAGACACATCCAGCGCCAGAACCAGCGCCAGACGGCAGGTGGCGAGAGCCGGTCCCGCCGTCATCAGCGCCAGAAAAAGGGCGGCAAGCCTTACCAATGGCCGATATTTTCCATGCTGGCCCAGGGCTCTGCGGGGGCAAGCGAGTCGCCCTCTTGCAGCAGTTCGATCGAGATATTGTCGGGGCTGCGTACAAAGGCCATGCGCCCGTCGCGCGGCGGGCGGTTGATCACCACGCCATTGTCGTGCAAATGCTGGCACATCTCGTAGATATTGCCGACCGAATAGGCCAGGTGACCGAAGGTGCGGCTGTCATCGGGCAGCGCGTCATCGCCATCCCAATTATAGGTCAGCTCGACGGGGCATTCCTCTTGGCCTTCGGGGGCCATAAAAACAAGGGTGAAACGCCCGCTCTCATTGTCCCAGCGGCGGGTTTCTTTCAGGCCAAGCAGACCATAAAACGCCATCGAGGCCTCAAGGTCCTTAACCCGAACCATCGTGTGCAGATATCTCACGCGCATCATCTTTCTCCGATCATTTTGGTTTGGATCAAAGGATAGTGGTGCGCGCGCGCATGTCGAGGGCAAACCGGATGCGGGCCGCCACTCGGACCTAGAAAACCGACTTCAGACCTAGGGTAAGGCCGAATTCCTCGCTCTTAAACAGCGAGATATTCGAGGTATTTTTCGTCGCATTGACCCCGACGGTCGGGGCAAAGCCAAAATAATCCATCTCGGACAGCAGGACCGAAACCCCCAGCGTCGTGCGCCGATCCCGGCGCTTGGTGGTGGTCAAAAGCGGCTGATCGAAATCGCGGGCCAGATAGGCCACGGAAAACGTCGGCACCACGCCCTTGCCGACATCGCCGGGCGAATAATAGCCGAAAACCTGTGCCGCCTGATGCTCGATCGAGGCCGATTTCGACGCGGTGTCCGACAGGGTAAGCTGAACCCCGACCGCGCCATTGTCCCTGAGCTTGTAATGCAGGCGCCCGGTCAGGTCGATGATATCGGCCGAACGCGCGCTGACATCCTTGCGCTCTTGATGCTCGACCCCAAGCTTGGCCCCAAGAACCATGCGCGGGCTCACGCTGGCATCGCGGCCAACTTCAAAGCGGGTATAGTCGGACAAAAGATCGCCGCCGCTCCAGTTGCGGCCCTGGATCAGGTCATAGGTCATCCGCGCGCGGCCATTGCTTTGGGCGTGATCGAACCTGAGCTTAAGTTCGATCGCGCGAAAATCGTAATCATTGCCGCTTGCGGTCGGCACTTTGCGCTTGGCGCTGTCGCTCAGGATGAACTGACGCTCATCCACACGAAGCCCGGCCGAAAAGCGCAGGGTGTTGCTTAGGTCAAAGCGGCGCGTCACCTCGACATCGGCGCCCACCTCATAGCCCGACAGAGGCACCGCCGCCGGGTCGATAAACACCAGCCCGCCGATCTCTAGCCGGTTGGAACTTGGCCCGTTGTTGACGTTGGACGAGGGCGCAAAGCGCAGCCCGATCTGCACGTTCCAGGGGTTTGCATTGCGCGCCTGCTGAAAGGTATTCACCGCCGCCCGGCGCATGCTGTCCTTTGGGGCCGCCTCGGCCGAGCGGCGCGACCAAAGCTGGGCCTGGGTATATTTTTCGCCCGACAAGAGCGCCTGTGAAACGGTATAGGACGAGGTGAAGCGGTCATTATCGGTCTCGGCGACGCGAAAGGCCTGCTTTGCGATCTTCTCGGATTCCTCGGCATTGCCAAGCGACAACTCGGCCCGGGACAGGATCAAAAGGGCGACATAGTCGTTTTCATCCGATTTCAGAATGCCCCTGGCCACCGCCCGCGCCGCACGCGGGCGCCGGTTGTTGAGGAGTTCCGCTGCAAAGACCCGGGCCTCGGGGATCGAAAGCCGCTTTTCCTCGGCCTTGACCGCCGCCCCCGGCAGGCTAAGGCAGGCGGCTAGAAGGGCTGCGGCGATCAGGGAAAACGGGCCACGTGCCATGCTTGCTTACGGGATAACCTGATCGGCACCGATTACGCCAATTTCGCGGGCGTTGAAATCGCTGCGGAACTCCTGGGTCTCGATCGTGGTCGATGTGATCACCGCCCCGGTTGGAAGGTCGGCAGTTTCAACCCGAACAAGCGGCACGGCAAGCCCGGCATCGACCAGCGCCTGAACCGTCGGTGTATTGGTCGCGGTCAGCGCGCGCGCGGTGCCAGTGGTTCCGCCGGCCGTGTACTCGACGGTTTCAAAGGCCACGTTCTGAATCTCTGCAACCCCCTCGATCACCGAGAGCGTCCCGATTTCCTCGCCGATCGCGCCTGCGATCAGACCCTCATAGGTGCCGCTGTCGCGGATATCTCCGGCTGAATCGAAGGTGTTTGCCGTGCCGCCTTCGAACGCCCCGGTCACAGTGTTGAAGGTCACGCTGTTGAGGGTCAGGTTCGGCAAGCCGGTAAGCGCCGTCCCGCTTGGAAGGGTCCGCGTCCGGTTTGTGACCGAGCCGACGATATTGCCCTGAAGGCCGGCGGCCGGATCAAGGTCGTTAATATCCAAAAGCAATTCGGCGTTGCCGGTCACAAGATGAAGCCCGGTTCTGTCGTTGAACGTGCGCACCCCGGCATAGACGCCGGTATAAACGTATTCGCCATTGGCCGGCAGGTTGAAGCTGTCGCGTTTGATGTTCGCGCCGCCAAACCCGAAATCGCCCCATTCCGCGCCGGCCGCTGCCGTCGCCTCAAGATCGTCACGTTTGACGAAGACGGCATAATGCTGAATGCGCCCGGTCGTGGGGGTCTTGCGGCTGGCAAAGAACTCTGCCGTGTTGCGCGAGCCGATGTTGCTATAAATCTGATCGGGGCCGTCAAAGGGCAGGTTGTTGATGACCAGCTGATTGTTGAGCGGATCAAAGGTCACGCTGTTCATCGTCAGGTCCCGGCCGACATCGAACAGGAACCGAGAATTCACATCCACATTGGGATCTGTAGGATCAACCGTGGGATCGGTCGGTGTTGTCGGTGTCCCGGGTCCGGTTGTCGCGCCTGGGTCAAACGGGTTCGATCCGCTACCGCAGCCGCCCAAAAGGGCAGCGGCCGTAAGGCCTGCCACTAGATATTTCATGATGAGACTGCCCTCAATGTGATCGTTTTATTGTTCTTTTTTATAAAATTCCGTGGTTTTAGCGCAAAAGTCAATCTTTGATGCGCCTCACAGCTGCATAAAATATCACACTGTGGCCCGCGCACATATACCCGATATTGGCTTTCCACGGGGGGCATCCGCAAGATATAGTGGGCTCCGACTCATTCTAGTGATGGAAGGCCCCCACCATGCCCCTTAGCCCCGAACAGCAGGCCGAAATTGACGCCCAACGCAGCACGCCGCAAACCACCCTGCGCGCCACCGCGCCGGGCATGGAAAAGCACCTTTATACCGCCCACCCGGTGCTTGATCACGGTTTTGTCCGCGTCATCGACTATATGGGCGACGACAATGCCATCACCCAGGCCGCGCGCGTAAGCTATGGCAAGGGCACCAAATCGGTGCAAAATGACGAAGGTCTGATCCGCTATCTGATGCGCCACTGGCATTCGACCCCGTTTGAGATGTGCGAGATCAAGTTGCACGTCAAACTGCCGGTTTTTGTCGCGCGCCAGTGGATCCGCCACCGCACCGCCAATGTGAACGAATATTCCGCGCGCTATTCGATCCTTGACCGCGAGTTTTATATTCCCGCGCCAGATGCGCTTAACGCGCAATCGGTGATCAACAATCAGGGCCGGGGCGAGGCTCTCTCGGGGGACGAGGCGCAGCGCGTGCTGAAATACCTGACCGATGACGCGATGCGCTGTTATGACCACTACGAAGAGATGATCTCGGACGAGGGCCAACAGGGGCTGGCGCGCGAATTGGCCCGCATGAACCTTCCGGCGAATATCTATACGCAGTGGTACTGGAAGGTCGATCTGCACAACCTGTTGCACTTCCTGCGCCTGCGCGCCGACGCCCACGCCCAATACGAAATCCGCGTCTACGCCGACGCCATCTGCAAGATCACCGCCGACTGGGTGCCCTATGCCTATAAGGCCTTCGAGGATTACCGCATGGGTGGCGCTAATTTGTCCGCCACCGCCCTTGATTGTGTCCGCCGGATGCTAAAGGGTGAGGTGGTGACGCAGGAGACTTCCGGCATGAGCAAGGGCGAATGGCGGGAGTTTGAGGGAGTGATTGGTGGTTAATTTTTTCTCCAGTAATCCTTTTTGGCTTTTCTTAGGTGTAGTCGCGGGCGCTTTGATCCAAGCTATTTTGCACTGGTTTGAACGTCACCGCCAAGCAAACGCGGCTCTAAAAGTTTTGCAAATTGAAATAAAGTACAATTTAGAACAGGCCAGCAGCTATATAGATGAAATAAATAGACAAAGAGAATTACTCTATAGTGGTGAAATAAGCCCTGAAAAGGCTTTCTTCCCGATGGTTGGATTTGATTATTCAGCACTGGGACCGATAAATAACAGTGGCTATTTGCACACCCTGCTAGGCCCAGAAAGTTTAGGCTCCGTCCTGAGGTTCAGCGGTCATTTCAACAACCGAACGGGCGAACTGCTTTATTCCGCGCTCCAACAGGAAGCATCAGCAGGTCGAGCGGTTTCATTCCTTCTAGAAGAAAAAGTGCGTGCCGAAAAGCTTCGAAGTCGATTAGTCCCGATTGCGAAAGCTAAGAAGAAATGGTTTCGGCTTTCGATAGAGATGCCTAAACAAGCGTAGGGTGCGCATTTATGGCGCACCATCCCGCTAGACGAAACAAACACAATAATCGTTTTCCGCCCAACCGACACGCATTCTCACCGCCCGATCGCATGCACCCGTCCCATAGGTGCGCCATAAATGCGCACCCTACGGCCAATCGGTGGGGCCATCACGATGAATGGACGAATAGGCCCATGCCTCTGGCCGCTCGACCAACCCATGTTTTACCGGATTGATCCAACAATACCGGATCGCTGCGCACTTATCCACCTCGCTCCGGATGTGGTGTTCCCAAAACCGTCGCTGCCACACCCCATGTTCTCGCCGTGCCTGATGGCTTTTGCGGCGCGGGGCGTGTGGCATCAACCGCGAGAACCGCGCCTTGATCACACTCCACCGTGTTGAAAAATCACTGTCGCCTTCGGGCAGGGTCCAGACACAATGCATATGATCCGGCAACACAACCCAAGCATCAATCTCAAACGGTCGCTCTGCCTTTGTCCGCCGGACGGCACTCCGCAACGACGCGATTTCTCGCGTCAGAACGTCTGACCGTCGGTTCGCTAGCGTTACAGTGAAGAAAACGCAGGCACCTGGTTGTCGGGGCCGAAGATAAGTTGACATGAGCCCACAGGACCACGCCATGGTTAACAAATCGTTTCTCTCGTAGGGTGCGCATTTATGGGGCACCGCATCTAAAACCCATCCAATCCCCGGCCCCCTGCGTACCCCATCTAAACCCCAAAACAGGCCGGACCCATGCAAACCCTGATCCTTTACCTTGTCACCGCGATCGTTTTCCTCTGCCTTGATGCGATCATGCTCAAGACCGTGATGCGCCCGCTGTTTGAGGGGCATATCGGCGATATGCTGGCGACCGAGTTGCGCCTTGTGCCCGCCGCGCTGTTCTATCTGGCCTATGTGGCAGGCATCCTGTGGTTCGTTTCGCTGCCCGCGCTGCGCGAAGGTGCGCCGCTGACCGCGCTTTTGGCCGGGGCGGCCCTGGGCGCGATGGCCTATGGCACCTATGAGTTCACCAATTACGCCAGCCTGCGCGACTGGCACTGGCAGATGGTCGTGGTCGACGTCACATGGGGCACGGTTTTGACCGGGGTGTCCGCCTGTGCCGGGGTGATCGCGGCGCGCGCCTTGGGCTAGGGCGCGCCATGCGTTTCGCCCGGACCACACCGATTTGAAAACACACTGTTTCCATTTTAAAAATTTGACAGGGGGGCGTGGTCCTATACCCTGTCGGGTAATGAATTCGGGCTATTAACCATATTTACGAGGGTTTTATGCGTTACCTTTCACCTATCGTTGCCGGGCTTGCCCTGGCCGTACTTGCCACCCCCGGTCTTGCCGAGGGGCCGCGCGTCTATGCCTATGAGAGCGGTGCAAACTACTGCCCGACCGGCCTGCAGCCGGTGTCGCTTAACGGGGTGATCTGTTGTGGCCAGCCCAATCAGGCGCAGTCTTATCAACAGGTTATGGCGCATCCGGTGCGCAAGAAAATCCGTCACCATCGCGCGACACAGGTCAGCGCACGCGCGCACCTCGATTGCCCGGTGGGGGCCAAAGGCTGCAACTGATCCGGGGCGATCACGTAAACCTATCCCGAACAGGGCGTGCGGCATGCGCGCCCTGTTTGTCATTTCACAGCCCAAAAAGCGCCTAAAGCAGCGTCAGATCCGCCGCCATCTTGCGCCCGTCGCGCCCTTCCTGAAGTTCGAACCCGACCTTCTGATCGTCGGCAAGGCCCGTCAGCCCCGAGCGTTCGACCGCCGAGATATGCACGAACACATCCTGACCGCCGCCATCGGGGGCAATAAATCCGTAACCCTTTGTCGTATTGAACCATTTCACGGTGCCAGTTGGCATTCCGCTTCTCCTTTTCGTCGCTCTTCCCCGGGATTATGCCGGGCCATATGACGCATGACGGGGGCAAAGAGGCCGCCCGCGATGCCATGCGCCACAGGTTGAATGATTGCATTGCCTTTGTAAAAATCAAGCGAAACTCCGTGACGGGCGGGAAATTGCCCGTTATTGAGGCGGCAAAAGAGGGGGCTGTGATGATCCTATATGGTTTGAAAACCTGTGATACCTGCCGCAAGGCATTGAAAGTGCTAAAGAATGCCGAGTTTCGCGATGTCCGCGCCGAGGGCGTGCCGCAAGACGTGATCGCCGCCGCACTGGCGCAGTTCGGCGAGGCTTTGGTCAACCGCAAGTCTACAACCTGGCGGGGATTGAGCGAATCTGAACGCGCCCGTGCCCCGGAGGTGCTCTTGGCAGAGCATCCGACCCTGATGAAACGCCCGCTGATTGACGCAAACGGCACGCTTTATCTTGGCTGGGGCAGTGATACCCAAACGGCGCTTCTTGGATAGCGCGCGAAAATCCCTATATACACGAATAACTTAGTAAGGAGCGGTCATGCGCAGCGCAGCGATGGTATTGGGGATAATCGGCGGTCTTCTGGCGATTCTCGTAGGGTTTTTCAGCTATGGCTATACCGAGGCGATCGACCGTTTCGGCGAGATCGAAGGTCTGGCCCAACAGGTCAGCGACCCGGCCCTGATCCGCACAGCAAGCTTTCTGGCGCCTTTGCTGGCCATCGCCGGGGGGGCCATGGCCAAGATGCGCGCGCTTTGGGGCGGTCTCTTGCTGCTGATCTCGGCGGGCTTGATGTATTACGCTTTCGGGTTTGGCGTGTTCACCATGTTCCCGCTTGGCTTTACCGGGCTGGCCGGTGTTCTGGCGATTGCGGCGGGCAAGCCCGACGAACCCAAGTCGCATTTTTAAAGCGTTCCCCGCACGCCCGGGTTTGGGCGCGCGGGGCAGGCATCACGTCAGATCGGGCGGCGTGGCCTCTTTTGCAAGCGCCACGGCGACCTCTTCAAGCGTCTGAACGCTGGAGTGTTTTTCTCCCAAGCGTCTGACTGACAATGTTTTTTCCTCAACCTCGCGCATGCCACAGGCAAGAATGACCGGCACCTTGCCAAGCGAATGCTCGCGGACCTTGTAGTTGATCTTTTCGTTGCGCACATCGGCCTCGGCCCGCACGCCAAGCGCGACAAGTTTGGCGGTGACCTCTTGCACATAGTCATCCGCATCCGAAACAATCGAGGCGACAACCACCTGACGCGGCGCAAGCCAGAACGGCAGCTTGCCGGCATGTTCCTCGATCAGGATGCCGATAAAGCGCTCGAACGAGCCCAGAACCGCACGGTGCAACATGACCGGGCGATGCTTGGCCCCGTCGGTGCCGATGTAATTCGCATCCAGCCGCTCTGGCAGGTTGGGATCAACCTGAAGCGTGCCGCATTGCCAGTCGCGGCCAATCGCGTCGGTCAGCACAAACTCAAGCTTGGGCCCGTAAAACGCGCCTTCGCCTTCCTGAATTTCGTACTCATACCCGGCCGCCTTGCAGGCATCGCCAAGCGCCGCCTCAACCCGATCCCAGCTTTCCTCGGACCCGATCCGCTTTTCCGGGCGGGTCGAGAGCTTGATCGTCCAGTCGTTAAAGCCAAGGTCGGCGTAAATCCCGGCCAGGAATTCGATGAACTTCTTGGTTTCCACCTCGATCTGATCATCGGTGCAGAAAATATGCGCGTCGTCCTGGGTAAAGCCACGCACCCGCATGATCCCATGCAGCGCGCCCGAGGGTTCATAGCGGTTACAGCTGCCAAATTCGGCCATCCGCAGCGGCAGATCGCGATAGGATTTGAGGCCCTGATTGAACACCTGCACGTGGCAGGGACAGTTCATCGGCTTGAGCGCATTCACCGTCTTTTCTCGGGCGTGCTCTTCGTCGACTTCAACGATGAACATATGTTCCTGGTAGTTGTCCCAATGGCCGGATTCTTCCCAGAGCTTGCGGTTGACCACCTGCGGGGTGTTCACCTCGACATAGCCATCGCGGTTCTGCTTGCGGCGCATGTAATCCTGAAGCGTGGTATAGATTTTCCAGCCGTTCGGGTGCCAGAAGATCTGGCCCGGCGCCTCTTCCTGCATGTGGTAAAGGTCCATCTCGCGGCCAAGCTTGCGGTGGTCGCGCTTTTCGGCCTCTTCAAGGAAGGTCATGTATTCCTTGAGTTTTTCCTTGCCGGTAAAGGCCACGCCATAGATACGCTGAAGCATCTTGCGATCGCTGTCGCCGCGCCAATAGGCCCCGGCCACCGACATCAGTTTGAACGCATCGGCCGGAAGCTGACCGGTGTTTTGCAAATGCGGCCCACGGCAGAGATCCTGCCAGGCCCCATGCCAATACATGCGCAGCGGCTCGTCGCCGGGGATCGCCTCGATCAGCTCGACCTTGAAGGGCTCGTCATTGTCCTCGTAATGCTTGATGGCGCGGGCACGATCCCAGATTTCGGTTTTGACGGCGTCGCGCAGGTTGATGATTTCCTTCATCTTTTTCTCGATCAGGCCCAGGTCTTCGGGCGTGAACGGCTCGGCGCGATCAAAATCGTAATACCAGCCATTGGCGATGACCGGGCCGATGGTGACCTTGACGTCTGGCCAAAGCTCTTGCACCGCGCGCGCCATCACATGCGCAAGGTCATGACGGATTAGCTCAAGCGCCGGAGTCTCATCCTTGAGGGTGTTGATGCTGATGGCCGCATCACGGTCGATCGGCCATTGCAGATCCCAGTGTTGATTGTCGACATAGGACGAAATCGCCTTTTTGCCAAGCGAGGTCGAGATGTCTGCGGCGACCTCACCAGGGGTGATGCCGGGCGCATACTCGCGCTTGGAGCCGTCGGGAAAAGTGAGGGAAATCTGGGCCATATCGCGGCTCCTCGTCGGTTTGGCGCCCACGGAGCGCCCGGTTGCGGGTCAATGGCGGTGGTATGCCCGCGCGCACCACGCGCGTCAAGACCTGCCGCCACGCTTTGAGCGCCCGGATTTACCGTGTTCCTTTGCATACAAAGGGAATTCGTAACACATTGACGCAGATTGAAAAAATTAATGGACTTGTCGCAAATGATGCCTAACTTGCCGTATATGGGAATCATTCGATATTCCACGAAACACTCAGCAAAGGGGCGCGTCGTATGGCGACTTATAATTCAAACTTCGAACTGACCGTTGAAGATATGGACCTGATCGAAACCTCGCTGCGCCAGACCAAGGCCGAATTGGCCGCGCAGTTCGACAAGACCGGGGACAGTGCCGCAGACGCGGATGTGGCCGTGCGCCAAATTCACGACCTTCTGGGGCGTCTGCATAACCAGAAAGTGTTTTACCGTCCGCGTGAGGGGGCGTATGTCGGGGGCTGATTTGCTCCGGAGGCGCGTTGAAAACGGTACTGAATAATCTGACCGCGCGCCTTGTTTCGACTGAGATGACAGGCGGCGAGGCGCGCAATGCCCGTCGTCACGTGTTTGCCCTTACACTGACCAAAATCGCCGATGGCCTGATCGACCCAAAGCTGGTGCTAAGCTGGCTTTTGGGCATCCTTGGGGCACCGGCGTTTTTTGTGGGCCTTCTTGTGCCGATCCGCGAGGCGGGTGCTCTCTTGCCGCAGCTTGTGTTCGGCGCTTGGATGCAACGATTGAGCCAGCGGCGTTGGGTCTGGGTTGCGGGAAGCACGGTGCAGGGTGGCGCGGCCGCTTTGATCGCCGGGGCGGCGCTTGTGCTCGAGGGCTGGGCCGCAGGCCTTGTGATCTGTGCGCTTTTGGCGGTGCTTGCCTTGGCCCGCGCGGCCTGTTCGGTGTCTTACAAGGACATCCTTGGAAAAACCGTTGGCCAATCGCGGCGCGGGGCGGTCACCGGCCTTGCCGGATCGGTGTCGGCGGCGGCGGTGCTTGTCTTTGCGGGGCTGCTTTTGACCGGGGTTTTGCAGACGCGCGGCGCGATTGTCGGCGCCATTGGGGTGGCGGCGCTGGCTTGGGGGCTTGCAGCGATTATCCTGGCGCAGCTTAATGAGGACGACAGCACGCCCGAAACCACCAGAGCAGCGCGCGGATACCTCGCGATCCTGCGTAATGACACCAATTTGCGCCGCTTCATCCTTGTGCGCGGTTTGCTGGTCTCAACCGCTCTTGCGCCGCCCTATATGGTGCTTTTGTCGGCGCAGGGGGGCGCGGCGCTCAACACCCTTGGGGCGCTTGTGCTTGCTTCTTCGGGGGCCTCGTTTCTAAGCTCTTATATCTGGGGGCGGATGGCCGATGGCCATAGCCCGAAGGTGCTTTTGCTGGCCGGGGTCGGCGCCGGATGTGCCATGCTGGCGGCGATCTTTGCCGAGGGTCTTGGGCTTGCCAGTGCCCCCGGCGTGATCCCGGCGATCCTGTTTGCCTTGATGCTTGCCTATCACGGGGTGCGTCAGGCGCGATCGGTCTACCTTGTTGATATATCGGACGAAAACAAACGCTCGCAAAACGCCGCGCTGGCCAATACCGCCATCGGGATCATCCTGTTGCTCGCCGGGGTCTTTGGTGGCGCGCTATCGTTCATCGGCCCGACCGGCGCGCTTGCGGGCTTTGCTGGAATGGCGTTTCTCGGCGGCGGTCTTGCCCTGACGTTGCGCCCTGTCGAGGGCTAGGGCAAATACCGGTTTGCCCGCCGCCGCGTCGCGGTGCATGATCGCGCGATGTAACGACGGAGCATGCGATGACCGATCCCGCTTACCTGACCACCGACACGGGCCGCAAACTGGCCTATCACCAGAGCCCCGGCGCACAGCCCGGCCTGGTGTTTCTGGGCGGGTTCAAATCCGACATGGAGGGCACCAAGGCGCTCTATCTTGAAGACTGGGCCCGCAAAACCGGGCGCGCCTTTCTGCGGTTTGACTATTGCGGTCATGGGCAATCGTCGGGTGCGTTCACCGACGGATGCATCGGCGATTGGGCGGCGGATGCAGGAGCGGCGATCACCGCGCTGACCAATGGCCCGCAGGTTCTGGTCGGCTCGTCCATGGGCGGCTGGATATCCTTGCTGCTCGCGCGTGCGATGCCCGAGCGGATCGCGGGGCTTGTCACCATCGCCGCCGCGCCGGATTTCACCGAAGATTCAATGTGGGCCGGATTTGACGACGCGCAGCGCGCCGAACTGGCCGAAACCGGGCAGGTGGCCCTGCCAAGCGAGTATGGCGAGCCCTATATCATCACCCGCCGCCTGATCGAGGATGGCCGCGATCAGCTGGTTTTGCGCGATCCGCTGAATTTGCCGTTCAGTGTTCGATTTTTGCAAGGAACCGCCGATAAAGATGTGGATATGTCGGTCGCAATGCGGCTTTTGGACCACTCGTATGGCCCGGATATGCGCCTTACACTGGTCGATGGGGCCGATCACCGGTTCTCTGATCCAGCCTGTCTCGCGCTGATCGCGCGCTCGGTTGAAGAGGTTCTTGCAGGGGCAGGGGGCGTTTGATGCGCAGGGGGCTGAGAGGGCTCGGGCGGGCGGTTCTGGCGCTTGCCCTACTGGTCATCGCCGGTTTCGTGCTGGCCCCTGTTGAGGAGATCGCCGCGCCCGCGCCGTTTGACGAGCGCAAATTTGGCGAGGGGGTTGGCGTTTACCTTGGGAGCGTCGAGTCGGCCTATTCCGACCTTCGCCCCGATAGCCAGAAACGCGTGATCTGGGCCGGGCAGCCCGAGACGCGCACGCCTGTTTCGCTGGTCTATCTGCACGGGTTTTCCGCCTCAAGCCAGGAAATCCGCCCGGTGCCGGATCACGTGGCCGAGGCGCTTGGCGCCAACCTTGTCTACACCCGGTTTCGCGGCCATGGGCGCACGCCCGATGCCATGGGCGAGGCCACTGTAAGGGATTGGATGGCTGACGCCGCCGAGGCCCTGGCGGTGGCGCGCGCGGTGGGGGATCGTGTGATCGTGATAGCCACCTCGACCGGCGCCACCATCGCCGCGGCCGCGCTGCATGATCCGGCGCTGCGCGAGGGCGTGGCGGGGGTGATCATGGTCTCGCCCAATTTCGGGATCAACAACCCGATGGCGCCGCTCTTGACGCTTCCGGGCGCGCGGCATTGGCTGCCGCTTCTGGCGGGAAAGCGGCGCAAGTTTGAACCGCGTAGCCCGTTGCAGGCCGCCGAATGGACCACCGAATATCCAAGCGCGGCGGTCTTTCCGATGGCGGAGATCGTGGCCCATGCGCGCGGGCTTGATTACGGCGATGTGACGGTTCCGGCGCTGTTTTACTATTCGGATGACGACAAGGTGGTGCGGCCCGACCTGACGGCAGGGATCGAGCAGGGCTGGGGCGGGCCGGTGACCCGGATGCGCCCCGCGCTTGCGCCGGGGGACGACGCCTATGCCCATGTCATCGCGGGCGATATCATGTCGCCCGGTAACACCGAGGGCGCGATCGCGCTCATGCTGGGCTGGATCAATGGCATATTATAGCCCGCGCGGGCGCATTGGCTTGACCACAGGGCTTGATCTGGTGTCAATCTGGGGCGAGCCGGTTTGGTCCGGGATCGAGTAAAAGGATGTTTCATGACCCATGATCCGGTGGTGTTTTTGCCCGGCATGATGTGCGACGCGCGGCTTTTCACACAGCAATTGACGGATTTGAGTCGCGACACGGCGGTCACGACGGCCCCGATTACTGGCGGCGACCGGGTTGAGGAAATCGCATCGTCCCTGCTTGACGTGCTGCCCCGGCGCTTTGCGCTGGCGGGGCTGTCGATGGGCGGGATTGTCGCGATGGAGATTTTGCGCCGCGCCCCTGACCGGGTGTCGCGGATCGCGCTGATGGATACCAATCCGCTTGCCGAAACACCGCAATCGGCCACCGCCTATGAGCCGTTTATCATCAAGCTGCGCTCGGGCAGCCTTGCCGATGCGGTGCAGAGTTTCTTGTTGCCCGACTATCTTGCGCCGGGCACGGGGCGCGCGGCGATTATCGCGCATCTTACGGAAATGGCCGAGAATATTGGCGCCGATGCGATTGTGCGCCAGGTTCGGGCGCTACAGCGCAGGCGTGATTATCAATCGGTGCTCAGGCGCTGCAAGGTGCCGACATTGGTGCTCTGCGGGCGCCATGACGGGCTGACGCCGGTCAAGCGCCACAGCTTCATGGCCGACCTCATTCCCTATGCAAGCCTGTCGGTGATCGAGGGGGCCGGCCATCTGCCCCCGATGGAAGCGCCAGAGGCGACGACTGCTGCGTTGCGCGCCTGGCTGGAACAGCCGTTCGTGCTGCAAAAGCGGGTGGATGCCTGAGCACCATTTGGCGGGCGCAAACAAAAAGGGCCGCTGAGAGGATCAGCGGCCCTTTTGTCATTGTGGATCGGGTCAGCCGTTCGCGGCGAGGTTCTTGTTGGCCGCTTTGGGGGTCGATTTCGCCGCCTTTTTCGGGGCAGGGGCCGCCGAATTCGCGTCGATGAAATCAAGCACCAGAGGGCGGATGTTGTTGCGCCAGCTGCGCCCGGCGAAGATACCGTAATGGCCGGCGTCGGGCTCAAGATAGCTTGCCTTTTTGTCATCCGGAAGACCGGTGCAAAGCGCCAGAGCGGCGACACATTGGCCCGGTGCCGAGATGTCATCCTTGCCGCCTTCGACGGTTTTCACGGCGACATTGGTGATTTTGCCCATATCAACCTTATGGCCATTCACGACAAAGCGGTTCTGGGCAATTTCAAGGCCCTTGAAAATCCGCTCGACCGTGGAAAGGTAAAATTCCGCAGGCATATCCATCACGGCGAGATATTCATCGTAGAACTTGTTGTGGGCATCGTGATCACCGGATTCGCCGCGCGCGACGCGGCCGATTTGATCCGAGAACGCCTGGGCATGACGCTCGCCGTTCATCGACACGAAAGACGCCAGTTGCAGCAACCCGGGATAAACCAGTCGGCCAACGCCCTTGCGCTGAAAGCCGACGCGTTGAATCATGGTCTCTTCAAGCTGGCCCATCGTGACGCGACGACCAAAGTCGGTGACATCGGTCGGGGTTGCGTCGGGGTCAATCGGGCCACCGATAAGGGTCAGGGTGCGCGGCTGTGCGTCGGGGTCAAGCTCGGCCAGATAGGCGGTGGCGGCAAGGGTCAGCGGCGCAGGCTGGCAGACGGCGATCACATGCAGATCCGAGCCAAGCTCGCGCATGAAATCCATCAGGTAGACGGTGTAATCTTCAATGTCGAACTTGCCTTCCGAGACCGGAATATCGCGGGCATTGTGCCAATCGGTGACATAGACATCGCAATCGGGCAAAAGCGAGCGCACGGTAGAGCGCAGAAGCGTCGCATAGTGGCCCGACATCGGCGCCACGAGCAGAACCCGGCGCGCCATCGGTGCGCGGCCTGCGACATTGAAGTGAATGAGGTCGCCAAAAGCACGCTTCACGGTGGTTTCGACGGTGACGATATGGTCACGCCCGTCGTCGCCGGTAATGCTGTCGATACCCCAGTCGGGCTTGGTCACCATGCGTTGGAACGTGCGCTCGGTCACCTCGCCCCAAGCGGCCATCCAGTTCAAAGCAGGGTTTGGCACCATGCTGAAAACAGGATAGGATGCCATTGAGAGAGCCGACGCACCGAGCCATTGATTGGTATTGCGGAGGGTTTCCATCAGGTCGTAAGTTGCCATGTAACGCATAGTTTCGTCTCCTACTAAGGCAGGTGTGCCTAAATAACGGCAGATAGCCCGGTTCCATCCGTCGCACTGCCCCTCCGGCCTGACGACGTTATGCTGCATAGCAGAAAGAGTTAAAGGGAAATTGTATAGATGGCAATGCAAGACGATGTCGCAGGCGAAAATATAGAAAAGTTGAATGAAAATCTCGCTAAGGTCGAACAGCTCTCACAGCGCCTTATTCAGGTGCTCGCCTCGCGTAATCCGGCCAACCCGACATTGAACACGCCCTCGCAGGAGTTGTTTAACAAGGCGGCCAGTTCCTATTGGTCCGAGATCCTCGAAAACCCCGGCAAGATGTACGAGCAGCAGCTTGAATACTGGGGCAAGTCGGTGCGTCACTTCATGGAGGCGCAGCAATTGATGTTGCGCGGCGATGGCGCGGAGCTTGAGGAAACGCCCAATATCCTGGACGGGGACAAGCGGTTCACCAATCCGCTCTGGCAGAGCCACCCCTATTTCAAGTTCATCAAACAGCAATACGCCCTCAACGCGCAGGCGATCGAGGATGCGGTCGCGGGCGTGGACGACCTTGACCCCAAGGAAAAGCGGCGGCTGGATTACTTCGCGCATCAGATCATCGACATGATGTCGCCGACCAACTTTCTGGGCACCAACCCCGACGCGCTTGAACGCGCGGTTGAAACCGAGGGCGCGTCGCTTGTGACGGGTCTGGAAAACCTGATCGCGGATCTTGAGGCCAACAAGGGCGAGCTTGTGGTGCGTCTGGCCGATGAGACCTCCTTTGTGCTTGGCGAAAACATCGCCACCACCCCCGGCGAGGTGGTCTATCGCAATCGCATGATGGAGCTGATCCAATACACGCCGACCACCGATGAGGTGCACACCACCCCGCTGATCATCTTTCCGCCCTGGATCAACAAGTTCTACATTCTCGATCTCAAGGCCCAGAACAGCATGATCAAATGGCTCACCGATCAGGGCTATACCCTGTTCGTGGTGGCCTGGGTCAACCCGGACAAAAGCTATGCGGACGTCGGCCTTGATGAGTATATAGAAGAGGGCTTTCTGACCGCCATTTCCGAGGTCAAGGCGATCACCGGCGAGAAACAGGTCAATGCCGTGGGTTATTGCATCGCGGGCACAACGCTTCACCTGACGCTGGCGCTGCTTGAGAAACGCGGCGACAAGTCGATCAAATCCGCCACCTTCTTTACCGCGCTTACCGATTTCTCGGAGCAGGGCGAGTTTACCCCCTTCCTGCAGGATGATTTCATCGACGCGATCGAACAGGAAGTGGCCCAGCAGGGCTTGCTGCGCTCGTTCATCATGTCGCGCACGATGTCGTTCCTGCGCTCAAAGGACCTTGTGTATCAGCCGGCGGTCAAAAGCTATATGATGGGGGAAACCCCGCCTGCCTTTGATCTGCTTTATTGGAATGGCGATGGGGCCAATCTTCCGGGCCGGATGACAACGCAATATCTGCGCGGGCTATGCCAGCGGAACGAATTCATCGAGGGTGGTTTCGAGATCCTGGGCGAAAAGCTTCATATCAGCGATGTGAAAGTGCCGCTCATGGCAATCACCTGCGAGACTGACCACATTGCGGCCTGGAAAGATTGCTATCGCGGCTTTCAACAGACCGGCGCCAAGGACCGGACCTTTATCGTCTCGGAATCGGGCCATATCGCCGGTATCGTCAATCCGCCCTCGAAAAAGAAATACGGCCATTACACCAATGACGACCTGAGCCTCGCGCCCGATGACTGGCTTGAGGGCGCCACCTTTACCGAGGGCTCATGGTGGCCGCGTTGGGAAAGCTGGCTCAAAAAGCGCTCGGGCAAGATGATTCCTGCCCGTGAGCCGGGCGATTCGGATCATCCGCCCTTGGCCCCGGCCCCCGGAACCTATGTGCGTGTCAAAGCAAGTGAGGGGTTTTAAAGGCTTTTCCTTTCGGTTGAGAAAATAATTGCTGCACTGCAGAAAAAGCTTGAAATGCTGCAGTGCGGCATGTATATCTAGCTCCAGAATACAGAACACGGCAATGAACGCCGCTCAACCGAAAGGACTTACCAAATGGCTAAGACACAAGACTTCAACAGCGCAATCAAAGACATCATGGGCGCATTCCCCGTCGACACCAAAGCAATGGACGATGCCTTCAAGAACCAGGCTGCTCTGAGCGAAAAGCTTTCGGGTGTTGCTCTGTCGGCTGCCGAGAAATCGGCCGAGATCTCCACCAAGTGGACCAAAGAGACCCTTGCCAAGCTGAACGACATCTCCAAAGCCAAGGCAGAGCCCGCTGACTACGCCAAAGCGTTCACCGATTTCGCATCGGCCAACGCCGAAGTAGCGTCCGAGAACATGGCCGCTTTCGCTGAAATCGCGAAAAAAGTGCAAATGGAAACTGTTGAGCTGATGATGTCGGCCGGCAAATCCATGCAGGACGACGCGACCAAAGCCGTCAAGAAAGCCGCAGAAGACGTGACTGCAGCGACCCAGAAAGCCACTGCAGCGGCCAAGTAATAGCAGGTTACATACCCAGACCCCTCCCTGACGGGTATGAACTGCGAAGAGCGAGCCGAAAGGCTCGCTCTTTCTTTTTGCCGCACTTGCGTCTAAGCTACGCTGCAGCGCTGCATTTTCCGGGAGGATACCCCTTGGCCGACACCAAAAAACCGCTGCTGATCAAACGCTATGCCAGCCGCCGGTTGTACAATACCGAGACGTCCGATTACGTCACGCTGGAAGATATTTCGGAATTCATCCGCGATGGCCGCGAAGTTCAGATCATCGACCTGAAATCCGGCGACGACCTGACCCGTCAGTATCTGTTGCAGATCATCGCCGAGCACGAAAGCCGCGGCGAAAGCGTTCTGCCGCTCAACGTGCTCAACGATCTGGTGCGCAGCTATACCACCCAGGCCACAAGCGTCGTGCCCGAATTTCTGGCTGCCAGCTTCGAGATGCTGCGCGATGGTCAATCCAAGATTTTGGACAACATGACCAAGGCAAGCCCGATTGGTGCCATGCCGGGAATGGACGCCATGCGCGCCCAGCAAGAGGCCTTTATGAAGGCCATGACCGGTGGCATCACAGGCCTTGGCAAAATGCCCGGCCAATCCACGTCCAAGGATGAGGCGCCGGAAGACGACAACCTTGGCGACATCAAGAAACAGCTGGCCGAGTTGCAGGAAAAGCTGTCGAAGCTTGGCAAGTAACCCCACATGGTTGAAAGCCCCGGCCGGATAACCCTTTGGGGGATCGAGGTGTTCATGGCCGCGGCCGATGAACGCTCGATTTCCGCCGCCGCGCGCCGCCTTGGGGCAAGCCCCTCGGCGGTCAGCCAGCAACTTACCAATCTTGAAAGCGCGGTCGGGGCCACTTTGCTGCAACGCAATGCGCGCCCGATTCGTCTTACCCCGGCGGGCGAGATCATGCATCGCCGCGCTCAGGCGATCCTTAACGAGGCCGCGCAGGCGCGCGCCGAGCTTGCGATGTCGCAACTCTCGACCCTGACCCGCTTTCGCCTTGGCATGATCGAAGACCTCGAGGCCGATGTCACGCCCCAGCTTCTGACCCATATGGCCGGCGAGTTGACCCGCTGTCAGTTCCTTCTGGAAACCGGCGCCAGCCATCACCTCTATGATCAGCTTGACGCGCGCGCCCTTGATATGATCGTCGCCGCCGAATTTGGCGCCGAAACCGATTGGGTCGAGGTTCATCCGATCCTGCGCGAAGGCTTTGCCGTGGCCGCGCCCAAAGGGGTGATCGACAAGGATGGCGATGTCTTGCGACAGCTCAAGCGCCTGCCGCTGATCCAGTATACACAGCGTCATTACATGGGGCGGCTGATCTCGTCGCATCTGGCGCGCCAGAACCTGACGCTGCCGCATCGGTTCGAGCTTGATAGCTATCACGCCATTCTGGCGCTGGTCGGGCAGGGCACCGGCTGGACCATCATGACGCCGCTGGCGCTGATGCGGGCGCGCCGGTTTGCCGATCAGATCGACGTTCTGGAATTGCCGATGGCGCCGCTGACGCGCACCATAAGCGTGACTGCCCGCAAGGGGATATTACAGGATATGCCAGCAACGCTGGCCGAGACGTTAAAGCCGATCATACGCCAGGCGGTGGTTGATCCGGCCATTGCGCGCCACCCGTTCCTGGTGGACGCGCTGACGATCCTCTAGAGCATGCGAAATGAGTAGGTTAGAGGGCGTCGCGTGAATTCGATTGAAGGCAACACCCTCTAGCGGGCGGTTAGAGATCTGTGCCGCGCCGGTCCTGAAAGAAGGCTTTCAGCATCTCTTCCGCCTCGCGCGCAGCAATCCCGTCGTAAACCTCGGGCACATGATGACACTGCGGATGGGTGAACACCCGCGCGCCCTGCGCGACACCGCCCGATTTCGGATCGCTCGCCCCGTAATACAGCCGCGCAATCCGCGCCCCGGCAATCGCGCTGGCGCACATCGCGCAGGGCTCCAGCGTGACGTAAAGATCATGACCCACCAGCCGCTCGCTGCCCTTGGCCGCGCAGGCCGCGCGCAGCGCGAGGATTTCGGCATGTGCCGTGGGGTCGTTCAATTCGCGCGTGCGATTGCCCGCCTTTGCCACGACCTGACCGTTTGGGTCGACCACCACGGCGCCCACCGGCACCTCGCCGCGCAGGGCCGCGGCGCGCGCCTCGTCGAGCGCTGTCATCATATGGCTTTTGAACGTCATGGCGTGTCTTTGCCCCGCCATCACCACTTTCGCAAGTCCCGCGAATAGGCTAAGCGATGACCCATGAGCACCAAACCCCCAGAAGGCGACCGGATCGCCAAGGTCATCGCGCGCGCCGGCATCGCCAGCCGCCGCGAGGCCGAGCGCCTGATCGAGGCCGGCCGCGTGACCGTCAATGGCGTCAAGATCACCCGCGCCGCGTTGAACGTGACCCCCGCCGACAAGGTGGTGGTGGATGGCCGCGCATTGGAGGCGCCCGAACCGGCGCGGCTCTGGCTTTATCACAAGCCGACAGGCCTTGTGACCACGAACCGTGACGAACAGGGGCGCGCCACCATCTATGACGATCTGCCCGCAGACCTGCCCCGGGTGATGAGCGTCGGCCGACTCGATCTCAATTCCGAAGGGCTGCTTTTGCTGACCAATGACGGCGGCCTCAAGCGCAAACTCGAACTGCCCTCAACCGGCTGGCTGCGCCGCTACCGCGTGCGCGTCAATGGCCGCCCGACCGATGCCACTTTTGAGCCGCTGCGCAAGGGCCTCACGGTCGATGGCGAACGGTTTCAGGGCATGATGGTCTCGCTGGATCGCCAGCAGGGGGCGAATGCCTGGATCACGGTGTCGATCCGTGAAGGCAAGAACCGCGAGATCCGCCGCGCGATGGAGGCGGTCGGCCTCTCGGTGAACCGGCTGATCCGGGTGTCTTACGGGCCGTTTCAATTGGGTCAACTCAAACCCGGCGAAGTCGAGGAAATCCGCCCGCGCGTGCTGCGCGATCAGCTTGGCATGCCGCAGGAACCCGAGGTCGAAAAGGCCGCCAAACCCCTGCGTCCGCAACGCCCCAAACCACAGCGCCGCCGCCGCACGACCTGATCTCTTTCATCGTTCCAAAAATACTCCGGGGGGCCCAAGAAAATTCGCCGAATTTTCTTGGGCGGGGGCAGCGCCCCCATGCCCCGATTGCCACACTGTCAGATCTTGATCGGCTCCATCACCTGCGGTTCGATCAAATCAACGCCGGGCAGCGCCTTCGTCAACTCTTCGGCCGATTGTTCCAAAATCGGGAAGGTACGGTAATGGCAGGGGATCACAGTTTTGAAATCAAAGAACTTTTTCGCCGCATAAGCCGCGCGCCGCATATCCATGGTGAAATGCCCGCCCGCACATAGAATACCGATATCGGGCTGGTGCAGATCGTGAAACACGCCCATGTCGGCCATCACATCGGTGTCGCCCGAGACATAGATCACGTGACCCTCGCCCGCGATCATATAGCCGCATTCGGTGCCGGGCACCTTTGGGCCGTCATCCGTGCCAAAGCTGGTCGAATGGGTGGCATGTACCATCGTCACCTTGACCCCGCCAAGATCGACTGTGCCGCCCTTGTTGAACCCGATAACCTCGATCTTTTCCTGCGCCTCCCAATGCGCCATCAGGTCATATTGCCCGACCACGGTCAGGTCCTGTTTGCGCGCCAGCGGCAGAACATCGGCGACGTGATCGAAATGCGCGTGGGTCAACAGGATATGCGTCGCCCCTTCGGTCGCCGCGTCGTGACTGTCCTCGGGCAACATCGGGTTGCCGTTGAGCCAGGGATCGACCAACAAAACCAGTTCGGCGATCTCGATCCGAAACGATGAATGCCCAAGCCAGGTGATCTTCATTCTGCGTATCCTTTTTCCAGTTTAGCAAAGACTAGCAAGACTTGCGCCATAGGAAAGGGCCAAGCGGCGCATTTCCGGGCGATCCTTATCCGCGAGCGGGGTTTTGGCACGCTCATATGCTTGCGCCCAATGGCCTCGGGCGCTAAACGCTTGGGCAACAGGATTACCGGAGAAACCCATGTCGATCGACCGAGAGACCGCCGCCAAAGTGGCCAAGCTGGCCCGCATCCGTGTGACCGAGGACGCGCTGCCTGCGCTGGCCGAGGAATTCAACACCATCCTTGGTTTCATTGAACAGCTCAACGAAGTCGACGTGGAAGGCATCGAACCGATGACCAGCGTCACGCCGATGCGCCTCAAGCGTCGCGAAGATGTGGTCACGGACGGCAATCAACAGGCCGAGATCCTGTCGAACGCGCCCGATGCGCGCGAGGGCTTCTTTGCGGTTCCTAAGGTGGTGGAATAATGACCGATCTGAACAAATTCACGATTGCCGAGGCCCGCGATGCCCTGCGCAAGGGCGATGTCACCGCGCTTGAGTTGACCGAGGCCTGCCTGAGCCAGATCGAAGGTGCCGGGGCGCTCAATGCCTTTGTGCATCACACCCCCGATCTCGCCCGCGACCAGGCGCACGCCGCCGATACCCGGATCAAGGCGGGCGATGCCCCGTCGATGTGCGGTATTCCTCTCGGGATCAAGGACCTGTTTTGCACCAAGGGCGTGCCAAGCCAGGCCGCCAGCCGCATCCTTGAAGGCTTCAAGCCGGAGTACGAATCGACCGTCACCCAGAACCTGTTCGATGCGGGCGCGATTATGCTGGGCAAGCTCAACATGGACGAATTCGCCATGGGCTCGTCCAATGAAACCTCGGTTTACGGCAATGCGGTCAACCCTTGGCGGCGCGGCAATGATGACGCGGCTTTGACGCCCGGCGGCTCGTCTGGCGGTTCGGCCTCGGCCGTGGCAGCGGATCTTTGCCTTGCCGCGACCGGCACCGATACCGGCGGTTCGATCCGCCAACCGGCCGCCTTCACCGGCATCACCGGGATCAAGCCGACCTATGGGCGCTGTTCGCGCTGGGGCGTCGTGGCCTTCGCAAGCTCGCTCGATCAGGCCGGGCCGATGACCAAATCCGTGCGCGACTCGGCGATCATGCTGAGCGCCATGTGCAGCCACGACCCCAAGGATTCCACCAGTGCCGATTTCCCGGTGCCCGATTTCGAGGCCGCCTTGACCGGGGATATCAAAGGCAAGGTGATCGGCATTCCGAAAGAATACCGGATGGAGGGCATGCCCGCCGAAATCGAACAGCTTTGGGCCGATGGTACTGCGATGCTCAAGGCCGCAGGCGCCGAAATCCGCGATATCAGCCTGCCGCATACCAAATACGCCCTGCCGGCCTATTACGTGATTGCGCCTGCCGAGGCGTCAAGCAACCTCGCGCGCTATGACGGGGTGCGCTATGGCCACCGCGCCAAGCTTGCGCAGGGCGATGGCATCACCGAGATGTACGAGAGAACCCGCGCCGAGGGCTTTGGCCACGAGGTTCAGCGCCGGGTGATGGTGGGCACCTATGTTCTCTCGGCGGGCTTTTACGACGCCTATTACAACCGTGCCCGCAGGGTGCGCGCGCTGATCAAGCGCGACTTTGATCTGGCCTTTGAGGCTGGTGTGGACGCGATCCTGACCCCGGCCACGCCAAGCGCGGCGTTTGGCCTTGGCGAGATGAAAGACGCCGATCCGGTGCAGATGTACCTGAACGATGTCTTTACCGTCACCGTCAACCTTGCCGGTCTGCCGGGTATTTCGGTGCCTGCCGGGATCGACAAGCAGGGGCTGCCGCTTGGGTTGCAACTGATCGGGCGGCCGTGGGAAGAGGCTGATCTGCTCAACACCGCCTATGCGTTGGAAACTGCGGCAGGATTTGTGGCCAAACCCGGAAAATGGTGGTAAACCCGCTCGCAAAACAGCTTATGGCAGGAAATAGCAGATGCGTTTGATCCTTGGCTCGGTTGCCCTTGCGGCGCTCACGGCCTGTGCGCCCGCGGTGCCCGATAGCGGGGCGGGTGTCGGCTTTCAGGACTATAGCCAATACCAGCGTGAAAAGGCCGCGCGTGACGCCGCCTTGGCGGGAAGTGCCCTGCCGGCCCCCAACGCGGTCTCATCGGAGCCTCTGGGCGCCATCCCGCCCGGTGCCACCTCGGCACAGCCGGGCGCGGATGTTGCCGCCGATGCGCGCGCCGCGCTTCAGGCCACCGCCGCCAATTCCGGTCAGCCGATCCTTCAGGCAAGCCCGTCCAATCCTGCACCGGAGGGTGTGATGAATTCCGCCGGGATTTCGCGCGAAAACAGTTTCGAGGCCGTTGGCGAGCAGCGCTCGATTGAAGATGACGCCTCGCGGATCGCGCAGAACCGCGCCCAGTATCAGGTGATCGCGCCCGAGGCCGTCGGCAATCGCCCCGGCGATGTCGGCCCCAATATCGTGGCCTATGCGCTTGCCACCAAGCACCCGGTTGGTACGCTGGTCTATCGCCGTGTCGGGATCAACAAGACCGGTAAGTTCGAGCGCAACTGCGCCGAATATGCTTCGCCTGATCTGGCGCAGGTCGAGTTTCTCAAGCGCGGCGGCCCCGAGCGCGACCGCCTTGGCCTTGACCCGGATGGCGACGGCTATGCCTGCGGCTGGAACCCGGCCCCCTTCCGCAAGGCGGTTGGCGGGTAAAGGGGCGGGGCGTGGGTTTCACCCACCCTACGTGCAAAAGACAGGTCTCGCCCAATTTCGGCGCGCGGCGCTTGGGTACGCTGCCCGATATGATCGTGCTGCATTACACCGCGATGCAAAGCGCGCGCGCCGCGCTTGAGCGGCTCTGTGACGCGCAGGCCGAGGTTTCGGCGCATTACCTGATCTCGGAGCGCGGCGAAATCTGGCAGATGGTCGAGGAGGATCAGCGCGCCTGGCATGCCGGGGCAGGGCAATGGGGCGCGGTTGTGGACGTCAATTCACGCTCGATCGGGATCGAGTTGGCCAATACCGGCGCGCATCCCTTCCCCGAGCCGCAGATGCGCGCGCTTGAGGGGCTGATGCGCGCGATCATGGAGCGCTGGAGCATCCCGCCCGAGCGGGTGATTGCCCATTCCGACATGGCCCCGGCGCGCAAGTTTGACCCTGGCGCGCGGTTTGACTGGCGCCGCTTGGCACGTGGTGGCCTTTCGGTCTGGCCCGAGCCGGGCGAGGCGGACACCGGGCCTGAAACCGGACCAGGGGCCTTTCTTGCGGCGGCCGAGCGCTTTGGCTATCCGCCAAGCGGCGCGGAGGATCTTGAAACCATCCTGTCCGCCTTTCGTCTGCGCTTTCGCCCCAATGCCGTGGGGCCGCTGGAGGCGGCTGATTGCGCCGCCCTTCAGGACCTTGCCGCGCGCTTCCCCGTTGACCGCGCGCGCCCGAGCGCCTAAGTCACTCTCGCGCGGAGGGCCGGATGGCCGCGGGACCTGCAAGGGTGTCGAGGAAAGTCCGGACTCCACAAGACAACGGTGCCGGGTAACGCCCGGCTGGGGTAACCCAAGGGAAAGCGCCACAGAAATGAAACCGCCCGTCGCACCTGCGGCTCGCCAAGGGAAACTGTGTACGGGTAAGGGTGAAACGGTGGAGTAAGAGCCCACCGCGGGACGGGCAACCGAACCGGCACGGCAAGCCCCACCGGGAGCAATGCCAAATAGGGACCGCGCGCGGGGCAGGTCGGGCAACCGATACCGCCCGCAGGCACGTCTTGGCCCAGTGGTCCGGGTTGGCAGCTAGAGGGGCGTTGGCAACAGCGTCTCAAGATGAATGGCCATCCATGGGGGGCAACCCCCGGGACAAAATCCGGCTTACAGGCCCTCCGCGCAAATTGTTGTTTTGTTGGTTTTTAGAAATTGAGCGCCTGCGGCGCGCTTTTGGTTTTTTTGGATGAGGGGCTTTGCCCCTCAAACTCCCCAGGATGTTTTTGGCCAGAAGAAAAGGGGAGCAGGTTTGAGCCGGCTTTTGTGTGGCCAGGGGATGTGGTTGATCGGGTGGAGATTTCATGCCCCCTCTTTTCAAACGCCGTGCATGAGCTAGAAACAGGGCATGCCTTATGAATGGACATCATCGCAAGACGACCCACAGGTCCGGCTGACACTCTGGCCGCACCGGTCTTTGCCACGGCGTGGTTTTGCGGCCTTTGTGCTGGCGACCTTCACGCTGATCACCGTGCCGCTTTATCCGCTGCTTGGCACGGTCGTGCTCTGGGGGCTGTTGCCGTTTCTGATGTTGGCGCTGGCCGGGGTCTGGTGGGGGCTTGAGCATTCGTATCGCAGCGCCAATATCACCGAGGTGCTTGAGATCGGGCCAGAGATGATCCACCTGGTGCGCACAAATCCGCGCGGCGATGTGCAGGACTGGGACTGTAACCGCTATTGGGCCAAGGCAACCATGCACCCCACCGGTGGGCCGGTTGCGCATTACATCACGCTCAAGGGCAGGGGCCGCGAGGTCGAGATCGGGGCGTTTTTGTCCGAGGGCGAGCGCAGGGTGCTTTACGGCGAATTGACCGATGCCCTGCGCCCGCCAGGGCCGATGGCGGGTTAAGAGGCGAGGCGGTTTTTGACCTGTGGGCCGACCGTGCCGAAATCCATCTGACCGGCGTGGCGTTCCTTGAGCTTGCCCATGATCTTGCCCATGTCGCGGATCGTGGTGGCGCCGACATCGCTGATGGCCTTGTCGATGGCGGTGGCGACTTCGTCGTCGTCAAGCTGGCGCGGCAGGAATTCCTCGATCACGGTGATCTCGCTTAGCTCGCGCTCGGCCAGGTCAAGGCGGCCGCCTTCTTCATAGGCGCGCGCGCTTTCATTGCGCTGCTTGGTCATCTTGGCCAGAATCGCCATGATTTCAGGGTCGCCCACACAGGGCGCTCCATCTACGCCACGCCCGGCGATTTCCTGATCCTTGATTGCCGCGCTGATCAGCCGCAGCGTCGCAAGGCGCGCCGCGTCCTTGTCTTTCATCGCCTGTTTAAGGGCCTGAGTGATGCGGTCCCGCAATTCCATTTCGCTCCATCCCGATGGTTTGTCACAAGTGCCGCAGACTATCCAAAACGCGCGGGGGTGGCAACCGCTCTGCGACGGGCGCATGGGGCTGGTATTTGCCCTCAAACTGGGCCATCTAGTGCCTTGACCCGGCCCGGACCCCCCCTTAGGTTCGCGCCAATTTGCACACACCCGGAGAATCCCTGCCATGGCCCACGCGCCCCAGACCCGCCCGACCGCCTGCCTGGCCCTTGCGGATGGGACGCTGTTTTACGGCCATGGGTTTGGCGCCACGGGCGACACCACGGCAGAGCTGTGTTTCAACACCGCGATGACCGGCTATCAGGAGATCATGACCGACCCGTCCTATGCCGGGCAGATCGTGACCTTTACCTTTCCTCATATCGGCAATACCGGCGTCACCCCCGAGGATGACGAAACCGCCGATCCGGTGGCCGAGGGTATGGTCGTGAAGTGGGACCCGACCCAGCCCAGCAACTGGCGCGCGCAAGAGCATCTGGCCGAGTGGCTGGCGCGGCGCGGGCGCATCGCCATTGGCGGGATCGACACGCGGCGCCTGACACGGGCGATCCGCCAGCAGGGCGCGCCGCATGCCGCCCTTTGCCATGATCCCGAGGGCAATTTCGACACCGCCGCCCTGGTTGCCAAGGCGCGGGCCTTTGCCGGGCTTGAGGGCATGGACCTTGCCAAGACCGTGACCTGTGCACAGTCTTATCGCTGGGATGAAATGCGGTGGGCCTGGCCCGAAGGGTACAAGCGTCAGACCGAGGCCCGCCACAAGGTGGTGGCGATTGATTACGGCGCCAAGCGCAACATCCTGCGCTGTCTGGCAAGTGCCGGTTGCGAGGTCACGGTCATGCCCGCGACCGCCACCGCCGAAGAGGTTCTGGCGCATGGTCCCGACGGCGTGTTCCTGTCCAATGGCCCCGGCGATCCGGCGGCGACGGGGGCCTATGCGGTGCCGATGATCCGCGGCGTTCTTGACTCTGGCCTGCCGATTTTCGGGATTTGTCTTGGGCATCAGATGCTTGCGCTCGCACTCGGGGCGCAGACCGTCAAGATGAACCACGGCCATCATGGCGCCAACCACCCGGTTAAGGATCTTGAGACCAACAAGGTCGAGATTACCTCGATGAACCACGGCTTTGCCGTCGATAGTCAGAGCCTGCCCGCCGGGGTGCTTGAAACCCATGTGTCGCTGTTTGATGGCTCCAACTGCGGTATCCGCATGCAGGATCGTCCGGTGTTCTCGGTGCAGCATCACCCCGAAGCGAGCCCTGGACCGCAAGACAGCTTTTACCTGTTCGAGCGGTTTGCGGCGTCAATGGCTGGTTAATTACTGTTTAAAAACAGTTTATTTTAACCCGTTGTTAACCTGTTATTAAAGCCTCGTTAACCTTCCGTGCGCTAGCGTTCTCCCCAGAAGACGGGGAAGGGACGAGGCATGGGTATCTCAGAATTGAGGCACGTCAATGTGCAGGGCTGGGCAAGCCCGGTGCGGATGAATCCTCTCTCACGTGAGTTGGTGCGCGCCGGTAAACTTACCAAATCGGATGCGGTGCTTGCGGAAATGGTCAGTCGGCATTGCGATACCTCGATGGAGCGCATTCTTCAGGCCGAAGGGTTGGCTGATGAAGACGACCTGTTGCGCGCCCATGCCCGGCGCTTTTCCACGCAACGCCTGTCGACGGAGGAGGTTGCCAAGGCCAGTCTGGTCGAAATCGGGCTTGATCCGCGGGTCTTGCTGAAACATGGCGCGATGGTTCTTGAGGGGCAAGGCGGCAAGCCCGTCATCGCCTCCGGTTCTCCGGACAGCCTTGAGACGCTGCGCCAGATCATGCCCAACGGGTTGCGCCGGGCGCATGCGGTCGTGGCACCGCGCCGCGCGCTGCAGGACCGGGTCGCGAACGAGCATCGTGACCACCTGCGCCTGATGGCGGAAACCCGCGTTGCCGAGAGCGAAAGCTGTCGCACATGGGGCGGCACCTTTGGTCGGTGCCTGCGGTTCACGCTGGCGATGATCGCGACCGTCGCGGCCCTTGCCATTGCCTTTCCGGTGGCGGTGTTCGGGGTGTTTGCCCTCTGGGCCTGTTTTACGCTTCTGGTCTCGGCGGGGATGAAAACGGCCGCCTTTGTCGCCCATATGGCCCATGACACCGACCGAGAGGAGGTGCCGCAAAACCCCAAGGCGCCACTGCCCAAGGTGTCGATCCTTGTGCCGCTGTTCCGTGAGACCGAAATCGCCCATGCCCTGATTGCGCGGCTGAGCCGCCTGACATACCCCAAATGCCTGTTGGATGTCATTCTGGTGCTGGAAGAAGAGGACGAGTTGACGCAACAAACGCTGGCAGAGATCGATCTTCCGCCCTGGGTGCGGCCGGTGGTCGTGCCCGATGGCAAACCCCGCACCAAACCGCGCGCGATGAACTATGCGCTGGATTTCTGCCAAGGCGATATCATCGGTATTTTCGACGCCGAAGATGCCCCTGACCCGGATCAGATCACGGTGGTGGCCCGCAAATTCCAACAGGTGCCAAACGATGTGGCCTGCCTTCAGGGGGTGCTGGATTACTATAACCCGCGGCAAAACTGGCTGGCGCGGTGTTTTACCATCGAATACGCCACCTGGTTTCGGGTCATGCTTCCGGGCATGGCGCGGCTTGGTCTGGCCATTCCGCTTGGCGGAACGACGCTCTATTTCCGGCGCAACGTGCTTGAGAGTATCGGCGGCTGGGATGCCCATAACGTGACCGAGGACGCCGATCTTGGCTTTCGCCTTGCGCGTCATGGCTATCGCACGGAAATGGTAAATACGGTGACCGAAGAAGAGGCCAACTGTCGCCCCTGGCCCTGGATCAAACAGCGGTCTCGCTGGCTCAAGGGCTATATGACCACCTATATGGTCCATATGCGCCGACCAAGGCTGCTTTACCGGCAATTGGGCCCTCGGAAATTTTGGGGGTTTCAGGCGCATTTTGTCTCGGCGCTTTCGCAATTCGTGCTGGCACCGTTTCTGTGGTCGTTCTGGCTTGTGCTTCTGGGCCTGCCGCACCCGCTTGATCCGGTCCTGAGCCGCGCCACCCTTACCGCAATCGGCAGCCTGTTCCTGATGGTCGAGGCGCTTAATATCACGGTGCATCTGATAGCGGTGTCGGGGCGCAAACACAGGCATCTCATGGCCTGGGCGCCGAGCATTCATTTCTATGCGCCATTGGGGGCGATTGCCGCCTATAAGGCGCTTTATGAACTGGTGCTAAAGCCGTTCTATTGGGACAAGACGACCCACGGCCTGTCGATCACCGCGGGCGGCAAACGCACCTCAGACGGTGGATTTGACCTCGCCGGAGTCAAGCTTGAGCCGAGTCACGAAGGCCTTTGAAATATGGGCGCGCAGGGCCTCGCTTGCGGCCTCGCCGTCGCGTGCCTCGATCGCGGTGACGATCGCATCATGTTCTTTCAACGCATCCTCGTCGCGCCCCTCGGCGGCAAGCGAGGTGGTTGCCAGCAAGGCCATGGAGCGGTGCACGAGGTCCAGTTGCTGGACAAGAAAGCGGTTGTGCGATGACAGGTGGATCTGCTTGTGAAACCGCCGGTTGGCACGGGCCAGCTCTGACGGCTTGCCCAAGAGTGCGCGGTCATCCTCGACCATGTCGCGCAGAACGCGTACCTCTTCGACACTGGCGTGACGCGCCGCAAGACTGGCCGCCAGCCCCTCAAGCTCGGCGCGCACGACGTAAAGCTCTGCAAGCTGGTTATAATCCAGCGATGACACGATAAGGCTTCGCCCGTCACGTGTCAGCATGGATTGCGTTTCCAGCCGTTGCAGCGCCTCGCGAATCGGCGTGCGCGAGACCCCAAAGCGATCGGCGAGATCGCTTTCGACAAGCCGGTCACCGGGCTTAAAAATGCCTACGTCGATCGCCTCTAGAATAAGCGAATAGGCGTCGGTCGGCTGGGGTTTCATCGGCATGTCCGTTTCGGTCTGTTGTGTGGTGTGAAACCTTACGCGCGCTTTGCCCGCAGGATCAAGCCTTGGCAGATTGCGCCCTTTGTCGCGCCACCCTATGGTGCGCCCATGCCAAAGCCGCTTTTCAGCCATGTCACCACCTGGGTCTTTGATCTCGACAACACGCTTTATCCGCCCGCCGCGCGTCTGTTTGACCAGATCGAGGCGCGGATGACCCAATATGTGATGGACGCCCTGTGCGTGCCCCGCGCCGAGGCCGATCATCTGCGCCATCAGTATTGGCGCGATCATGGCACCACCCTGGCCGGGCTCATGCGGCTGCATGATATTGATCCGGGGCCTTATCTTGAACAGGTGCACGATATCTCGCTCGATCACCTTGATCCTGACGCCGATCTTGCCGCCTGCATTCGCGCGCTTCCGGGGCGCAAGATCGTCTATACCAATGGCTGCGGCCCCTACGCCGAGCGGGTGATTGACCGGCGCGGGCTAAGCGGGGTGTTTGATGCGGTTTACGGCGTCGAGCATGCCGGATTTCGCCCCAAACCCGAGGCCGAGGCCTTTGCTGCCATTTTCGCGCTTGATGGGGTCCTGCCCGAAACCGCCGCCATGTTCGAGGATGAAGAGCGCAACCTTGCCGCGCCCCATGCCATGGGGATGCGCACCGTCCATGTCGCCCCCGCCCCCCACGCGGCGGCGCATATTCACCATCATACCGATGACCTTGGCGGCTTTCTTGCGCGTCTGATCTAGGCGGGCTTGCTGCGGCGAAATGCGCCTTTGCCCTGCTTGCGTTACGCCATACCTGAGGCGGCGTAGAGCATGATGCGAAAAGGACGTATATGACCCAAACTTCAAAACCAACCGCCGGTGAAACCCCGCGTGACTCCGATGCCGCCTTGGTGGTGCCGATCCTTCTGGCCGTGGTGGTTTTTCTCGCCCTTTGGGGCACTAGCATTGCGCTTTGGGGCGTTCCGGGTCTTTATATCCCGGCGGTGATCATGGTGCCGGTGATCTGGGTTGGCTTGCTGCTGATTTCACGCGGCTAGGACCGGCGGCCACCAAGGAAAGGGCGCGCAGATGCAGGAATTTGATATCGTCGTTTCGGGCGGGGGCGTGGCGGGGCTGACGGCTGCTGCTGTCTTTGGAAACGCCGGGTTTTCGGTGCTTTGCGTTGATCCCAGCCCGCCGATTACCGCGCGCGAAGCCCCCGGCTCTGATCTGCGCACGACCGCCTTTTTGCAGCCCGCTCAGGCGCTGTTGGAACGTGCAGGGTTGTGGGCGCGGCTTGCTCCGTTTGCCTCGGAGCTTGAGGTGATGCGGATCGTCGATGCCGGCGGCGAGACACCAGAGCCGCGCATCACCAAGGAATTCAACGCCTCCGATATCTCGGATCAGCCGTTTGGCTGGAACTTGCCAAACTGGCTTTTGCGGCGCGAGATGGTGGCGCACCTTGAGAGCCTCGCCAGTGTCACCTTCCGTCCCGGCACCGGCACGACGACGCTGTTCACCCGCGAGGCTGAGGCGCGCGTCGGCCTAAGCGATGGCACGCGCGTGCGCGCCCGCCTTGTGATCGCCGCCGACGGGCGCAATTCGCCCATTCGCGCAGCCTCGGGGATTGAGGTGAAAACAACGCGCTACGGGCAAAAGGCGTTGGCCTTTGCGGTGACGCATCCGATCCCGCACGGCAATGTGTCGACGGAAATCCACCGCTCGGGCGGGCCGTTCACGCTGGTGCCGCTGCCCGATCACGAGGGGCGGCCGTCCTCTGCGGTGGTGTGGATGGAAGAGGGCCCCGAAGTGGCGCGCCTTGCCGCCTTGCCCGAGGCCGAATTCGAGGCCGCGATGAACACCCGGTCCTGCCTTCTTTTCGGACCTCTGACGCTGGCGTCGCGGCGCACGGCCTGGCCGATCATCAGCCAGATTGCCGAGCGCCTTTACGGCGAGCGGGTGGCGCTTGTGGCAGAGGCCGCGCATGTGGTGCCGCCGATCGGCGCGCAGGGCTTGAATATGTCACTTGGCGATATGCGGGTGCTGCTTGAGCTGGCCGAGGCGGCGCCAGAGCGTCTTGGGGATCGCGCAATGCTCGAGACCTATCACAGCCGCCGTCACATGGAAATCAAGGCGCGGGTGACGGGGATCGACCTTTTGAATCGCGCCTCGATGATGCGCGCCCGTCCCCTGCGGGACGCGCGCGCCATGGGGCTGAACGCGATCTATTCGCTGGCCCCGGTGCGCAAGACGCTGATGCAGCTTGGCCTTGGCGCGCGCGGTTAAAGCACCTTGTCCATGACGGTTTGCAAGCGCCCAAGCGCTGCAGGCACGTCATAAAGCTTGTCCAGCCCAAACAGCCCAAGCCGGAACGTTCTGAAGCCCTCGGGCTCGTTGCACTGAAGCGGCACCCCGGCGGCGATCTGCATGCCTTCGGCGGCGAATTTCTTGCCGTTCTGGATGTCGGGGTCGTCGGTATAGCTCACGACGACGCCCGGCGCGCCAAAGCCTTCGGCGGCGACCGATTTCACGCCCTTGTCGGCCAGCATCGCGCGCACCCCATTGCCAAGCTCCCATTGCGCGGCGCGCAGCTTTTCAAAGCCATACTCGCGGGTCTCAACCATGGTGTCGCGGAACGCGCGGAGCGCATCCGTGGGCATTGTGGCGTGATAGGCATGACCGCCATTTTCATAGGCCTGCATGATGACATGCCATTTCTTGAGATCGAGCGCAAAGCTGTCCGATGTTGTCTCCGCCATCCGCTCGACCGCGCGCGCCGACATCATCACAAGCCCTGCAGACGGCGAGGCCGACCAGCCCTTTTGCGGCGCAGAAATCAGCACATCAACCCCGGTCGCCTTCATATCGACCCAGGCACAGCCCGAGGCGATGCAATCGAGCACCAAAAGCGCGCCGACCTCATGCGCGGCACTGGCAAGCGCGGTGATATAATCCTCCGGCAGGATCAGCCCGGCCGAGGTTTCCACATGCGGCGCAAAGACCACATCGGGCTTGGCCTCGCGGATTTTCGCGGTGACCTCGTCAATCGGGGCCGGGGCAAAGGGCGCCACGGCGCCATTGCCGGTTTGGCGCGCCATGCACACGGTGGTGTCGGCGGCAAAACCACCGGCGTCGAAAATCTGGGTCCAGCGAAACGAGAACCAGCCGTTGCGCACGATCAAAGCATGCGCATCACGACCAAACTGACGCGCCACGGCTTCCATCCCGTAAGAGCCGCCACCGGGCACAAGGGCCACCGCATCGGCGTTGTACACCTCTTTGAGCATGGATGAGATGTCGCACATAACATGCTGAAATGACGCGGACATATGGTTTAGGGAGCGATCCGTGAAGACCACGGAATATTCCAAAAGGCCATCGGGGTCGATATTGTCGAGAAGGGCGGTCATCAATCTATCTCCTGTTCGTTCGGCTAAGGGCTAACCTGCCTCCTTGGGTTGGGCAAGTCTACTCTATCCTGAGCGAGGGGTGGCCTTATTTCCGCCACATTTCCGCCTTATTCAGGGAAGGCAGATTGTAAAATTTGAATAAATTCGGGCGCAAGACCTGAATACTTGAGGCAGATAAGGGTAGATATGGCCGATACAACGCTGTTGTTGAACGGTTTCAGCATCATTGGCGACCCACAGACCAACACGAACGCCAGCAATGGCGGCGAGTTGATGATCCATGACGGCACGGCCGTGTTTGACGGGGATGACATCATTGTCTTTCACGTCGAAGGTGCAACCGCGGATGGTGTTTTGACCGGGGATTCTGTGATTGTCGGTGTGACGGTCTATGATACGGCCTCTGATTATTTCAATGATATTTCAAAATATGAATATACAGCGCCGCCGGGAGGCGGAGCCACTATCGACGTGGGCCGCAACACAATGGGCGACCGCTATCTTGAGTTTGACGCCTCATCCCTGACCTCGACAGACCCGGATGCGCCAACCCTTGATCAACTGGCTTTGGTGTCCGGTGTTGATGTTCTGGGGGCATTGGGCGCCGCGAGCGGTCCGTATCGTGTGCCGACCAACGAAGATATCGACCTGAATGGCGATGGCGTTATTACGCCTAACGAAGCCGCAGACGGCAGTTTTTCAAACAACCTCAATATTCTGGCCGAGAACCTTATCGTCTGTTTCGCGTCGGGCACTCTGATTGAGACGTCCACAGGGCCGCAGGCGGTCGAGACACTGCGCAGCGGTGATTTGGTGAATACGCTTGATGACGGGCCACAGCCGATCCGCTGGATCGGGGGCACGACGGTCTCGGGCCTGGGCGCCAATGCCCCGGTTCTTATCCGGCGCGGGGCGATTGGCAATCTGCGCGACCTATGGGTGTCGCAGAACCATCGCATTCTGGTCACCGGCGCCGCAGCAGAGCTTTTGTTCGGTGAGGCACAGGTTCTGGTGGCGGCTAAACATCTGGTCAACGACCGCACCATCCGCATCGTGCCTTGCGAAACGGTCGCCTATTGGCATTTCCTGTGCGACAGCCATCAGATCGTCTTTGCCGAGGGCTCGCCGGTCGAGAGCCTCTATCCCGGCCAGCAATCGCTCAAGGCGGTGACCCCGGTTGAGCGCGATGAAATCATTGCGCTGTTTCCCGATCTGGGCGCGCAGGACTGCGATTATGACATGTCGCGCTATACCCTCAAACGGTTCGAGGCAGAGGCGCTGCGGCTGATGGCCTAACCGATTGGGCCGGGGCGGCGTTCTTCGCTTAAAAGCACGTTTGCCTCTACATCCCCGACGCCCGGCAACATCATGATTCTGCGGCGCAAAACCCGTTCAAAATCTGAAATATCGCGGGCGACCACCCGCAGGCGGTAATCATAAAGCCCAAGGATATGCTCGACCGTCTGCACCTCGGGGATGGCCGAAACCGCGCGCTCGAAATCCTCAAGGCTGACCCGGCCCTTGGTGGCAAGCTTGACCCCAAGAAAGACCGTTACGCCAAAGCCCAGCTTTTCGTGATCGAGATCCAGCCTCTGACCCTTGATTACCCCGCTGTCGTAAAGCCGCCGGATTCGCCGCCATGCGGCGGGTTGCGACAGATCCAGCTTGCGCCCGAGGGCACTGGCGCTGATTGTGGCGTCTTGCGTGAGGGCGCGCAGGATAAGGCGGTCGGTCGTATCAAGCTCGATCATAGCGGCAGCCCCTCGTCGGATTTGATCCGCGCCACATGCATGAGCGCCTCGATATCGGCGATATGGGGCAGGGTCAGGATGGCGCTGCGATAGATCTGTTGATAATGGGCCATGTCGCGTGCAATCACCGAAAGCCGCAGGTCGACACGGCCAAGAAAGGTTTGAATTTCAACCACATCCGGCACTTTCCTCGCGTCTTGCATGAATTCGTCAAAGGCGCGCGGTTGGGTTTTATCAAGCGTTATGCGCAACGACACTTCAACCTCGTAGCCAAGCGCGCGCCAGTCGATCACCGCGCGATTGGCGCGGATCACGCCAGACGCCTGCATCTTGTCCAGACGGCGCGCGCAGGTGGCTGGCGTGACCCCGGCCAGCTCTGCAAGGTCGGCCGGGCCAAGCCTCGGGTCGTGCTGATAGTGGCGCAGGATACGACGATCGGTGTCATCAAGCATGAAATTTTACCTAAAACGAATTTCAACGAATGAATATCACGAAAACTGCGTAAATCTAATGGTTTTTGCCCGAAATTTTGGCACGTACCCTCTATTCTGCGCCCAGACCAATCAAAAAGGAGAACGCCATGCGCGTCTATTATGATCGTGACTGCGATATCAACCTGATCAAGGACAAGAAAGTCGCCATTCTCGGCTATGGCAGCCAGGGCCACGCCCATGCGCTGAACCTGCGGGATTCGGGCGCGAAAAACCTTGTCGTCGCCCTGCGCGAAGGCTCGAAGAGCGCCAAGAAGGCCGAAGGCGAAGGCCTTAAGGTCATGGGCATCGCCGAAGCGGCGGCCTGGTGTGACGTGATCATGTTCACCATGCCCGACGAACTTCAGGCCGAGACCTATAAGAAATACGTGCATGACAACATCAAGCCCGGCGCGGCGATTGCATTCGCCCACGGCCTGAACGTGCATTTCGGCCTGATCGAGCCGAAAGAAGGCGTCGACGTCATCATGATGGCGCCCAAGGGCCCCGGCCACACCGTGCGCGGCGAATATGCCAAAGGCGGCGGCGTACCCTGCCTTGTTGCCGTCGACAAGGACGCCTCCGGCAAAGCGCTTGAAATCGGCCTGAGCTACTGCTCGGCGATCGGTGGCGGCCGCTCGGGTATCATCGAGACCAACTTCCGCGAAGAATGCGAAACCGACCTCTTCGGCGAACAGGCGGTTTTGTGTGGCGGCCTCGTAGAGCTGATCCGCATGGGCTTTGAAACCCTGGTCGAGGCCGGTTACGCGCCGGAAATGGCCTATTTCGAGTGCCTGCACGAAGTGAAGTTGATCGTCGACCTGATCTATGAAGGCGGCATCGCCAACATGAACTACTCGATCTCGAACACTGCGGAATATGGCGAATACGTTTCCGGCCCGCGCATCCTGCCTTACGACGAGACCAAGGCGAAGATGAAAGCGGTTCTGACCGATATTCAAAACGGCAAATTTGTGCGTGACTTCATGCTTGAAAACGCCGTTGGCCAGCCGTCGTTCAAGGCGACCCGTCGCATCAACGACGAGCACCAGATCGAAGCCACCGGCGCCAAACTGCGCGGCATGATGCCGTGGATTTCTGCCGGCAAACTGGTCGACCAGGAAAAGAACTAAGCGGGCGTGGGTTTCACCCACCCTACGCAGGGTCGACCTGTCGTGATGTAAATTGGATTGACCCCGGCGCGGTGCCGGGGTTTTTTCGTTTCAGCCCCAAGGAAAGTCGTGCAAATGCCTGAGATCACTGGAAAAAGCTGGGCCATGGTGGGCGCGCTCGGGTTCGTCTGGGGCGCGACGTTCCTTGTGATGTCGCTCGCGCTTGAGGGCATCACGCCGTTTTGGCTTGCGGCGGCGCGTATCACCTTCGCAACCGTTTTGATGATTGCGATCTGGGGGCTGCGTGGCTTCAGGTTGTTCGAGGAGCCGCTTGGAAAGCGCAACATTTTCAATCTCTTGGTGATCGGCGCACTCAGCAGCGCGGTGCCCTTCATGCTGCTGAGTTGGGGGCTGCAATCGGTCACCTCCGGCTTTGCCGGGGTGTCGATGGCGGCGGTCGCCCTCATGGTCCTGCCGCTGGCGCATTTCATGGTGCCGGGCGAGCGTCTTACCCTGCGCAAGATGGTTGGTTTCGTGATCGGCTTTGTCGGCGTGGTCCTGCTGATCGGCGGGCAGGCGTTCGAGACCACCGGCAACGCGATGGAGCCGCTCGGCCGTCTCGCCTGTCTCGGGGCGGCGGCGTGCTATGCGCTCAGCTCGGTTCAGATGCGCGGCCTGCCCAAGGTCGATCCGATTGGGTTGAATGCGGTGACCTTGCTGATCGGGGCGGTGATCGTGATTGCGGCGGCCTTTTGGGCCGAGGGCGCGCCGCCCGCAACCGACCGCAACACCCTTTATATCCTGATCTTTCTCGGCATGGTGCCAACGGCGGGTGCAAGCCTTTTGCGGGTTCTGGTGATCCGCTCGGCGGGGCCGGTGTTCATGTCGCTGGTGAACTACCAGGTGCCCGTCTGGTCGGTCGTTCTTGGGGCGCTGATCCTGTCAGAGCCGCTTCCGACAAGCCTTTTGCTGGCGCTCTCGCTGATCCTCGGCGGCGTCGCGCTGAGCCAATATGGCGCGCTCAGGCGGCTCTTCGGACGCGGCTAGACGCCAAAGGTCGCGGCTTGCCAGAGTTGCAAAGCGGCGCGGGTTTCGGCCACGTCATGCACGCGCAGCATCTGCACGCCCTGCGCCACACCACCAAGCGCCACCGCCAAAGAGCCGGGCACACGGTCGGCGGCAATCGGCGTCTGGCTCAAATCGCCGATAAAGCGCTTGCGCGAGGCCCCAAGCAAGATCGGGCAACCAAGCCCGTGAAACAGCGACAGGTTCTGCAAAAGCGCGAGGTTATGCGCCTGCGTCTTGCCAAAGCCGATGCCGGGATCGGTCATGATCGCCGCGCGCGCAATGCCGAGTGCCACAAGCGCGTCGATCCGCGCCGCAAGCCAGTCATAGACGTCAAGCACCACGTTGTCATAGCGCGGGTCGCGCTGCATGGTTTCGGGCGTGCCCTGGGCATGCATGATACAGACGGGCAGGCCGCTTTCCACCGCGTAGGGCGCAAGGTCGGGGTCAAAGGTAAGCCCGGCCACATCATTGATCAGGTCGGCGCCCGCGCCACGGGCGGCGCGCGCGACCGGCGCCTTGCGGGTGTCGATCGAGATCGGCGTGGCGATCTCTGAGCGGATCGCGGCAATCACCGGCTGGGTGCGCGCGATCTCATCCTCGATCTCGACAGCCGGGGCGCCGGGGCGGGTCGATTCGCCGCCCACGTCGATCATCGCCGCACCCTGATCGGCCATGGCGCTTGCATGGGCGATGGCGACGGCGGGGTCAAAATGCTGACCACCGTCAGAGAAACTATCCGGGGTGACATTCAGGATGCCCATGATCCGCGGCGCGTCAAAGCCGATCCCGGCCATCGGGGCGCGGGGCGCGGTCAGGTGCTCGCGGATATCCTCGGGCAGGTCGGCGGCGGGCATCAGGTAGGACGGCGCATCCCGGTGCAGCACTTCGACCGTATCAAACCAGCACCAGCCCCCGGCAAGGCACAACGCGCCGGAGGGGCGGGCGTGATCGGTTCGGGCAATCGGGCGGAAGTAGCGCGATGTCATGCTCAAAGCCCCGATTGTGCGATGTCCTGAAGGTGGACGGGCACAGGGCAGGAGGCCGGCGCATCCTCGCCGATGATCAAAAGGTCAGAGGCCTCGATATGGCCCGCGAACCACGCCGCAAGGGCGACCGGATCATCGGTGGCAACGCCCGGCCCGTCAACCGCATCAAGCACGATTTTTGAGGGGGCCCAGACGCTGATCTGGTCGTTCTTCATGGCCCAGTCAAGCTCGGTCCGGGTGGCGACCACGACACAACGGTCATCGCGCCCGCCCAGCACCCAGGCGTTTTGCTCCATCGCCAGAAGATCAACCCGACGCTGGGTCATGCGGTGCCCGGTTTGCGGCGCGCTCAGGTCGGCGCGCCCGACGCAAAGGATCACCGGCTCGGCGCGGGCATCAAGCTGATCAAGCCAGGCCGCAAGGTTGGCCGAGCGGATCGCCGGGTTGCTCAGAAACACCACATGCGGATGCGGCGTGGTGTCGGCATGCGGGCTTGCGGGTTTGGTTGCCAGATCATCCACCGAGCGCACGATTTCAACGCCAAGCGCGCCGGGGCCACGGTCAAGCTTTTCGATGCGCACGAAGGTGCGGACGGCTTGCGGCTCAAACAGGATGCGCTCGGCGATCCGCTCGGCCAGGGTTTCAAGCAGGTTAAGGCGCTCTGCGGCCAGCTCTGCGGCGATGGCCTCGGTCACCTTGTCATAGCTCAGGATGCGGTCGACATCATCCTCAAGCGGGTCGGTGATGGGGCGGACCTCGACCACGACGCTGAAAGAGATCCGTTGGGTGGTGCCGCGCTCGGCCTGAAAGGCGCCGATCTCAACCTCGACCGTGTGATCGCGCACTGAAATGCGGTCAAGCGGGCCGTCGGGCGCGGTCGCATGGGCGCGCTCGGACGGGTGTTCAAAGGCGAGGCGGATTTCATGGCTCATAGGGCGCTCCGGGGTCTTGGGGCGGTCTGTGCCCATAGCGGCGGCATAACATGCGCGCGCCGTGGGGTGAATGGGGGAATGCGACGAATAGGCAGGCGACTGCGGCAGTGGCATGGGTAGGGTGGGTGAAACCCACGCTCATACCTTCGCAACGAAAACAGGCCCCGGATTTCTCCGGGGCCTGTCTTTGTTCATGTCTGCCGGGGCCTAGTGGGCCGGGGACTTGTCCCAGTCTTCGCGCTTGGGAAGCTGCTCGAACGTGTGTTCGGGCGGCGGCGAGGGCAGGGTCCATTCCAGCGTATCGGCGTATTCGTTCCAATAGTTGTTCTCGGTGATCTTGGCGCCACGCATCAGCGTGTAGATCACGAGGCCAAAGAAGAACACGAAGCTGGCGAAAGAGATGAACGCACCAACCGACGACCAGTAGTTCCAGAAGGCAAACGCCTCGGGATAGTCGATATAGCGGCGCGGCATGCCCTGACGGCCAAGAAAGTGCTGCGGGAAGAACGTGAGGTTCGCACCGATGAACATCGCCCAGAAGTGCAGCTTGCCTGCCCACTCGGGGATCATCCGGCCGGTCATCTTGCCGAAGTAGAAGTAAATCCCGGCAAAGATGGCAAAGACGGCGCCAAGGCTCATCACGTAGTGGAAGTGCGCGATCACGTAATAGGTGTCGTGATAGGCCCGGTCCACAGCCGCCTGGCTAAGAACGATGCCGGTCACGCCGCCAACGGTGAACAGGAACAGGAAGCCGAAGGCCCAAAGCATCGGCGTCTTAAACTCGATCGAGCCGCCCCACATCGTTGCGATCCAGCTGAACACCTTCACGCCCGTGGGCACCGCGATCACCATCGTTGCAAGCATGAAATAGGACTGCTGGGTCAGCGACATGCCGACGGTGTACATGTGGTGCGCCCAGACGACGAACCCGAGAACACCAATCGCGATCAGGGCCCAGACCATCGGCAGGTAGCCAAAGATCGGCTTGCGCGAGAAGGTCGAGATCACGTGGCTGATGATACCAAAGCCCGGAAGGATGATGATATACACCTCGGGGTGACCAAAGAACCACAGGATGTGCTGATAGAGAATCGGGTCGCCACCGCCTGCGGGGTCAAAGAAGGTGGTGCCAAAGTTGCGGTCGGTCAGCAGCATTGTGATGGCGCCCGCCAGAACCGGCAGCGACAGCAGGATAAGCCAGGCTGTGATGAAGATCGACCAGGCAAACAGCGGAACCTTGAACAGGGTCATGCCCGGTGCGCGCATGTTGAGGAAAGTGGTGATCATGTTGATCGCGCCCAGAATCGAGCTTGCGCCCGACACGTGCACGGCAAAAATCGCCAGATCCATCGACATGCCGGCCTCGTTGGTCGACAGCGGCGGGTACAGAACCCAGCCCACGCCCGAGCCAAGTTGACCGTTGCCGCCCGGCGCCAGAAGCGAGGCAACACCAAGCGAGGTGCCCGCAACATAAAGCCAGAACGACAGGTTGTTCATCCGTGGGAACGCCATATCCGGCGCACCGATTTGCAGCGGCATGAAGTAGTTGCCAAAACCACCGAACAGCGCAGGAATAACAACGAAGAACATCATCAAAACACCATGATAGGTGATCATGACGTTCCAGAGGTGACCGTTGGGCGTACAATCTGCCGTGGCCTGAGCGATGAAACGTGCGCCTTCAAGGCACATGTATTGAACGCCCGGCTCCATAAGTTCCATCCGCATGTAAACGGTGAAAAGAACCGAAATCAGGCCGAAGATTGCCGAAACGATCAGGTAAAGGATACCGATATCCTTGTGGTTCGTGGACATGAACCAACGGGTGAAAAACCCGCGCTGATCTTCGTGCTCGTGGCCGTGAATGGCTGCATCTGCCATTGTTTGCCTCCTGCTGGTGTGTTGCTAGGCGCGAGGTGAGAGCCGTTCTCACACGCCTGTGATCCCTATTGGTTTTAAAGCGGATGCCCGGGCGCGGCAATGCGCGAATTTGATCCAAATCAAAGAATTTTGTCGCACCCCCCTTGCGGATCACGGGCCAAGCCCCGTCCTGCATCGAATTGGCCCGGCCCGCCAACGGCCAATCCTATGTGCAAAAGCATGAAGCCGGGGTTAAAGCCGCACCGGCGGCGCGGTTTTCGCGCCTTGCGCGCTTGGGCGGCGGACATGAAAACGCCGCGCAAAACGGGTTTGCGCGGCGTCTAGGTGTTCAGCGTCGAAAACCGGTTTATTCGGCAACCTTCGCCAGATAGGCCGCCACATCTTCGGCGCCCTTGCGAAGCTTGAAGGTCATCTTCGAGCGGCTTCCAAGGTAACCGCTGGGGTCGGTGATGAACGCGGCAAGCTCGGCCTCATCCCAGACAAGCCCTTCTTCGCCCTTGGCGGCCAGACCGTCAGAATACTTGAAGTCCTCGGCGGAGCCTATCGTGCGGCCAATCACACCGTAAAGATTCGGGCCGGTCTTGCCGCCCTTCACGATCGTGTCGCTGTCGGATGCGATCATGTGGCAGGCCTTGCATTTTTTGAAGTCTTTTTCGCCTTTTTCGGCGTCGCCCTCGGCCAGTGCGGGAAGGCTCAGCGCGATAAGCGTGGCGGAAGCTGCAAGAATTGTCTTCATAAGGTACCTCATTAGCATGTTGATCCGTGCGTCTCGCCATAACCATAGCCCGGCACAGAGGGCTTGCAACCTTGAAGTTCGCAATCAGCGGCGTGTCGCTTCGTCAAAAGGTCTGAACAAAGCAGCGTTGCAAGGCGACATCCAGATCGTCCATCCCCACCGGCAGACCGAGATCGACAAGGCTTGTGACGCCGTGTTCGGTGATGCCGCAGGGCACGATGCCGGTGAAATGCTCAAGGTCCGGCTCGACGTTGATCGAGATGCCGTGAAAGCTGATCCATTTGCGCAGGCGGATGCCGATGGCGGCGATCTTGTCTTCGGCGCGCTGTCCGGTGACGCTCAGCGGCTTGTCGTCGCGCGCGACCCAGACACCGACCCGGCCCTCGCGGATTTCGCCGGTCACGTTGAATTCACCAAGCGTCGCGATCACCCATTCTTCAAGCTGCTGCACGAAGAGGCGCACGTCGCGCCCGCGCTTGCCCACATCAAGCATCACGTAAACCACACGCTGACCGGGGCCGTGATAGGTGTACTGCCCGCCGCGCTTGGACGGGTAGACCGGAAACCGGTCCGGATCGGTCAGATCGGCCGGTTTGGCCGAGGTGCCGGCCGTGTAAAGCGGCGGATGTTCCAAAAGCCAGATCGCTTCGGCCGCCTCGCCGCTGGCGATTCGCCCGGCGCGCTCTTCCATCGCGGCCACCGCCTCGGGATAGGGGAAAAGCCCGTCCGAGCGGTGCCATTCAACGCCGTTTTCATCAATTGCGAAGGGTATCGTGAGGGGCAAAGTTCGACTCTTTACGGATATTTGGGAAGAAATGTGCTATGGTTCGAGAAACGTGTGCTGTACCTGATTAGGGGAGATGAACGATGTTTACAAAGCGATTTGTCATGAGCGCGGTGGCGGCCAGCATGGTTGCGATGCCCGGAACGCGCGCGGCGGCGGATTTTGCCGATGGTCTGGTCGGCGGTCTTGTCGGCGGCGCGGTGAGCGGGGTCATCGTGAACGAGAGTGCCAAGGCGCGTGAGCGCAAGCGGGCAACCACAACCACACGGACAAGGACCTACGCACCGGACAAGACCTACCGTGCCCCGGTCAATTCGGTGGCGCGCCAGCAAGTGCGTGAAGAACAGACATCACTCAATTACTTCGGCTTTCCTGCGGGCACGCCGGATGGCGTGCGTGGGCGCAACACGCGCAACGCCGTTTCGCAATTCCAGGCGCATATGGGCTATCCGGTCACCGGGTATCTGGCCGATTACGAGCGCCAGTTTCTGATCAGTTCTTATTACCGTGCCCAAAGCAGCGGCGCCGCCACCGCACAATTGATCGCGCAACGCGGTCAGGGCACGCGAGGGTTGTTGCATGCCTATCGTGACGAGGCGGCCGGTGTGCCGCAGACCTATGCGGCCGTTCCGGCGCCTGTTCCGGCGACGCAAGCCCCCGTAATGGCCGCGATTCCGCAAGAGGCACAGGTGCCACAGGCCAAGACCGGGCTGGCGGCGCTGCCCAATCTGATGGCGTCGGGCGGGGATGGTCCATCACTGGCCTCGCATTGCAACCAAATCAGTTTGCTGACCAATTCGAACGGCGGCTTTGTGACGGCGGCCTCGCTGAGCGATGCGCGGTTTGCGCTGAACGAACAGTTCTGTCTGGCTCGGACCTATGCGATCGCCGAAGGAGAGACCATGGCGGGGCGCCTCAAGGGGGTGTCACCTGCGCAACTCGAGGAGCAATGCCGTGCCTTTGGTCCAGCGATGCGTGATCACGTTGCGGCCCTGTCGCTCAGTCCCAAGGACGAGGTGGTGCGTGAGGTGCGCGGATTCGTTTTGCAGTCGGGGCAATCGCCGGCACAACTTTCGGGGACTGCCAAGATTTGTCTTTCAGTGGGATACCGCATCGACAACATGAATGTGGCACTTGGCTCGGCGCTGTTGCTGACGGCGCTTGGCGAAGAGGTTTACGCCGAATTGATGGGCCATCATCTGAACGAGGGCTTTGGCACAACGCGACGCCCTGATTTGGCCCTGGCCTGGTATCAGGGGGCGGTCGAGGCCGTAGAGCGTGGTGCAGAGCCGGCATTCGCCCCCGGAGATGCGGCCCGCACGGGCCTTATTCGCAAGGCGGCGTTCCCCTCTGATGGGGCAAATAACACCGGCGATTCACAGACGGTCCAACCCGCGTCGACGCTGCCGACCTTTACCTTGGAGTGAGGCAATTGCCTTTGGCATGAAAAACCGGAGGGGCGATGTATTTTGCCCCTTCACAAGCCCGAACAGTTTGCTTATACGGCGCGAAACTACCTGATCACGTGCGGTCGTGGCGGAATGGTAGACGCGCAGCGTTGAGGTCGCTGTGGGGTAACACCCGTGAGAGTTCGAGTCTCTCCGACCGCACCATTTCTTCTATAAAAGCAATACTTATCAGTGGCTTATAGAGATTTTTGGGTTTTGCTCCCCACATATTCCCCAATTTCCCCTCGGGGCTAGTGCTTTGATTTGCGAATTTTGGCAATTGTCCTGCCGTCGCTAGATGCGAATTCGATTGGATTGTCTCCGAGTGAGATATGGGGTTAGGATTACGTCGCGTGAGCGGAGCTTCCCACCTCCTCCGCCAAAAATACCATTAAATTGCTTTAAATCAGTGGCTTACATCAAAAAGGGACTGTCAGCCCCGCATTTAAGCCGCCAATCGAAGTGGAAACGACGTAAGCGTCCGGTCTGACCGCCCCTATGGCGCGGTTTTCCATGGGAGCAGGTCGTCGACGCGGTTGATCTTGTAGTCTGGGATGCGGGCAAGTGTGTCGGCGAGCCATGCTTGCGGATCGATACCGTTCAGTTTGGCCGTTTCGATCAAGGTGTAGGCAATGGCGGCAGCTTTACCACCGGTCTGTGATCCAACGAACAGATAGTTTTTGCGCCCGATGGCGACTGATCGCATCGCGCGTTCTGCGGTGTTGTTGTCCAGTTCCAGAATGCCGTGGTCGAGGTATGGCCGAAGGGGCGGTTCATTCCCAAGGATGTGGCGATTTTGCTGCCGATCATGCAAAAGCTGGTGGACACCTGCACCTTCAGCCTCGGGCACAAGGAGCCGCCGCTTGACGTCTGGGGCCAGCTTTCGCGCAGCTGCGACGGCACCATGGCCGAGATCAAACGCCAGATTGCAGGGTGACCCACGCCCGGTCGGGCAGGGCGATGATCAGGCGCTCAACGCGTGTTGCTGATGATCCTCAAGCACCATCTGCGAGAGTTTTTCACCGATCATGATCGCGGGCGCATTGGTGTTGCCCGACACGATTTCCGGCATGATCGAGCAATCCGCCACCCGCAGTCCGGTGATTCCATGCACGCGCAGCCGCTCGTCGACCACCGCATCCGGGCCCTGGCCCATCTTGCAGGTGCCGGTCGGGTGATAAATCGTCGTCGAGAAATTACGCGCCCAGTCAAGCGTGCCTGCGTCATCGTCAAGATCAAGGCTGGCGTCGGGACGGAACTCGGATGAGATCATCGCGCTGAGCGGCGCATGCTTGGCGATCCGGCGGGCGATCTTGATGCCCTCGACCACGGTGCGACAATCGGTGTCGGTCGCAAGGTAGTTGGGGTGGATCTTGGGGTAGGTCACAGGATCAGCCGAGGCAAGCCGGATCTGGCCACGGCTTTCGGGGCGCAGCTGACAGACCGACATGGTAAACGCCGAGAACGGATGCACGCCCTCGCCGGGGCTGTCGGCGGACCAGGGCTGTACGTGGAACTGGATGTCCGGCGTGTCCACATGATCGCCGGTGCGCATGAACCCGGTGGCAAGGCTTGCGGCCATCGCCATCGGCCCCGAGCGCGACACCGCGTATTTCAGAGCGATCTTTGCCTTGTTGAACAGGCTGCGCACCTCGTCATTCAGGGTCGCCTCGTTGCATTTGAACACAAGCCGCGCCTGCAGATGATCCTGAAGGTTCTGGCCGACGCCGGGAAGATCGCGGCGCACCTCTATGCCGTGCTCGGCCAGGTGATCGGCGGGCCCAAGCCCCGACACCATCAGGATTTGCGGTGAATTGATCGCGCCGGCCGAGAGAATGACTTCGCGCGCCGCGCTGAGCGTATGCTCGGCCCCCGCGCGGTCGCGGTAGACAAGCCCGGTCACGCGGTTGCCCTCAAAGGTGAGGGTGCGAACCTGCGCATGGGTGAGGATCGTCAGGTTCTTGCGCTCGCGTGCGGGGTTAAGAAACGCCACCGCCGAGGAACAGCGAAAGCCCTTGCGCGTGGTCAGCTGAAAATAGCCGACGCCCTCTTGGCTTGCGCCGTTGTAATCGGGGTTGAACGGATAGCCGGCCGCCTGCGCCGCCTTGACCCAGGCATCACAGATCGGGCGGCTGATGCGCATGTTCGACACCGACAGGTTGCCGCCGGTGCCGTGAAACTCATCCGCGCCGCGTTCCTGATCCTCGGAGCGTTTGAACAGCGGCAGAATATCATCCCAGCCCCAGCCGCGATTGCCCATCTGCTGCCAGCGGTCGTAATCCTGCGGCTGTCCACGTACGTAAAGCAAGCCGTTCAAAGAGGACGAGCCGCCAAGCACCTTGCCGCGCGGCCAGTCAAGGCGGCGCCCGTTCAGGCCGGGGTCGGCCTCGGTCTTGTAGCACCAGTCAAGCTTGGGGTCGTGCATGGTCTTGAAATAACCGACCGGGATATGGATCCACGGGTTGAGATCGCGCCCGCCTGCCTCGACCAGAATGACCCGCACCTTGGGGTCGGCGCTCAGCCGGTTGGCAATCACACAGCCCGACGATCCAGCCCCGACGACGATAAAATCCGCTTGCAAAACGCGCCCCTCCTGAAGGTTGTTGAAAAAAAGTCTAGGCAGATTGCAAGAACTATACTAGCATTTTTTGATACTAAGAGTCTCAAAAATGGAATTCAGGGAGGAATGACAATGGGAATCAATCATAAAATGGGCCAGATTTCGCGGCGGGATTTGTTCCGTCTCGCGGGGCGTTACGGCATGAGCTCGACCTTGCTTGCCGCCGGCAGTTTTGGCGGCGCGATGAGCCTTGCCAATCTGGCGAGCGCGGCCGAATCGACCTATGAGCGACGCTTTTCCAAGCCCGCCAAGCATACACTGAAATTCGGCGCGGCCGGCTTTAATGCCCGTAACCTTCTTATTGAGCGGGCCGGCGCCCTTGAATTCGCCCGTGATCTTGAGTCGCGTACCGACGGCGAAATCCGCATCGAATTTATCGGTGACAACCAGATTTGCGGCCAGCTCTCCTGCGTTGAGAAAACCCAGCAGGGCATCGTCGACATCTATGCCGCCTCGACTCAGAACTCGGCCGGTGGCGCGCCCTATCTCAACGTGCTCGACTATGCCTTCATGTTCCCGGGTCGCGCGTCGCAGTATCATTTCATGTATCACCCCAAGAGCCAGGAAATTCTGCGTGACCCGCTTGAAAAGCGCCACGGTCTGAAATTCCTCTTCAGCCACTGCGAATTGCGCGGCATTCAGCTTGGCCTGAGCTGGGAAGACAAGCCGACCGTGACCAAGCTTGAAGAGCTGTTCGGCACCAAGAACCGCGTCACCGGCACACAGCTTGGCCGCATCGCGATGCAGGCGCTGAACCTCAACCCGGTGCCGGTGGCCTGGGAAGAAACCCTTGACGGTCTCAAGCAGGGACTGATTGACGGCGCCGAAACATGGGCCTCGGCCGTGGCCTATGCCAACATGTCCCCGGTGGTCAGCCAGTGCGTCGATCTCAAGTTCTTCTGCGGCACCGAGCACACCTCGATGAACGCCTCGGTGTTTGACGGGCTTGAGGGCTATCTTCAGGATGCGGTGATGGAATCGGCCTATTGGGCGCAGGTCCACGTGCAGGCGGCCAACGAGGCGGCGCTTGTCAAAACCGTCGGCTTTAGCGACCCGCAACTGCCCGGCACGATCTTTGCGCAGAACAACGTGCGCAATGCCTTCCTTGCCGACGATCAGATCAAGATGGCCGAGGAAATGTGTAGCCCCGAGTTCCAGCCCCAGCTCTGGACCGAGTGGCGTGACCGTCTCAACAAGTGGTCGGGTGGTCTTGATACCTATCAGGAAATCTATGACGTCGCGCGCGAAGTGCCCGCCGACATGCTTCCCGAGAATGTCGAGCCGCGCCGGTGGTGGAAAGGCTAAGCCACGCCCGATACTTTCAAAAAGGGCTGGTGCGTGAGACCCGCGCCGGCCCAGATGCACGGCCATAAGCACCACAGCCAAAAGGAACATAGCGGATGTCCATCCTGTCCGAAGCCTGGGCCATCATTCCGGCCTTTGCCAGTAACGACTCTTGGGAAATCAATCAGGCCCTGCGCACCTCCGGGGCCTGGGTTTTTGGTGGTGTCCTGCTATTGCTTGGTTCGATGCTTGTGCTCTGGCTGTACAAGCGTGTGCCGCTTCTGGACAAGCATCTGGAACGCACGATCATGGTCTATAGCTATCTGCTGATTGCCGCGATCATCTTTGTCGAAGTGTTCCGGCGTTTTGCCATGAACCAACAGGTGCCCTGGTCAACCACGGTGCCGCCGCTCTTGTTCATGATCATGGCCTGGTACGGCTGTGCCTATAACGTGCGGCTACGCACCCATCTTAGCTTTGCCGAGTTTCGCACGATGATGCCCCGTCTGGGCCAGATGATTACCCTCGCTCTTGATGCGGTGTTGTGGTTCGGGTTCTGCGTCATCGTCTTTACCGCTACGATGCGGGTGACCGCGCTTTCGGCGACCAATTTCCAGATTGTGAGCGGCACCGACAATGTCATGCTGTGGTGGTTCCTGGTGACCATCCCGGTCGCCTTCGTGCTGATGAGCGCGCGGGTGCTTGAAAACCTGCTGGAAGATATCGCCAGATACAAATCAGGTGAGCCGCTGATCAAGCAGGCCATCATCGGGGAGGAACCGGCATGACCGACGGTACATGGGTCACGTTGATCTCGCTTGGGGTCACTTTCTTTTTCATGATGGGCGTGCCGGTTTTCCTGGTGATTGCCTATTGGGTCATCGGCTGTTCTTTTGTTCTTGGGCTGACGCTCGATAACATGGGGGCCGAATTGCTGAACGTGTTCAGCAAGGGATTTGCCCTTTTGGCGATGCCGCTTTTCATTCTGACGGGCGATCTGATCAACAAATCGGGCATTGCGCGGCGGCTATCGGATTTCGCCTATGCCTGTCTTGGCTGGATGCGCGGCGGGCTTGCGATGGCGGCGCTTGGTGCCTGCGGGCTTTTCGCCGCGATCTCGGGGTCCAACAGTGCCACCACGGCGACGATCGGCTCGATGCTGCACCCTGAAATGGTCAAGGGCGGCTATGACGAACGCTTTTCCGCGGCCACCGCGGCGGCGGGCGGCACGGTCGGGATCATCATCCCGCCCTCGATCATCTTCATCGTCTACGGGTTCCTGATGAACCTGCCTATTTCCGAGCTGTTCGTGGCCGGTATCCTGCCCGGCGCGATGATGGTGGTCGGCATGCAGTTCGCCTGTTGGGTGATCTGCCGGATCAACGGCTGGGGTCACCTTATTCCGCTGCAACTCAACCGGGTTCTCAAGACCGCCTTTGGCGCATGGCTTGGCTTTTTCGCCATCGGCCTTGTCCTTTGGGGCATCTACACCGGCAAGTTTTCCCCCACCGAGGCGGCCGGCGTGACCGTTGGCTTTTGCGTCATCGCGGGGCTGGTCAGCTATCCGCTCAACAAGTTGATGCGCGGTCAGCGCGATCTGCCCGCCGTCGAGCGGTCTTATGCGGGGATGCTGGTGGTTGACGGCTTTCGGGTGCGCGACATCCCGTCGATCGTGGTGCGCTCGGCGCAGATTTCGGGCATCCTTGCGCCGCTGATCGCGATTTCCGTGGTGATGCAGCAAATCCTGTCGCTGCTTGGCGCACAGGCGGTGATCGGCGATTTCGTGACCTCGATGGGCGGCTATCACGCGGTGCTTTTCACCTCGATGGTGATCGTGTTCTTTTCCGGCATGGTGCTTGAAAGCCTTCCCGTCACCATCATCCTTGCCCCCATTCTGGCGCCGATTGCGGCCTCGGTCGGGATTGATCCGATCCACTTTTCGGTGATCTTCCTTGTCGGCGCGTCCATCGGGTTTATCACCCCGCCTTACGGGCTTAACCTTTATGTCGCATCGGGCGTTACGGGCGTTCCGTATTTCAGATTGCTACGCTATACGGTGCCCTATCTTATCGTATTGATAGCCGTGTGGATATTGGTAGCCTTGGTGCCCTTCTTCTCGACCGTGCTATTGCCACAACATTGAGGAAAGGCTGGGCATGGACGGGGACAAGCACGATACCATCCCGACAAACCTGCGCCTGCTGTCCGTGATAGAAGAGATGGCGCGCGCAGGCGTGCCGGTTACCCCGACCGAGGTGAATGCAAGGCTTGGCCTGCCCAAGCCGACCATTCACCGGCTCTTCATGACGCTTGAGGAAGAAGGCTTTGTGCAGCGCGACCTTGACGGGCGCAGCTATTCGCCGGGGCCGCGCCTGCGCACCATGGCGGGGGGAATCCTGTCCTCTCTGAGGATCAGAACCGCCCGTCAGGCGATCCTGAAAAAGCTGAGCCGCGAGATCGGCGAGACCTGTAATATCGCGCTGCCGGACCGCGACGCGATGATCTATGTCGAGCGGGTCGAGACCGAATGGCCGCTGCGCATCCAGCTTCAGGTGGGTACGCGGGTGCCGTTCTATTGCACCGCCAGCGGCAAGATGTACCTGAGCTCGCTGGTGCCCTCGCATCTCAAGCGGTATCTGGCGGCGACCGATCTTGTCGCCAGAACGCCCAACACCATCACCGATATCGACCGGCTTCTGGCCGAGATCGAAACCATCCGCGAGCAGGGCTATTCGCTCGACCGCGAAGAATTCCTGACCGATATGATCGCGCTTGCGGTTCCGCTTTGGGATACCAACAACCGGCTGATCGCGACGCTGTCGTTTCACGCCCCGACGCAACGCTTTGATATCGCCCGCGCGCTTGACTATCGCGGCGCGATGCATGCCGCCGGCAGAGAGCTGTCGGCGCTGATCACCTAGGCATGTTGCTCAAAAGTGGGAACCGGTTTTGAGCTTCTCGAACATGCCAAATCAATAGGTCTAGGTTATCTCGGGAAAGCTTTCCCAGATCAGGCGCCCGGTCTCGTCAAGCTTGTCAGGTGAGCAAAACAGCGAGATTGTCATTCGTGCCTGCCAGTCGCGCCCGCCCACGCGCACCAGTTGACCGCTGGCCAATTCCTGCGTGACCGAGCTTTCTGGCACCCAGGCCACGCCGCTGCCGCCCATGGCGCGCCGCTTGAGCGCCTCGGCAAGCGCATCCCGGTAACGCTGCACAAGCGAGGTGGTGCGATCACCGATGATCTGATCGACGACGGTGCCGAGAAAGGTGTTGGGGTCGTAGGAGAGGTACGGAATGTCCTGCCCGGTCTTGCCCGGCAGATACCAGCCCTTGCGCGTCGCAACCTCGGCCTCGGCCACCGGCAACAGGGTCTCGCGCCCGATATCCTTGCGCACGAACTGGGTCTCGTCCATCACCGGCGCCACATCCTGATGGCGGTAATACAGCAGGAATTCGCAGGACCCCTCGGCAAGCAATTGGCAACAGGTCGAGAGGCTGTCGGAAATCACCCGCGTGCGCAGATCTGGATGCGCCGCCTCAAGCGCGCCCAAACGCGGCGACAGGAAATTGAGAGAGATCGCATGCAGCACCGCAAAGCGCTGAAACCGGGTGTCGGCACTGGCGGTCTGGCGGATCGCCTGTCGCGCCTCGGTGAGCTGGGCGATGGTATCCTGGGCAATCGGCAGGAACGCCGCCCCGCCCGGTGACAGGCGCACCGGATAGGTCGCGCGATCAATCAAAGGCTCGCCAAGCCAGTTTTCCAGCGACTTGATACGACGGCTAAACGCCGATTGGGTGATGTTTCTCTCTTCCGCCGCGCGGGTGAAATTGAGTGTGCGCCCAAGGCAGACAAAGTCGCGTAACCAGTTGATATCCATCACCCATCCCCTCGCGTATCGCGATCAGAATGCGGGGGTTTCACGTGTTATGCAAGATTGGAATAGTTTCAGACCATGTTTGAATTGGCATTTTCACGCCGCTCTTGCCTAGGCTTGAAACATCAAAATAAGGCCGATCAACGGTCAAACCCCAATTGCGCAACACCAACAGGAGAAAGTTATGACACTTACAAGCAAAGCGCTGGCCCCGATGATCGCCGCCGCCGCAATCGCAACCACCGCCCTTCCGGCAACGGCCGAAACCGTGATCCGCCTGTCGACCTATGTGAACGAGGCCGATATCCGCTATGACGGTTTTGTGCATTTTGCCGAGCTGGTCAGCGAAAAGACCGGCGGCAGCGTCAAGGTTGAAATCTTCCCCTCGTCCACGCTGCATGGCTGGTCCGAGGGTGTGGATGCGGTTCAGGGCGGCGTCTCTGACATGAGCTGGATTCCCGCCGACGAGCGTCTGCCCTGCTATCGCGTGACCTCGCTTTACCCGGTGGCGATTGACCTTGAAAACCAGGTCGAGCTTGACGCGGGCTATGCCGCTCTGGTCAAGGACGAGGCGGCCAAGGTCAATCTGATGCCGGTCTTCAATTCGAACTATTCCTACGACCAGGAATGGTGGTTCGAGGATGGGATCGAGGATCTGGGCAAGCTCGATGGCAAGCTCGTGCGCTCGATCGGGCCGCTGGTCAGCCTGATGATCGAGACATGGGGCGGTCAGCCGGTTTTCGTGGCCCCCAAAGAGGTGTTCCAATCCGCCGAGCGTGGCGTGGTTGACGGCATCAACATGGGCGTTGCCACCTATTCAAGCTGGAAGCTCTGGAGCGTGATGCCCTATATGGTCAACGCCAACCTGTTTTACGGCAACGTCAACTACATGATGAACATGGACAAGTTCAACGGCATGACCGCCGATGAACAGGCCGCCGTTCTAGCCGCGGCGAGCGAGACCGAAACCTGGCTCAAGCCGCGCTATGAAGACTGGGTTGATCAGCGCGTCGGCAATGCGGTGATGAAGGGTGGCGGCGCCGCCGTTTCCATTCCGCAGGAACAGCGCATGGCCCTGATCGACAGCGTGCAGGGCACCTGGGACAAAGAGGTCGATGCGGCCTGTGGCGCGGAACTTGCCGGCAATATCCGCGCGCTTTTCGCCTCGCACGCACCTTAAGTCGCGCCAAGTCGGCCCGCCCCTCGCAATGCCGGGGCGGGCCTGTTCCGCAAAAACGGAGGCAGTCGCATGTCCCTCTCTCGTATGATCGCGCTGTTTGAACGCGTGGTGATCTTTATGGCCGCTCTCGGGGGCGTCATCGTCCTGATACAGATGGTCTGGATCAGCTATGGCGTTTTCACCCGCTATGCGATGAACGCACCCGACCGGATGGTCACCGAGGCAACCGCGCTTTTGCTGTTTCCTGTGGCCTTTGCCGGGCTCGCCTATGCGCTGCGCGAGGATGCCTATCCGCGCGTCACGATGCTGACCGACCTGTTTCGGCCAGCGGTGCGCAAGGGCTTTGCTCTTCTCAATATGGGGCTGATGCTGGCGGTGGGGCTGTTTTTCTCGCTCGCGGCGATCAAGGCCACCACGGGGGCGTTCAAATCCGGGGCCTCATCGGAAATCCTGCTCTGGCCGCGCTATGCGTTCTGGGCGCCGGGGGCGGCGGCGCTGATCCTGTTTTCCATCTACGCGGCCTTGCGGTTGGCACGGCTGGTGGTGACACCGGCCAGCGACCTGAAATCGGAGATCTGACATGGAATGGTATGAAGTCGGCCTTGGCCTTTTGGGTCTGTTGATGTTGCTGATCGCCATCGGCTTGCCGATCCCCTTTGCCCTTGCGGCGGCCTCCTTGCCGTTCCTCTGGCAAATCCAGAGCTTTCAGACATCGCTTGTCTCGTCGCAGCTTAAACTCTGGGGGGTGTGGATCGACTATATCCTTCTGGCGGTGCCGCTTTTCGTGTTCCTTGGCGAGTTGATCGGCAAGTCGAGCATCGGCCCCAACCTCTATCAATTCCTGCATCAGGGCGTGCGCATTCGCGGCTCTGCTGCTTACGGCTCCATCGGGGCCTGCGCCGGGTTTGGCGCGGTGTGTGGCTCGTCGATGGTGGGCGCCCTGACGATTGGTGGCGTGGCCTTGCCGGAAATGCTTCGGCTTGGCTATGGCAAACGCCTGTCGGCGGGGGTTCTGGCGGCGGGGGGCACGCTTTCGGTGCTGATCCCGCCGAGCCTGATCCTGCTGTTTTACGGCATTGTCACCGACCAGAGCATTGGCGATCTGTTCATCGCCGGCGTCATTCCGGGGCTGGTGCTTGTCACGGCCTTCGTTCTTGTGGTGTTGGTTTGGGGCATCCTGCGCCCGCAGGACATTCCCGATAGCGAAGACGCGATGCGCATGCCGCTGATGCAGATACTGGCGACCGTCGGGCCGATCCTGTTGATCGGTCTGGTGATCACTGTCGCGATTTATGCCGGTATCGCCACCCCGACCGAGGCCGCCGCCGTCGCCGCCCTGTTGACCGTCGCGCTTGCGTTTGGGGTTGGCGGGCTGACCTGGCAGGGCTTCAAAGAGGCGATTTTCGCGACCATGCGGACCATGGGCTATCTTGGCCTCTTGCTGTCGGCGGGGGTGCTGTTTGGGTTTGTTCTGACCTATTACCGGGTGCCGCAGCAATTCACCGAACTGTTCCTGAGCTTTGATCTTTCGCCCTATGTGGTGCTGATGATCGTGCTGGCGTTTTATATCGTGTTGGGGATGTTCCTGGAACCGGTCTCGATGACCTTCATCACCCTGCCGACGATCTATCCGCTGATGTCGGCGGCGGGCTTTGATCTGATTTGGTTCGGCGTGGTCTATACCATCACCATGGAGATCGCGGTTCTGACGCCGCCGGTGGGGCTTAACCTTTATGTCATTCAGGGCATCGGGCGCGGGCAGGTCACCATCGGTGATGTGATCATGGGCTGCCTTCCGTTCATCGGCGCGCTTGTGGCGTTGATTGCCCTCCTTATCCTCTTGCCGGAGACCGCCCTATGGCTGCCCGATCAGATGCGCTGAGCGCCGTGCCGATGGCCGTGCCGCAAAGCTATCGGCGGGCCGGGTCGGGGCCGGTGCTGGTGCTGGTGCATGGCTATCTTGGCGGTGCCGATCAATGGCAGGACATGATCGCACATTTCGCAGCTGACTTTGACGTGATCGCGCCCGATCTGCCCGGCTGTGGCGGCAACGCAGGCCTGCAGGGCCCCGACCGGATCGCCGATTTCGCGACCTCTGTTCTGGCCCTGCTGGACGCGCTTGACGTGACCGAGTTCACCCTTCTGGGCCACTCGATGGGCGGCATGATCGCGCAGGAAATGGCCCGGCTCGTGCCGGAGCGGGTCACGCGGCTTGTGCTTTATGGCACCGGCCCGCTTGGCCTGATGCCGAACCGCTTTGAGCCGATAGAGACCTCTCGCGAGCGCCTGCGCGCCGATGGGGTGGAAAGGACCATCGCGCGCATCGGCGCCACCTGGTTTCGCCATGGCACGGCGGGGCAGGGCTTTGATCTGGTGGCCTCGCTTGGCCGTCAGGCCAGCACCGCCACCGCATTGGCCGCGCTGGATGCGATGGCGCATTGGGACGGGCGCGCGGCGCTCGCCGAACTTGGCATGCCCGCGCTGGTGATCTGGGGCGACGGCGACCGGTCCTATCGCTGGCCGCAGGTTCAGGCGCTCTGGGAGGGGCTGGCCGATGTGCGCCTTGCGGTGGTGCCCGGCACGGCCCATGCCGCCCACCTTGAAAAACCCGCGCTGTTCAACATGCTTCTGGCGGATTTTCTGAGTGAGGCCTAAGCAGGGGGCGTGCCGCCCAGCTTTTGCGTAAGCTCGCGCGCGGCGTCGGCGACCTGTTTGCCGATCGCATCAAGCCGCGAATCCGGCAGGCGCGCCGCCAGCCCCGAGACCGAGATGGCGCAGGCCGCTTCGCCCTGCGCCGACCAGACCACCGCCGCAAGACAGCGCAGGCCGGTCACATGCTCTTCGTCATCAAGCGCATAGCCCTGCGCGCGGATGCGCTTGATATCAACCATCGCCGTGGTCAGGTTGCGATGCGAGCGTTTGGTCATCGGGTGAAACCCGGTGCGCGCCACGAAGGCGGCGATATCGGCGTCCTGCCAGGTGGCCAGGATCGCCTTGCCCATGCCCGAACAAAACGTCGGCACCCGCCCGCCCGGCGGCGAGATGGCGCGCATGATCTCGCGGCTTTCCACCTGGCTTATGGTCACAAGCTCGTCATGATCCAGGATGCCAAGATTGGCGGTCTCGCGCGTCAGATCCCGCAACCGGCGAAGATAGGGCAGGGCAGGGGCCACGAAATTATGCCGCCGCCCAAAGGCCGATCCAACCGCAAAGGCCTCGCGGCCCACATGCCAGAGCGCGCGATCCGGCTCGAACTGGCTGAAATTCTGAAGTTCGAGCGTGGTCAGAAGGCGATGTGCGGTCGACACGGCCAAATCCGCCTGACGCGCGATATCGCTTACGCGCAGGCCTTCGTCATTCTGGCTCAGGATTTTCAGAAGCCTGAGCGCGCGCGCAACGGATTGAACGCCCTCTGTCTTTGCATCACTCATTTCGGTATACCTTTCCATACAATGGAAAACATTTTTCCTTTTCTTACAAGTCCCGGATCGGTGCATTACCCCGCAGAATAAATAAAAGGAGACCGGATATGACCACATATGTTGAGCGCCACGGCCTGTCAGTTGCCGAACCTCTTGCCGCGCTGATCGAGAACGACGTCTTGCTGAATGTCACCGCCGATCAGTTCTGGTCCGGTTACGCCGCAATGCTGCGCGAGCTGGGGCCTGTCAATGCCGCCCTTCTGCAAAAGCGCGAGGATTTGCAGGCGAAGATCGACGCCTGGCACATCGCGCGCCGCGGTCAACAGATCGACGGCGAAGAGTACCGCGCCTTCCTGAGCGAGATCGGCTATCTTGTGCCCGAGCCCGAGGCGTTTGAAATGGGCACGCAGAATGTCGATGCCGAGATTGCCACCATCGCCGGGCCACAGCTTGTCGTGCCGGTGATGAACGCGCGCTTTGCGCTCAATGCCGCCAACGCCCGCTGGGGCAGCCTTTATGACGCGCTTTACGGCACCGATGCGATCGAAGGCACGCCCGAGGGCAAAGGCTTTGACGTCGCGCGCGGGGCCAAGGTTATCGCCTGGGTGCGCGCCCACCTTGATGCGGTTGCCCCGCTGGCGGCCGGATCATGGGCCGATGTCGAGGCCCTTGAGGTTGCGAATGGCGCGTTGGGCGTTACCACCAAGGGCGCGGCCACCGGTCTTACCGATGCTGCGCAATTCGCGGGCTACAAGGAAAACGGCAACGTCTTTTTGCGTGTGAATAACCTGTTGATCGAGATCGTCATCGACCGCACGTCGCCAATTGGCAAAACCGACCCGGCGGGCATTTCCGACGTCCGTCTGGAAAGCGCGCTGACCGCGATTCAGGATTGCGAAGATTCGGTTGCCGCCGTCGATGCCGAGGACAAATGCGTGGTCTATGGCAACTGGCTTGGCCTGATGCGCGGCGATCTCAATGAGGCGGTCGAAAAGGGCGGCAAGGTGATCACCCGTCGCCTGAACCCCGATGTCGATTACCTCGACCCCGCCGGCAATCCCGTGACCCATCCGGGCCGCGCGGTTCTTTTGGTGCGCAATGTCGGCCACCTGATGACCACCGATGCGGTGCTTCTGGATGGTCAGGAAACCCCCGAGGGCATGCTTGACGCCGCCGTTACCGTGGCCGCCGCGATGCATGATCTGGCCAATGCCGGTGCTGGCAATTCGCGCGCGGGCTCGGTCTATGTGGTCAAGCCCAAGATGCACGGCCCCGAAGAGGTTGCCTTTGCCGACACGCTTTACGGCCGCGTCGAGGATATCCTTGGCCTTGCGCGCAACACCGTCAAGCTTGGCGTGATGGACGAAGAGCGCCGCACCTCGGCCAACCTTCTGGCCTGCATCAAGGCCGTCAAGGACCGCTGCGTCTTTATCAACACCGGCTTTCTTGATCGCACCGGCGATGAAATCCACACCTCGATGCAGGCCGGGCCGGTCATCCCCAAGGGCGAGATGCAAGGCGCGATCTGGCTGACCGCTTACGAGGTCGGCAATGTCGATGCCGGGCTTGAGGCCGGCATGTCCGGCAAGGGCCAGATCGGCAAGGGCATGTGGGCCAAGCCCGATGCCATGGCCGAGATGCTCAAGGTCAAGATCGGCCACCCGAACGCCGGGGCCAATACCGCATGGGTGCCGTCGCCGACGGCGGCCACTCTGCACGCCACGCATTATCACCACGTCGATGTGCTGGCGCTTCAGCAAGAGCTGAAGGGGCGCAAAAAGGCCTCGCGCAGCGATCTTCTGACGCCGCCGCTGATGATCGGGCGCAATCTCTCGGGTGAAGAGATACAGCGCGAGCTCGACAATTCGTGCCAGTCGATCCTTGGCTATGTGGTGCGTTGGGTCGATCAGGGGATCGGCTGTTCCAAGGTGCCCGACATCAACGATGTGGCCCTGATGGAAGACCGCGCCACCCTGCGGATTTCGGCGCAGTATCTGGCCAACTGGCTTGTGCATGGCATCTGTACGCCCGAAGAGGTCGACGCCTCGTTGCGTCGCATGGCCCCTAAGGTCGACACCCAGAACGCCGGTGATCCGGCCTATGTGGCGATGGCGCCGGGCTTTGACGGGGTTGCCTTCAACGCCGCCCGAGACCTTATTTTCAAGGGTGTGGAACAGCCCTCGGGCTATACCGAGCCGCTGTTGCATGCCGCACGCCGTGTGGCCAAGGCCGCCTGAGGAGAGACCGACATGATGACGATCAAAAGACTGGACCTTGGCGATGCGGGCGTTCTGCTTGCGGGCGCGCGTGCCCGCGCCGCCGAAATCGGCGTGCCGATGTGCATCGCGATCACCGACGAGGGCGGCAATCTTGTCGCCTTCGAGCGGATGGATGGCGGCAAGGTGACCTCGATCACCATCGCCATCGACAAGAGCTTTACCGCCTCGGGCGCCAAGAAGGCGACCCACGAGTATGGCGAAGTCAGCCAGCCCGGCGCGCCGGTCTACGGCATCGCCTCGGCGATTGGCGGGCGCTTGATGGTGGTGGGCGGTGGCCTTCCGGTGGTGGTTGACGGCGATGTCGTCGGCGGTATCGGCGTTAGCTCGGGCACCCCGGCACAGGATCGCGATGTCGCCCAGGCCGGGATCGACGCGTTTCTGGCGGCGCAGGCCTAGGCAAGACCCCAAGATTTAAAACGCGGTCTCGCCCGATACTCCGGGCGGGGCCGCTTTGCGTCTATAGGCCGGGATCAGTGCCCCTGAACCGCCGACCAGATGCCGAAAAGCCCGACACAGACAAGGCTGAGCGCCCAGACCAGATCAAGGTTGAACCAGCCCCGCGACAGGAACTTGAGGCCAAGCCAGAAGTAGATCACCGTCGCGATCACCCCGCCCGCAAGCGTCATCGCAAGCGTATGCACCCCCGCCACGAGCAAGGCCGTCCCGAGCGTGCCTGTCATCAGGCTCTGCGCCGCCACATGGTCGGTCTCGCCGCCATTTGCCGTGCAAATCCCCAGAAAGATCGGCAAGAGCATCAACCCCGCCCCATGCGCCATCGCCGCAAGGAACGACCACAGCGCAAGCCGCGCCGGATGGACGCGCGCGAGAATTCTCGGGTGGCGCCGGTTGATCAGAAGATAGCCCCCCATCGCGACCACGATGAGACCGGCACCGATGCGGAGGCTGACCTGCCATTCCAGCAAGACCACCATCATCGAGAACGGCAACAGGATTGCCAGCATTGCAAGGAAATGACCAAGCGCCAAAAGCGCGAGCGCCGAGGCGAGCGCGCCATGGCGTCGCTCCATCAGGGCGGCCGAGACCGCCAACGGCCAGCCCATGCCCGGATTGATGCCATGATAGACGCCCGCAAAGACGACGGCCCCCCAGAGGGCCGTCACCGAAGACGGATCAGGGATCATTTAAACCGACGGGTAGCAGAAGCTGTCGGTCGAGCAATCGCCGCCCTCAAGGCGGATCTGATGCGCGCGCAGGCCCTTGGGGAAGTCGATGTAGAAATCCTTGTCCAGCGTCAGACCGCCGTTTTCCCCGACATGCGCCATCACCATCTGGCCGCCCTCGTCATTGGGATAGAACTGATCATCCCAGGTGGAATAGAGCGAGTTGGTCCAATAGACCCGTTTGCCGTCGCGGCTTATCTCGACCATCTGCGGGCCAAAGGCGAAATCGCCGCCGTTGGGGTGCTTGTGATGGGCCACGATGCCGCCAAGCTCGACCTTGCCGGCCAGAACCGGGTTCATCGGATCGCTGACATCATATTGATGCATTTCGCCAAGGCCCCAGCAGGCGACATAGAGGTATTTGTCGTCCAAACTCAGGTCGATATCGGTGACCAGAGGCGGCACCGCGCCAAACCCCTTGAGCAGGTCGGGAAGATCATCGGCATCGGCGGGAACCGGATCAATCGTGATCGTCTTTTTCGACTGCCAGACGCCATCGTCATCCCGCCACCAGGTAAAGATCGCGCCCTGAAGGTTGGTGGTATCCACCACCACGCCACAAAAGCCGTATGATTTGGTCGGATCGTGTGCGGGACGGATTTCAAGCGCCATCTGGTGGTTTTCGCCAAGGTCCATCGTCTGGATGTTCTTGCGCCCCCGCAAATCCCAGAAGTGGATCGAATGGCCATATTTGTTGCTCAGCAAATCCTCGGGTACGATGCCATTCTCGAACTGTGGCGGCAGGCCCCATTCCGAGCTGACCATGTAATCCTGTGGCAGGTTCCACCAGAAATCGTAATGCTTGTCCTGCTTGCCGCGATCCATCTCGTAGCGGCCGATGATCTCGAAGGTTTCGCAATCCATGATGAAGATGCCCGGCGGACCGTCGGTGCCATCGGGGCCACCGCCACCAAGGGTCGAGACATAGATGCCCTCGGGGCCGCAATGGATCGTATGAGGGCGCGAATACCCCGTCTTTTCAAAGAGTTCTTCGGGCTCGATCGTCTTGTGAATATGCGCCTTGAGGGGGTCTTTCACGTCGATGATATAGATCCGCGACGACCGGATGCCGGGCACGATCAGATAGCGGCGTTCAAGAAATGCATGTCCCGAAAGCGGCGACAGGGACGACGAACAGGCATTCCAGCCAAAGTGGTGAAACTCGTCGCCCTTGTTGGGCACGATCACCTGATGCACGATCTGCCCATAGGTCTCGGAACCGGGTTTGAGATCGACAACCGCGATCCCGTCCGATTGCGAGCCATCCGGGCTAAGCATCACCGTAAAGGCGTAATTCTCGACCGGGGCCTGCATCGCAAGCTTGGCGGATGCGTGAAAGGTGGGGTCTGGTCTCAGGGTCATTTCTCTACCTCCCAATAGAAATCTGGCCTCCATCTGGAGGATCTTGTTTTGACCGAAAAGAGCCACCCCTGCGCAAAAGCGCCGAGCTGACTCGTTCTGCGTGTTTTTTGTAGCATAGGTTTGCGTTTTGCGCGGAACGCTTTTCGGGGCCGCGCATTGGGGCTGGCGTGGGGCGCGGTCGGTATCCGATGCCCCAGATTGGACCAATGCAATTCTTATTCAAGACACATTCGTTTTTCAGTATCCACGCCGTGGAGCAAACCCTCCGACTTCCAGTCGGACCCGCTTCAGCGTGAAAGAATCGCTTTATGATCGTACCCTCAGAAAAATGAGCCGCAGCCGGGTCGGAGGCTCATTTTTCTGAGGGTACGATCATGCAATATGACACCGGCATGTTGAATGTCACTCAAAACTGACCCGGTAGCGGTCAGAATTGTCACTGAGAACTGACCCATGTGCAACCTTGCCCCTGACGGGATTTGTCGGGGGTTATTGGAGTGATAGACATGGGATTTTTGAGCGTAATTCGTCGATGGGCACTGAGGGACAAGATGCCCATTCGCGAGATTTCACGGCGGACAGGACTGTCTCGCAACACCATCAGGAAGTATCTGCGGGCTGATATCGTTGAGCCCAGCTTCAAGACGCCGACGCGGCCAAGTAAGTTGGATCCGTTTGCGGAGAAACTTTCAGGCTGGTTGCTGACGGAGCAGCGCAAATCGCGCAAAGATCGGCGCACGGCCAAGCAGATGCATGCGGATCTGGTACATCTTGGCTTTGACGGATCGTATGAGCGGGTTGCGGCTGTTGATTGTCACTGAGAACTGACCCGGGATTGTCACCGAGACTTGACCCACCCAGTTGTTATGTTCTTTGCGTCATGATGGCGTCAATGCTGCTGTCTCCTTTCGTTTCTTTTTCGCTGTCTCGGA
>NZ_FWFJ01000043.1 GCF_900172365.1 Roseovarius gaetbuli
TTCTTGGCTAAATCTAAGCCGATCGTTGTAACTTGCATTGGGTGGCTCCTCTCGTAAGCGGTTCATAGCAACTGCACTATGGCGCATTGCGACGCCGGGTGATGCAGGAGCCATCCACCCCATCCGCGACGCAGACCTTTGGACATACCGCGATGACGGTCCGGTTTGGGTCAAAAAGGCTTGACGGTTGGGGCGCTCTTACCGGGCGCCGCCTCTTTAAAGGAGGCACAAAATTCACTGCATCGAGTCAAAGATGCGAGGCGTTCCACAGCTATAAAGACACGCCCGTGCCCTGCAAAACCCCGTGTTCCAGCGCATAGCGCGTGAGCCCGGCAGTCGATGAAATCCCGAGTTTGCGCTTGATGTTCTTGCGATGCGTTTCAACCGTGCGCACCGATATATCTAGCGCAACCCCGACTTCCTTGTTCGACTTGCCCTGCGCCAGTTGCAACAGGATCGTCTGTTCGCGGTTGGTCAGCTGTTCGCGCTCGCTGCTGTCATAGGGCGCGAGCGAGCCTTTTGCGCCGGTACACAGATAGCGTTGCCCGGCCATCACCGCGTCAATCGCGCGCTTGATTTCATCGGTCGGCACATCCTTGAGAACATAGCCCGCCGCGCCATGGCTGAGCGCGCTGGTGATATATTCGGGGCTGTCGTGCATCGACAGGATAAGAATGCGGGTCTCGGGGCGGCGCTCAAGGATGATCTCGGTGGTGCTAAGCCCGCCGATCCCCGGCATGTTGAGATCAAGCAGGATCACATCGGGATCAAGCGCGCCGACCTGTTCAATGATCGCGTGACCGCTGGCAAGGGTGGCGATCACCTCGACATCGTCATAGCTTTCAAGGATCGACTGAATGCCTTCGGCGACCATCGGGTGATCATCCACGATTGCGATACGAATGCGGGTCATTGTCATGCGCGTGCCTTTGTTTTTGGATCGGAAAGGGGGGCGGCATCCGGCATGGGATCAGAGCGGCCCTGCGGTTGCAAAAGGTGGGTCAGCGGTACGTTGGCCTCGATCACGGTGCCGGATTTCGACGAGATCACCCGCAGGACCCCGTCAAGCTGTTCGATGCGCTCCTGCATGTTGCGCAGGCCCAGCCCGCTATTGGGGGTCTGATCGGTCTTGGCGTGGTCAAGCCCACAGCCGTTGTCGGAAATCCGCAACGTGGCCCCATCTGCATGGCCGCGCACGTCGATCTTGACCTCGCTGGCGCCGGAATGGCGCTCGATATTGGTCAGCGCCTCTTGCGCGACGCGGTAAAGTGCGATCTTGGCCTCGTCATCAAGGCGGTTGCGGAACACCACGGTGTTGAACTTTGTCCTGATGCCGGTGCGCGCGCTGAACCCCTCGGAGAGCGCCTTGATCGCGGGGCCAAGGCCAAGATCGTCAAGCACGCCGGGGCGCAAATCGCGGCTGATGCGGCGGACCTCTTGAATGGCGCCCGAGAGGTGGGTGATGCCCCGGTCAAGCGTGTCTCCCGCGCGGGTGTCGCCCGCCGCCAGCCGCCGCTTGGCCGTATCAAGCGCATAGCGCACGCCGACCAGGATCTGGCTGATGCCGTCATGCAATTCACGCGCCACGCGGCCGCGCTCTTCTTCCTGGGCGTCAAACACCCGCTGGGTCAGTTTCTTGAGCTTGGCATCGGCCAGACGGCGTTCGCGGATGTTGATGAACAATCCCGACACGAAGACCAGCAACAGCGCCGCCAGCATTGCCGCGCCGATATAGAGAAAGGTCTTTTGCACCCGGTCCTCGACCTTTTCGCGCGAGGCCGAGACCGCCGCGACCACATCGTCGATGAACACGCCGGTGCCGACCGCCCACCGCCAATCCTGAAGCCCGATGACATAGGTCACCATGCGGGCGCGCTCGCCGCTGCTTGGTTTGCGCCACTCATAGCTGTGATAGCCCCCGCCGGACCGCGCCAGCCGGATAAGTTCGTCGGTGATCGGCGCGCCGCTCGGATCTTCGAGCCCGGTCCAGTTGCGCCCGATCAGATCGGTGTTGCGCGGGCTGACAAGGTTGTTGCCGTCATAGTCGAACACGAAGAAATAGCCGTCCTGCCCGTAAAGCATGCCCGACAGGATCTGGCTGACCTGAAGCATCGCGGCCTCGTCATCCGGCGCGGCGCGGCCATAGATATTCACGAAAGCGGTGCGCGCGATCGACAGGTAATTGCGCAGCTCGGCGCGCTTGGCCTCGATCAACTGGGCCTCTAGCGTTTCGATCTCGCGCTCGGCCAGTTGGCGCGATTGCAGCGTCACCACCACCGAAATCGCCACCGCCGTCAGGATCAGTGGCAGCGTCGCCACCAGAAAAAGCTTTTGGCCGTAATTCAGCCGGAAAGAGGTGAACAAGCGGATCATGGCAAAGCGATACGTCGAAATCGCCGTGATATCCAGCGTTTCGGCGGCATCAGGCGTCGGGCGGTGTCCAGTCGGCCTCGGGGGCGTGGCGCTTGCGCAGGCGCAGCGCAAGCCCAAGCGCCACCCCGACGCCAATCGCCACCGTCAGGTCGGCCAGCACCGTCAAGACCAGCGTCAGAAGAAGCAACACCTTGTCCGACGTCGGCTCGGCCATGTAGCCCCGCCATTTATGCGGCTCGCTCATGTTCCAGGCGGTCAAAAGCAACAGCCCCGCCAGGGCCGACATTGCGAAATAGCCCGCCAGCGGCGCCACCAGAAGCATCACCAAAAGAATGGTCAGCGCATGGATCATCCCCGCCACCGGGGTCCGGCCGCCGGCGCGTACATTGGTGGCGGTGCGCGCAATCGCCCCGGTCGCAGGCATCCCGCCAAACAGCGCCGAGCCGATATTGGCCACGCCATTGGCCAGCACCTCGGCGTTGGGGCGGTATTTCCCGCCGGTCATCCGGTCGGCGACGGCGGCGGACAAAAGCGATTCCACCCCGGCGAGAAAGGCGATGACCATGGCCGAGGGCAAGAGCGTCATCACCCGATCAAAGCTTAGCTCGGGCAGTCCCGGCATCGGCAAGGTCGAGGGCAGCGCGCCAAAGCGCGAATAGAGCGTATCGACCGGCAGCACCCAGACCGCCACCGCCGCCGAGGTCACCCCGACCGCCAGGATAAGCCCCGGATAGCGCGGCGCCGCGCGCCGCAGCCCCACGATCAGCACCATCGTCGCCAAGCCGATCGCAAGGGCCATGCCGCTAAAGCTCTCGCGTGCCTCCCAGAGGGCGGTGATTTTCTCAAGGAATTCGCCGGGCAGGGCGCCGGTCTCAAGGCCAAAGAGATCGCGCAATTGGCTGGTGGCGATGATGATGGCGATGCCGATGGTAAAACCGTTGATCACCGCCTCGGGGATATGGCGCACAAGGCTGCCGGCGCGCAGATACCCGGCAATCATCAGGATCACCCCCGCCATCAAGGTCGCCAGCACAAGCCCGTCATAGCCAAACTCGGCAATCACGCCGTAGACCACCACGATGAAGGCCCCGGTCGGCCCGCCGATCTGAACCCGGCTTCCGCCGAGGGCCGAAATCAGGAAACCGCCGACAATCGCCGTGATCAGCCCCGCGCCCGGCTCGGCCCCCGAGGCGATGGCGATGGCGATGCTCAGCGGCAGCGCCACCATGGCGACGCTGATGCCGGCAAAAAGGTCGGCCTGAAACAACCGGGTGCTATAGCCGGGCAGGGTGGTCAGAATTTTGGGTTTCATGGCGCAACTCAACACCCGCCGCCCGGCGGCTTCAAGAGCAAATTGGCCATTTGCGGCGCTGCGGCGTTCACATTGCTGCGCGGGCGATACCGAAATTTCTGCTCTAAATGCGTTATATACGCAGTAGTCGGTATTTTCTGATTGAATGTGCGGCTCTAAGGTCGGCACACTTCAAGTGATCCGCTGAGGGGCGCAAACGCCCCGAGCATCCAAATAATGGGGAGGAAAACCATATGGATCGTCGTTCTTTTCTGAAAAATACCGCTCTTGGTGGCGGTGCCGCCGTTGCCACATCGGCCCTGGCCGCACCGGCCTATGCGCAGGGCAAGCGCACGCTGACCATGGTCACCACATGGGGCCGCGGCCTTGCAGGCGTGTTTGACGCCGCACAGCGCGTTGCCGACAACATCAACGGCATGGCCGATGGCGATCTGACCATCGAAGTCAAAGGTGCCGGCGAACTTGTGGGTGCCTTCGAGGTCTTTGACGCCGTGACCGCCGGTCAGGCCGATATGTACCACGGCGCCGACTATTACTTCGTGGGTCAGCACCCGTCCTATGCCTTCTTCACCTCGGTGCCCTTCGGCATGACCGCGCAAGAGCTGGTGAACTGGTATTACCACGGCGATGGCGCCGCAATCCACGACGAGCTTGGCCAGATCTTTGGCCTGAAATCCTTTCTTGCGGGCAACACCGGCGCGCAGGCGGGTGGCTGGTATTCGAAAGAAATCAACGGCCCCGAAGATTTCAACGGTCTCAAGTTCCGCATGCCCGGTCTTGGCGGCAAGGCGCTTGGAAAACTGGGCGCCAGCGTTCAGAACATTCCCGGCGCCGAGGTTTATCAGGCGCTTGCCAGCGGCGCGATTGACGGCACCGAGTGGATCGGCCCCTGGGCGGACGAAAAGGCCGGTTTCCAGGAAATCACCAAGTTCTACTACACCGCCGGCTTCCACGAGCCGGGCGCGGGCCTGTCGATCGGCATGAACCGTGAAGTCTTCGAAAGCCTGAGCCCTGCCCAGCAGAAGATGGTTGAAATCGGCTGTGCCGAAGCGCACCAGTGGAACCTGGCGCAATTCCTGTCCAACAACGGTGCGGCGCTTCAGCGTCTGCAGTCCAATGGCGTCAAAACCCTGGAATTCCCCGATAGCGTCTGGGATGCCTTCGGCGAAGCCTCGAACGCCGTGCATCAGGAAAACATGGGCGACGAGCTTTATAAGCGCACCTATGACAGCTACACCGCTTCGCTGAAATCGTCCTCGGGCTGGATCAAGAAATCCGATGGCGTCTATACCGCACAGCGCGACCGGGTTCTGGGCTAAATCCCCTTTACGACCTTGAAGATGGCGGGCCCCGGTTGTTTCCGGGGCCTGTCACCACGCAAATAAAACAGGCGACCCGGACCTGAAAAACCGGGCAAAGGGGGGGAAGAGATGCTGGACGCAATCCTCTGGGTATTCCAGAACATCGCCATGGCCTTTTACAATCTGGGCTATGCCGTCAGCCATCCACAGCTTTGGCTGGACTGGTCGGACAAACAGGCCATCATGCGGGTGGTCTATTACGGCGGCTCGGTCGATTTTTTCTTTGTGATCTTTACCACATTCCTGGTCCTGACCGGGATCGGACTCTGGAAGAACAGCTTTATGTGGGGTCTCGTGCGCGGGCTTGAGGGCTTTGCCAATACGGTGGGGCGCTTTGCCGCCTGGGCCGGGCTTATCATGGTGATCCAGCAGATCATCATCGTCTTTATCCAACGCATCTTCGCGCGCCCCGACCTTGTGATCGGCTTTGGTATCCCGCTTCAGTTCGACGTGAGCTGGTATTCCGAAGAACTCAAGCTTTACAATGCGTTGATCGTCACTCTTTGTGCGACTTATACCTTTGTTCAGGGCGGGCATGTGCGGGTTGACCTGGTCTATTCCGCCGTCGGGCACAGGGCCAAGCGGGTGATCGACATGGTTGGCTCGCTGATCTTCATGATGCCGATGGCGGTGCTGACCTGGATGTATGGCTGGTATTTCATGTGGCGCCATTTGATCGTGCCGAACCCCTCGGCAAGCGACACGCTTGACCGGCTGTTGATGAAATCGCGCGCCCTGCGCTGGAACGTGGAAACCATCGGCTTTAGCCCGAATGGCTTTAACGGTTACTTCCTGTTCAAGGTGCTGCTGATCTCATTCGCCGGCATGGTTTTCCTGCATGCGATGGCATTTTTCTGGCGCTCTTATCTGGAGTTCAAGGAAGGCCCGGAGAGCGCGAATAAATACCTCGACAAGGACACGCTTGGCGCAGGTGAAGAAGCCTATGAAGGCACACATTAAAGGGGCAGGGCACAATGCTATTCGGACTTGACGGCGTCGAGATCGGCCTGATCATCGTATTTCTTTGCCTCTTCGGGGGTATTCTGTCCGGCTTTCCGGTGGCCTTTGCCATCGGCGGGGCCGGGATCATCTCTTTCGGGATCATTGCCGCGCTCGACACGGCGGGCATCCTGATCCACCAAGCCATCGACACCGGCAGCGAGGCCTATAACGCCATCGTCGCCAGCGGGGTGCGCGCCGATGCGATATCGGTGTTCCGCTATCCCGATCTGCCGCGCATTGCGCAGCCGGTGTTTGAACGTGGCTGGGAAGTGGCGCTTGATCGCAACGTGTCCTTCATCGTCAACCGGATCAACGAACGCGTGCTTGCGGGCGCCTCGATCGAGACGCTTCTGGCGGTTTTGATGTTCGTGATGATGGGCATCACGCTGGAACGCTCAAAGATTGCCAATGACCTTTTGACCACCATGGCGCGGGTGTTTGGCCCGCTTCCGGGCGGTTTGGCGGTTTCGGTTGTGGTCGTCGGCGCGTTTCTTGCCGCCTCGACCGGGATCGTGGGCGCCACCGTGGTGACCATGGGCCTCTTGAGCCTGCCGACCATGCTGCGCGCGGGCTATAGCCCGCAGATCGCCACCGGCGTGATCGCGGCGGCCGGCACCCTGGGACAGATCATTCCGCCCTCTATCGTGATCGTGCTTTTGGGCACGCTGGCGGGCGATCTTTACTCGGTCGCACAGGAAAACCGCGCGCTGTCGGTCGGGTGTAGCGATGCCCTGACCTATCTTGGCGAACCGGCGGTTGTCTCGGTCGGCACGCTGTTTCAGGCAGCGCTTTTGCCGGGCATCCTTCTGGCGCTGCTCTACGCGCTTTATGCCTTTGGCTATGCCCTCGTGAACCCGTCCAAGGCGCCCGCAGTACAGATGGCGAGCGGCACGCGCGGCGAGGTGATCACCCGCAGCGAAAGCTTTACCTGGTTTCTCGGGGTGCCAATCGCGCTGATTGCCGGGGTCATGCTGTTGTCCTCGCTCGGGATTGTCGGCTCGCAGAACCTTATCGTCGACAGCTTTACCGATCAGGGGCAGAACGCATCCCTGCGCACCAATGTCGGGCCTGACTGTCAGGCGGCGATGATCGAGCTGCACGGCCAGGAGGCCTGGGATATCGCAGTGGCCGAAACCGCCGCCATCGACGCCGCTGGCGGGGTCGAGCAAAGCGTGCGCCTGAGCCCCGAAGAGATCACCGCGCTCATTGCCGAGAAAGAGGCCGACGCGGCCCCGGTCGGCACCGGCGTGGCGACGATCCTTGTCATTCTCGGGCTGGTCTTGGCAGTGGCGCGGGGCGTCAAACCCTCGGCCAGTGCGGCGCCACTCCTGATTGGCGCACTCGGGATCGTTCTGGCCTTGCTGGTGGATATCCTGCTGATCGCGCCGTCAAACAGCGCCGGGGCGACGGTCCTGATGCTGGCGATCCCGCTGGCACTGGCGCTTTACGGCTGTGCCCATGGCGCCGTTCGCATGGCCCAGAACGAGATCATTCGCGTGGTCTTTCCGCCGCTTGTGCTTATCGTGGCGGTCTTGGGTTCGATCCTTGGCGGGATCACCAACCCGACCCCGGCGGCCGGCCTTGGCGCGGGCGGGGCTATCATGCTTGCGGCCTATCGCAAGCTGCGTGATCAGGATCGCTCGCCCAAGATCATCATTCTGGCCACGCTGGCCGTGGTGATTGCGATCCTGATGGGCATCAACTTTGACCTGCGCATCAATCAGGGCGGCGTCAGCTTTGAATCCTGGGTGGCCTTCTTTGTCGCCTACGCGGCCTATCTCTATGCCGCCTTCGGTCTCTTGTTCGGCTGTTGGGTGCTTTACACCGGCGGGGTTCTGACCCCGATCGTGCGCGAAACGGCCAAGGTGACAAGCATGGTCTTCACCATCCTCATCGGCTCGCAGCTGTTGAACCTCGTGGTGATCAGCTTTGGCGGCGAGCACTACATTCAGGAATTCCTCAAGAGCTTTGACAACGAGTTCAAGGTTTTCCTGATCGTGATGCTGGTGCTCTTCGTGCTGGGCTTTGTTCTTGATTTCCTTGAGATCATTTACATCGTGATCCCCATCGTGGGCCCGGTGATCTATGGCGGCACCTTCGATCCCAAATGGGTGACGATCATGATCGCGGTGAATCTGCAAACCAGCTTTCTCACGCCGCCCTTTGGCTTTGCCCTGTTCTATCTGCGCGGCGTGGCACCGAAAGAGGTCACGACCGGCCATATCTATCGCGGTGTGTTCCCCTTCGTTCTGATCCAGGTGCTCGGGTTGGCGATCCTCTGGTTCTTTCCGTCGATTGTCACCATCGTGCCGGCCCTCATGCCAAACTAGGCCGGTCAGGGGAGAGAGACGACGAAACGCCGGGGCATCGCCTCGGCGTTTTGCATGTCTCAGTCGCGCGAATGCCTCGCATTGGCGGGCCACGCAATGACATGGATCAAGGCCGTCAGGGGCGCGCGGGTGTTGAGTGATATTGGGGCGTTCCGGATTTATCAAGGCGTCGCCTCGATTTTCGAGGAGGATTATGATGACCACTCAGATTACAAAACCACTGGCGGGCACGGCGCTTCTTGCCGGGGCACTGGCACTTTTAAGCGCATCCTTTGCCTATGCGGCCGATCAGGGATCGGTGGCGCGCGGCGGGCGGCTTTATGACAAGTGGTACGCCGAAACCAAACAAGAGGCGCCCAAGGAGTCGCACAAGCTTTATCCCGCTGACGGCAAATACGCCGAAAAGGCAGGCACCAACTGGCGCTGTAAGGAGTGTCACGGCTGGGACGGCAACGGCGTTGACGGGGCCTATAACGCGGGCAAGCATTTCACCGGCATCAAGGGTGTCAACGGCATGCAGAACGGCGACCCCGCAGCGGTGGTCGCGGTCCTGACCGGCGATGCGCATGGCTATGGCGATTACCTCTCCGAGACCGACCTGAGCGATCTGGCGAATTTCGTGGTGCATGGTGAATACGGCTATTCCGCCTATGTCAGCGAGGGCAAGATCACCGGCGACGCAGAGCGCGGTGGTCAGGTCTATCGCACGGTCTGTTCCAAGTGCCATGGCGACGAGGGCAAGTTGCCCAAGGAAATGCCGCCGCTGGCCTCTCTGGTCGGCAACCCCTGGGAGGTGATGCACAAGATCCTCAACGGTCAGCCGAATGAATCGATGCCGGGGCTGCGTGCCTTTGATCATCTGATTTCGGCCGATGTGATCGCCTATATCGCCGCCGAATTGCCGCCGGAGTAGGGCGCAAGACACCAACACGGGGCGCGTGGCAAAGGATGTGTCGCGCGCCTGTTTTGTCCCAGTGGTTTTGTCCCAGTGGTTTTGTCCCGGTGAAGGAGTGGCGCAGATGCTGCGATTGTTAAGTGGCCTATGGGGCTGGTTTACCCGGCCCAGTATCTTGCTTGGTCAGGGCGTTCTCTATGGAATTGGCGGCATCGGCGGGATCATCCTCTGGGGTGGGTTTCACACCGCGATGGAGGCGACCAACACGCTGGAGTTCTGCGTGTCCTGTCACGAGATGCGCGACACGGTTTACGAAGAGTACAAGACCTCGGTGCATTACAAGAATGCCTCTGGCGTGCGCGCCAAGTGCTCGGATTGTCACGTGCCCCACGCCTGGGGGCCCAAGGTCGTGCGCAAGATCCAGGCCACGAACGAGGTCTGGCATACCCTGCGCGGCACCATCAACACGCCTGAAAAGTTCGAAGCCAAGCGCGCCGAACTGGCTGCGCATGTCTGGGAGGTGATGAAGGAAACCGATTCACGCGAATGCCGCAATTGCCATAGCTTCGAGGCGATGGATTTCACCAAGCAATCGCGCCGCGCCGTCGAGAAAATGGAAGTGGTCGCCCAGACCGGCCATTCGCCCGACGGCAGCACCTGCATTGATTGCCACAAGGGCATTGCACACAAATTACCCAAGGTGGAGCGCGACGACTAGCGCCGCGCTAGAGCATGTTGCTCAAAAGTGGGAACCGGTTCTGAGCGTCTCGAACATGCGACATTAACAGGCTTTAGACCATCATTTCCTTGGTCGAGGTCAGCGTGACATCAGGATAATCGCGCTCGACCCGGTCGATATCCCACTGCATCCGCGTCAGGTACACAACGTCGCCGTCATTGTCGCGCGCGATGTGCTGCTTGTTGGCCTCGGTGAATTTATCGACCGCCGCCTTGGGGCCATTGACCCAGCGTGCCGAGGTGAACTGAGAATTCTCGAACCGTACTGGCAGGCCGTATTCCTGTTCGATCCGGCTGGCCAGCACCTCGAATTGCAAGGCCCCCACGACGCCAACAATAAAGCCAGAGCCAAAGGCCGGTTTGAACACCTTGGCGGCGCCCTCTTCGGCGAATTGCATCAGCGCCTTTTCCAGGTGCTTGGCCTTCATCGGATCGCCCGCGCGGGCCTGTTGCAGCAACTCGGGTGCAAACGACGGGATGCCGGTCACGCGCAGGTCTTCGCCCTCGGTCAGCGTGTCGCCGATGCGCAATTGGCCGTGGTTGGGAATGCCGATGATATCCCCGGCCCAGGCCTCTTCGGCCAGCTCGCGGTCAGAGGCGAGAAACAGCACCGGCGCGGTCACTGTCATCGGTTTTTTGCTACGCACATGGGTGAGCTTCATGCCACGCTTGAAGTGCCCCGAGGCAAGACGCACAAAGGCGACCCGGTCGCGGTGGCGCGGGTCCATATTGGCCTGAACCTTGAAGACAAAGCCGGTGACCTTGGTTTCCTCGGGCGCAATCTCTCGCGGGGTGGCCTTTTGCACCTGCGGCTCGGGGCCGAATTCCGCGATCCCGGTCATCAATTCCTTGACCCCGAACGAATTGATCGCAGAGCCGAACCAGATCGGCGTCATATGCCCCTCAAGCACCGACTGCGGGTCGAGAGCGGGCAAAAGCTCTCGTGCCATCGCCACCTCTTCGCGCAACTGCGCCACAAGGTTTGCGGGTACGTTTTCATCAAGGCGCGGATCATCCAGCCCGTCGATCTCGATGGATTGGGCCACCTTGTTGCGATCGGCGCGATCCATCAGCTCAAGGCGATCATGCAGCATGTCGTAACAGCCCATGAAATCGCGCCCGACCCCGATAGGCCAGCTCGCCGGGGTCACGTCGATTGCAAGGTTTTCCTGAATTTCGTCGATGATATCAAAGGTGTCCCGGCTTTCGCGGTCCATCTTGTTACAAAAGGTCAGGATCGGCAGGTCGCGCAAACGGCAGACCTCGAACAGCTTCTGGGTCTGGCTTTCCACACCCTTGGCGCCGTCAATCACCATGACGGCCGCATCGACCGCCGTCAGCGTGCGATAGGTATCTTCCGAGAAATCCGAGTGGCCCGGTGTGTCGACAAGGTTAAAGCGGAAGGGGCCGAAATCAAAGGACATCGCCGAGGCCGAAACCGAAATGCCGCGATCCTTTTCCATCTGCATGAAGTCCGAGCGCGTGCGACGGGCCTCGCCTTTGGCGCGCACCTGTCCGGCCATCTGAATGGCGCCCCCATAAAGAAGAAACTTCTCCGTCAGGGTGGTTTTGCCGGCATCCGGGTGCGAAATGATCGCAAAGGTGCGGCGCCGGGCAATTTCTGCCGGCAGATCGGGGCGGTTTGAGGCGGTGTCTAACATGACCGCGCATATAGAGCGCCAATGAGAAGGGCGCAATAAGGCTGTGGCAGAGGGGCATTTTCTTAGCGAAGAAAATGATCCAGAAAATTCGGAGAATTTTCTGGGGCGGTTACCGCGTCGAGGCCCGTTTCAAAATTTCCGCCGCGTCGGGGTGGTCAAGCAGGGCTTGGCCAACTTCGAACTCCATGTGCGGGCGCGCGCTGTGGCCGCTGCCCCCTGTTGTCAGCGCCTCGCCGAGATCGGCGGGCAGCGCGGCGCGCGTGCGCGGATCGACAAGCAGGGTTTCGGCGGCGATGCCTTCGGCATAGATGATCTGATGCGCATCAAACAGGATCTGGAAGTAATCCACGAAGCCACCGGAGTCGCGCAGCACGCTATCGCCGTTCACAAGGTGGCGCGCGCGCACCAGAACCTCGTGACGCCCTGCGCCAAGCGCGTCAGAGCGTTGATAGATGAACAAGCGGTGATCGGGGCTGACCAAAAGGTCGTTTTCGTTGTGCAACGCACCTGCGCGAATGCGGATCGGGGCGAAGTCGCCGACCGCGCGCACGGTGGATTGACCGATCCAGCGGATCGCCTGCGGGCCATCGTCGCGGGTCAGTACCATGTCGCCAAGCGCGAGGTTTTCGACCCGGCGCTGTGCGCCCGAGGCCAGCGTGATATGCGTGCCGCGCGAAAACGACACACAGGCCACCTGTGCAAACTTCTGCAAGGGCGTGTCACGATCCACCCCGACAAGCGCATAGCCGGTCTTGGGGGCCATATGCGCCAGCGGCATGGCATAGATATCCGCCACATCCCCCGCGCCATCGACCTCGACCAGCACCAGCAATTCGCTGGTGCGACCGGTGCCCGACATCAGCGTCAGGCAGGAATCAAGATGCAGGTGAGAGCCGGGCGTGCCAAGCTCCGTGTCCGGGGCGATAATGAACGGTCCGGGTCCGTCGAGCGTCAGCGACAGGCGGTACTGGCGCGCCTGCGCGCGCAGCTCGTAAACGTCGTCAAGGTCAAGCTCAGTGGCAAAAGACAAGGCATCGCCAAGATTGGCCCCGCTCACAACGCGCAGATCAACCGCCTGAAAGACAGGGACGGATTGCGCGGGGCGGGGGCTGGTCTTGGTCATTCAAATCGGCCGATATCAAAGGGGTGGGCAGGAAACGCTCTGCCTTGCAGCATAACTTAGAATTATGGCAGCATATGGTCAATGAGGAGGACATTCTGGTCCGTGTCAGCATCGAAATGGGGCATGGCGGGTCTCCGTCGTGGGGGGCGCAATTGGCATTTGTCTGGTCATTCTAATCCGGGCAGTGTTAATTCCGGGTTGAAACAACACGGAGGTGCGACATGGACTTGGGGATTAAAGGCAAACGGGCGTTGGTATGTGCGTCGTCCAAGGGTCTCGGGCTTGGCTGTGCGCGGGCATTGGCCGAGGCTGGGGTGAACCTGGTGATGAACGCCCGCGGCGCCGAGGCGCTTGAGGCATCAGCGGCGGCGATCCGCGCCGATTTTGGCGTTGAGGTTGTGACCGTGGCGGCCGATGTCACCACTGAGGAGGGGCGTGCGCGCCTGCTCGAGGCCGCGAGCGGCGTCGATATCCTGGTCAACAACGCCGGTGGTCCGCCGCCGGGCATGTGGACCGATTGGGAGCGCGAGGATTTCATCAAGGCGCTGGATGCCAACATGCTGACGCCGATTGCCCTGATCAAGGCGCTGGTGCCGGGCATGATGGAGCGCGGCTGGGGCCGGGTGGTGAATATTACCTCGCAATCCGTCAAGGCGCCGATTGCCGTGCTCGGCCTGTCCAACAGCGCGCGCGCAGGCCTTACCGGCTATGTCGCGGGCACCTCGCGCCAGGTTGCGGGCAAGGGCGTGACGATCAACAACATGCTGCCCGGCATCCATGCCACCGACCGCGCGGTCTCGCTTGATAAGGGCGTCACCGAGGCGCAGGGCATCTCGATGGAAGAGGCCAAGGCGCAACGCTGCGCGGGCATCCCGGTCGGTCGCTATGGCACCATCGAGGAGTTCGGCGCGACCTGTGCCTTCCTGTGCAGCACGCATGCCGGCTTTATCGTCGGGCAGAATATCCTGCTGGATGGCGGCGGCGTGAACGCTACGCTGTAAACAGCGACTGAAAGCTGCTCCTGTCCGGTCCCCGGGCAGGAGGTATGGAAACCAATTCACAAATTCGTAGGTCGTGATGTTTCGTGTGGTTTCGCCTGCGGGCGGCTGCTAGGCAAATCGTAAACAACGCGAAACGGGGACGGATCTAAAATGCAAGCTATGGTCATTATAGGGCTTTTCGGACTGGTGGTTGCCGCGAGCCTTGTCGTGTCGCCACGTCGCGCCACGATTGAAGGCTTCTTTAGCGGCACCGGTCAGGACGGCCGCGCACCGGGGTTGATGGTTCTGGTGCTAAGCCAGGTCACCACTTGGATTTTCGCGCGCTCGTTGATGAACTCGGCGATCCTTGGCTATTTCTACGGCATTTGGGGCACGCTGGCCTATGCGGCCTATTACGCGTCTTTCCTGACTGGCGGTTTCATTGTCGATCGCTTGCGGGCCGGGGGCGCGCGTTCGGTTCAGGACTGGCTTGGCGACCGGTTCGGCGGCCTTGGCGTGGCCTGTTACAACTTGGTGATCGGTCTGCGGCTTTTGTCCGAAGTCTTTGCCAATCTGCTGGTGGTCGGGCTGATTTTTGCCGCCGCCTTGCCCGAGGTCGACATGGCACGCGAAGGTGCGATCCTTGTCGTCGCGGTGCTCGGGCTGGCCTATAGCGCCTGGGGGGGGCTAAGTGCGGCGCTGCGCACGGATGTGTTGCAGATGTTGGTCTTTCTCGGCGTCTTTGCCGCTGCCTTTCTGGCGCTGGTGCTGAGCCCCGGCTTTGATCTTGGGGCGGTGCTGACATCAAAGGGCACATCGGGGTCGTGGAACGGTCAGGTGCTTTTGCTGGTTGCGTTGCTTCAGGTGTTTTCCTACCCGGCGCATGATCCTGTGATGATGGATCGCGGCTTTCTCGCAGATCCGGCGACAACGCGGCGTTCGTTCCTGCATGCCTTCTGGATTTCGACGCTTTGCATCATCGGGTTCGGTTTTTTCGGCATTCAGGCGGCGCTTGTGGGCGCGGAATACGAAGGCCAGCTGATCGGCACATGGGCGGGTATGTTTCCGCCCTGGCTGTTCGTGGCGCTTTTGGTGTCGCTGTTGATCTCGGCACTTAGCACGCTGGATTCGGCGCTTGCCAGTGCCGCGCGCCTTGTGGTCGACGAGCTGCGGCTTAGGCCGCGCACCCTTGGCGGCGGGCGCGCCGCGATGGTGGTGTTCATGGTGCTCGGCACGCTTCTGACGCTTTGGGACAATCAGACGCTGTTTGATGCCACTGCCGTCAGCGGCACGGCGAGCATGTTCCTGACGCCGGTGCTCGTGGTCGGGCTTGCGATGCGCCGCGAGATTGCGCTTTGGGCCTATGTTGTGGCCTTTGGCGCCGCGATGCTTGGGGCCGCGGCCTATTTCGCGCGCGGTTCGCAGTTTGTAGCGGCGATCCTGCCGGAGGGGCATAAGTACGAACAGCTTCTGGCGATTTGCGTGGTTGTGCTTGTGGTTGGTTTTGCGGCCGTGATCGCAGGCGCGCGGCGGCGCGCCTGAGGTTTTTGACGGGCAGGGGCGCGCTCCTCAGGCCTGACAGGCTGCCTCGCGAGGCACACCGCAAGCTGTGAAGAGCCGCGCGGATGTCAGAGCAGATGCCCCGATTTCGCGGCCTTGGTGGCCAGATAGGCGTGGTTATGCGCGTTTTCGCCCAGCTTGAGCGGCACCCGCTCGACCACGTCGATCCCGTTCTGGCGCATCATCTCGATCTTGGCGGGGTTGTTGGTCAAAAGCCGCACGGCAGAAAACCCCATCAGCGTCAGGATCTGCGCGCCGATCCGGAAATCGCGCTCGTCATCTTCAAAGCCAAGCCGGTGATTGGCCTCGACCGTGTCAAAGCCCTGATCCTGAAGCGAGTAGGCGCGCATCTTGTTGGCAAGGCCAATCCCGCGCCCCTCTTGATTTAGATAGAGCAGCACGCCGACCCCTTCGGCGCCCATCTGCGCCAGGGCGCCGCGCAATTGCGGGCCGCAATCGCACTTGAGGCTGCCCATCAGGTCGCCGGTGAAACAGGCCGAATGCAAGCGCGCAAGCACCGCGCTGTCGCGCGGCGGCTGGCCGATCTCGATGGCGTAATGCTCTTCGCCGCCATCTTCGGGGCGAAAGATGTGCAACCGTCCGGCCTCGGACACATCAAGCGGCAAACGCGCACTGACCACCGGATGCAGCGGGCTGGAGCGCATGAGATGCGGCGCGGCCGTCACCGCAGCGACCTGTGTCAGCCCGTGTTCGATCGCAAATCCCGCACCGCCCGTCAGAGGCAACACAAGGGCGGCCGGCAAAAGCCGCGCGGATTTCACAAGCTGCAAGGCGATGCGGTGCAAATCGGCGGCGCCATCGCGTTCGGATGCAAGCGGGCCTTTCATCGGGGTTTTGAGATCATCCGCCGGATCGGCCAGCGCCAAAACCCAGGACAAGCCCGCATCGGGTGGCAGGATCACCCGCGCCAGATCACCGTCATAGGCGCGCGCCTTGAGGGTCTCGGCACGTCGCGCGGTGATCGCCAGAACCGGCTTGCCGCCAAGCGCGCGCAGATCGGCGAGGCGTTGCGCATCCACCGTTTCCGCCGCCATTACCAGAGCGGCCCCCTCTGGCCCCGAAATCACCACGGGCACCCCCATCCGGAGATCGGCACGGGCGCGGGCTATAATCTCGGTGATGTCAGGGGCGAGGGTCATGGCGAGTCTTTCCGGTAGCAATCAGCTTTATGTAGGTGGTTTTGTAATGAATTGAAAGAAACGCTCTCGTACCAACACGTGGCCGTGATTGTTGTGTTGTACATCTTGTCGCAGCGCGCCTTGTCCCTCATGTTCTCTCAAAGGACGAGGAAAAGCAAAATGGCACAAGTCAAAAAGATTCTGCTGGTGGACGATGACGACGACCTGCGCGAAGCGCTCGGCGAACAATTGGTCATGACCGAAGATTTCGATGTGTTCGAGGCCACAAGTGGCGCCGATGCGATGAGCAAGGTCAAGGATATGATCTATGATCTGGTCATTCTCGACGTGGGCCTGCCCGATACCGACGGGCGAGAGCTGTGCCGCCTCATGCGCAAGCAGGGGGTCAAAGCGCCGGTGATGATGCTGACCGGTCATGATGGCGATGCCGACACGATCCTTGGCCTTGATGCGGGGGCCAACGATTATATCACCAAGCCGTTCAAATTCCCGGTGCTGCTGGCGCGCATCCGCGCACAGTTGCGCCAGCACGAGCAATCCGAGGATGCGGTGTTTCAGCTTGGGCCCTATACCTTCAAGCCCGCCATGAAGATGCTGATCACCGAGGACGAGCGCAAGGTGCGCCTGACCGAGAAAGAGACCAACATCCTGAAATACCTCTATCGCTCGACCGAAGGCGTGGTGCCGCGCGATATCCTGCTGCACGAGGTTTGGGGCTATAATGCGGGGGTCACAACCCACACGCTTGAGACCCACATCTATCGCCTGCGCCAGAAGATCGAGCCCGATCCCGGCAATGCGCGCCTGCTTGTTACCGAATCCGGCGGTTATCGCTTGATGCTGTAAGCGCGCTCTACGATCAAAGTAGTATGCATGATTCAGGATAATGTGCTACTCTGCGTTGTATGTGCGGTAACGCATGTACCTCCCTGTTGGACTACCCCGGCCAGTGTGCCGGGGTCTTTTTCTTTAGGCGCCCATCGGTAACGCAGGCCGAGGGACACTGGGCGGCCCGGATGCATCCTGTTAGTTTTGGTAAATCTGTCAAATTATCGCCCCAATCCCCGCATAGCACTTCATCCTATGGACGATGGAAATTGGAAGATGGGCCTGCCGGTTGAACGCGTTGCGGTTCTGGTGGATGGCGACAACATAAACGCAATGCATGCCGAGCAGGTTCGTTGCGCGGGGCGGCGGCTTGGCCGGGTGGATGTTACGCGGGTTTATGCGGCTGCGAATATCAAGTCGGATTGGCTGACCACACCGGGGTATCGCGTGATGCATGCGGGCTCCGGCAAGAATGCCGCTGACATTCTGTTGTGCATTGACGCGATGGAACTTGCGCTGACCGGTGGGATTGAGAACTTTGTGATCGCGACATCGGATGGCGATTTTACCCATGTGGCGCAGCGCCTGCGCGAAAAGGGGCTGCATGTGCATGGAATGGGCGAGGCAAAATCACCCCAAAGTTTTCGTCTGGCCTGTACCACTTTCACCGTTTTGAAAACGGCGCAGTGCAGCATCGCGACACCCGTCGCCAAGCCTCCGAAACCTGCCGCAAAGCCACCCGCGCCGGTGGCGAAATCATCGCAGCCCGATGTGAGTGAGCTTGACCGCAACATCAAGGCCATGATCGCCTGCCATAGTGTGAAAGGCGGCGGCATGCGGCTTGAAGATCTTGCAACCAAGATGTGTCAAGCACATGGTACGCGGATCAGCACGCTGTCGGAAAAAAATTGGCGGGCTTACCTGGCCAAATGCCCCAACCTCTATGCCCTTGACCCACGCGGTCACAACGCAACCGTCCGGCTTCTCAGCAAGGCCTTCGCCTCGGCCTCGGCCTAGGGCAGGGCACCCGTCGCCGATCCCACCTTTTTCGCCGCCCCCCGTCGTTCCGGCTGGCACCTTGGCGCGCATCGCTTTAGGGTCTGGCCCGAAACGGGCACAGGAGAGGCGGCATGGCGTTTACATTGGCAACCTGGAACATCAACTCGGTCCGCCTGCGCGAGGGGCTTGTCTCGCGGCTTTTGAGCGACGAGGCGCCCGATATCCTGTGCCTTCAGGAATGCAAGAGCCCGGTCGACAAGATGCCGCTCGCGCGCTTTGCCGAGCTTGGCTATGGCCATGTGGTGGCGCGCGGGCAGAAGGGCTATAACGGGGTTGCGATCCTCTCCAAGCTGCCGATCGAGGATGTCGGCGACAAGGATTTCGCCAGTCTCGGCCATGCCCGCCACGTCGCCGGGCGGTTGGAAAACGGGGTCACGATCCACAACTTTTATGTGCCTGCGGGCGGCGATATCCCGGATCGCGAGAAGAACGAGAAATTCGGCCAAAAGCTCGACTACCTGACCGAGATGCGCGACTGGTTCCGCGACAGCCGCCCGGAAAAATCCATTCTGGTGGGTGATCTCAACATCGCCCCGCGCGAAGACGATGTCTGGAGCCACAAGAAGCTTTTGAAGATCGTCAGCCACACCCCGGTCGAGGTCGAACACTTCCATGACGTGATGGAGGCCGGCGGCTGGGGCGATGTGACCCGCGCCGATATTCCCGAGGGGCTGCTCTATAGCTGGTGGTCGTATCGGGCCAAGGATTGGTCCGAGGCCGATAAGGGGCGGCGGCTTGATCATGTCTGGGCGACCGGCGATATCGCGGGTTCGGCCCATTCAAGCCGCATCCTGCGTGAGGTGCGCGGATGGGAGCAACCAAGCGACCACGCCCCGGTTTTTGCAACATTTGACCTTTGAAATAGACGCAGTCTTGCTCATATAGGGGTAAGCGAATGGAAGGAAAACTTTGATGATTGAGCTTGGCCAAACCCAAAACGCCCCCGCGGCGGGCGACCTGATCAAGGATGTGTCCGAGGCTGATTTCATGACCGAGGTCGTGGAAATGTCCCAGACCGTGCCGGTGATCGTTGATTTCTGGGCGCCGTGGTGTGGCCCTTGCAAGACGCTTGGCCCGGCGCTTGAGGCGGCGGTGACGCGTGCCAAGGGCGCCGTGAAGATGGCCAAAGTCAACGTTGACGAAAACCAGATGATCGCGGGCCAGTTGCGGGTGCAATCCATCCCGACGGTCTATGCCTTCTGGCAGGGCCAGCCGGTTGACGGCTTTCAGGGCGCGGTGCCGCCCTCGGAAATCGATGCCTTCGTGGCCCGCGTGATCGAGGCCGGTGGCGGCGCGCCCGACGGCGGGCTTGACGAGGCGCTTGATGCTGCCGACGAGATGCTCGAAGAGGGCGCGGCGGCCGATGCGGCGCAGACCTATGCCGCCATTGCCCAGGAAGACCCCAACAACGTGCGCGCCTATGCCGGTATGGCGCGCGCCGAGATCGCCCTTGGCGAACTTGATCAGGCCGAGGCGATCCTGAACGGCGCCCCCGCCGAAATCGCCAGCGCCCCCGAGCTTGAGGCGATACATGCCCAGATCGCGCTTGCGCGTCAGGCTGCGCAGCTCGGCCCCGTGGCCGAGCTGCGCGCCGCCGTTGACGCCGCCCCAAGCGATCATCAGGCGCGCTTTGATCTGGCGCAGGCGCTTTATGCCAACGCTCAGGCCGAAGAGGCCGTCGACGAACTGCTGGCGATTTTCCGCGCCGACCGCGAATGGAATGACGGCGCCGCCAAGACCCAGCTTTTTACCATTTTCGAGGCGCTCAAGCCCAACGATCCGGTGGTGTTGAACGGGCGGCGAAAATTGAGCTCGATGATATTTGCCTGAGGCAGGTGTCGGGCTAGGTAAGGTGCATGACAAAAAACCTCGATCTGCCTGAGATAATTCCGGTTTTCCCCCTGCCGGGCGCGTTGCTCTTGCCGCGCTCGCGCTTGCCGTTGCACCTGTTCGAGCCGCGCTATCTGGCGATGCTTGAGGATGCCCTTAAAACGCCCTCGCGCCTGATCGGGATGGTTCAGCCGAACCGCATTCCGGGCCGCGACGAGGGCCCCGGTCTTCACACCATCGGCTGTGTCGGGCGGGTGACGCAGTTTTCGGAGACCGAAGACGGGCGTTACATGATCACGCTCACAGGTAAGTCGCGATTTCGCCTGTTGGAAGAGGTCGAGGGGTTCACGCCTTATCGGCGCGCCCGCGTGTCATGGGCCGGCTTTGAACGCGATATGGGGCCAGAGGACGCCGACCCCGGTTTTGACCGCACGGCCTTCATGAACCTCTTGTCGCGCTATTTTTCGGCGCGCGAGCTTGAAACCGACTGGCAGTCCTTGAAAGAGGCCGAGGACGAGCTGTTGATCAACTCGCTGTCGATGCTTTTGGGCTTTGAGCCCGAGGACAAGCAGGCCCTGCTTGAGGCGCCATCGCTCAGCACGCGGCGCGAGACGCTTGTCACCCTGATCGAATATGCGCTGCGCGGCGGCGACAGCGAGGATATCATGCAATGACCGACACCCCCGACACCACGCCCGCCTTTGACCGGCGCATGCTTGAGGCGCTGATTTGCCCGCAGACCCACCAGACGCTGATCTATGACGCCGAGCATCAGGAATTGATCAGCAAAAGCGCGGGCCTCGCCTTTCCCATACGCAACGGTATCCCGGTGATGCTTTTGGATGAGGCGCGCCGGATCGACGATTAGAGCATGTTGCTCAAAAGTGGGAACCGGTTTTGAGCGTCGACAACATGCGACACCCCCTAAGGCGCGCGGCTGGCGGTCAGATCGACCTTGATATCAACCGCAAAGCCAAGCGAATTGGGATCGGTCATGCCGGTGCCCACGTTGAATTCACGCCGGTCCACCGACAGACCGCCGCTGACAGTGGCGGTGTCGCCGTCAATCGCAAGGTCAAACGGCATTTCGATCGGCACCGATTGGTCGCGGATCGTGAGGGTGCCGCGCGCCACATGGCCTTGATCGGTTTTCATAAGATCGGCGCTGAACTGGGCGGTCGGAAAGCTGCTGACATTGAAATAATCCGGCCCCATCGCCTGTTTGGTGACCGAGCCAAGCGAGAGCGACTCGATGGCGATGGTGACCGTGACGCTGCCATGTTTGCCCGCCGCGTCGCCGGTCTCGTCATAGGTGATATCGGCGGTCCAGTCGGCAAAGCTGCCCTGCACCGATGAACCCATCTGCTCTACGGTGATCTGAAGGCTGCCGTCCGAGACGGTCCAGTCGCTTTCGACCTGCGCAAGGCCCGTGGTTTGCGCGCCGTCACCCGCGCCGAACAGGCCGATCATGCCCGCCCCGCCAAGCGCCGCCAGCCAGACCGCAAGCGCGGTGACGAACGGCAGCATATGACCGGGCTGGCGCGCGGTCGGCTGACCGGGGGTATGCCCCGGTAACATCCGGCGCAGCGTGGCATCGCCATCCAGCAGGTGATGCTTGAGCGCCCCCGCCACATGCGCGCCAATCGCGCCGATCAGCACCCATTGCAGGATATAGTGCAGCGTGCCCGCAAGTGCCGCGAGGCCTTCGGATTTGGGCACCAGCGGCAGGTTTTGGCCAAACGGCCACCAGATCGGCGCAAAACCCGAGGTGGCCGCGTGATGCACCCAGCCCGACAGCGGCACCATGACAAGCGAGCCATAAAGCAGCCAGTGCACGGTTTCCGCCGCCCAGGCCTCGGCCCATTTGTCGCCATTGAGCAACCCCGGCTTGGGCTGGCTTATCGCCCAGGCGATGCGCGCGAGCGCGACAAAGAACATCGCCACGCCAATGGTTTTGTGCAAGGAAAACAGAAACGTGGTACGGTTGACCAAGGCCTCGTTCGGGGCGATTTGCACCTCATGCGCCAGATCGCTGGCAATCAGGCCAATCGGAATGTTGGTCAGGATCAACAGCGCGGTCAGCCAATGAAAGGTTTTCGTCACACTGCCATAGGTGCTGGCCGAGTTGCTGGTTGGCATCGCTTTGGTCCTTCTGGTTGCGCGCCCACTCTAGCCAAACGGCGAGGCGGGGCAATGACATCTGGCGCACAGGCCCGGTGCGGCCCTGCAACACAGCCGAAGGGCGTTGCCATGGCCCGCCCGGCGCGGTATCCCAAGGCACTTTTAGGGAGGCAAAAAGCATATGAACCGAGCATTCGTATTTCCCGGGCAGGGGGCACAGACCATCGGCATGGGCCAGGCATTGGCCCAGGCCTATCCGACGGCCAAGGCGGTTTTCGACGAGGTCGATGAGGCGCTTGGCGAAAACCTGTCCGGTTTGATCTGGGAGGGGGACCAGGACACGCTGACTCTGACCGAGAACGCCCAACCGGCCCTGATGGCGACCTCGCTTGCGGCGCTGCGCGCGCTTGAGGCCGAGGGTGTCGATATCTCGCGGGCCGGTGGCTTTGTCGCCGGGCATTCGCTTGGGGAATATTCCGCTCTGGCAGCCGCGGGCGCGCTGAGCATTGCCGATACGGCGCGGCTGTTGCGGATTCGCGGCCTGGCCATGCAAAAGGCCGTGCCGGTCGGCGTGGGCGCCATGGCGGCGATCCTCGGGCTTGATTACGAGGCGGCGCGCGCCGTGGCCGTCGAGGCCGCGCAGGGCGAGGTCTGTCAGGCGGCGAACGACAATGACCCCGGTCAGGTCGTGGTCTCGGGCCATAAGGCCGCAGTCGAGCGCGCGGTCGAGCTGGCCAAGGCCAAGGGCGCCAAGCGCGCGGTGATTTTGCCGGTCAGCGCGCCGTTTCATTGCGCCCTGATGGCCCCGGCCGCCGAGGCAATGGCAGCGGCCCTCGCCGAGGTCAGCTTTGCCGCGCCGGTGGTGCCGCTGGTGGCGAATGTGCGCGCGAGTGCCGTGCAGGACCCGGATGAAATCCGCGCGCTTCTGATCGAGCAAGTGACCGGCGCCGTGCGCTGGCGGGAATCGGTGCTTTACATGGCCGCCGAGGGCGTTACCGAAGCCTGGGAAATCGGCGCGGGCAAGGCCCTGTCGGGAATGATCCGGCGGATTGACCGCGAGATGACCTGTCGTGCGGTCGGCACACCCGATGACGTCAAGGGCGCCGCAGAGGCCTTTGCAAGCGCCTGAGCCGCGCGCAGTTTTATAACGAAAGGACCATAGATGTTTGATCTGACAGGAAAATCCGCGCTGGTCACCGGCGCATCCGGCGGCATTGGCGCCGCGATTGCACGGGCGCTGCACGCTGCGGGGGCCACGGTCGGCCTGAGTGGGACGCGGGTCGAGCCGCTTGAGGCGCTTGCCGCCGAGCTTGGTGAGCGTGCCCATGTGCTGCCCTGCAATCTTGGTGACCGCGATGCGGTCGAGGCGCTGCCGAAGGCCGCGATCGCCGCGATGGGCAGTCTTGATATTCTGGTCAACAATGCCGGGATCACCCGCGATCAGCTTTTCATGCGGATGTCGGACGAGGATTGGCACGATGTGATCGACGTCAATCTTACGGCGGCGATGCGGCTGTGCCGTGGGGCGGTGCGCCCGATGATGAAATCCCGCTGGGGCCGGATCATCAATATCGGCTCGATCGTGGGGTCCATTGGCAATCCGGGGCAGGTCAATTATAGCGCCGCGAAAGCCGGGCTCGTTGGGCTGACGAAATCCATCGCCTGCGAGGTGGCCAGCCGCGGCATCACCGCCAATGTGGTCGCCCCCGGTTTTATCGCCACGCCGATGACAGATAAGCTCAACGATGAGCAGAAGTCGGCGTTGAATACGCAGATTCCTGCCGCGCGGATGGGCACGCCGGAAGAGATTGCGGCGGCTGTGCTGTATCTTGCCAGCACCGAAGCGGGCTATGTCACTGGCACGACGCTGCATGTGAATGGTGGAATGGCGATGATCTGAGCCGGGCGCGCCCGGCGGTTCCAAATTGAGCGCTACCGCGCGCGTGATTCGCGAAACTGGAAAGGCGACGCTCTTGTCTCAAGGGCGCGCCTTTTTTATTTGGCTGGATTTAAGTATTTTGGGAATGGTGAAAGCCATGCGGGGCGTGAGTGCATCCGGTGAACCATACGGTGACGTTTGCAAAGCCCCCGGAAGCCGCTGCATGCCTCTATACTGCAGGGAGTTTGCTGTGGCGGGGCGCGTATGAGCCCATAAAAGGGGCAGGGCGGGTGCGACACAGCTTTGCCCGCGTGCAACCCTTCGGGCGGTGAAAGCATTTGCCAACGCCGCGCCATGTGCTATAGGCGGCGCAGAATTGCCGGAGGGATAAGCGGATTCTCCCGGTAGGCCGCAGATTGCGGGTAGTCGAGAGCCGCCCGCTGGGGCACTATAAAAGCCGCCCTCTGATTTCGTCGGGGGCATAAAACGGGCAAAACAGCCCATGAAACGATGAGGATTATGACATGAGCGATATCGCAGACCGCGTTAAAAAGATCGTTGTGGAACACCTGGGCGTTGAAGAGGACAAGGTTGTCGAAAAAGCCTCGTTCATCGACGATCTTGGCGCTGACAGCCTGGACACGGTCGAACTGGTCATGGCCTTCGAAGAGGAATTCGGCATCGAGATCCCCGACGATGCTGCCGATACCATCCAAACCTTTGGCGACGCGGTGAAGTTCATTACCGAAGCCTCCTAAGTTTTTCGCCTCGTGCGAAGGAAGGCCCTGCCGGTTGGCGGGGCCTTTTGCGTTGCGGGGGATGCAAGAGACTCTGTTGCTCCGCCGCGAAACGCGTCTATCATGCCGATTTGGGAACAGTGTTACCCGCGCGAAACCAGCACAGTCTGTGTCGACCGGTACAACCACCGGGGGTTTTACCAGAAAAAGGGCGCGACGATGATCCTCTATCCGACTTTGGAAATTCTGAACGGCAAATGCGTCAGCCTGACGCGTGGGCGGCTGGACGAACCGGTCATCTGGCATGTGGACCCGGTCGAGACCGCCCGCGGCTTTGCGGCGGCGGGGGCGGACTGGATGCATCTGACCGACATGGACGGGCTTCGCGGTGAGGACGGCAATGACGAACTTATCGCCGAGATCATTCGCGCGGCGGGCATTCCTGTGCAATTGGGCGGCGGGTTCCGGTCGCGCGATGCGATCAGCCGCTGGATCGACAAGGGGGCGGGGCGCATCGTGCTCGGCACCATGGCGGTACGTGATCCCGATACTGTGAAAGAGATCGCCAAGTACAATCCGGATCAGATCGTTGTGGCCGTCGATATCTTTCAAGGCAAATTGATGACCGATGGCTGGCGCAGTCAAAGCGCGATCAGCCCCGAAGACTTTGTCAGCGCTTTTGACGGGGTGCCGCTTGCGGGGATCATCGTGACCGATATTGACGCCGATATCGAGGACAGCGATGGCAGTCTCGGGGTGATCTCGGGTCTTGCGGCCACCACCCGCCAGCAGGTGATCGCCCGTGGCACGGTGCGCAGCGTGGATGATGTGGCACGGCTGAAGTACATCCCCAATATCGCCGGCACTTTGATTGGCCGCGCCCTGTTGTCCAAGGATGTGGATCTTGGCGCCGCACTGGAGATTGCGCGCGCAGCGCCAGAGCCGACCGCACCGTTTGAATAGGCGGATCTGGCCTTTTGCCCCGGGCGGCGTGCCGGAAATCTCGGCATGCCGCAGCGTAGCCATGCGGGCGCCTCTTGCCCCCCGGTGGCAAGCCGGGGTAAGAGCTTTGAAGAATATGTACTGAAAGGGCAGCATTATGCGGCGTGTCGTTGTCACAGGTCTGGGTCTGGTGACCCCGCTTGCATCCGGGGTTGAAGAAAGCTGGAAGCGTCTTTTGGACGGGCAATCAGGGGCGGGCACGATCACCCGCTTTGACCCAACCAACGTGGCGACCACCTATGCCTGCGAGGTGCCGCTTGGCGATGGCAGCGACGGCAGCTTCAACGCTGATGATTTCATGCAGCCCAAAGAGCGCCGTAAAGTGGATGACTTTATCCTCTACGGTGTGGCCGCGGCCCAACAGGCGGTGGAAGATTCCGGCTGGATGCCCGAAGTGGACGAGGATCGCGAGCGCACAGGTGTGATGCTTGGCTCTGGTATCGGCGGGCTGCGCTCGATCGAGGAAACCACCCTGATCATCCGTGACAAGGGCGTGCGGCGGGTGTCGCCGTTCTTCATTCCGGGCGCTCTGATCAACCTGATCAGTGGTCAGGTGAGCATTCGCTATGGCTTTAAGGGGCCCAACCATTCGGTCGTGACCGCCTGTTCGACGGGCGCGCATGCGATTGGCGATGCGGCGCGTCTTATCATGTTTGGCGATGCCGATGTGATGGTGGCGGGCGGGGCCGAGGCGGCGATCTGCGAGATCGGCATTGCCGGGTTCAACGCCTGCAAGGCCCTGTCGACCAAGCGTGCCGATGATCCCAAGGCCGCGAGCCGCCCCTATGACGGCGACCGCGACGGCTTTGTCATGGGTGAGGGCGCGGGCGTTGTCGTGCTGGAAGAATACGAGCACGCCATGGCGCGTGGCGCCAAGATTTATGCCGAGGTGCTTGGTTATGGCCTTTCGGGGGATGCCTATCACATCACCGCGCCTGCCGAGGATGGCGATGGCGGCTTCCGGGCGATGACGATGGCGCTCAAGCATGCCGGCGTTGCCCCTTCCGAGGTGGATTACATCAACGCCCATGGCACAAGCACCATGGCCGACACGATCGAATTGAAGGCGGTCGAGCGGCTGTTGGGCGAAACGGCGGGCACGACCTCGATGAGTTCGACAAAATCCTCGACCGGCCACCTTTTGGGCGCGGCCGGCGCGATCGAGGCGATCTTTTCGATCCTGGCCATCCGCGATCAGGTGGTGCCGCCGACGATCAACCTCGACAATCCGGCGGTAGAAACGCCGATTGATCTTGTGCCGAACGTGAAACGCGAGCGTGAGGTGAACGTCGTCATGTCCAACAGCTTTGGCTTTGGTGGCACGAACGCGTCGCTTTGCCTTGGAAAGCTGCGCTGATGTGGCGCCACATTGCGTCTAATTTCCTGACGCTTCTGGTTGTCATCATCTTTCTGCTCGGGGGCATGATCCTCTGGGGGCAAAAGCAATATGGTGCCAGCGGCCCGCTGAGCGAGGCGATGTGCCTTCGGGTCGAGCCCGGAAGCACGATGCGGCGCATTTCGCGGCGCCTTGAAGACGAGGGCGCGATTGCCAGCGGGACGATCTTTCGGATCGGAGCGGAATACAGCAACAAGATTGACGATCTCAAGGCGGGTAGCTGGCTTATTCCCGAGGGCGCCAGCATGTCGCAGATCACGGATCTCATCACCCGTGGCGGTGCCAGCAGCTGTGGCACAGAGGTGGTTTACCGCATCGGGATCGCCAACGCCGAGGTACTGGTGCGCGAACTCAACACCGGCACAGGGCGCTATGAGGAAAAGATCGCGTTTGATCCGGTCTCTGACGAGGCGCGGCCCGATCTTTTCATCCGCGTGCGCGGGCAGGCCGATACCCGCTATCGCATTGCCTTGGCGGAAGGCGTGACAAGCTGGCAGGTGGTGGAAGAACTCAAGTCGGTTGACGTGCTGGAAGGCACGGTTGCAGAATTGCCCGCCGAGGGCTCGCTTGCCCCCGATAGCTATGAGGTGCGCGCAGGCGACACCCGTGAGAGCGTGATCGCCCGGATGCGCGCGGCGCAGGATCTTATCCTGGCCGAGGCCTGGCAAAACCGCGCCGAGGGCGTGCCGCTGGCAAGCGCCTATGAGGCGCTCATCCTTGCCTCGATCATCGAGAAGGAAACCGGCGTTGCCGAAGAACGTCGCCAGGTGGCCAGCGTCTTTACCAACCGCCTCAAACGCGGCATGCGTCTGCAAACCGACCCGACCGTGATCTATGGCGTGACCAAGGGACAGGGCATTCTGGGCCGCGGGCTGCGGCAAAGCGAATTGCGCGCCTCCACGCCCTGGAACACCTATGTGATCGACGCGCTGCCACCGACCCCGATCGCCAATCCCGGCCGCGCGAGTATCGAGGCCGCGGTCAATCCGGACAGCACCGATTATATCTTCTTCGTGGCCGATGGCACCGGTGGCCACGCCTTTGCCGAAACCCTCGAAGAGCATAATCGCAACGTCGCCAAATGGCGCGAGATCGAAGCGGAGCGCGCGGCGAATTAGAACCGCCTGCGCTCTGCGGCCTCTGTGGATTGAGTATTTACGGAACGATGAAAGCTAGGGTGTCACGCTCTGGTTTCTTCTTGCTTTAAATATCCCCGCCGGAGGCTCCCGCAGGGGAGGTTGGGCGCGACGCCTTGAGAGAAGCATTTAGCCCTTGGCGCAGGAGGTACAGCGCGTTGCCGTCGGATCAAGCATCAGCCGGGCTTGGACGATATTATCGCCACAATCCTCGCAATAGCCAAACTCGCCCTCATCCATGCGCCGCAGGGCCATCTCTAGCCGGGTCTTGAGGGTCTGGCGGCGCAGGTGGCTGGCCTTGGCCATGGCCTGATTTTGAAGAGCGTCCATCCGGCTCAGCCGACCCACGGCCTGTTGGTCAAGTTCGACCGTGGCCTGGCCCGATTGGCCAAGCGCATCCTCTTGCGCCAACTCGGTGAGCAGGGCGCTGATCCGGGCGCGAAATCGGCTCTGGTCGTTCTCATTCATTTTGCTTATGCCCCCAATCACGCCTTTGCATTTTATTGATCCTGCCTATCTGTTATACTTGGCCCAATCCAGAGGAGCATACACGTGGCGAAAATACACTCAAAACTCGCGGAGCTTGATCCGGTCTGGGCTCGGATTGCCTCCGAGGCGAAAGATGCAATTGCCGATGAACCGCTCTTGGGCGGGCTTATCCATTCAAGCGTCTTGCACCACGATACCTTCGAGTCGGCCCTGGCCTATCGGATATCTCTCAAGCTGACCTCGAATGAAATGCCAGAACAGATCCTGCGCGAGATTTGCGACAAGGCGCTTGGCACCGACCCCGACATCGGCCTGTCGGCGCGCGCCGATATCGTGGCGGTGAATGACCGCGATCCGGCGTGTGATCGCTTTATCCTGCCGCTGTTGTTCTTCAAGGGCTTTCAGGCAGTGCAGGCCTACCGCATCGCCCATTGGCTCTGGACCACGGGGCGTCGCGATCTGGCGCGGTTCTTTCAGATGCGCGCCTCGGAGGTGTTTGGCGTCGACATTCACCCGGCCGCGCGGATCGGCAAGGGCATCATGATAGACCACGCCCATTCCATCGTGATCGGCGAAACGGCCGTGGTTGGCGACAATGTCTCGATGCTGCATTCGGTCACCCTTGGCGGCACCGGCAAGGAAGAAGAAGACCGTCATCCCAAGATCGGCAATGGTGTTCTGATTGGGGCCGGTGCCAAGGTGCTTGGCAATATCCGGGTTGGCAATTGCTCTCGCATCGCCGCTGGCTCTGTCGTGCTCGAAGAGGTGCCGCCCTGCAAGACCGTGGCGGGCGTACCGTCGCGCATCGTGGGCGAGGCGGGCTGTGCCCAGCCCTCAGTGAGCATGGACCAGCTTTTGGGCGTGCGCGGTGACGGAAAAGACGCCGAATAAGCGGTGTCTGCGCAGGGTCGAACGATTTTACCGCGCCCCCGACAGGATCAAACCCTGTCGGGGGCGCATGTGTCTTGGGCCTTGTCTCAGGCCAGCATGACCATCGGGTTTTCCAGATTGTCGACGATCTGGTTCAAAAGCTCGGCGCCCATTGCGCCGTCAATCACCCGGTGATCGACGCTCAGGGTGACCGACATCACGGTTGCTACGGCCAGTTCGCCATCGCTTCCGACGACGGGCTGTTTCTTGCCGGCACCAACCGCAAGGATCGCACCATGCGGCGGGTTGATCACCGCGTCGAAATTGTCGATCCCGAACATGCCGAGGTTGGAAATCGCGAATGTGCCACCCTGGTATTCCTGCGGCGCGAGCTTGCGGTCGCGCGCACGGCTGGCCAGATCCTTCATCTCGGTCGAGAGGGCCGAGAGCGACTTCATCTCGGCGTCTTTCAGAACCGGCGTGAACAGCCCGCCCTCAATCGCCACGGCCACGGCCACATCCGACGGCTTGAGCTTGAGCACCTTGTCGCCCGCCCAGACCGCATTGGCATCCGGCACCGCCTGAAGCGCAAGCGCGCAGGCCTTGATGATGAAGTCATTGACCGAGAGTTTGACGCCGCGCCCTTCGAGCTGTTTGTTGAGCTCGCCGCGGAACTTCATCAGGGCATCAAGCTTGATGTCGCGACGCAGATAGAAATGCGGCACGGTCTGCTTGGCCTCGGTGAGGCGTGCGGCAATGGTCTTGCGCATCCCGTCAAGCTTGACCTCTTCATACTCGCGACCCTGATACATCGCCATGACCGCATCCGAGGACGGGCCGCTGGCCATGCTGGCCGTGGCAGGGGCCGCTTTGGCGGTCTCTGCGGGCGCACTTGCGGCGGCGGGCTTGGCCGAACCGGCCTTGGCGCCCTCGACATCGGCCTTGACGATCCGGCCATGCGGGCCGGACCCCGTGAGACCGGCAAGGTCAACGCCCTTGTCGGCGGCAATCCGGCGCGCCAACGGCGAGGCGAAAACCCGTCCGCCATCCGCGGCGGCTGGCGCCGCCGGGGCCTTGGTCTCGGGCGCTGCCGCAGGGGCGGCGGTCTCACTTTTGGCATCGGCCTTGGGGGCCTCGGCCGGGGCGGCAGAGCCACCCGCCTTGATGTCATCTCCGCTTTCGCCCTCTTCCAGAAGCACGGCGATGGCGGTGTTCACTTTCACGCCTTCGGTGCCCTCTTCGATGAGGATCTTGCCGATCACGCCCTCATCGACGGCCTCGAATTCCATCGTGGCCTTGTCGGTTTCGATCTCGGCCAGAAGGTCGCCGGAGCTGACCGTATCGCCCTCTTTGACAAGCCATTTGGCAAGGGTGCCCTCTTCCATGGTCGGGGACAGGGCGGGCATCAGAATTTCAATTGGCATCGCTCTATGTCTCCTTACCGATAGGTCACTTGGCGCACAGCATCGAGCACCTCATCCACGCTTGTCAGCGCCAGCTTTTCAAGGTTGGCCGCATAGGGCATGGGCACATCCTTTCCGGTGCAGTTGATGACCGGCGCGTCAAGATAGTCAAACGCGCGCTCCATCAGGGTGGCCGAGATGTGGTTGCCAATCGAGGCCACCGGCCAGCCTTCCTCAACCGTGACGCAGCGGTTGGTTTTCATGACGCTGGCAATGACGGTGTCGTAATCAAGCGGGCGCAGAGTGCGCAGGTCGATCACCTCGGCGCTGATGCCATCCTCGGCAAGCTTGTCGGCCGCCTCAAGCGCATAGGTCATGCCGATGCCAAAGCTGACGATGGTCACGTCAGAGCCTTCGCGCCAGATCTTGGCCTTGCCGAAGGGAATGGTGAAGTCATCCAGTTTAGGCACCTCGAAAGAGCGCCCGTAAAGGATTTCGTTCTCAAGGAAGACAACCGGGTTGGGATCGCGGATCGCCTGTTTCAACAGACCCTTGGCACAGGCCGCCGAATAGGGCTGTACCACTTTCAGGCCGGGGATTTGCGCGTACCAGGCCGCGTAATCCTGGCTGTGCTGGGCACCGACGCGCGCGGCGGCACCGTTGGGGCCGCGAAACACAATCGGACAGCCCATCTGCCCGCCGGACATGTAAAGCGTCTTGGCGGCAGAGTTGATGATCTGGTCAATCGCCTGCATGCCAAAGTTCCAGGTCATGAATTCGACAATCGGGCGCAGGCCGCCAAAGGCCGCGCCAACCCCGATTCCGGCAAAGCCATGCTCGGTGATCGGCGTGTCGATCACCCGCTTGCCGCCGAACTCGTCCAGCAGGTTCTGGGTGATCTTATAGGCGCCCTGATATTCGGCCACCTCTTCGCCCATGATGAAGACCGACGGATCGCCGCGCATTTCCTCGGCCATGGCGGCGTTGAGTGCCTCGCGCACGGTCTTGGTTTCCATCTCGGTGCCCTCGGGCCAATCCGGGCTGGTGTCGGCTTTGGGGGCCTCGGGCGCCTTGGCTTGCGCCGGGGCGGCTTTGGGGGCAGTAGCCTCGTCTTCAGGCGCGCTTGCCGGGGCAGCGGCGCTCTGGATATCGTCGGCGCTTTCGCCCTCTTCCAGAAGCACGGCGATGGCGGTGTTTACTTTCACGCCCTCGGTGCCCTCTTCGATCAGGATCTTGCCGATGGTGCCTTCATCGACGGCCTCGAATTCCATCGTGGCCTTGTCGGTCTCGATCTCGGCCATGATATCGCCGCTCTTGACGGTATCACCTTCCTTTACGAGCCATTTCGCAAGTGTGCCTTCTTCCATTGTCGGAGAGAGGGCGGGCATCAAAATTTCGGTTGCCATGGGTGTCTCTCCTTCTCAGGCGTTCTGCGGCGCCACATCGGCGTAAATATCGGTCCAAAGTTCCTCGGAGGTCGGCACCGGGCTTTCCTTGGCAAATTCGGCACTGGCGTTGACGATTTCCTTGATCTCTTTGTCGATCGCCTTGAGGTCGTCCTCGGTGGCGTGGCTGCCAGAGAGCAACAGATCGCGCACATGCTCGATCGCGTCCTTTTCGTCGCGCATCTTCTGGACCTCTTCGCGGGTGCGATACTTGGCCGGGTCCGACATCGAGTGACCGCGATAGCGATAGGTCTTGATTTCAAGGATGTAGGGGCCCTTGCCAGAGCGGCAGTGCGCCACGGCCTTTTCGCCGGCCTCTTTGACGGCCAGAACATCCATGCCATCGACGGCCTCACCGGGAATGCCGAAGGCCTCGCCGCGGGTGTAGATGTCAGGGGTCGAGGTCGAGCGTTTTTGCGAGGTGCCCATGGCGTATTGGTTGTTCTCGATGACGAAAATCACCGGCAAATCCCAAAGCGCGGCCATGTTGAAGGTCTCATAGACCTGACCCTGGTTGGCGGCGCCATCGCCGAAATAGGTGAATGTCACGCGACCGTTTTCATTGTACTTGTCGGCAAAGGCCAGACCGGCGCCAAGCGGTACGTTCGCGCCCACAATGCCATGCCCGCCGTAGAAATGCTTTTCCTTGCTGAACATATGCATCGAGCCGCCCTTGCCGCGGCTATAGCCACCCTCGCGGCCCGTCAGCTCGGCCATCACGCCTTTGGGGTCCATGCCACAGGCCAGCATATGGCCGTGATCGCGGTAGGTGGTGATGCGTTTGTCACCCTCTTCGGCGGCGGCCTCAAGGCCGACAACAACCGCTTCCTGACCGATGTAGAGGTGACAGAAACCACCGATAAGACCCATGCCGTAAAGCTGGCCGGCCTTTTCCTCGAATCGGCGGATCAGCAGCATGTCGCGATAAAATGTTTTGAGTTCGTCGGCAGAAACGTTTGGTTTCTTTGTGCTTTTTCGGGCAGCCATGGGTGGGCGACTCCTTGTTTGCAAATATAGTTTAGCGTTAAACTATCAAATACACGATCAAAGGGCCACTGACGAGGGCGAATTTCACCTCTTTGCAGAGATCGGCTTGTCAGAGGGTCGGTCCGCAGGGCGTGTCGTCAATGCTATGGCGGCTGTGAGCGGCGGTTTCAACGGGTCGATGCAACACTTTAATCTTTTGAGAGAGATGGAGTGATCATCATGAAGTATCGTCGCCGCATATTCTTCACGGACAAACAGAAGTCAGATATCTGGGATCGTTGGCAA
>NZ_FWFJ01000129.1 GCF_900172365.1 Roseovarius gaetbuli
TCCGACCAAAAACGCTTCTTCTGACCCTTCTTGCCCGCCATATCCGCCCTCAAGATGTCCACTATCAATAGTGGACACTTATCAACACACTCTATGAAATGTCAGAGCAGCGAGGCCGGACGCTTACGGGCGATCACTCGTCAGGGCGCCCTGTCAGGCCTCCAAAAGCTACCCCTCCTCAAGCGCCACCTCATCCAGAAAGGCAGGTTTGCCTCCGTATCGGCCCACGCCATCAGCGAATAAGCCGCCTTCGCACCCTCTTCGCACCCCTGCCAATACCAATCCTCGCCGCCGACATCGCCCGCCGTCACGAAAACAGAGGTCCATCCGTCTCCTGAAGCGGTAATCCCCCCAAAAATTAGTGGTGTTCACAAGTAGAATTTTCTCGGCAAGATATCTGGTAAGCGTCCGGTCTGGCCGCTTTACGGTGCGTTTTTCCACGGCAGCAGGTCATCGACGCGGTTGATTTTATAGTCTGGGATGCGGGCGAGCGTGTCAGCCAACCATACTTGCGGGTCAGGCAACGCAATGGCTCTGGACTTACAGCAATGAGCGCCCCAACATGGGCATCGGCGGCATAACACCCGCTATGAAACTGAAAACAGCTGCGTGATTTCTACGGTTGGACCCCATTAAAAATGGGGGGATTACCGATCCGTCTCCTGCAGCGATCCCTGCCGCAATTTCGGGGTTCATGAAAAGAAAATCGTCGTCATTGTGCGCCACAATCGTCATGGCGCCATCCCGCTGTAAAATAGGCATAATATGACCTCTTAAAGGCTTTGTTATGCGAAAACCGAAAGCGGAATGATTAAATCAACGGTCCCAATCCCATCAGTAGCATAAATACGCGGGCATCCGTCCAGAGCCGAAATGGAAACAGAGTGTTCGCGCTTCGAATATTTTTGCCACTTTTAACGGAACCGACTTGCGGTTGCCAGCAAGGCACAATACATACGCTAAACCAACTGTCGCGGGATGGAGCAGCCCGGTAGCTCGTCAGGCTCATAACCTGAAGGTCGTA
>NZ_FWFJ01000039.1 GCF_900172365.1 Roseovarius gaetbuli
CGAGTGGGAGCGCTTCTACAACTTCCACAGACCGCATGGCGCACACAAAGGGAAGACGCCTTACGAAGCACTCAGAGAAAAGCTATAATTAACAAATCTGATGTCTCACGAGCAACCGCACCTTACATGCATGGTCTAACATCTCAGCCTCCAAAACGAGACGCGATATATCGAGTGTGATGCAGAGAGAGCCCCTTTTGCGCTTTTGTAACTTCCATCAGCGCGTCCACAAAGCTCAGGCAAATGTGCGTTGCTCCTTTTGTAGATGCATCCGCGTCAGCGGAATTGATAATAATCAAATGCACGCGCGTGTATCCCGCCATGGCGGCCGTCTGTGCAGGGTGCCGCGCGGGTCGGTTTGGCCCGCAGGCGTCAATCGCTGCGCTTGTCGCGAAGGTTTGCCGGAGTCGTTCTTGAGGTCTATGGGCTACCGGTACTGGCGGGGTAGGGGCGTCGACTGTCTGTCGACCGATGTCTTCAGGGGCAGTGCGCAGAAGGCCAGTGCTTATAATACCAGTTTTCGACTTTTAATCAATTACTTGATCCACACCTTTAAAGTGGATTTCCGGTGCTTTTTGGTGCGGTTACAAAGACCTTTGTTCTTGCGCCTCATAATAGGCTTGGCAGGCCTTTTCCTGACCGCGAATGACGCGTTTTCCGTCAAGAACGCCGCCATGTTCCGTGACAACGGTGACTTGCCCTTCAGGCTGATCGGGGCGTTCAAAATAGATCACCACCCAGTCGCGGGTTCTTCCGAAACGATGCGCTGCCGGGGTATTGGAAAAGAGCGCGGTGAATTGCCAGCCGTCCCGTTCGGTATGCAGGATCGGCAGACGGGTTTCGCCTGTCGGATTGAACCGGCGCGGTTTGATTTCGGGCAGCTTGTCAACATTACTGCGATAGGTCTGATCAATTGAAAGAATGTCAGCGAGAGAGGGTTGCTGGCGATCAATCGGGGCCTGTCGCGGACGTCTGCGCGCCAGCATGTCCGCCAGAGAGTGGCGCAGGCTTTCGACCCGGCGTGGCCCGAACCCCTTGAGGCTGGCCAGCCGTCCGTCATGGGCCGCGGCCTCCAGCGCCTCGAGTGTTTCGATGCCCAGATCGTCATGAATTTGATGGGCCAACGCGGGGCCAATCATCGGTACTGTCCGCAGCACCTTCTCAGGGTCCGCCGCGCCGCGCAAGCGATCCAGCAGGCCCGAAGCACCCGTATCGAGAATTTCGGCGATGGTGGCCGCGATCGACTGTCCGATTGTCGGCAGATCATCAAGACCGCGTTTGCCGCCGCGCTGATAATCGAGCCGAACGGGATTTGATAATCCCCTCAAGTAACTGGCCGCATCGCGGTATGCCCTTATGCGGAAAAGCGAGGCATTCTGTTGCTCCAAAAGGCGTGCCACTTCATCAAGCCTGTCTGCGACAAAGCGGTTTTCCGACAGAGCGTCGTTCACCGGTTGTTGTGGGCCCATGATCTTCTCCGATGCATTCCTTTTTTCCATGTTAAGGTGTCGTTTGGGCCTGTGCCTTGATCGCTATCAATCAGCACGGCGCGCCGTCAGGCCAGACTGCACAAATGATCGGCTAGATGAGACAAAGGAAACCTCCAAAATGAATGATGTCGTCAGATTGACCTGCCTGGCCTGTGGACAGGCAAACCGGGTTCCGGTTGCCAAACTGGACGCAGGGCCAAAATGCGCCAAATGTGGAACTCCTTTAGCTGCAGGCGACGTGACAGCCTTTGACGCGCGTGTTCACGACAAGGCCACCCAGACGGACGAGTTGCCCCTGATCGTGGATTATTGGGCACCGTGGTGCGGACCGTGCCGCATGATGGCGCCGGAGTTTTCCAAAGCCGCCAGCGCGTTGCAGGGAAAGGCGCGGTTTGCCAAGATTGATACGGAGCAGTTCCCACAAATCTCGCAACGCCTGCAAATCCGAGGCATTCCGTTGCTGATCCTGTATCACCGTGGTGCCGAGATCGGACGGTTGTCTGGCGCAAGACCGGCTGCCGAAATCGAGGATTTCGTGCGCCGGAACTTATAAACCAGGTCCTGTATCGGGGGGTGAAATCAACCTTTGTTGCCGGGCGAACGGTCCGCACAATGCCGGGGCAAACCTGCGACAGATGGGCCGTCAGGCCGGGGGTGGGTCCTATTGATCTTGATCGGTGTCTGCGTCGGTCTTTTGTAATTCGGTTCTGAGCAGCGCGACTGTCTGTGCAATTGATCCGGAGGCATCAATTACCCGCCAATCTTCGGGGCGCGTGGCGCTGGTATATTGCGCCCGCACCACATCGGCATCGGCATCTGACGCATCGCCGCGCCGTGCAGTTACACGGTTGATCAGTATATCCAAAGGTGCATCCAGCCAAAAACGGTGCAACGCTACATGCGCGCGCGCGGCCGATGCCGTTGCTTTTTCCTTGTCGGCGTTGTCCAGAAACGTGGCGTCGATCAAGACAGAGTGGCCCGCCCTGAGAATACTTTCCGCCCGCTGAATGACCCTGTCATAGATGGCCGCGCGCGCTTCTGGCGAATACGCGGACGCAGCAAGACGGCTTTGCTGATCAGTACCCTGCATCGCCTTGCGCTCGGTATCACTGCGCAGAAGAACCGCTCCGGGGGCCGCCCCGATCCGGGGTGCCAGGTCTTGTGCCACGGTCGTCTTTCCACTGCCCGACAATCCGCCGATCAGAACAAGCGCAGGTTCAGGCGGCGACAGGACGGCCAGCGCTTCGGCAAGATAGCGCACTGCGTCTTTGGCGATAGATGATCCGGTCGCGCGGGCCGTTTGTGCCAGCACCATTGCGCGGATTGCGGCACGTGCCGCGATGAACAGCGGCAGTGCCGCCAGCCCGTCGTCCTCGCGCCCCATGGCCGCCAGCAGATAATAGCTGAGCGCAATATTGGCCGCGCGGCCAAGGGCGCGATGCTGCAAATCCATGATCAGAAACGCCAGATCATAGAGGACATCGCAGGTGCCCAGAACTTCATCGAATTCCAGCGCATCAAAGGGAACCGGCTTGCCGTTGAGCAGTACCAGATTGCCAAGATGCAGATCGCCGTGGCAGCGGCGAACATGTCCGTCAGCGCCGCGTTGGCGCAGCAGCGGGGCAAGGGTGGCCAGCGCAGTGCGGCTTTGCGTGTGAAACCGGTCAATCTGTGCGGCGTCCAGCAGGTCAATCAGGTCTGCAAATACCCGGTCCAGTTCATCCAGTATATCGGTGATCAGCGTTGCGCCATCGGCGGTGCGTCGCGGCGTTTTGACGTGGTAATCAAACACGCTCTGCCCAAGGTCGCGCGCAAGCACGTCATTCAGCCGACCCTCATCCGCGATCACCGCCAATTCATCTGACGCCGGGAACCGCCGCATTCGCAGAACCCATTCGACGGGTGCCCCACCGCCATCCAGCGCAAGGCGTCCGTTCGCCTCGCGCGTGACCGGGAATACACCTTTGTAGATGTCGGGGGCGATGGGTTGGTTCAACTCCAGCTCGCGTCGGATCATCTTTTCGCGCAAATCAAGCGTCGACAGGTCCATATAATCATACCGCACCGCGCGTTTGATCTTGAGCGCGACATCGCCCGCCAGAAAGATCAGCGCGCCATGGGTTTCAACCATGTCAACCGGCGCGCCCCCGGGGTGGTGATTGGGGCAAGAAAGAAAGGCGATCACGTCGTCTTGTGTCTTGGCGCCTTTGGACGTCTGCCCCATAGCGGTCAATCAACCTCTAACGCTTTGACCCACGCGCCGGGGCAGAGCTTGTCTATCTGGTCGCGAGTCATGGGCATGCCGTCTGCTCCAAAGGCCGTCAAGGCCGAGTCCTGCCTGATCAGAACCGCAACGGGTCTTTTCTGTCCAGCCACAATAACACTTCCGTTGCGGTGCTTGGCGCAGACCACGCTGTCAGAAATCGCCATGACTCGATATGACCCGATTTCTATCATCTGATCCAGCGTCACTGTCATCGACCGGGTCCAAATGCGCGCCATGCAAATCGCGACAGAGGGACAAACAGCGAGGCCAGCGTGACGCGAACGACTGCCGTCAAGCTGCCGTTCAGGATTGCCCGGGTGAAATCCGGGCGCAGATCCAGCGAAACCGATGCAGGCATCGGGTTGGCATATTGCAAGGGCATCAACAGCCCGCAAAGCTGACCGGTATCGGCCGGATCGCCAAGGCCATAGTCCGCGTCGATGTGCAGTTCTGTCAAATGAATACGATGCAAAAGGCCCAGGATCAGTGATGGCACAGCCCGGACCACAGAGCCATGAACGCGCTTGAGCAGTGGCACCCTGCGTTGCTTTGGTTTTGCCGGTTCGGGATCGGGATCGGGCTTGGCGGCAGAGCCTTTGCGCGGCCCCTCGGCCAACGTCAGGCGAGGGGCCAGTCCGGCCAATGCGCGCATCTCGACGCGGTAGGCAAACTGTGGCGATGTGCTCAGGTGCACCCTGACAAAGACCGGTGTCATGAGGGCCACACCGACCAGGAACAGCATCGCAAGCAACAGCCACAGGATGATCGCGAGCAGCAGTGCCATTGCAGGTCAGGCGTCTGGTTTGTCTTTTGACGCCGACATTTTGCCCATGACAGCAGTCGCGGCCTTGGCGGCAATCTCTGTCATGCTGGTCAATGCGCCCTTGACGGATTCGACCCGCGCGCCGTCCTTATCAAAGATGATCGCGCCGAGTGGTTTGATCCCGCCACCAGCACCTGTTCCGGCTGAACTCCCCGATTTCTGGGCGACATTTCCGCCAGCGCCAAACCCGAAACCGTAGCTGACAATCGGGATAACCGTTGCTCCCTCGCGCTCAATCGGGTCGCCAAGGACGTTCTTTGCATTCAGCAACCGGTCAAGCTCTTCAACCGTGCCCTTCAGCAGTTTCTCAACATCTTCCATCGCTCACTCCTTAGGTTTTGGAGGCATGAGCAATATGACTATCTGCAAAGGGTCCGGGCCAATTGACACTGATCAATCGCCATTCCTGAATTTTTCACCTGTCGGCGGTCCAAAAGCCTAGAACCGCAGCGCCATCGCCCAAGGCGGGTTGACCTAGATCAACACCCTGCGCTCCTTTGCGGTTCAGGATCAAATCTTGTAGCGGGCACATCGACGCGGCTATAGCGTCAGCACTTGTGGCAAGGCTGGTCAAGTCTGGTCAAACTATTCTAAACTCAGAGCGCAACGCCGATACCCGGAGATTTTCTGATGGCACGAAAGCCTCAAACGCCATCACCTCGGTCCGATGCCGCGGCAGCCGCGAAACCTTCACGCAAGCGGTCGGGCCGAACTCAGGTGTCCGGTTCCAAGCCGGCCGAAACAAAGTCTGCTCCGGCTTTGACGCCGGTCATCGGGCTCGGGGCATCTGCCGGCGGCCTGCAGGCCCTCACCGATTTTTTCGAAGCGATGCCGGATAAGGCGGGCATGGCTTTTGTGGTCATTCACCATGTGGATCCAAACCACAAAAGCCTGATGGCCGACCTGCTGTCCAAGCACACGAAGATGGCCGTGGAACTTGCGGCGGACTGCACACCTGTCAAACCCGATCATGTCTATATCATCCCGCCCAAGGAATTCCTTTGGATCGAAAACGGTGTTCTGCGCCTGATGGAGCCGCCTGAACCGCGGGGAATGCGGCTGCCAATCGACTTTTTCCTGCGTTCACTTGCCGAAGATCAGAAGCAAAGCGCCGTCGCGGTCATCCTGTCCGGCACGGGCAGCGACGGCACGGCGGGCTTGCGCAACATCAAGGAAAACGGCGGCATGGTTCTGGTGCAGGAGCCTAAGGAGTCCGCCCATGACGGTATGCCGCGCAGCGCGATTGCGACGGGCTCGGTCGATCACGTGCTGCCTGTTGCCGAGATGCATGCGGTCATTTCGAACTATGTGGCGCATCCCTACATCAAACAGGGGGCGAGCACCAAGACTATGGGCGAGAATGCCCGCGGGGCATTGTCCAGGATCATCACGGTTCTGAAGGCCCATACACCGATCAATTTCGAATGCTACAAGGAGGGCACGCTTCTGCGCCGGATCGAGCGGCGCATGGCCCTGCGCCATTTGGAGAATTTAGCGGACTACCTGGCGTTGCTCAAGGATTCGCCGGAAGAGGCGGAAAAGCTCTGTGCCGATCTTCTGATCAGCGTCACGGCCTTCTTTCGCGACCGCGAGGTCTTCGAGTATCTTGCCGAACACGTCATTCGCGATCTGGTCGTGGACTGCGCACCGGGCAAGCCGATCCGGATCTGGGTGCCTGCCTGTGCGACGGGCGAGGAAGCCTATTCGCTGGCGATGTTGATGATCGAGAAAATCGAAGCCCTGCGCAAGGACGTCAAATTGCAGGTCTTTGCCTCCGACGTCGATGAACATGCGCTGTCCATCGCGCGGGCGGGCGTTTATCCCGATTCCATCGTCGGCGATGTCTCGCCCGAGCGCCTGAACCGCTTTTTCGAACAAGAGGACCATTCCTATCGCGTAAAGCCGGAACTGCGCGAAGCCGTCGTCTTTGCGCATCAGAACATCCTTGCCGATGCGCCGTTCTCCAAGCTCGACCTGATCTCTTGCCGGAACCTGCTGATCTACCTGAACCAGCAGGCGCAGGAACGCGTCATCCAGATGTTCCATTTCGCCCTGAATGAAGGCGGGCTGCTGTTTCTGGGATCGTCGGAGACCGCAAACAATCATGAGGTTTACTTTAAACCGGTTTCCAAGAAGCACCGATTGTACAAACGGGTCGGGGGCGGGCTGCATCGCAATTTCGATTTCCCGATCACGACAAACCCGGTCTTCGGACCGACCACGCCCGCGCTGCGCAGCGCCGAAGCAAGCCGTGGGCTGCGTCTTGCCGAACTCAGCAACAAACTGTTGGTCGATCGCTATGCGCCAGCGGCCGTTCTGATCGACGCGCGCATGGAAACGCTGTTTGTGCAGGGCCCGGCGGATCAGTACCTCAAGGTGCCAACCGGCGAGGCCAGCCAGGATTTGCTGGACATGGCCCGCGACGGGTTGCGCGCAAAACTCGGCAGTACGATCCGCCGGGCGTTCAAAACGGATCAGGATGTGACCGCGTCGGGAACCGTGACGCGTGCGGGACATAACGTTCCTGTCTCAATCGCTGCGTATCCGATGGTCGTGGACGGGATCAAGCTGGTGCTTGTGACCTTCGCGGACACGCCTGTGATAAAGGCATCCATCGACTCCGAAGAGGGGCCAAAGGACAGCGCCCTTCACACCCAGTTTGAACAGGAGCTGGAGGCCACCCGCCTCGAGCTTCAGAACACCATCCGGGAATACGAACTCTCGACCGAAGAGCTGAAGGCGTCGAACGAAGAAGCGATGTCGATGAACGAAGAGTTCCAGTCGACCAACGAAGAACTGGAAACCTCCAAGGAAGAGCTGCAATCGCTGAACGAAGAGTTGACGACCGTCAATACCGAGCTGCAGCAAAAGGTCGAGGACGAGCGGCACCTGACGGACGATCTCAACAACCTTCTGTCCAGTTCCGGCATCGCAACCCTGTTTCTGGACCGCGATCTGAAGATCATGCGCTTCACGCCCGCGACCCGGCAGCTTTTCAACGTCATCGCCAATGATGTGGGCCGCCCCTTCAGCGATATCACCGGCAAGATAGACGATCCGAAGTTGCTGGAAGATGCCGTAACGGTTCTCCAGGACCTGACTCCAAGTGAACTTGAGGTACGGGCCGATGGCGACAAATGGTTCATCAGGCGCATTCTGCCTTACCGGACCCAGGACGGAAAGATTGATGGCGTGGTCATCACCTTCTCAGAGGTCACCGATCTAAAGGCCTTGCAGCAAGCGTATGAAGGCGCGTTACAATTCGCCGAAGCAATCATCGGAACCGTGCGCGAGCCGATGCTTGTGCTGGACGAAAACCTCAACGTCGTCAAAGCAAGTCATTCTTTTTTAAGGGCATTTGAGACAACACCTGAAGACACCGAAGGCAAGGCCCTGTTTGCCTTGCAGGGCCGTCAGTTGGATCAGCCGACCCTGCGCAAGCTTCTGGAACGCATTCTACCCGAAGAAACCACCGTCGAAGGGCATGAGGTCGTCGTCGACATCAAGGGCAAAGGGGCCCGGACGATGTTGGTTAACGCCCGCCAGATGAAAGACGGCACGGGTGGCCGTGATTTCATTCTCATGGTTTTGGAGGATGCCACCGAGCGGCTTGAGATCCAACATCGCCTTGAAGAACGCGAGGCGCGCCTGAGGGCGGTCCTGAATGCCGCCCCGGAGGCGATTATCACGATTGATGATCAAGGCATCGTGACGAGCTACAGCCCGGCGGCTGAAACCATTTTGGGGTATACGGCGGCAGAGGTGATTGGCCAGAACGTCAAGATGCTGATGCCGGAACCGCACCAGCATCAGCACGACGACTACATAGCTCGCTACAAGGCAACCGGAGAAAAAAAGGTCATTGGGATCGGCCGCGAGATGAACGCGCGCCGCAAGGATGGCACCGAGGTGCCGATCCGGCTCACCGTTGCCGAATGGTGGATTGACGGCGAACGGAACTTTACCGGTATCCTGCATGATCTGTCAGAGGACATGAAACGCCGCGACGCCTTGCAAAGGGCCCAGAAAATGGAGGCCGTGGGACAGCTTACCGGCGGCCTTGCGCATGATTTCAACAACCTGCTGACAGTGATCATCGGCAATCTGGAATTGCTTGAGATGAACCTGGGGGATTTCCCGAAGAAGGACCTTTTGCAAGAGGCACTGGAAGCCTCTGACCTTGGCGCAAAGCTGACCGCGCAATTGCTGGCGTTTTCCCGCAAGCAGACGCTTGAATCGGAAACTGTGCCGCTCAATGATCTGGTGCGATCGGTCCAACCTCTTCTGAAAAGGACGCTGGGGGATGACATATCGGTCGAAACCGATCTGGCCGACGATCTGAAACTGACGTTGACCGACCCCGGTCAGATCGAAAACGCCATTCTGAACCTCGCCATCAACGCCCGTGACGCGATGCCCAACGGCGGCACCCTGACGATCGAGACCAAGAACGTGACGCTGGACGTGGATTACGCTGCCACGCAGGTCGACGTCGAACCCGGTGATTATGTCGCCCTGTCTGTCACCGACACCGGCACGGGCATGAAACCCGAGGTGATGGCCCGCGCATTCGAGCCGTTTTTCACCACCAAGGGTGTCGGCGCGGGGTCGGGGCTTGGCCTGAGCATGATCTACGGTTTTGCAAAGCAGTCGGGCGGCCATGTGGCGATTTACAGCGAAGAGGGGGTGGGCACGACGGTCACGCTCTATCTTCCGCCCGCCGACAAGGGGGCTGCGGCGGTTGCGGACCCCGGTGAAAGTGCCATTCCGAAATCGCGAAACGAGACCATTCTGGTGGTAGAGGATGACCCTCGTGTCCGGCGGCTCACCGTGACCCGTCTGGAGGATTTGGGCTATGAGACCCTGGCCGCCGAGAACGGGCCCGCCGCGCTTGAGATTATTCGCGGTAATGACGGGATTGATCTTGTCCTGTCGGATGTGGTGATGCCTGGCGGCCTGAACGGTTTTCAGGTCGCCGATCAGGCGCTTGCGATCAACCCCGCGCTCAAGATTTTGCTGGCGACCGGATATGCCAGCGGCGGCGCGGCGGCCGTCGGTGCGGCCCAGAACCGCCACCCCTTGTTGCGCAAGCCGTATAGCTTGCGTGACCTTGCAAAGGCGTTGAGAGAGCTGCTGGAATGACTTTGAAACCCAGGCCCGCTTTGGCCCGTTGATAGAAAGAACCGGCCCGTTCGAGGGCGCGGATGTCAGGCCGGGTGCCTTACCTCCAGCCTGAAAATGCCATCAATGACGTCGAAAACACGGTCCGAGGGAAAGACGCCATCATTGTTGGCGGCCAGCTTGGTCAGATAGCCGGGATCGACACCCCTGAAAACGCGGGTCAGGAAACCGGCACCCTTACCATCCTTGCCGTGGCAGGAGGCGCAGGAATTCAGGAACTCGGCGGGGTCGGCTTTGAACCCGCCTGTTTCCTGCGCAAAGATAACCCGGCGCGGGACAGCCCCGTCCCGTTCAGTGAGGGGGCCGTCAGGCGGATGACATCAGACGGCTCATTGCCTGATCGCCCAATGCCCGGGCCGTGGCCTGGGTGTCTGCGACCACCATGAAGTTGACCACCGTGCCTTGCGTTGCAAGCGGTGGTGAAAGAAGGATGACGCCATTTGCAGGCGAGGCACGCCGATAGAGCAGGTCATCCAGCCGTTTGAGCAGTTCGCCCGTCCCGATCCATTTGCCGTTCAGCTTTTCCTGCAGGATCAAAAGCCCCTTGAACGACCGCAGGTCGCCCGATGCGAGCGCGGCCGTCATCGGTATTGATACGCCCCCCCATCGGCCGTTGCACTCTATCCAGTGAATCGTGTCGCGCCCGTCTTTGCCTGCAACGAGCACAGCGTCAAAGCTGCACCGCCCATAATATCCGATGTGCTGGAGAACGGCGGCGATCAGTTCGGATTCGCCATGAAGTCGGCGCAGGATCGGCTCGGGCAAGGACGCTCTGGCGGCACCGGCAAAGGCCGCAACCTCGCCCGTGACGGTCTGTTCGAAAATGCCTTCGACGATCGGTTTTCCGTCGCCGGGTCTTGGAATCCACAATTGCGCCGAGGGGGTGCAGACGACATTGTCGTCCCAAACGCCGACAAGGACCGGATAGCTGTCCCGCCAGCCCGTGGCATGCAGGCGCGTCAGCAGGAAATCCCGTATCTCGGTCAGTGTTTTGGCGGCCAGGAACGTACTGCTCACCCGCACGTTTCCTGCGGAGCCGGCGCTATCGGGGACCTTGATAACCACCTGTGCGGCGCGCTTGCTGATGTGCGAGACAAGTGCGGCGGCGGCGGCCGGACCGTAGGCCGACATCGTCGGCGGCGTCGCGTCACGGCCCAGCACCGCGCAGGCCAGTTGCGAGAACCACAGCTTGTCATTGCTTCGTGTCGTGACACGGGGCGAGGGGCCGCAGACGTCAACAACCTGTTGCGCGGCCTCGCCGATGGCCTGTGCCAACCGCCAGATGTTTCCGGTCGTCAGATAGGATTTCAGCGTCAAACCGCCATTGCGCGACGCGGTTTCTGCCAGGCTTTCAATCAGCGCAGAAGAGGCGAGCGCCTGTTTCGAAACCGGCAGGATGTCAGGGCCGTGCACCTCGAGAAAGGTCAGGTTCTCAAGCCCGAGGTGCCCGGCAAGATAGTCTTCGAACCGGGTATCGCGTCTGCGGACAAGAACGATGTCATTCGACCGGGCCAGATGGGACATCCGATATTCGAGGTGCGTTTCCTGTCCCGACCTCAACAAGCTGATTTCGGATTGATCGCCAATCAGCAGAGAGGGGCCGGGGCCGGTGCCCTGACGCACGAAAGGCCCGAAATCGAGCGAGCCCAGCAATGCGGGCTCGTCAGCGACAAGGCGCTCGGCAATCGTCGCGCAGTCTTTCATCCGGGTCCTCCGCAACCAATGGGCAGGCATAGCCTAGGGCGGTTTTTTGCGACTGCAATTGAGCGATGTCATGCCGCCCGCGCGCGGCGTGATAAGATGCCTCTGGCAAAACAAGAGGTGAGATCATGTGCCGTCTTTATGCCATGCATGCCAATGAACCGACGCGGGTCGAATGCGGTCTGGTCAAGTCGCAAAATGCCTTGATGGCGCAAAGCGAAAGCGACATGAGCGGATATGCGCATGGTCATGGCTGGGGCATTGCCGATTACCCTGACGGCGTTCCGATCCTTGAAAAACAGGTCTGGGCGGCCTTTCACGGCGAACATTTCGCCCGCAAGGCGGCGCAGGTCTATGCCCGCACCGTCGTGGCCCATGTCAGGCGTGCGACCGTTGGCGGAACCAGCATTGAAAACACGCATCCCTTTGTGCATGGGCGATGGATCTTCGCGCATAACGGCACCCTTCCCAACTTTGACCGGGTGCGTTTCCCGATGCTTGAGCATATGGACCCGCTGCACCGGTCCGAAATCAGGGGGACGACCGACAGCGAGCACGTGTTTCGCTATCTTCTGAGCCTCTTTCTGCGCCATCCGGAAGACGGTCTGATGGCCAGCGTGCGCCGCGGCCTCGAGCAGATCGTCGACTGGTGCGCCGAAGTGGACCCCGATGCCAGGGTGGGTTTGAACATCGTGCTCACCGACGGTGAGTACCTGATCGGGTCGCGCCTGAACCGGTCGCTTTATCACCTGCAGCGCGACCACGTCTTTTCCTGCCCGATCTGTGGCAAGTCGCATGCCCATCACGAACCGACAACGGACTATCAGGCGGTCGAGATCGCTTCGGAACCCGTCACGCATGGGGAAGACTGGTACGAAATACCCAATGGCACCCTTTTCCAGATTGCCGAGGATTACCGCCTCGACATGGAGCCGCTGGCCCGAAACGCAGTCGTTTGAGACAGGTCGAGACCACTCAGATGTCAGTTTTTCGCATGCGGACAACAAGACAATGGCGCGCATCGCGCCATCTGCACATGGCGTGACTTCATCCTGATGTCTCTTTCGGATTGGCGCGTTCGGGCACAACAGTGGATGGTGCCGGACCGAAGGTCACCCGCGACAAAAACCGTCTTTCTTTCAGGTCATCTATGATGATCGGATACCGCCTGCAGCAGTTCCCCCGACAGATCGCGGCTGACAGAATGTGCGACATCACCAAGGCTGAGCATCCCGACCAGCCGCTTTTTGTCGTCAAGGACCGGCAGCCGACGGATTTTCTTCTGATCCATCAGGTGAATTGCGTCCTCGACAGTTTCGGTGGTCCGGCAATAGACAATCCCTTTGGTCATCACGTCTTCGGCCGTGGTCTTTTCCGGATCACGCCCGGCGGCCACAACCCTGAGCGCGATGTCGCGATCCGTGATCATCCCGACCAGTTTGTCGTCCTTTCCGATGGGAACGGCGCCTATATCTTCCTTTTTCATCATGTTTGCGATTTCGCTTATCAGCGTGTCAGCGCTGACCCAATCGGCGTTCTCATGCATCGCTTTCGAGATTTCCATGGCTGTCTCCTGTGCTGGATATGATTTCATTTTAGTATAGTGGGCAGAGCGAATGGCTGATTGATCGGAGACCCGGTCCACTGCGCCAGTGGGCGGGTTCGGCTGCTTGGAAGCGCCGCCTTTGGCCAGGGTGTCGGCCTCTTTGCCATTCTCCTCCATTCCGCTCTCCATTCTGACAATCGCCGCGTCAGCGCATGATCAGAAAAATGCGGGCCGATCCGCGTTGGATCGTCAAGGCGAGTGCCCGGTCGACCTTGGTGAGCTGTTCGCGCAACTCGGCAACCGATGCGACAGGCACGCGGTTGACGGCGAGGATAATGTCGCCGACCGTGATGCCCGACCGCGCGGCACGACTGCCGGGGTCAAGCCTCGCCACCAAGACACCGGGTATCTCGCCGTATAGCGGGTCGCCCGGCTCAAGATTGCGGAGGTCTGCTCCGGACAGCCATTCCAGCCCGTGACCACCTGCCCGGGGGCCGCCTTGGGCTCCGCGTCGCAGGGTCGCCACCACAGTCTGCCGCTCGCCGTTGCGGATGATCCCGATCTCGATGCTTCGGCCGGTCCGCTTCAATCCGATCTGGCTGCGCAGATCGGCGGACCCGGCCACGGGGCGGCCATCAACGGACACGATCAGGTCGCCGGGCTGCAATCCGGCCGCTTCGGCCGAGCTGTCCGGTTCGACCTGTGTGATCACTGCACCCGCACCGGCCTCTAGCCCGAGCGCCTCTGCAAGATCGGGGGTGAAATCCTGTATCGTCACGCCGAGCAGGCCGCGCTGCACCTCGCCAAATTCGATGAGCTGATCGACGACCGCCTTGGCCATGTTTGCAGGCACCGCAAAACCGATACCGACATTGCCGCCCGATGGCGCGATGATCGCGGTGTTGACCCCGACAAGACGCCCGTCCAACGTGACCAGGGCACCGCCGGAATTGCCGGGATTGATCGAGGCGTCGGTCTGGATGAAATCCTCGTATCCTTCGATATTGAGGCCGCTCCGCCCCAGGGCGCTGACGATGCCCGAGGTCACCGTCTGACCAAGGCCGAAGGGATTGCCGATTGCCAGAACGTAATCCCCCACCTGCAAACGATCGCTGTCGCCCAAGTCGAGGGCGGTCAGATTTCCGGCGTCGATTTTCACCAGGGCAACGTCCGTTCCGGGGTCGCTCCCGATCAGTTCCGCGTCAAATTGGCGGCGGTCCTTGAGCGTTACGGTAATGCGGTCGCCGTTCTCAACGACATGGTGGTTGGTCAGGACATAGCCTTTTTCTGCATCAATGATCACGCCGGAACCCGCGCTCATCTGTTGGCGGCGCTGCGGCTGTTGCGGCGGTGGCTGCATGTCGAAGAAACGCCGGAAGAACGGGTCGTTGAACAGTGGGTTCATCTCGACAGAGCGACTGCTTTCGACGGAGATGTTGACAACGGCTGGCGTCACCTCGGCCAACAGAGGCGCCAGTGTCGGCAACCCGTCATCGTTTAGATACAAGGGCCGGTCAGCGGTCTGCGACATGCCGGGCGCTGCGAAGGTTATCGAAAAGACCAGGATCGCGGCCAACGTCCGGCCCAGACGAGAGACAACTTCAGCCATTTCATCACTCCTTCAGACGAGAGCAAGAGGCCGGGAGAAACCCGGCCCCCCGCATGTTTCAGGCGGCTTTCACGGGAATGCGTTTGATGCTTGCAAGCGCCTCTTCGGTCTTGGGAAGGCTGACGGTCAGCACGCCGTTCTTGTAGGTGGCTTCAGCCTTGTCGGGATCGACACCAGCGGGCAGGGGCACCGTGCGATGGAACGAGCCGTAGTGGCGTTCGGACATGTAAACGCCCTTGCGCTCCTCTTCGTGCTCGATCTTCTTTTCGCCGCGGATCGTCATCGTATTGCCGGACAAGGATATGTCGATGTCCTCTTGCTCCATTCCGGGCAATTCGACGGAGACGTTCACGCTTTTGTCGGTTTCGGTGACATCGGTGCTTGGGCCAAACATGCCCATCACGGCGTCATCGCCGTTCCAGCCGTTTTCGACCCTGCGCCAGAAATCCTCGAACACGTGGTTTATATCGCGCTGCAACGATACCAGAGGATTGCTCGAAGTCGCGTTTTCGCTTGCCGGGCTGGTTTCCTTGTCACGCCCCGAGGGGATGAGATCTTTGATTTGCATGATGGTTTCTCCTTGATTGCGTTGAAAATCCATGACGGCAGCGTCACGCTGCCTTCACCGATATCTTCTTTGGTTTGGCTTCGGCTGCGTGCGGCAATTCAAGCCGCAGAACGCCATTCTTGAATTCGGCATTGATCTTGGCCTGATCTATTTCGTCGGACAGCGTGAAGACCCGAAGATAGTCGCCTTCGCGGTACTCCGAAGACAGGCGGCGATACCCTTCCGGCGCGTGGGGTTTGACGGTGCCGCGCAATGTCAGAACCTGCCTCTCCAGCGTGACATCCACGCCGTCGGGCGCCACACCCGGCATGTCGGCCATGATGACGGTGGTGTCACCCTTCTCAAAGATATCGACCGCTGGCGTGAAGGTAAGCGTCGCGGGCTCTGTTTCACCTTTTGATCGAACGACGGTGCCTGCGGCTTGTGGCGTAAGTTCCTGTGCCATGTTATTTCTCCTTTTGCGTCTGCGTTCAGGATGTTTTGATCTTGATGTGCTTGGGCTTGTCGTCTTCCGGGCGCTGCATTTCGACGGTCAGCACACCATTTTCAAAGCGCGCGTCGATGTGGTCGGGGTCGATCCGGAAGGGAAGCTCGATCGACCGCAGGAATGACCCGGCTGGACGCTCGCGGCGGTGCCAGCGGATGTCATCGCCTGTCTCCGGTTCCGGGTAGGTGCCGCGAATGGACATCATCGTATCCTTCACGCTCAGTTCGATGTCCTGATCGGTGAGCCCCGGAAGTTCAGCGGACATGACGACGCTGTCCTGACCAACCCAGACGTTCACGGACGGATAGGCCCCTGACCGCTCGGAGGACCGACCGCCGTCAAAAAGCCGGTTCATCGCTCCCTGTAGTCGACGCATGTCAGCGAAAGGATCGTTGTAATTCCACGGGAAATAATTGGTCTCTAGCATTTCGGTCTCCTCTTCGTTGATTGGGCGTTCGCGAAAAGCCCCTTCGACGGGATCACAGGCCGAAGGGATAAGTCTCGTCTTCTTCCTTCTTTGTCAGAGTCGGCAGAGGTGTCAGCGCCTGCGTCCGGTCGAACCAGACAAAGGCATCGAACTGTCTGGACAGGTCCGCATAGCTGTAGTGGCTCGCTCTCTCGGTTTCCGGGCGGTAGATCACGCCGATGAAGCGCTCTAGCCGGGGCTGGGCAATCAGATCGCGGAATGCAGCCGGTTGATCCTTTTTGAAGTCCCAAAGGAACCGTTCAAGATCAACGCCGTGGCAGATCGCCTCAACACTCCCCGGAAGCGGGGGGCGGATTGTCTTGACCTCCATCGGGCTGTCCCACTCCGACGCCGCCGCAACAGCGCCGGATGCGGTTCCAAAGCCGATAAGAGCGGCGTCTTCGCCGTATTCCTCGCGACAGAGTTGGCCGATATTCAATTCGCCCCGGCTGCGCCCCATGTCGGTCTGTCGCGCGTCCCCGATGTGGGAATTATGGGCCCAGACCACGGCCTTTTTGTCTGGTCCGGCATGGTCGAGGATTTGCTTGAGGGTCTGGAACATGTACTGGTCGCGCAGGTTCCACGACAGGTGCGAGCCATAATACATCACCCGATAGTATCGCTCGGCATTTGCCACGAGCCGGGCGTTTTGCGTCGCGTCAAAGAACTGATCGCCGTCTTTTGCGGCGTATTCCAGCTTTCTTTTCAGCAGGTCGATCAGGATTTGCGTCACTGCTTTTTCGCAGACCGTGAACTGCGGCGTCAGAGCCGCCCGCCCATAAGCGGCAGGGTTGCTTGACCAAGGCGCAAGACAGGCAAAGCGAGAGCGGGCCACTGCGGCCGCTTGTTCGTCCACACGATCCAGATAGGCAAGAAGCTCTGCGATTGAGGCGTTCATGTTGTAGAGATCAAGGCCATAGAACGCGACGCGCTCGTCCATGGCTCTGGCGTGATTGTGCTGCTTCAAAAAGCGCGTAAACGCCGCGAATTCCTCGTTGCGCCACATCCATGTCGGGAAGCGCGCAAAGGGCGTGTCCTGCATCGCCTCGTATGGTTTTTGGCGGATGTGGTGATCAACGCTCGCGGCGTCGGGCCAGTCGGCTTCGACGGCCACGATGGAAAAGCCGTGGTCTTCGATCAGGCGCCGCGTGATGGCGGCGCGGGCGCGGTAGAATTCCGAGGTTCCATGGGACGCCTCGCCCAGAAGGACAACGCGCTTTGAGCCAAATCGGTCAAAGGCTTCGGCGAAGCCGGGATCATCTATCGCGGGCAGGGGTTCGGCGGCGGCCCTGAGGGGGGACACTGCGGTCTCGGGCTCAGGCGTCGCAACCGGCGCGGGGATTTCGAGTGGCGTCGCGCGCAGATGCGTCCTGAACCAGTCGGCCGCATGGTCTATGACAACGTCCAGCGTGCCCGACTCTTCGAAAAGGTGACTTGCCCCCGGAACGATCGCCAGCTTCTTCTCGCACCTCAGCGCAGCAAGCGCCTGTTTGTTCAACTCTATGACTTCGGTGTCCCGGCCGCCGACGACAAGCAGTGTGGCGCCCTGAACCTGCGGTAGAAATGCCTCGGCCAAATCCGGGCGCCCCCCTCGCGACACGACTGCGCCAACTCGGCCTCTAAGCTCTGCGGCGGCCACAAGCGCCGCTGCGGCACCTGTACTTGCCCCGAAGACGCCAAGCGGAAGATCCTCAAGGTCGGGCTCAGAGGTGATCCACATCGAGGCTTCGATCACGCGATCCGCGAGCAGGGGGATGTCAAAGACATTGCGACGGTCTTTGCCTTCCTCGGGTGTCAAAAGATCGAACAGAAGCGTTGCAAAGCCTTCATCATTGAATTTTTCGGCGACGTAGGTGTTTCGGGGGCTTCGGCGGCTGGACCCGCTTCCATGGGCAAAAAGGATGATGCCGCGCGGGTTTTTGGGAACCGCCAGGTCGCCGATCAGGCCCAGGGGCGGAATGGCCACCTGTCTCTTGTGGATGCTCTGTGCCTCCTGCGAAGAGACGGTCGCGACCGAGTTGAGCAGCGTCACCGTTTCGTCGTCCGACAACTGGTGAAAGTCTCTGTAGAATGCGCCGACACCCAGAAAGGCGGTGACCGGATGAACGCAGATGATATCATCGGCCTGATCATATATGTCCTGCAAAGCCGACTTGGGGGCGACGGGCAGGGCCACCACGATCCGCGCCGGACCAGAACGTTTCAACCCGATCAGCGCCGCCTTCATGGTGGCGCCGGTTGCCAATCCGTCATCGACGACAACGACGGTGCGACCGCTCGGATCGGGGCGCGTCCGGTTGCCGAGGTAGAGCGCCTTGCGCCGCTCAAGCTCGGCCCTCTGGTCGGCCACTGCCCGCGCGATATAGGCCTCATCCGCCCCTGACGCGCGCCGGACATCTTCGTTGATGACGATCTGTTCGTCCGCGCCCTCGACCAATGCGCCAAGGGCGACTTCGGGATTGCGCGGCGCGCCTATCTTGCGAACGAGCAGCAGATCAAGCGGTGCACCGAGCCGTTTTGCAACTTCGACGCCAACGGGCACACCGCCGCGCGGCAAGGCATAGATCAGCGGGTGATCCAGTTCCATTTCAGCCAGAAGCCTGGCCAATACTCGGCCTGCATCCGCGCGATCCAGAAATTTTTGTGTGATCATATCCATGACGAAATGAGTAGCGGGTGCCGGATGATCCGGATTGATTTTCGTCAAGAAAATTTCGTGAAATTTGCAAGCTGGCGGGCGTGTCTGCGACTTTACGGCAACAGCACTGCCGCGCCCCTGAGGTGGCCCGCCCGCAGAGCCATTGCACGTATGGGGCTTTTCCTCCGGGTGAGTGTGGCGCTTAGCCTGCGGGCCCTGTGGGGCCCCTGTGCGGGAATGATGCTGATCAGGTTCCCCGGATTTCACAGGGGTTTTGCATGGGGGCCTTTCACGGGGGACTGTCATGCGCGCCGATCAGCCAACTCTTGCCGGTTGAGGCGAATAGGCAGGTGCCTCTTGATCGAAATCAATCGTTTCGGGTATTTTTGAAGCACTGATCACATACGTGCTTTGTCATGTATGGAGGTGAGACATAGGGCATGCGAGAGGGTGACAGAAAGCACAGAGGCACCTGGAAGTTTGCGCCCGGAGGGCGCGGTGTGTCCTCGCGTTTCATGTCACCGCGCCACGATCTGGCGCCCGAGTTGCAAAAGTACCTGCACGTCCTTGGCCCGATGCCGAAGCGCTCTCTTGAGACCTTTGCGGATCTTGGTGTGACGGATGACGAGATCGGGCGTTATTTCCGAATGCCGTGCGAGCGTGTCACTGAACTTCGCGAAATCTGGCACATCGACGGACATACCTGACGCGCCCGCGCGCATCAGGCCGGGACAGGTCGGCGCGGGTCATCTGACCGTGAGGACAGCGCAGTGAGCGTGATGCAGAACCTTTTGCGACACGCTGCCCAAGACAGTGCTCTTGATCGTGCCCAGCCCGCGTGAGCCGATGACGATCATGTCGACCGAATGCCTACGCGCCGCCTCGAGAATTTCCTCGGCGTTATCGCCCATTTCGGTCATGGTTTTCACCTTGCGCGCGCCCTTTTCGACGCAGCGCACTTTTGCCCGATCGACGATCTGCTCTCCGATAGCCGTTATCACCCTTGCGGTTCCTGCTTCGTCCGAAGAGCCGAGCATCATCGCATAGCGGTTTTCCGGCACGTAGGGCACGCTTGGAAAGGCAACGGCATGGGCCTTTTCGACGAGATGCTCGACCTCGGCCATGCGGAGCAGTTCGGCAGAGGGGCGCCCATGCATCAGCACATGCACGATGAACAGTTCAGCGTTCAGTTTGTCCGCCAGTTCAGCCGCCATGTCGGTGGCGGAAAGTGAATGTAGAGACCCGTCGACGGCCAGAAGGATTTTGCCGATCATTGTTTTTTCTCCTCGAATGAAAGGGCGTGCGGATTGGATGTGCTGCCGCGCGACGCCGTGCGACCGCCATGCGCGACAAGCACGGGTTTTCGGCTTGCATCGGGCCGTCGTCGGGGCGTCGTGCGGCCCGTGTCGTACTGATAGTCCCGCGTCAGCGGCACGGCATCGACGCTTGGCGATAACTGAATCTGGAAGACGGCTTGCGGGGCATTGCGGAAGGTTTGTTCACTGGCCGCCAGATAAAAGCGCCACATCCTTGCAAAGCGATCGTCATAGAGAGCGCGCGCCTCGTCTTCATGCGCCCGGAACCGATCATACCAGTGACGCAAGGTATAGGCATAATGCAGCCGCCAGCATTCGATATCCGTGGCCCACAGGCGGTTCTGCTCGACTGCGGCCATCATCTCCGAGACAGCGGGCACATAACCCCCGGGGAAAATGTATTTTGCGATCCAGGGGTTGGTGGCCTTCGCGGTTCCGGCCCAGCCGATCGTATGGACCAGGGCGATCCCGTCGGGCGACAGCAGGTTGCGAATGCTGGCGAAGTAATCGAGGTAGTGGGGCAGGCCGACGTGTTCGAACATGCCCACAGAGACAATCCGATCGAACCTGCCTTCGACCTGACGATAATCGCAAAGCCGAAACTCGATCCGGTCTGACAGACCTGCGCGCGCGACCCTCGCGGTCGCATAGGCATGCTGTTCCTCGGAGAGTGTGATGCCGACCACTTTGGCCCCATGATCGCGCGCAAGCGTCAGCGCCATGCCACCCCAGCCACAGCCGATATCGAGAACGCTCATGCCGGGCTCGATCAACAGCTTGCGCGCGATATGCGCCTTCTTGTCGGCCTGCGCCTGTTCCAGTGTCGCATCGGGGGTGCGAAAATACCCGCAGGAATATTGCCGGTCGTCGTCGAGAAACAGATCGAACAACTGCCCCGAGAGATCATAATGATGCGCCACGTTACGTCTTGAGCGCGTCAGAATATTCCTCTGTGAAAGCCCGCGCAGGGCCGTGCGCAACTTCTCGGACAGTTTTTGCCACCAGACCGGATTGGCGTCCGCATGGCGCGCGTTGCGCACAACGATTTCAAGCAGCCCCTGCAGGTCATCCCCGTCAACCACTAGCGATCCGTTCATGTAAGATTCACCAAGCGCCAGTTCGGGGTTCAGCGCCAGGTGCCTGACGGTTGTCGGCTCCAGCAGGCGAACTGTCACCGGCGCAGCGGACCCGTCGCCATAGACGCCTGTGCTTCCGGTCGGCATGACGACGCGCAGCGACCCGAGTTTTATGAGAGTGCGTAGCATTCTATCGAGTGCATGTTGCCAAATCCCGGTCATCGAACCGATCCCCTCGTCTTGATTGTCATTTCCGCTCACCTCCGAGGCCCCATCACAGCAAGGACCGACTGCCTGACCGGTCGTTCGACAGGAAAGCCGGAAAAAAGGCGATGCGCGCGCAGACCGACCAAGGCGGTGGTCTGCGTCGGCGGCAACGGATTGCTTGATCTGATCGATACTGGTTTGCCCATTCATAAAGCTTAGAGAGCGGCACGTGCGACTGATTGATCTTCATCAATTGTCGCGACGGTTGCGCGTTCACAGTGCTTGGATCGGCAATCTTCATTTGAAACAACGCCAGCATTGCAGCCGTTGCATGCCTTGCGGTGCAGTGAGCTGCGGCCCCGTCAACTCGTTCCTGATCGCCCTTGCGTGTGCGGCGTCAAATGATGGACCTGTCGCGGTTTGATGAGCCTCAGCGCGATGCTGTGAGGCATTGGCTGGCCTGCTTTCGTGGCTTTGCGTTACCCTGAAGCGGTCTCTTTCGCAGCGACGAGGCTTAGGCCCTCCAGACGAAGCTTTGGGGCCATGCCATCGGATTTGCGCAAGACCGGCGCCAGCACAGAGCGAGCGATGCCGGATTTGCGCAACTCAAGCTGCCAGTCGGCGTCCAGAAAGAATGCATCCGCATAGAATGTCTGACACCCGGACAGGTGGCTCAGAAAGGATGTCAGAATCCGCTGTTGGTAGTAATCGATTGCCTCTGCAGCGGGGCCGTCGTGGGTCAGGACCGCCGCCGCCAGGATCGCGGTTCGGATGGCAAAGGGTGCGCCTTCACCGCTGATCGGATCCAGTCGCGCCGCCGGCGTTCCAACGAAAATCTTGCCGGCTTCGGCCATCGACAGACGGATCGCCGGAGCCGCCGGAAACTGTGCCGCCTGTTCAAAGGCTGCAACCTGTGGTGCGATCAAGGCGCTTTGATCCAGCATCGACTTCAGTTTGTGCCGCGCGTCGGGCACGGGCCGTGGCACCATGGCCTGAAGGATGCAACTTGCTCTATTGATCGGGGCAAGGAACATCCACCCATCTGTCAGAGATTCAATCATGCTGCGCGGTGGATCCAACGGCCGTGTCAACTCTACCCGGGCGGTCAGCATAGCGCGATCCCCGGTTTGGAGCTGTTGATCGGCGCCAGCTGCCGGGTTCACGTGCCAGGTTGTCGTCCGGGGTGTGTCGTCGTCGACCTCTATTTCTTCGAGCAGTGCAAATAGCCGGTTCGTCAGCACACCCACGTCAATCACCTTTCCCTGCTGGCGAATGCGCTGTGGGATCGCGTCATCGCCCCAGATCACCTCGCGCATGACAAGGTCATGGCCAAGGTCTGCGCCTGTGGTCCAGATACCCGGAAACAAGTCGCCAAGAAGCGAGATCGCCACATCGTTGATGCAGATATACTGCGAACCTCTGTGCGGGTGTTGCGTCGCTTCGGCCAACACCACCTCGGCGCCCTTTTGGCGCAGGCAGCGCGCCAGCACCGCCGTGGCGAGCGTGCGTCCGTGAATGCGAATTGTCACTCGCGGAACCGGGATTTCGCGATGGCCTCCGAAAAGGCGTCAAGGATTTCCGAGAGACTGCTGTCATGCGCCTTCGCCGCGCCAAGGCCGGTATCCGGATGAGGCGGAGGCGGCGTGGGAGTTGCGAGAGTTTTGGCCATCATTGGCTTTACCAGAAGGCTGTGCGCCCGCTCCAAAAGCCTGGACGCCTCTGCGCTGCTGCGTACGGGCGGGTCGAGTTCCCAGCCATCGGGCAAGGTAAACAGCGGCGTATAGCCCTTCGCGGACATCTCAAGGTTGACTTCGTTCATCTTCAGCATCACCGAGATTGCCTTGCGAAGAGCCGGGCTGCTTATCTGCGCTTCCGGGATCGCGAAGGCGATTTTCAAAAGGATCAACAACGCCTGATAGTGCCGGTCCGAGTCGGCCTGTAACGCCGCGCCTTCAGCATCCGCGGCCCTGGCTGGCTGACCGTAGAGTGTGTCATAGGGGATGTCGGGGTTGTGGTTTGGGGTGGCCTCACTCCACTCGCCGCTCAGGATGTAGCCGGGCAGGGCGCCACGACCTGCGTGATCGTAGAAGGCAAAGTTCTGCTGCGCGGTGGAAAAGCGCACATAATGCCCTTCGCCCTCGTCAACGATCAGCTTGACGATCTCGACCGCTTTCCGGCGTACCTCGGGGTCGATTTCGTCTTCACGAAGATGCTGAAGCGAATGCAGGATACCCACGTACATCCCGTCCAGTCCGGCGACCGTAGAGCGGCTGGGCCGTTCGACGTCGATGAACCATTGCAACTGGGGGCTGGACAGGCTTTGCAGATAGAAGGGCACCTTGAAGGTTCGCCCAAGGGTTGAGGCGCGTTTGGCCGTTGTGTCCGCGCCCAGGAGCGAGAGGATCTCGTTGGCCCACCGGAAATGACGCATCTCGTCGATGGCCACATCAAAGACCGTGCGCGCCGAGTGCCATAGACGGAAGCTTTCGAGCGTTTCTTTCTCTTCCGGCTCTTTCCAGGGCACATCGACGGAATAGAACGCATAGAGGTATTGCACCGCAAGCGCATGTTCGACAGAGGCGAGGTAGGTCAGCTCGTCCTTGATCTGCTCCAACGTCATGATCGGACCTGTCGGGCCTTCGGGCGGCACATAGGTTTCACCGAACTCGCGGCCATTCAGAACCGGGCGCAGCTGCTCCCATCCGCCCATTATCTCCGCATAGTCGACCTCTCTCTGGCGACGTGCGTTATAGCCGTAAGCGATGTCCTGGGTCTGCGGCTCTACGTTGCGGTTCTTGCGCTGGAAGTTCAGGTATTCGTACTGGCCGTCCTCGGACGAGATCACATCGGGCTTGTTCGACGCCCAGTAAAAGCATTGGCAGTCGCGGAAATCATAGGTCCATGGCGTGCAAAGGGTGCGTGTCAGATCGCCCGGATCATAGACCTCAGGGGCGAGCACGCCCTGTTCGTTGAGATAGTCGAGCCTTTGTGCGCTCATCGCTGCAAACATCAGCTTGCCGTTTGAATCGCGCTCTATCTTGTTTGCGCCGGCCTCCACGGCGGCCTTGGCGTCTTTGAATGCGCTCTGGCCCTGCGGCGGGTTCGGGCCCACCGCGATGGACAGGTCACCCGGCAAAAGGCTGTTTATCTGTCGCCAAGCGTAAAGCCCCTGTTTGCCGGTGAAATCAAAGGTTGTGACCTGCACTGCACCGTCCAGATCGTTGTTTCGCCCGTGCATTACCCAAAGAAACAGGTTGTCCTGCAGATCTCCGGGCGTCAGTCCCAGATCAATCCAGCGCTGCGCCAGAGACGCAGGTTTCATCCCGGCCAGCCGCGCGCCATCCTGTCGGTAGACCTCGAAGTAGAGTCCGGGGAAGAACATTTTCTGGATGTTCTTGGCATCCATCTCGAGCCCGGGATAGCAGTTGTCGACACCGTCTTCGGGCCGCGTGACAATGGAATTTCCGGGCACGATATAGGCGGCGCGCGCAGTCAGGTTACGTGGAAAGATCTTCCATTCGCGTGGGTCTTCGGGGGCTGTCGGAAATGTCGACATGATCGGGTCTCCCTCAATTGATGGGTGCGGCCGCCGGGCCGACCTCGAAATATGTGTTTGGGCTCACAAAATAATCCGGCGCCTGCGTATAAAGCTCGGCATAGGCCGCGATGCAAAAGCTTAGCCAGCCGCGTACATAGTCGCAGTGCTGTCGGCCACGACGGTCAACCTCGTGATAACAGCCGCCTCCGCAGAGGTATCTGGCCCAGCAGGATTTGCAGGGTTCTTGGCGGTCAACATGGCGGCGGTCCAGATGGGCGGTCCGGGCCGTTTCGTCCAGCCCGTCCGCAATGTTTCCCATGGCCCAGGCGTCGTCATCCACCAGCCGGTGACACCCATAAAGCGCGCCATCGGCGTTGACGCTGAGATAGGCGGCACCCGCGCCACAAGGGTAGGGGCGATGGCTGCCCCTGTGGATCTCGTGCAAGGCCGTTTCGAAATTGCTGAACGGAAACCGCTCGCCGCGCAGCAACCTGTCGCGCGCGGCGCTGCCGCAGCGGATCATCTGTTCCAGGAACCAGTCGAAATCCCTGTGCCGGAATTCCAAGTCTGCCTTGGGCGAGACCTGCACCGGGGAAAAGCCCGCATCCCCGACACCAAGGGATATCATATGCTCGAGGACCTCCAGCAAGTCGCCTGACCCAGGAGTCACCGTGACCCGCGCGGCCACATGGGCCGGGCCGCCGTCCTTCAGGATGCGCTCCAGCCCCGCAAGGGCGCGATCATAGCTGCCGCCGCCCCGATGATCCGGGTGCAACCGGTCGTTCAATGCGCGCTTTCCGTCGAGACTCACGGTGACCATGAACCGGTGGTCGCGAAACAGCTTGGCGTCCTCGTCCCGCACGGTGGTGCCGTTTGTCGTGATCGAGAACGTGGCCCGCCCGCCGTTTCGCCTGGCCTGCTCCGCGGCATAGGCGGTGGCATCATGCACGACCGTCCGGTTCAGCAAGGGCTCGCCGCCCATAAAGCCGACAACCACATCGGCTCCGGGCCCGGCCTCTGCGATGAGCCGATCAATCGAGGCGCGCGCGATGTCCACTGACATCGTCCGCGACTTGCCACCGAACAGACCTTCGTCGGCATAGCAATACTGGCACCCAAGATTGCAGGCTTGTGCGACGTTCAGTGACAGGGCACGCAGCGCAGGCACCTCTGGCGCCTCGGGTTCGATGAAGCGATGGTCATTGCCAAGGGCTTGTTCGAACAGCTGCGCCTGGGCGAGGTCACCGCCGGAAAACAAAGCCGCGACTCGATCTGCTGTGGCGGTATCGATATCAAAAACCCGAGAGCCGTTGGTGGCAAAGACATGGTGGCCGACGCCGCTTTCGATCAGCTTATAGTTTTCACGAAGTCGAGGGGCCATCGCCTCTGTCCTTTCCCGAAATCCGCTCAAGCCACGCCTTCATAAGGTTGTATTGTCGTTGGGTGATCGTCATCGGGTTGGAATCCGAGCCACGCATCAAAGCCGGCATCTGGCGGTCATAGGGTTTGGGGTCTTCGGCCGGATTGCGGATCCAGTCGTCGAACAATTCGGGGCGCTGCGCCATGCGGGCCTTGAACACGTCATAGGCAAGGAAGCGTTTGTGATTGGCCCGTCCCAGTTCGGTCAAGGGCAGCGGGTGCCCGGGCCTTGGGGGCTCGGGGGTGAAGGGATCTTCTGGCGTGGTCGGATTGTTGGCCAGACCAGAGCGCAGGTTCTGATGATCGAGGTTCGACGCCTCCATCGTCTCGCGCACGCGCTGCATGAAATCGGCGATCTCCATCTCGGTCTCGATCCAGTTCGACCCTTCGGTGAAGGCCGGGGCCGAGACGTCCTCACGCTCCATCAGATCGGCAAGCCCATCGGCGACAGAACGGAACGGCCTGCGGTCCGGCTGGAAATCGGGCGGGCAGCAGGTAAAGCGGGCATGAGCGCTGATTTCACCGCCGGCCACTCCGGACCCGCTGATCACGACAGAGATCAGCCCGTCGTTGCTGTCATCCAAAAAGCCGAGGCTGACCCCAAGGCCGTTGCTATTACTCGTTGGCTCCATCGCATAGAGCCCGCCAGGATTGGTGCGCGGATCGTAAGGTTCGCTCTCGTCTGCGGGGTTCCAGTGCGCCCATGCAGAGTCGGGGTTCAGTGTCAGTTGAAGACCGTCCAGAAAGGCCTGCCGTCGGAAGACTTCCGGCACCAGCGCCGTCAGGTTGCGCTTTGCGGTGTTGGTGGGGGCATAGATATGGCCCTTTGGCGGAGTGATGCGCAGGCGGATTTCATTGAATTCCGCGTTTGGCCGTATCACCTGAACCGCGCCCAAAGGCAAAGGGTCGCCGTGAATGATCGGGTTCTCGGCCCCCTTGGGGCTGATCCCGCTCAAAGGCACCTTGTCGTGCTGGTCCCCGGACATCTCGATGATGGCATCGACGTGATCGCCCTCGGCCCCGGTGTAGTGAAACGCTTTGCGGTTCGCGGCGTGAACCCGCCATTTCAAATCCCCCAGCGTCAAGCCGCACTCCGCGAGCACGTCTGTCGTGATCGGCCCCTCGTAGCCCGTGTCAAGCCTGCCATGCACTTCGAAAAAGGGCGCAACAGGCAGCCATTTCTCTCCGTCACGAAAGCGAATTTCGTTGGGCATATAGGCGGTTATCCCGCCGTCCTCGCATACACGAAAGGTGGTTGTCGGTCGGATCACCGTTTCCGCTGTTCCGCGAGAGGAGTAATCGTTTTGTTCCCAGTGAAAATTCACCATGGGCTCTTCGACTTGCCCAAAGCGTGCAAAGGCCAAAGGCGGACAAATCCATAGGTCTTCAATGATTGCGCTTGTTGGCATTTTGCGCCTCCCAGTGCATCGCAATATCTGCAAATTATAATGGCAGCAAAAAATCCGCCGAAACTAATTAGGTCGTAATCAACTACACCATAGGGTTGCATCAAATGTTGATTCGGAAAAGCCCTGATCCACACCCTGAAGTGGAAGTTTTTGGCACGCTTGTGTCTTTGGTTGTCGGGTTCGATCAGTGTTTCACATTTTTTTCTGTTTAAAATGAGTGTGGTGAAAATTTTGTGTAAGCTCCCGCGTTTTGATGCTTTAGATCTTGCGTGCATCGACAAACGAGGTTGATCAGTGAGGTTTAAAAGGAAGGGTCTTGACAGAATGCAACCATGTGGTGAATTCTGAGGGCGTGAATAGAATATGACTTTGCCAATGCAGGCCTTTTTTGCTGTCGGGCGACTGTTGTAAAAAGTTCTTCGTTTTTATTGCTTTTTTCGAATGAATATCTTGCAGCCTGAGCACAGGTGGAAAACTTGATTTCAGGATGAGGTGACCATTCGCCATCTGCCCGAGGGACCGCGCCAATCAATTGAGTGATCAGGCGAACCCGCGAGATTTCTGAAGTCACCCGTGTCTCTTGCGCAAGAGGCATCTGTATTTTTGTGTCGCTCCAATGCGGTGATCACTCTTCTTTAGCCAACACGCCAGGCAACGGCGGCGTGTAACAGGGAGACATCAATGTGCCAGACGATACCTTTGATCTGATCGTTGTCGGCGGCGGTGCGATCGGCCTGTCGACGGCCCGGAACGCCGCGCGGCGCGGGTGGCGCACGCTTGTTTTGGAAAAATTCGGCGTGTTGAACAATGAAGGCAGTTCCGCCGGGGCCTCTCGGCAATTCCGGCTGCAGTATGCACAACACTACATGGCCGAACTGTCTCTGGCGTCCCAAAATTTTTGGGCAGAGCTTCAGGGGTATTCGCAGAACACTCTGGTGCGCCAGAATGGCAGCCTCTGGTTCGGAGACCCTGATCTGGACTCCCAGGAAGGCGGGATTGCGGCGGCGGAAAAGGTCATGGAGTCACTGCACATTCCGTTTACGAGATTGACCGCGCCCCAGATCGAGGCGCGTTTCCCCTTCAAGGCCTTGCCAAAGGATTACGAGGGCTTTTTTCAGGCCAATGGCGGGATTATCGATCTGAAGTCCACGGAAGAGGCGGCGCTGAACGCGGCCCTTGCCACCGGTCGGGTGGTGATCCGGGAATGGGAGCCTGCGACCGACATTTCCGAAAGCGGCAGAGGGGTCGAGGTTCGAACGGTGCACGGCCGGTATCATGGGGCGCGCCTTGCGATTTGCGCCGGGGCATATGTCAACGAGACGTTAAAGCCGCTGGGCCTCTCGCTGGGTATCGACATCTGGCAAATGTCCTCTGCTTATTTCGCGCTAACCGAACCTGCCAGGCATCTGCCGACGTGGTTCGTGTTTCAGGATCCGGGTGATAGTGCGCTGTTTTACGGCTTCCCAGAGGTGGATTGGGCGCATCCCGGCTATGCCCGCGTGGCCACCGACTTCCCGGACAAGATCCTGACGGATCCCGCACAGCGCAGTTATGCTCCCAGCACCAAGAGCCTTGGACTTGATGCGCAATGGGTCAGGGAGCACATGACCGGTCTTGACCCGATGCCGCGCTTTACCTCGACCTGTCTGATCGCGCTGGCGCAGAACAGCTCTCGGGAGCTGTTGCTGGACTATACACCGGCCTGGGGGCGAGCGCATTCCAACATCGTGACCTACACCGCCGGTTGGGCAGGCAAATACATCCCGATCATGGGGGACATGATCGTGCGGATGCTGAGCGCGCCGGAAACAGAGCTGGTCTATGGCGACTACAGGATTCCGCTGGACAGGTTTTCGATTGATTGGACGCAAACGAACTAAGACCCGGAGGGCCTTCATGTCACAGACCTACACAATTTTCGGAGCGGGACCCGGAGGCCTCTATACCGCTTGGCGGCTGCTGACCGGGGGCAAGGCCGTCGCGGGCGACACAATCACGCTTTATGAATGGGGCACCTACGACTTTGTCGGGGACGGAAAAAACCGCCAGCCCGCCGGGCGCATCTGCTCTCACCACATTGCTGCACCCTCAGGCGAGGAGCAGGACCTGAACGGAACCTATATCGAGATCGGAGGGATGCGGTTCAGCGAGTGGGACCAAAAGCAATTTGAGACCGACGCGAACGGGCATCCGACCGACACACCCTCTCCGGGGCATCGTCTGGTGACCCAAACGATCTGGGATATCGGCCTGCATCCGGATCTGCAGGACTTCTTGACCACGACGAACCCCTTGTTTTATCTGCGCGGTCAGCATTTCTTTCAAGATCAACTTGGCACGGGGACACCTGCGCTAAAAGCGCCCTATGCGACGCCCGGCAATAACGAGGCCCCTGCCGCAGAGCTTTTTGGTCAGATTTCGAACTTGATCACCGGTGGGGCCGACCTCAAGACCCGCAGCGAACAATGCCATTACTATGCCACCGGCACTTTGCCGGACAGTTTCAACTCGTTCGTCTATGAGCCCGGCAATACGGTGAGCAACATTGGATATTGGAACGTTTTTTACGATCAAGCCGGGAATGAAGGGTTCAACTATGCTGCCGATGCGGGAGGCTATAGCTCTAATGTGATCAACTGGAACGCGGCCGACGCAGCGTTCTATAACGGCGAATTCACGCCCGGCGACAAGTTCAAGACCATCGCGGGTGGCTACTCTCGTCTCTTCGTCGAACTCTACCGCAGGGCGCAAGAGGCCGCGACCGCGCTGGGTGTGACACTCACGCTGCAACAGGGCACACGGCTGCATTCGATCTGGATGCAGGACGGCGCAGTCACCTGTCAGCTTGCCAGCGCAGAGGATCCCTACGCCGCAGATGGCCCCGCCATGACCAGCGATTGCGCCTTCCTTGCAATGCCGCCGGAATCGGTTGAACTGGTTGCACAGGCGACCCGCTATAACGGCGTGCCTGCGGGCGGCACCGATTTTCTCAACGCGCCCAATGTCGCCAACTATCTGGACGCGGTCGTGCAGCAACCCTCGTACAAAGTGGCGATGTTCTTTGACCGGCCGTGGTGGACAGAGGCACCGTTCCCACCCTGTCTCGACACCGCAGAGGGCGAGAGCGCCAATGTCTTTGGCCCGACGATCACCTATCTGCCCCTTCGCCAGATCTATTATTTCGGCAACAACGCGCTTGCGGATTATCAAGGGCCGCCGGTCTACGGTCTTCTCGCCTCTTACGACGACGAACGTTTCGTTGATTTCTGGCGCCAGCTGGAACTCTGCGTCGAGGATCGGCGCGAGCTGGCCGGCAATCGCAATCTGCAACCGCTGGACGGCGGCAAAGAGGCCCCGCCAGAGATGGAGCGGATGCTGCGCCTGCAGCTGGCCAAGGTACACTACGGTGACGCGAACTGTGCGAACCTGATTCCGCAGGCCAGCAGCACAGTCTTCATGGATTGGGGACGTAATCCTTTTGGCGCGGGATATCACGCCTGGGCCGCGCATTTTGACATCTGCGATGTCATGCAGCGCCTGCGCGCCCCGGCAGAGCTGGCCGGGCAGGTCGGCGCACCTGTCTATCTGATCGGCTCGGCCTTTTCCAACGATCAGGCCTGGGTCGAGGGTGCCTTTTGCACGGCCGAGTCCGTGCTGGTCGACTTCCTGCAGATGGAGCCCTTGATCGATACCTCAGTTTACAAGCTGATTTGTTCAAATTGTTGAAGAAAGGACTGAAAACATGGTTGCTATCCCTCCAAGATTCACCCCTGAAGTGCTTAAGGCGCAGCAGGAACAAGCCAACTATGGCGTGCTGAAACAACTTGAAGGCACCTGGGTCAACGTCACGGATGACCCTGCTTCCAAGATGCTCGGAGTGCACACCACTTGCCTGCCGTCTCCGGGGACGAATTCGGAAACCATCCCGGGCAAGTTCCGCTTCCTCTGCCAGAACTACACCGAAGAGCTGACCTTCACGCTGGTGCCTGGTGGCGTGCGCAACCGCGCAGGCGCAAACGAGCAGTTCTGCGGAGCGGTGAAATACGATACCAGGATCATCGACCTGCAGGACAACCTTCTGCACGAAGAAAACGGCATGTATCTCTGGCTGGACCAGATCTACAACCACGCCGCCAATGATACATCCGTAGAGGTGGACATCGGCTATCCTGAACTCGCCTCTGGTGACGGGGCGGACGGGCCGGTCTATGTTCCGGGCTACTCGGTCGCGCGCAGTGGCACCATCCCGCATGGCAGTACGGTCCAGATGTTCGGCAGGTCCTCTACCACAGACGGAGCGCCGTCCTTTCCCTCTGGTCTGGCGGCATGGGATTTCAAATACCTGGCGATTTCACCAACCATGGGCGGGGCAGGGAACGAGCCGATCAACCTCGACGCGCCGCCCCCACCTTGGGTCTTTGACAAGGCCTTGCCGACAACCGCTCCCAGCGGCAACAAGACCTATACGCAGCGGATTCTGGCCCATGATCTTTATCCCTATTCGGTGCGCCCGGACCTGATCCTGCGTGACGCAATCAAGGATCAGACGGTCAAGAAATTCAGCCTTATCGAGATGGACACGCAGGAAGCCACAGGCCCGCAGGGGGGCATCTTGAACACCCCGCTTGTCCGCCGCTTCGTACCGGTCGTGAGAATGGATATGCGGATGTGGATCGAAACGATCGAAGAAGACGGGCAGGAGATTCTGCAGCTGCAATACGAACAGATCGTGGATTTCGAGTTTCACTTTGGCACCGATGGCGGCGTAACCCGGTGGCCGCATATTCAGGTGAACACGCTGCGCAAAAAGACCTGATCCGGCTCTGCCGGTTCCGCGCTTGGGTCGGCACCAAACGAGGGCCCGCTTCCGCGAAAGCGGCGCGCGCCCTCGACATGCGCCCCGATGACATCTCGACAAAACTCGTGCCAGACGGCGGCGTCGCGGGGCGCGCCCAGTCTTGCCCGCCCAGTCTTGCCGGGGTTCAGGATGTTTTGCGGCTCCAGCGCGCCCCCGATGTCCGCCATCGTCCGCTTCAAATTGCTCGAGCAGATGCGCCAAATGGCAGATAAGCGATGGACCTGTCGCGGTTTGAAGCCGCTCCTTTGATAGCATTTACTGCACCAAAGGAGATGAACCATGGGACTGAAACGGACAGACGAAACCGTAAGGATGCGGTGCGTATCGCCCTGCCAAGCGGGTAAACGCGTAAGCAGGCAGCATCAGATTTTGGCGTCGGGTTGGCGAGAGTGTCCGATCTTCTGTGTATGAGTAATATGGTCCATGCTTCACCAACGAAGGAGCATGACAACGATGACGATTACCAGGGAACTTTTAGACGAGCTGCTGAGCGGCGTTGAGAACGCAAGCGCGACAAGACCACATCCGATCATGGATCTTTTCATTCAGAGTAATCACGGCAGGCCTTCGCGATGATTGCTTCCTCGTTGGTCGGGAGGACAAGAACCTTTACGCACGACTGCTCAGAGCCAATTTGAACCGCATTCTCGGAATTCGCCTTACTGTCTATCGAAACGCTCAGCCAAGCCAGTCGATCACAGATCAATCGGCGCACCAAAGCAGAGTTTTCTCCGATGCCTGCGGTGAAGACGAGGGCATCAAGCCCACCAATGGATGGCACGAGGCCCGCGATCAGACTTGCAGCGCGGTAACAGTACAGCTCAATCGCTTCGCGCGCGCGCGGGTCTTTGCTCTCCTGCAGGATATGCATGTTGTTGCTGATACCCGAGACACCCAGAAGCCCGGATTTGCGATAGAGCATATCTTCGATTGCGGTGGCATCCATCTCCTTGGCGCGCATGAGATAGAGGATGACGCCGGGGTCCAGCGTCCCGCACCGGCGCCCCATGACCAGTCCGTCGAGTGCCGTGAAGCCCATGCTGGTCGCCATGCTTTGCCGATCTTTTATCGCGCACAGGCTGGATCCGTTTCCAAGATGCGCGACGATGACCCGCCCGTCTGCAAGAGAGCCCAGATGTTCGGGCAAAACGCTTGCAATATAGGCGTAGGACAGACCGTGGAATCCGTAGCGGATAACCCCTTCGTCGCTCAGCGCGTGAGGGATGGCAAACAGTTGCGCCAGTCTTTCCTGGCTGCGGTGAAAGCTGGTATCGAAGCATGCAATCTGGAGCAAATCCGGTCGCCATCTGGCGACGGCCCGGATCGCCGCCAGATTGTGGGGCTGATGAAGAGGGGCAAGCGGCACAAGGCTTTCGAGCGCGTCGAGCACGGCCTCGGTCACGCGCGTCGGTCCTTCGAACCTTTCGCCACCATGCACGACGCGGTGACCCACCGCCACGATCCGGTGACGCCCATGGTGCTGCGCAAGCCAGAGCAGCAGAAGCGCGAGCAGCTTTTCATGATCAAAGGTGTTGTCCAATGTGGCCAGCGCGCCCTTGTCGAGCGACCTGCCGTCAGCAGAACTTACCGTAAACACCGGTTGGCGCCCGATACTCGCAAATTTGCCCGTCATCTCGGCGTGGGCCGAGGGCGTATTGCTGGCAAAGATTGCAAATTTCAGGCTCGACGAGCCTGCGTTGAGGGTCAGGACAAGGTCGCTCATGAAACCGCACCTCCGAGCGTGTGGTGGACGAAACGCTGAGCGATCGCGGTCGAGGCCAACCGGGAGAAGACGTTGTCTGCCCGGCTGGTCAGCACGATCGGGACGCGTGCGCCCAGAACGATGCCGGCCGCATCAGCCCCGGCAAGGTAGATCAGTTGTTTGGCAATCATATTGCCCGCTTCCAGATCCGGTGCAATCAGGATGTCCGCGCTGCCGGCCACATCCGAAAGAATGCCCTTGGCATCGGCGGCGGCCTTGGAGACAGCATTGTCAAAGGCCAGCGGGCCATCGAGCAGACCGCCGACGATCTGGCCACGGTCCGCCATCTTGCACAGGGCTGCCGCATCGACCGTCGAGGGGATTTTCGAAGTCACGGATTCGACCGCCGACAAAAGCGCCACCTTTGGACGCGAAATGCCGAGCGCCAGAGCAAGTTCAATGGCGTTTTGGACGATATCGCGCTTGGTCGGCAGGTCGGGGAAAATGTTGATGGCCGCATCGCTGATCAGCAGCAGTTTGGGATGGGCAAAATCTGAGTCGACATGTGCTGGGTTCACGTCGCCGGACATGACCGCAAACAGTTCAATGTCTTCGGCCTTCAGTGTCCGCGTCAGTTCCGCTTTGTCTCCGACTGCGATTTCGTCAAATGTTTTGTTTTCAATGAATTGCATTGCGTTTCCCTTATTCCTGTCTCGCCTCAGTTTTGCGTGAAACGCGTGCTTGCGCGAAGAATGGCCCGATCCGTTGTGCGGCTTCGGCTGATCTCTGCGTCGGTTAGGCCATGTATTCACCGCCATTCACACTCAGAGTGGACCCGGTTATGAAAGCCGCATCGTCACCGTCAAGAAAGACGACAGAGCGCGCCACATCTGCGGGCTGTCCAAGGCGGCCAACCGGTGTCGCGGCAATGATCTTGTCGATGACCCCGTCCGGCACGGCCGCAACCATATCCGTGTCGCAATAGCCCGGTGCCACGGCATTGACGGTGATCCCCTTGGCCGCGGTTTCTTGTGCGAGGGCTTTGGTGAACCCGATGATACCTGCTTTTTCTGCAGCGTAATAGCTCATTGTCAGAATGCTGCCGCCGTCCTTCATGAGGGGGATTGCCAGGCGTGTCATCCTGATCAGGGAATGAACCGAAACATCCATCGCCTGTGCGACCCCCTCTTTCGAGCACCCGTTGATCGGTGCGTGCAGGTCATCCTTCGGGCAGTAGGCAATCGAATGCAGGACAAAATCGAGCTTTCCCCACTGCTTGTCGATCTCCTCGAAGACGGCCTCCAGCTGCCCGTCGATCTGCACATCCAGTGGCAGGAATATCGGCGCATCCAGTTTTGCCACAACGGGCGAAACATACGGTTTGGAGGCTTCAAGGCCATATGTCACCGCGAGGTCCGCACCCCAAGCGCGAAAGGCCATGCCGCAACCGGCCGCGATCGAATGCTCATACGCAATTCCGACGACAAGACCGCGTTTGCCTTTCAGAAGGGTATCCAACATGAAACACTACTCCTGATAGACGTAGGTGCCGGGCGCGTCACAGAGCGGGGGATAGCCTTTGTCCGGTGCGCCAAGTGACGGTGGTGCTACGCGCTTGCCCGACCTTTGCGACAACCATTTTGCAAGGACCGGCCACCATGAGCCTTCCACGGTGTCGGTTTCAGCCATCCAGCGATCCGGATCTGTATAGGTGTCGTCCTTCGCTTTCTCCCGCACGCGATAATGGCGCCGCGGATGTCCCGGTTCCGAGATGATGCCCGCGTTGTGCCCGCCGTTGGTCAAAAGGAACGTGACATCCGTGTCGGACAGCAAGTTGAACTTATAGACCGAATGCCAGGGGGCGACGTGGTCCCACTCGGTCCCAACCAGAAAGACCGGGGCCCGAATGTCAGAGATCGCGATCGGGCGCCCGTCGACGAGGTAGCGCCCTTCGGCCAGATTGTTCTTCAAGAACATTTGGCGCAGGTATTCAGAATGCATCCTGTAAGGCATCCGCGTCGCATCTGCGTTCCATGCCATCAGATCGGTCATCTGAGACCGCTCGCCCATGAGGTACTCATGCACGATCCGCGACCAGATCAGATCGTTCGAGCGCAGAAGCTGGAACGTTCCCGCCATCTGTTTGGTATCGAGATATCCCTGATCCCACATCATGTCTTCAAGAAAACTCAGCTGGCTGTCGTTGATGAAAAGCATCAATTCGCCGGCCTCGGTAAAGTCGGTTTGGGTCGCGAGAAAAGTAAGGCTTTTCAGTCTGTTATATTTGTCACGCGCCATCGCAGCGGCAGCAACAGACAGCAAAGTCCCGCCCAGACAGTAGCCCAGAGCATGGACCTTTTGCCCATCGGAAATAGTTTCGACGGCGTCAAGAGCATCCATTACGCCCAGCGACACATAGTCGTCCATTCCAAGATCCCGGTCCTCGGCATCAGGATTTTTCCACGAGATCATGAAGACGGTGAAGCCCTGCGCTGTCAAAAAGCGAACCAGTGAATTTTCGTCCCCAAGATCAAGGATGTAGTACTTCATGATCCAGGCCGGCACGATCAGAATGGGTTCGGGATGGACCTTTTCTGTCGTCGGCGCGTATTGGATAAGTTCGATCAGCCGGTTGCGATAGACGACCTTGCCGGGCGTGGTTGCCATGTTGCGCCCCACCTCGAAATCATCAAGGCCGACAGGCGTCTTCCCGGTATTGAGGCGCGTTAAATCCTCAATGAGGTTATGCCAGCCCCGAAACAAGTTCATGCCGCCTTCGCGGTAGGTCTTGTCCAGAATTTCAGGGTTGGTCAGCACGTAATTGGATGGCGAGAAAACATCCAGAATCTGGCGGGCTGCGAAAGACACCTCGTCCTCGTGTTGGCTGGTCATCCCTTCCACGCCCGTTGTCGCATTGTGCCACCACTGCTGGTTCAGCAGGAAGCCCTGATACATTACGTTGTAAGGTCAGTGCTGCCAACTTTCGCCCCGGAAACGTCGATCCTGAGGCAGCGGTTCGATGCAGGTTTCGCCGGTGTCGGGGGTCAGAGCGCAAGACGCCGCGTAATTTGCCAGCCGCCACGTCTTTTTCCCGGCTTTTTCGACAAGTTGAAGGCGTTTTCCCGGAGCGGTTGCAAGGTGCAGAGCCCAGTCGCTATAGACAGATGCAAGCGCAATGGGGGAAAGACCGGCTGTGAATTTGGCCAAGGTCGCTTTCAGACCTTTGTCCAGCGCCTGCTCCATCGTCGTGTGGCTTTGCGCAAGCGGGCTGTTGTCCATTTTAGTATCCACGCCGTGGAGCAAACCCTCCGACTTCCAGTCGGACCCGCTTCAGCGTGAAAGAATCGCTTTATGATCGTACCCTCAGAAAAATGAGCCGCAGCCGGGTCGGAGGCTCATTTTTCTGAGG
>NZ_FWFJ01000137.1 GCF_900172365.1 Roseovarius gaetbuli
ACTCGTAGAACAGCGCCGGTTGCGCTTCCTGCCTCGGTCCCATCATCGCCGGTCCTCCCCCTCGATTACAGGAATTGAATCAGCAGTTCAGACTTCGATCAAGGAAGAGTTTTTCAACAAAATACGCTCAAAGCGCATCCCGCTGCAACTCGTGGGAAGGGCTTAATAAGCTGCCTCAGGAAAGTGCTCAGAGCAAACAAAATGCCTCCAACTATTCATCCAGCATCCCCAATGCCAACTCAGCAATCTTCTGAAAACCCTTCCGTCCGGCAATTTCGTATCCCTGAATGGCATATTCCTTGCGCTTTGCTTTGAAACTCTCTGCGGAGTACTGCGCCAGATCGCACGCTTCCCCAAGCTCGCTTCTACCCATTTGATATGCCGTACATGCCAATCTCATCTCGAAGATCGTAGCCCGCCCAAATTCTGCGGCAAAAATGGCAGGTGTCTTTCCGGTGTAAGTCTGGAGCGTCGGGTTCGCGCCAGCAGCAAGAAGAATCTCAAAACATCGATCAGCTCCGACCTTGGCTGCTGAATGCAATGCTGTCCGGCCAAGCGCATCCTGAGCATTGATTCCGTCACGCATGCGATCATAACGTCGCGCCAGCGCGCGGCGGATTGGGGGCTGGGACCTAAGGACGCGCCAAGCCCAAAGGCTTCCCAACGCATGCGAGTAGGCAGAGGTGGTCCTAGTTTTTCGACCAGTTTGCAGCCCTGTTAAGGTGGATCAGGGTTTCATGTCAGGCTGCTAATCTCGTTGGTTCTGTTTTGCTTGCATAGGCCTCATTCGGGGTCAAGATGCCGT
>NZ_FWFJ01000023.1 GCF_900172365.1 Roseovarius gaetbuli
CCGAATAACCCTCAAAAATCCCATGTCTACCACTCCAATAGCCCCCAGCTGAATCAAGCAGGGGTAAGGTTGCACATGGGTCAATTCTCAATGACAATTTCTGCAGTTGCCGGGTCAGTTCTCAGTGACAATCAACAGCGGCCTGTTTGGTGGAGGACCACTCTGGAGCTTTCGGGGTTCACGTCTAATGTGGCATATGGCGGGCGCGCTCCCTGGAGGCTCTCAGCGGCTGTGGGGATAACGCGTCTGGCGTTTCGCGCGGTGGCGTGCCAACAAGTTCGTATGATTGAGTTCGCCCAGCTTCCCGATGACCATCCTGATCTGCCCTTTTCGCCGCTGCTGCGCGCGGCACGTCTGACTTTGACATATGCGGCTGACGAGGGGCCGATCGCGCTTACCAAGACAAAGGCGTTCAAGCGGTCTTTCGTCCACTGGGCAGCGGAGCATTTCGATTGGCCTGGCCGCAGCTATGAAGAGGTGTTCCGATACAATAAAGTCCTCAACGAGTATGACTTCCCGCCGCTTGAACTGCTTCATTTCCTTTTGGTCGCTCTAAAGCTCGGGCGCCATTACAAGGGCGAGTTCAGGCTGACCAAGAGGGGCAAGGAGTTCTCGCAGTCACCCGGTGCGCTCTTTCATGAACTGATCCCCTTCTACATTCTGAATGTTGACCACGCCTCCTATGGAAGATTCGATGATCGCCCGTTCGGCAATTGGGATGTCTGGCTCAACGTTATCAACGTCGAAGTCGAAAACGGTGCAAGCGAGCGCACCCTTTATGGTGTTTTTTATGGGGAAGGCGCTAACGGGGACAACGCCGGTTGGCGTGAAATCTCTGCATTCTCTCATTGCGTCCTGAAGCCTCTCGAATGGTCGGGCCTGATCTCCGTGCATGATGCGGATGAAGCGGGGCGGTCGGCAAGAATGTGCTTTAAGACACCCCTTTGGCGGTCGGCGCTAAAATTGGACACGGATGATATGCTGGCGCGCGCGACGCAACATTGAGTAGGTCTAAACCAATCGGCAGTGTGGTCGGCGCTATGATCATCTCTGGCAGCGACCACACACAAATTCGACACCATCCCGGCAGCGCACAACGCAAAGCGCTCGCCCCGGAGGCTCTCAGCGACTGTGGGGAACCTTGACGGCCAAGGGCCGCAAGGAGCCGACATTCGCTGCGATGGTCGCTTAGGTCAGCTCTGCAGGAATTTGCTGCCGCACGCGCAGTCTTGGGGACGGCTCCCAGCCAAAAGCGGACATGCGCTCGGATAGCAGCGGGCGGAAAGCGTGCTTTTCAAGGTCGCAGGATCGGCCGAACAAATAAGCAATAGGCCCGCCAGTCCTAGAACCGACGGGCCGAGAATGCTGAAATCGTCCACTCACGGACAATTCCTTAAAGCCAAGCAATGTGAAGCCAGCATGGCGGATTTGGGGTTATTTGGCGCTTGCTTGTCACACCACTGCTTCTACCAACACCGGACGTGTGCCGGAATCGGGGCTATGACCAAGATGCGGGACAAACTCGCCGTTACGGGAGGTTTGACTTCCCGGACAGCTGCGGCGCCAGAATGCATCCCCATCGCACCCCTGTAATTTCTCTAGGACTTCGTGCTGACTATGGAGATCTTCGTCGGTGGCTCCCGGGATGTTGAGCCATTCCTCACCCGGGATCAGAGCTTACCAACGTCCTGGTTGTTCCTGTATGGGATGCTAGCAGGTAGAACCTACAAGTTATCCCCGTGACATTGCCGAGATGGGGCTCGCACACACGGTGGGCGGCGACGTGGAGCGCGCGTATCGACGCAGTGACATGCTGGAGCGGCTGCGTGAGATGATGGACAGTTGGGCCGACTTCATGCTCGGTTGAGATGCTGAAAGCTGACGTAGGTCCATGTGGGAGGTTTCGAATGAAACGGTCGTGGCCCGCGTTCTCGGAATGTCACAAGGCGAAGGCGTAAATCACCACCCAGAGCGACAGCATGATCCCGCAGAGCATAGTGTAGACGCCGTTCCACGCCCAGCCGACACGCAGCGCGCTGATGCCTCCGAAGGACCCGATCAGCAGTGTAGTCGCCGTGAAGGGCGAACTGGCCCCGCTAAGCGCCCAGCCGGAGGTAAGTGCCACGACGATGGCGGTCGGCGTCACGCCAAGGCTCTCGGCACCGGGAATGAGCGGCGCGAGCAGCGTCACCGCGAGGATCGGGTTCATCCCGAGCTGCCCCGCCAGCGGAATGAGCCAGACGAAACTCACGAGGAGAAGCCAAGGCGGAAACACCGCCAGATCGAGCCCGGCGCGCTGCATCAGCGGCCCGAGCAGGGCCGAGCCGACGGTGCCGATATACCCGGCCATCATAAGCAGCGTGAGCTCTTCGCGGTAGCCCGGCAATTCCTTGGTCACGTAGTCGCCGAATCGCCGCGCGACAGACCGCACTGGCGCCTGTGTCCAATGCTGAATCAGCATCCACACCAGCGCAATCACCGGCACGATGACCACTACCAACCCGACGATCCGCACATCCGTGATAGCCGACAGGCTGATCACGCTGATCACCAACACCCCGAGCAGCGCCAGCAGCGGCAGCATGAGGGCCCAGGACCCTTCCGGCTCCTGGCGTCGAGGCGTCACGCTCAGCCGTGGTTTGAAGGCCGTGTCGAGCCCCCAGCCGATCCCGGCCAGCAGCGCCGAGGAGACCAGACCCGGCACCATCGCCTGTGCCCAGCTTGTCCCCGGTACGACACTGACCGAGATCGCCATGGCGAAGGACAGGGGCGACCATGGCAGCGTTGATACGAAGGCCCGCTGGATAGCCAGCAGCATCCGCCGGATACGGTGACCGCGCACCTCGGCGTCGGGCTCTGTCTCGGCATTGGCCAGCGCCAAGGCGCCCAGAAGCTGGATCGCCCCGTAATTGAGCAGCAGCGCAAAGCCCTGACCGCCTACCGTCAGCGCCGCATAGCGCCGACCGGGCCGCTGGCCCGAGAGAAACCCGCCCGCTGCCTGCACTGCCGCCGAGGTCTGCGCGACATTGCGCAGCGTCGAGAGCGCCGTGAAGAAGGCGGCGATGAAGGCCGCCGAGCGCAACCCGTCCAGGGTCACCACCCGCCAGCCCGGCGCGCTGCATGCAAGCGCCACTGTCAGGCCGAGCGCCACCGCGACAAAGGCCTTGCGCGAAACCCGGACCTGCGCCGCCAGAGTGGCCACGAGCAACAGCACGAGCACGGGTTTCGCCGGGGCCATCCACGCCGCAATGTGCCATTCGTGAAAAATGACAAGGCAGGTGATTGCGACCAGCAGCATGCCTGTCATGAGATCGACCCGATTGCGCATTTCGCTGAACAATTGCAAGCCCCCGCTGGTTGAAACGTTCTTATGCGTGCTGACGTGTCGGGCGGCAAGGGCTCACCCTGACGAAACTTCGAGGCGTGAATCGGCGGATCGGGGGCCGTTGCCGAAAGTGCAAATGCTTGTAGAATCTGCAGGGGAGGCGGCAGCTATTTAAGAGCCGCCTATATGGAGCCATACAAGTCATCTGCGTGATACGCCCCATGCGGTAGGCGTCATTGTAGCCTGCATAACGGCCGTTCGCTCCGTCCGCCGCAATACCCAACAGGGCCTACGTGCGGAAACCGGCGGACGGCAAAAGGGCAGGCTTGGAATTAAAAACTAGCTTTGAAGATTGAGATAATTTGATAGCTTATCTTTACTGATGCTTGGTGTGGGTTCGCTCTCACTCAAAAGGAGGGAGTTTTTAAGACCCTATCTTCCAGAGAGCGCCCGTGAGACACCCCAACACCCTCGCGTCCGCCGCGATATTTGGGCCCTTTCCCCTTGCCGCCGCTGGCATGATCGGAGTCGTCTCCATGGTCATCCCCACCGCTGGCGTGATCGGTGTCCCCCCCCTCGTGTGAGGTGTGGTCATCGCCATGATCATCCCCGTGGTTATCAGCATCACCGTCATCATCGTTGCGGCCACCTTTGTACTTGGGGCCTTTGCCTTTGCCGCCGCTGGCGTGATCATCACCATCACCATGATCATCAGCATCGCCGTGGTCATCACCATGATCATCTTCTCCGCCATGCGGATCCTCGGGCCGTCCATGCTGCGCCCCACCGACACCACGCCCCTTGCCCTTATTTGATCCGTGGGTGATGGTGTCCGCCCCATCAGTGTGCTGGGCAAAGCCCGCCGCGGCAAAAGCAATTGCACACAAGCTGGTCAGTACCAGGCGGCGGTTCATCCAGTTCGTATCCATCATCGTCATCCTTGCAAGTTAAAGCGTCAGGGGCAGCGGATACGCCGCCCCTGACTGACCCAGCATTAGAGCGCTTCAGGCACCGCATATTCGTGAATGAACTCGATGACAGCCCGGGAGTCATCCGCCGCCTGCGTGTAGGCGTCCAGAGATCCCGCCGCCGTGGCATCCACCGATCCAAAGACGGCATCGTAGATATCGACATCCACCTGATCAAAAGACCCATCGGCCTGTTCCACAAGAACCGTGGCCGTTACGCCCGAATAGGTATCGGACCGGTCGTATGAGAACGACGAATAGTCGACGAACGAATATGTCACATCACCCATGGTTGTCAGGTTGATCCCGAGAAACGCGTCGATATAGGCAATCTCGTCAGACGTGAATTCCCCGGTTTTGTCCGTAGCGGCGGCCAGGAACGCCGTCGATGCGTCCAGATCTGCCTGAGTATACTGACCATCGACAAGGAAGTCATAATCCGTACCAACCAAATCATCAGCCGTGAGACCAGGAATGCTGCCAGTCGTCAGAAGCGACACGTAAATCGCTAGATTCTCCAGCGGCGAGTCGATTGTTTTAGTTTCGTCATCCACCGTCAGCACAAGACGACCCGCTGCGTCGACCGACACAGCCGTGGCACTGGAAAGCATAGTGATCACTTCAGATGCCCGGTTATCAAGCACCGACGTCGGTGCGCGCCCGACATTCAAGCGGCCAAGCTCAACCTCAACTGTAAGTGTTTCATCTACCGGATGACCCTCTTCGTCGAGTTCAATCGGGTTGCCGTCCGCATCCAGAGGCTGCACGTAACCATCTGCGGTCAGGATGGGCACACCGTTGGCGTCTCGGTCAATGATCCACAAATCGCCGAAAAGATCACCTTTCTTTGAGCCCGAGGTTGCCGGTCGACCACCGCCAGCGCCGTCCTTGCCGCCGGGCTGTCCGGCCCATTCCGGACGATCAGACTCGTCGTCGCCCTCATCGGCCGCGTCTGCAGAGTCGCCCGAGCCTGCAGAACCGCCATGACCTTTCACCGGATCGTCCATACCGGTGATATCCCTGAAAATGCCGCCAAGACCTTTGCCTCCGCCGCCTTGCCCCATTTGGCCGCCTTGACCATGGCCACCACCGGCACCCTTGCCAGATCCTGCGCCCTGCCCCTGTTGACCTTTGCCCGAACCCTCCTGGGCAAAAGTCATGTCAGGTGCCACCGATGCGGCACCAAGGGCGATAACAGCGCAGCCTGCCGCGAGGATAAATTTCAGAGATTGTCTGCCTGACGTCAACTTAAGCATGATGCATCCTTCCTATTTGCATTTTCTTTTGTCAGTACCCTCAAGAGAGGATTTTGTGACAATGCACATAACAGTGCAGACCAAACGCATTCAGGAAGTGATATACATCAAGACAGCGGCAATTATTTTTGCGCCGCTGCCTTTATGACTTGAGGCACTCAGAGAGTTTAGAACTTACGCGTGAGACCGACCCGGAACAACCGTTCGGTTGTGTCGAATTGGTCCACGCCGAGATTATAGTTAATGGAGTTCGCGTCGTACTCAGTCTGCGTATAATCCAGCCGGGCATGCATCTTGTCACTAATCGCGAACTCGACACCGCCGCCAATCCGAACTCCATCAAAGGTCTTACTCTGATCGATAACATTTCCCGAGAAGGTGTAATCCAGGTCGAATTTCGAACGCACCAAACCCGCGCGCCCATATAGCAGAACGCTGTCGTTCAGCACATACCCGACCCGCAGGCCCGCGCCTATCGTTCCGACCTTTTCGATCGAGTAGACACGGCCTTCGGGGCTGCGCTCGATGTTCCAGTCGGCCGAGGACAGCTCGACTTCGGCTTCGCCGCCAATATAGAAATCGTTGGCCTGCACGCCGTAACCGGCAAAGAGACCCCCGGCAAACCCTTGTCCGGCGCGGGTTGCGTCAAGAGTGAAGGGCACCCCAGATCCTGACACACGCGGCCCGACATTGTCGCTCTGCAACGATCCGTGCCCAAGCTGCACGCCGCCATAGAAGCCCGAAAAGTCGGTCACGACCGCCGGTTCCGCCGAGCGGCTTTTCGACCCCAGGTCATAGACCAGGCCGAATTGTGCAAGGCTTTCGACATTGGCAAAATTGTCATCGGCGGCACCAAGAGGTGATCCGATCTGATAGTCCTCATAGGCGCGAAGCTGATATTCCATCCGCCCCGACAGGCCGTTGCCAAGCGGAATTTCGGCGCCCACCCCGAACAGCAGCCCCATTTCCCGTTTCGAAAGCTTCACCAGCGGATTGGTGCCGCGCTGATAGGTGCTGTCGAAGTCGGTCGAGACAAAGCCGAACCGTCCGTAAAGAAGATTGCCGCCCGGCGTGCGCAGGCCGGTGATCCCACTCAGAGAATAGGCATTGCCACGATCTACCGAGAAGGTGCGGTTGGCAAGGTGGTTCCAGGAGCTGTCATTCACCTCGGCCCCCGCCTCCAGACCCAGAACAAGCGCGCCGTATTCGCTGCGGTAGCCTGCAAAAATGCTGCCTATGGCACCATGATCGCCGAAATCCGCCGTCAGGTTGCCCCCGGCCCCGGGCGCCCCGCGCGGCCCGTCAACCTTGGTGTGCAGCGCGCTGTCGCCCGCTTGCAGGCCGACATAAAAACCGCCACCGCTTGCTCTGGCGAAATCGCTTTTATCCGCATCAAACCGCGGGTCCAGCGATGCACCCAAGCTTAGGGTAATCCTGTGCTCGTCAAAATCCGCACCTGCGACGTCGGACTGGCGCTGGCGGAAATCGTAATCCGCATCCAGATAAACGCGCGGATTGAACGCGTACCTCAGCGACATGCCGGTTTCTGCAAGCATGTCAGTGCGCGTCAAATTCTTATAGTCGTTCTGCGTCAGGAAGGCATAAGCCGCCAGCGACATGTCGGGCGCAACCCGGTGGCGCAGTCGCAAACCGCCGGTGGTCGAGACATAACCCGATGACCCGGCCAGTGTGGTTTCCTCAATGCTCCGTTCGACGATTGCATCAAGATCCGTGCGCTCTCCAAGGGGCATACTCAGATCTGCGCCAAAGTCGACTGCGGTTGTGGTTCCAAAGCGCGAGTCGTCGTAATCCTGGGTCATCACCCCCAGCAACACTTCACCGCTCATCGGACCGACCGAGCCGGTATAGCCGACGGCCCCCTGGAACCCATCAGAACTCCGCCGAAAGCCAAGGCCCGCGTTGTCGATGGGCTGGTCATAGTCGCGCTTGTCGTAGATGCCTTGCAGGAAGACTTCGCCATTTTCGGTGCGCGACAGACCAATGCGCCCGCCCAATTCGTACTGGGTGCGATCCCGGTCGTCATTGTCGATGGGCACGCCCACAGCCGTGGGGGTATCATCGTAATTCAGGTCCCTGATATTCACTCCAAGGCGAAAGGTGCGATCCGAAAGGCTGCCGCCAATACCGAAATACCCACTGATGTCGGTCGATTCGGTTGGGCGGAGACCGTTTACGTCATCGGGCGACTCGCGGCTTTCATGCCCAAGCTCGTAGTCCACACCGCCAAATGCAAAAACGCTATCGTTGATGCGGTATCTTGCTTCGGCCCCTAGGAAATAGTCTTCGTAATCCTCGCGCGAATTCCTCGAAAAGCGCGCCACTTCCGCACTCGCCTCAAGGTTCAGCCTGAAGTCCTCTGCACGGTAAGACAATCCGACCCAAGGCGCGAACAAGGTGACAAAATCAGACCCACGGTCATTGGCAGTCAGAAATACGTTGTCGGTGAAGTATTCCGAGACGGTTATTCCGGCGTCGAACTCGTAAGGAGTGTCACCCTGTGTGCCCACCGACAAAACCCCGTCATCCTGGGCTGCGGCCAGATGCGCGGACAACAGGGCAGAGCCGAAAATAGCCAGACCAAAACTCAGGTGGCTGCATTCATTTTTCATCTCCGACCCTTTCTGAGACTGTATTTATTAGCGAATAACTACTCTCTAACGGGAAATGCGAACACATTCAAAATGTCACATGCAGGGAAATTCCCAAACGTGTTGCAAAAAAAAAACTCAATTCACTTTGAAAATCATCGTGCTGTCGAGCAACTAGAGCGATCTACGCAACGAACGGTTGACGCAGTCCCCTGAATGAGAACGGGAGTGTTGGAACCCAGGCTCAAATGGCAAGGATCATAAAGTGGCGCGTCTGAATGCTCCTGCGGTGGATTGAAACGGGCAGCGCATCAGACCAAGTGGCGTGTTTCGTCCAGTCTGCTTCGACCTGTTCACTCTAGGCAAAGCAGCGCTCCCAACGCTCTAATTCAGAAAAACAGAGCTTCCCGCGCTGCCTTACACGCGATTTGAGCTTCCTTTTAACCTAGGCCTGACCCTCTGAACGTGCTGAATTGCCTTGTTTTACAGGGCAGCTTTGATCGCAGGTTTTACATACGCGCGACGAAAAACGCTTTTTGGGGCGAAATCTGTCAACATTAGGTAAACATTTGTCAACGCAGAAGGCCTGTTTTGGGGTCGTTTTGGCCGGTTTGGAGGGTGCGCATGTTACCTTTTGAGATGGGACCGACCGCAAAAGGTAACATTTGTCAACGCTATGCAACGTGTCCAGCCCTTGAACGGGATACGGGAAAGGTCGCGTCTGCAGCCATTCCCGCTCCGAAGGCTCATTACGCCCTTCTGGGCTCACAGAGCCGTCTCAACAGCTGCACACGGCGCAAGGTGATGCCGGGGTCAGTGTCGTTGCTGACGTCGCGCAGGAAGCGCAGCCAGGCGCGCTCGTTCGGTGTCAGACCGTTTGTGTCGTTCATGTGTCTACCTCCCGAAGATCGCCCTGATAGCCGTCTGTGACCTGCTGGTTATACGTGGATCACTATGTTCAGACGCTCCGCGAATTTCCTGAAGCCAGCCAAGTTCGTTCGCCGTGATGGGTGTGCCGAAAATCTCGATGATGGCCTGGGCAGCCGTGTCGCCAACCGCCTGCTCCAGGGCCAGGCCCATCAGGTATGCCGGATCGCACTCCAGAGAACGAGCCATGCTCGGCACCCGGTCCAGAGCAAGCTTGCTGGACCCGTTCTTGATCATCGTGATCATATTCGCGTTCGGGAAACCGGCCTCACTGGCAATCTGAAGCTGGGATTTTCTGGCTTTCAGTTCGAGCACCCTGCGCTCGATGTATTTTGCCAGCCGGGTCTCTTCATGTGGTTTCTTGCTCATCGCTAACCTCTCAGATGTGACGCAGCATTTGCTGCTTGTCTCTGATATAGCGACGGCGTGATTGGGGATGTGTGGCGGGAAGAGGCCGACACGCTTTTCTACATCGTTCTTTTTTGTAGAATATCGGCCTCACTGCTCGGAATTGATCTCGTCGTGCAGCAGCACGGTCGTGGTCTAATGCAGTGGTGTGGTCGTGCAGGTCGCTTTTTCGCAGCTCTCAGCCTTGTTGAATTTCAGTTGGACCGGCCGGACCGGTCGGACCACCTTGTAAATACAGCGTTTTCGCGGTCCCAGTGGTCCGGCCGGTCCAGGTGATCCGTTATGTGAAAGAGGCAGGCCGCCTCTCTCACATCGCTGTGCCGACGATGTGCTGATCAGGCCTCAGTAGATGCCAGGAGGGCAGACGCACGCACCGCATATACCCGCGGACGCTCTGGGATACCGCGTTCCATCCTGAACTGAAGACCCGTGCCCCTTTGGGTCTTGAGCAGGCCTCCCTCTCCGTGCAGGCGGGCCATTTCGATCGGATTGCCTTCATCATGGATGGCTTTCCAGCATTCGGGGCGAATGTAGAACCATGCCTGATCCCGCCAGCCGTCCAGAGGATTCCGGCCAATGGTTCCGAGTGTGAGGAACCGGTCGAGGTTCTTCGATACGTAATCCTGGGTGCGCTTCACCGCGATATTGATCTCCGTGCCCGTCGTGCCTTCGCGTGCTTCGAACCAATCCATAAAAAGCTCCATCGCCGCCGAGTGCGCGGCGCCAGGCTGCCAACCAGTGAGGTCGAACCTTGTTGCCATTTCTCCAGCGAGCGCCGCAATGCCAAACCGTGTAAGCACGCGATGCACCTGCCCATCGACCGAAAGATCCGCTTGCATGGTGCACAAACGGCAAAAGCGATCTATGAAGTTCTGGTAATTCTGCTTTTCATCCAAGTTTTTCATAAGCTTCTCAACGAAGAGCGGGCCGACATGGCCATAATTCTCAAGTGATGCCCTGTCGATGCGCTCGGCGAAGAGTTTTCCGTTAAGGTCTCCGTGCAAGTCATCAAACGCACCAAAGGTCCGGCCGTCTGCTTCGAGATTGATAAGCCGCACATCCTGCCCCTTGGTCATCTTCCGACCAGCGCTCGCCATGTGCTCTTCCAAAGAGATTTCACCGCTCGAAAGAACGGGCACGCGCCACCGCTGCGGCGTCTGAAGACCGCCATTCGACTTTGCCCTGAGCCGCCCCTCTCCATTGGCCAGCATGTAGATGTTCGCCCCGAGCGTCCGGGCGTCAGCCTTATGCAGCTCCTCAATGTTCAGGAAGGTGTCGTTGAAGGCTGCGGCAATTCCTTCGAAGCCACTCGGTGTGCCATCCCAGCTCTGCAACAGCGGACGGGCACCCCAGACAGAGGTTGCGACATACTGGATGGTCGACTTGCCGCGCGACGACAAACCGCGCAGATGGAATCCGCCACCGTTCATTCCAAGAACAGAAAGAAGCGGTCCAGTGAACGCGTGGGACACCGCCAGCATCATCAGAGAATTCCCGACGCAAGACATGCCTACCTCTTCCCGCCATGCCGCAAGCGTGCCTTTGCTGCTCATAGCCGCCATCAAATCTTCAGACACGCTGTCAGTCGCGACCAAGGCCTCGCCAAGCACGCGGCCTTCGCCGAGCACAAAGGCATCATGCGTCTTGCTGGTCCAGCCAAGCCGATCGAAGCGAAGATATGGAGTGTCCGGCTGCCACGAGCGCAGCAGGGTCATGACGCTGTCAGCTGCCTTGGTGACCGGGGCCAGTTCCAGGCCAAGGTCGAACAGAGGAGCCAAGACGGCATTTGATGATTTGGAGATCTCACGCGCATCGAGGATACACTCATGCCAGTTGCCATCGGGATCGCGCACGGCAACGACACGCCCCCACCCACGCCCAGACGCATTCCGGCAGCGGCGTTTCATGATCAGAGGGGAACAGATGCGCACGGGGACAAGATCACCGTCCTTATCAGCGCGTAATTCGTAGATCCCATCATCTTTGGATGCGTAGTCTGCGGGAATGTCATTAGAGCAGAACTCCTCATTCTGCGACATTGCTGCGGTAGCGGTAGATTTGGAGCCGTGAGGGAAAGCGAGCACGTTTTGGTTCGGAGAGTGGGATCCGGCGGGGGCTATGATATCAGTCATGGGGTGCTTTCGATTGAACATGAAAGGGGTGTTCGGCGCGATTGGGATCGCGTCGGGCAAGGTGTTCGTCCGCGTATGAGTGGGAACTTTGGTGGCGTGATGAAGGCTTGGCTGACGCGCTAATGCATGGTCAATCCATACGGCTCAAACCCGAGGCAGGTGATGAACCCACAGGCCAGCTGGTTCTCCCACTCTTCGATATCTGAAAGACGCCAACGGGTTGTCGTTCCACCCAGTTTAACCGGCGTCGGAAAGTCGCCATTCCGCTTCCAGCGCCAGATTGAATCTTTCGAGACGCTGAAGCGCTTTGCAACTTGATCGACTGACAGATAGAGGGTGTTCGAGGGTGTGGGCATTATGGGATCTCCTGTTTGAGCACACGACTTTTTACCCCGCATCCGGCGCTACTCTGAGCCAGGCGAGGTATTCTTATGTGGATGTTGACGTAAGAAGGAGTATAGCAGAATTTTTGTGGAACCGCATGAGAATTCGAGAGAATTCTGCACTTTCCATACTTGGCGATGCAGGAAATCCGATGCAGATCACTGCAATCAATAGAATTACCTTTGGTGGCAATATTGGTGGCATAAAAATCCAAACAAGCACTAATTACATTAAAATCAGTAGCTTGCTTGGATTTATGGCGGAGCCGAAGGGATTCGAACCCTCGAGACCCTTCCGGGCCTACTCCCTTAGCAGGGGAGCGCCTTCGACCACTCGGCCACAGCTCCGTCGACCCGTTTAATTGGACCTTGGGGCGGGAACAAGGGCAATTCTGAGATTTTTTCAATTGATCCGATGAATTTGCCACGCGCGGTTCTAGGGGGCCGCGTGCGGTGCATACCGCGAGATCAGCCGCGCCAGAAATGCGCCCATGGCCGGATCGAGGATATCGCCGTGATTGCTCACGAAGCCTGCGTTGACGAGCGTGACCTTGCCGCGCGGCAGAGTGTCGAGCGCCGCCATGCTCGCGGGATCATTGCGAATGCGATCCTTGAGCGCCGGACGCCCCGTGTTGCACGGCGCGGTCCCGCCCCAATCAAGCCGGTGAAAGATGTCGTCAAACGCCGCCCGCGCCGCCACCTTCCAGCCGCGCCGCCCGCCAAGATAGGGCGACCAGAGCGCGAAGGGATTGGCAAAATCACACAGCGAGGTGGTGACCACGACCTGCGTAGCGGCCAGGTCTTTATAGCTGTCATAGGGGTGCCCCTCGTTGCCGCGCGCGCCAGGGGTGTCGCCGCCATAGCGATAGGCGCTATGCGCAGGTTGCAGGAATACCGCGAGGTCGGCGGCGGGCCCCACCGGCCCCTGTTTCAAAAGCTCCCGCGAAAACAACGCCCGCCCGGCAAACCGCGCGCCCATACTATGGCCCAGAACCACGACCGGAAGGCCGCGGGCGTTCACCGCCGGAATGATCCGGTTCAGTATCAGGTTGCCATGCAGCACCCCGGCCTCGTCGCTGTCGGTGGCCTTGTTGAGCACGCTGCCGATATGGCCCGCCGCATGGCCGACCGCCGAGGTGCTGGCCGCATTCCACGACGACGACCAGGTCATGCCGATCACCAGCGGGCGGAACGCTTCGCCCCCGGCCTGCATGGCATGCCCTGTCACCTGCATGATCTGGCGATAGCGACAAACCGACACCCTTTGATCGTTGTTCCACCCCATCGAGGCAAAGACGATATGGGTGAAATTGCCCTCTTTGAGCCGCGCAGCGAGGTCGCGCTGAAACACCCCGAACATCGAGTCGATCCCGGACTTGAAGCTCCGGTTTTTTGGCGCCCTGCCGTTGTCGCAGGCAGGCATGGCACTTGCCGCCTGATAGCCGTTCATCAGCCCACAGGCGCGACGGTTCTCAAAGCGGGTGATATGGGTCACGACCTGCAACTTGGGGTCCGAAAACATCCCCGTCAGCCAGAAATCGCGCTGCGCCGCCACATCTTCGGGCGGGCCATCGGGCAAATCGGCGTAGCGATAGAGAATGTCTCTTTGATGCTGCGGCCCCGACAGGCGGTCACCGGCATAGAGCTTTTCCAGAGAGATCACATAGCCCTCTTCAAGCTGATCGCGCGGGCGATCCTGAAACACGCCATGCGCCAGCCAGTTGAAGATATGCGCGCCCTCGGGGGCCGCGTTCAACGCTTTGGTTTCAAAGGGTTTACCGGCATTTTCAACATCGGCCATGGTCGGGATGTGGCTTGCCTCGGGCACCACCGGCCCGTTCGAGCCGCAGATCGCATCGCCCTCGTCATGGGCCGCCTGCAACGGTGTAGAGGCCAAAAGGCTGGCGATAAGGGCAAAGCTGAAACGTCGGTTGCGCGACATGGGACATCCCCGCTAGCTGATCAAATCAAGATCAGCCTATGCGGGAAATGGCAAGCATGTCAAAACTTTGCCCCGACGGTCCTCAGGTGTTGAACAGGAAGTGCAGCACATCGCCATCCTTGACGATATATTGCTTGCCCTCGGCGCGCATCTTGCCGGCATCCTTGGCCTTTTGCTCGCCGCCAAGCGTGACGAAATCGTCATAGGCGATGGTTTCGGCGCGGATGAAGCCTTTTTCAAAGTCACCGTGAATGACCCCGGCCGCCTTGGGGGCGGGCGTGCCCGCCGGGATGGTCCAGGCGCGGGCCTCTTTCGGGCCGACGGTGAAATAGGTTTCAAGGTGCAAAAGCTCGTACCCGGCACGGATAAGGCGATCAAGACCGGCCTCGTCAAGCCCCATTTCGGTCAGGAACATCTCGGCCTCTTCGGCCTCAAGCTGGCTGATTTCCTCTTCGATCTGCGCCGAGATCACAACGCTGGCCGCGCCCTGTGCAGCCGCCATTTCGGCAACACGGGCCGAGAAGTCATTGCCCGAACCGGCGCTGCCCTCATCGACGTTACAAACGTAAAGGATCGGCTTGCTGGTCAGCAGTTGCAGCATCTTCCACGCCTTGAGGTCTTCGGCGTCCACCTCGACCGTGCGGGCGGGCTTGCCCTCTTCCAGAGCGGCCTGCGCTGCGGACAGAAGACGATCCTGCGTCACCGCCTCTTTGTCGCCGCCCTTGAGCTTGCGCACCAGACCGGCGCGGCGCTTTTCGATCGATTCCAGATCGGCCAGCATCAGCTCGGTTTCAATCGTGTCGGCATCGGCCACCGGATCGACGCGGTCTTCCACATGGGTCACGTCGTCGTCTTCAAAACAGCGTAGCACATGGGCGATGGCATCGACCTCGCGGATATTGGCCAGAAACTGGTTGCCCAGTCCCTCGCCCTTGCTCGCGCCCTTCACGAGGCCGGCGATATCGACGAATGTCATGCGCGTCGGGATGATCTGTTTCGAACCTGCGGTCGCGGCCAGCTTGTCGAGCCGCGCATCGGGCACGGCCACTTCGCCGACGTTCGGCTCAATGGTGCAGAACGGAAAATTCGCGGCCTGCGCGGCGGCCGTTTTGGTCAGCGCGTTAAAAAGCGTCGACTTCCCCACATTGGGCAGCCCCACGATCCCCATTTTAAAGCCCATGACGCCTCTCCTTATTCATGCAGCGCCGCTTCTATTTGCACTCAGGTCCAGACGCAAGCGCGCCTTTGGCAAAACGCGGGGGGTCTGGGGCTGGGCCTTTACGCCGGTCGATCGCCTCACAGGTCAGGCTTGCACCTCTTGCTGCGCCACTTGATGCCTTGGTCCAAAGAGAAAAACCATGAAACTTAGGGCTGCGGCGGCGCATACAACCGTCAGATACACTGGATTGAAGGTGCCGGGAAACAAGGCATAGGCCGTGCCAAGAATAAGCAACAGCGAAAGCGAGAGGGAAATTCCAGGACGAACAAAACACCCTAGTATAATGGTTGCGAAACCTTGTGAGCTGAGAAAAACCCACAAATAATAGAATAGAATTCCAAAGCTCACGCCGCGCGGTTTGCCCCAGGTATAGATGGAAACGTCGTTTATGACGGCGAGAATGAGGCTGTACAAAACCGCCAGTGCAATTCCCTTGAAGATACGCTTGCCCAAAATTTGATCCATCAAACCCAAAACCGAACCCTCGCTTTTGGCTGGGAATTTGTCAATTTAACCAGGCAAATAGTCGGAGAGGTGGCCGCCCGCCCCTCATTCGCCAAAAGTCATGCCCCGAGATTGGCGAAATAACCTCGCTCAAATTCTATCTTTTCGGCTCAATCCATTCCAAATCCCATGCCGGACATGCGAAAATCTTTCACTTGCCATTGATTTCCGCCGCGCGCTGCCGCAAACGGTATCCAACAATACGGGATAAAAAAAATGACTCGGATCGACGCCAAATTTGCTGACCTTCAAGCCGCAGGCAAGAAAGCCTTCGTGTCCTATATCATGGCGGGTGATCCCGACTATGACACCGCGCTTGAGATCATGCAGGGGCTGCCCGAGGCCGGCGTTGACATCATCGAGCTTGGCGTGCCCTTCACCGATCCGATGGCCGATGGCCCCACCATTCAGCTTGCCGGTCAGCGCGCCCTTGCGGCGGGCATGACCCTGAGCCGCACGCTTGAAATGGCAACCGAGTTCCGCAAGACCGACAACACCACGCCGATCGTTCTGATGGGCTATTACAACCCGATCTATAATCGCGGCGTTGATAAATTTCTGGATGATGCCAAGGCCGCCGGGATTGACGGTCTGATCGTGGTTGACCTGCCGCCCGAAGAAGACGACGAGCTTTGCATTCCCGCGCAAAAGGCCGGTCTCAACTTTATCCGCCTTGCCACGCCGACGACCGATGACAAGCGCCTGCCCAAGGTTCTTACGAACACCAGCGGCTTTGTTTATTATGTCTCGATCACCGGCATCACCGGCGCCGCCGCCGCCGAGGCGGTTGATGTCGCCCCCGAAGTTGCCCGCATCAAGGCGCAGACCGACCTGCCCGTGATCGTCGGCTTTGGCATCCGCACCCCCGAAACCGCAGAGAAAATCGCCAGCGTCGCCGATGGCGCGGTTGTCGGCTCGGCCATTGTCGGCAAGATCGCAGATGGCGACAGCGTGGCCGATGTGCTTGAGTTTGTGCGTGGCTTGGCCGCGGGCGCACATCGCGCTTAATGTACCCTGCCCTGCGACGACGGGAATGATTGCGCGATTGCCTTGGCGTTGGTAAAGGGTCTTTACCAATTTCCAAAAGGGAACGCCTGATGCCCGTGATCACCAATATCGACGACCTCAAAAAGATCTACGCGCGCCGCGCGCCGAAGATGTTTTATGATTACGCGGAATCCGGAAGCTGGAGCGAACAGACATTTCGCGAAAACACCAGCGATTTTGACCAGATTTACCTGCGCCAGCGGGTCGCCCTCGACATGACCGGGCGTACCACCGCCACCAAGATGATCGGCCAGGACGTGTCGATGCCGGTCGGCCTTGCGCCGGTGGGCCTTACCGGCATGCAATGCGCCGATGGCGAGATCAAGGCCGCCCGCGCCGCCGAGAAATTCGGCGTGCCCTTTACGCTCTCGACCATGTCGATCTGTAGCATCGAGGATGTCGCCGAAAACACCACCAAGCCATTCTGGATGCAGGTTTACACCCTGAAAGACGACGATTTCATGCAGCGCCTGTTTGATCGCGCCAAAGACGCCAAATGCTCGGCCGCGATGATCACGGTTGACCTACAACTGCTGGGGCAGCGCCACAAAGACCTGAAAAACGGCCTCTCGGCCCCGCCCAAGCTCACTGTGAAGTCGGTCGCCAACATGATGACCAAGGTGCAATGGGGCCTTGGCATGCTGGGTACCAGGCGCCGCTTCTTTGGCAATATCGTCGGCCATGCCAAGGGCGTGAGCGATCCGTCCTCGCTCAGCACCTGGACGTCCGAGGCGTTCGATCAGGCGCTCAACTGGGATCGCATCCGCGAGTTTCGCAAGATGTGGGATGGCCCGCTGATCATCAAGGGCATCATGGACCCGCGCGATGCGCGCGAGGCGCTGAACGTCGGGGCCGATGCGATTATCGTGTCGAACCACGGTGGGCGCCAACTTGACGGGGCGATTTCGGCCATTCGCGCCCTGCCCGCGATCATGGATGCGGTTGGCGACAAGATCGAGGTGCATCTCGACAGCGGCATCCGCTCGGGTCAGGACGTGCTCAAGGCGATGGCGATGGGCGCCAGCGGCACCTATATCGGGCGCGCCTTTGTCTATGGTCTTGGCGCCATGGGCGAAGAGGGCGTGACCCGCGCGCTTGAATGCATCCACAAGGAGCTTGATAGCAGCATGGGCCTGTGCGGGCGCACCGATGTGGGCAAGCTTGACCGTGATATCCTGATGATCCCCAACGGCTTTGCCGGCGACTGGGAATAACGCCCCTTCGCCGGGCCGAAATCGGCACAATTTGCCCTTTCCAAAGCGCGCCTCGTGGTCTATAGGCACAGGCCTTACCGCGGGGCTACAGCCTTGGAGGAGCCCCGCCCTTATTTATGGAGAATTATCATGGCTGGAGAAATTCCTGATCTTCAGGCCCAGGAACGTACGGGGACAGGCAAGGGCGCCGCTCGTCAGGCGCGTCGCGCCGGTATGGTTCCGGGTATCGTTTTTGGTGGCGACGTCGATCCGTTGCCGATCAACATCCCGTTCAACGTCCTGTTGAAGCGCCTCAAGAAAGGCCGTTTCAAGTCGACCCTGTTCAACCTTCAGGTTGAAGGTCAAGACGACGTTCGGGTGATCTGCCGCGACGTTCAGCGCGATGTGGTCAAAGACCTTCCGACGCATGTCGATTTCATGCGTCTGCGCCGCACCACCAAGATCAACCTGTTCATCCCGGTTGAATTCATCAACCTCGAAGACTGCCCGGCGATCCGCAAGGGTGGCTCGATGGCCGTCGTGCGTAACGAAGTCGAAATGATCGTGACCGCGGGCGAGATCCCCGATCACCTGACCGTCGACATGGGCAAGGTCGAGAATGTTGGCGACACTGTCACCATCTCTGACGTTGATATCCCCGAGGGCTGCAAGCTGGTCATCAGCGACCGCGACTTTGTGATCTGTAACGTTTCGGCGCCGTCGGCTCTGAAATCGAGCGGCGATGACGAAGACGAAGATGATGCTGTCGAAGCAACCGAAGTTGCCGAAGGCGAAGAGGCGTAAGACCGCCCTGCCCTCGCAGATTGAATGGTATGAAACGCGGCCCCCTGAACGGGGTCGCGTTTTTTAATGGCCTGCTGTTATCTGTCGCGGACCCGGCGAAACCCGAGGATACGCCCGCGCGACGATAACGGATCGTAGGTCAGCCCCGAGACCGACATGCAATCGACAATCCGCTTGATCACCACGTCGGAATAGCGCCTGGGGTGCAATTCCAGCATCACCGCACGCACGAAAGCAGGCCATGGCACGTCAAACAGGTGTTCTTCGGCGCCTTCGATATCCATGATCACAACATGCGGGCGATAGGTCTTGAGCAGATCGCCAAGCCCAAGATGCGGCACGCTCACCACCGAGTCAGGGGCGGTATCCATATCCGCGATCCGTGCCGCCCAAAATGTCTTTTTATTATCAAATTCAATCGGCTCTGCGGCACCCTTCATGCCACCAACCGCGCCGTGCAGCACGGTCGCCGCGCCAAAACCGTTGCGCTCGAGGTTGCCACGGATCACCGGCAGCATGTTGGGGTTGCCCTCGACCGTGGTCACATTCGCGGCGCCGGTGATGCTCGCGCAGACCGAGGCGATATAGCCGATCCCCGAGCCAAGCTCGAGCACCCGCTGCCCCTCGCGCAGGCGCATCCTTGCGGCATGCGCCTCATGCGCCTCGTAACCGCCAGTTGACAATTTGTCCGACAGCTTGGGGTTCAGCATCTCATCGGGCACCACAAGCTGAATACCGTCAATCTCGAACTCTGCCATCCTGCGCGCCCTCTGCCCGTTGATTCCCCGCGCATCGCGGCGTAGACCAGCATCACCAAATATGAGGGCATGGGCAATGCAGCTGTTTGTGGGTCTGGGCAATCCCGGCGCAAAATACGAAAAAAACCGCCATAATATCGGTTTCATGGCGCTCGACCGGATCGCCGAGGATCATGGCTTTGGCCCCTGGCGCGCCAAGTTCCAAGGGCATGTGTCCGAGGGCGTGCTTGGCGGCACCAAGGTAATCCTGCTCAAACCCGGCACCTTCATGAACCTGAGCGGGCAAGCGGTGGGCGAAGCGATCCGGTTTTACAAGCTGACACCTGGCGATGTGACCGTCTTTCACGACGAGCTTGATCTTGCCCCCGGCAAATTGCGGGTGAAACAGGGCGGTGGGCATGCGGGCCATAACGGGCTGCGCTCGATCCACCAGCACATCGGCGAGGCCTATCAGCGGGTGCGCCTTGGCATTGGCCATCCCGGCCACAAGGACCGCGTGGCGCAATTCGTGCTTCAGGATTTTGCAAAGGCCGACGCCGATTGGCTTGATGACCTGCTGCGCGGCATTTCGGATGGTGCGCCCTGGCTGGCCGGGGGTAAGCCGGATCGCTTTTTGAATGCCGTTGCGCAACGTCTCTCGCCACCGCGCCCGTCAAAGCCCAAGCCCGCAGCGCAAAGCCAAGCGAATCCGCCTGAAAAGGTCGAAGAGCCGCCCGCGTCAGACGACCGAAGCGCGATGCAAAAGCTGATGGATAAATTCCGCTAAACTGCGTCGCCGTCGCGTCAGCCTTGCAATCCCGCCACCTGACTGATTTCCTGCCGGTGAAATCGGGGGGTGATATGCGAGTATTCTTCAAATGGACAGCGCGGGTTTTGCTTTTACTAGCGCTTGCCGCCCTTGCTGTCGGCATCTGGAAACGGGAACAGATCACCCGGCTTATGGCGGTCAACAGCCTGTTTTCCGAAGATAAAATCGTTCACAACTTCTCTAACATGAACAGCGCCTTTCTCCATCGCCCCGTGTCGCGGGGCGATGGACCGGTCGCGCCCCTGCCCGTGGGTCCAACGGCCAGCTTGTCCGCAGAGGTCGCCGAGTGGGTCGGCGCGCGTGACGTCACTTCGCTTTTGGTGATCAAAGGCGGCAAAGTCGTCTATGAAGACTATTTTCTCGGCACCACCGCCGATGATCGCCGGATAAGCTGGTCAATGGCCAAAAGCTTTCTCTCGGCCCTGTTCGGTGTGATCGTGTCAGAGGGCAAGATCGCCTCGCTCGACGATCAGGTGACCACCTACGCCCCCCTTCTGAAAGGCAGCGCCTATGACGGCGCCACGATCCGTAATATCTTGCAAATGACCAGCGGCATCACCTTTGACGAGGAATATCTCGACTATAATTCCGATATCAACCGGATGGGCCGGGTGCTTGCGCTTGGGGGCACGATGGACGGCTTTGCCGCCGGGCTTAGCGCGCGCGACGCCGACCCGGGCAAGCGCTGGAAATATGTCTCGATCGACACCCATGTGCTTGCCATGGTGCTGCGCGGGGCGACCGGGCGCGGCCTAGCCGACCTTTTGTCGGAAAAGATCATCGCCCCGCTCGGGCTTGAGGCAGAGCCCTATTACCTGACCGATGGCATGGAGGTGGCCTTTGCGCTTGGTGGGCTGAACCTGACCACCCGTGATTACGCCCGCTTCGGCCTTATGATCGAACAGATGGGCCAGTGGCAGGGCCAACAGGTGGTGCCTGCGGATTGGCTGCGCGCCTCGACCGCGCCAAGCGCCCCAACCCTGCCCGGCAAGATCGGCTATGGCTATCAATGGTGGATTCCCAAGGGCGCCCCCGACGGCCAATTCATCGCGCGCGGGATCTATGGCCAGTATATTTTCATCGACCAGAACACCGATGTGGTGATCGTGGTCACCGCCGCTGACCGCAAGTTTCGCGAGCCCGGCGTGCATGACGCCAATATCGCCATGCTGCGCGCCATCAACGACGCCCTATGAACGGACCATTGACGGGGCCGCATTCCACGCTAGGCTCAGTCTCAAAGGAAAGGCCCGCGCGATGATCGAAAAAGACCCCGCCATCAATGTCATGGGCACGGATCTTGAGCCCTGTTCAAACGAGCCTGTCACCGGGTTCTTCCGGGATGGCCATTGCAACACCTGCGCGCAGGATCAGGGCAGCCACACGGTCTGTGCGCTGATGACCGCAGAGTTTCTGGCCTATTCGAAATATGTCGGCAATGACCTGAGCACGCCCAACCCCGAATTCGGTTTTGCCGGGCTCAAGCCGGGGGATCAATGGTGCCTCTGCGCCGCGCGCTTTCTTCAGGCCCATGACGAGGGCTGTGCGCCCAAGGTGCGCCTCGCGGCCACCCACATGCGCGCGCTTGATATCGTCCCGCTTGCGGTGCTCGAAGAGAACGCAAAAGCCCAGTAGGCCCAGTGGCTTAGCTTGCCTTTGTCAGGTCACCAACCACGCCGGGCAAGGCATCGCCGAGCAGGTCGTCGATAAACAGGCTCAGCAGTTGCGGCCGCCCGCTGACCCCGGCCTTGCGATAGATCGCATTGGTCTGGGCCTTGACGGTGCCTTCCGACGTGTTGCGTATGGCGGCAATGTCGGGCACCGACAGCCCCTTGATGGAAAACAGTGCCACATCGCGTTCGGCTGGCGTCAGGCCCCAGGCCTCGAAGTGATCGTGCATCAACTCCATGAAGGCCCCCGACGCGACCCGAAGCTTTTGTTGGGCCTGATGATATTGGCGTTGCGTGCGCCGATAGGCCAACCAGCCAAGGATCATCCCGAGCAAAAGCCCCAAAGCGGCGCCAACTTCCAGAAATTCGCGGATTTGCCAGCTTATTGGCTGGGCGCGCAGCCCGAAAACCGTCAACAGGATATCTGAGACGAAAAACACGGTGCAGGCGCCCTGAACGATCGCAATCAAAAGGATTGAGACGCGCCAGATCATGCGGCAGACCTAAATATGATGGCCAAGGCCTTAATCCCCGTCACCTCCACCGTCGCCACCACCATCGCCGCCGCCGTCACCTCCACCGTCGCCACCACCATCGCCGCCGTCATCACCACCGCCGTCGTCACCACCATCGCCGCCGTCGTCACCACCGCCGTCGTCACCCCCGCCGTCACCGGCACCGCCGCCGCCGTCTGCGTCACTGGGAGACGCGCCAAGACCAAATCCCAATAGTTGACCGGGGGCTTTGCCAACGCGCGAGAAATCCCGAAGGATTTCGCCAGTGCGCGGGTTAAAGATAATCTCGCGGCTCGCGTTCCTGCCCGTGGCAACAATCCGGGTGCGGCCTAAAAAGGTACGCGAGACCGTGACCTTGGAATACCCCTGAGCATGCAATTGTCGCTTGATCGAGTCCGTTTGATCCGCAGCCATGATCGGACCGGCGGCCATCAAGGCCACGGCGATAAGTCCAAGCAATGCTTGTCGTCTCATCTGGTCATTCCCAAATCATAAAGGTGCCGCACCGGTGACTCCGGCACGGCACCTGTAACTTTGAATGTCACGTCAGGCCATGCAAGGCCTTTTTAAAGGTTTAGTCGCCTTCTCCGCCGCCACCTTCTCCGCCTTCTCCGCCGCCGCCTTCGCCGCCGCCGCTGTCGTCGCCGCCGCCTTCACCGCCGCCGCTGTCATCGCCACCGCCGTGGTCACCGCCACCGTTATCATCGCCGCCGCTGTCATCGCCGCCACCGTTATCATCGCTGCCACCGTTGTCATCGCTGCCGTCGTCATCGCCACCGTTATCGTCACTTCCGCTGTCATCGCCGCCATTGCTGCCGCTGTTCCCACCAGAACCAGCCCCCGCGCCGGAGCTTGCGCCACCTGAATTGCTGCTGTCAGAAGATGAACTTACGTCGGCATCATCGTTTTGACCGGTTTCAGCAAGTGCTACGCCGACGTTGAAAAGCATTGTGGTGCCCAACAAGAGCGCCAGAGCTGTGTTTTTGGTATTAAGCATTTCAGACTCCTCGTGAAAATCAGCCGGGAGTGTCCCCCGGTCCCTTGACCAAACACCCATCTCACACCGGGGCGCTATCCACCTGAGGTTTAGTTGCACGCCCTTAGGCACAGGGTTTACGGGCATCAACCAAAGTTTATGGCCTGAACCAAAGGTGCAGATCAGGCCACAAAGGTAAAAAGGACTGCCTTAACAATCTGTTAGGGCAGTCCCATTTCAATAGGTCCGAGAAAAGATGTGTCAGGCGGAAACGCGCCTTACACCTTCATGTCAAAGCCAAGGTGCTTTGCGACCGTGAAGATATCCTTGTCGCCACGCCCACACATGTTCATGACCAGCAGGTGATCCTTGGGCAGATCGGGCGCGATCTTCATCACATGGGCAAGCGCATGGCTTGGTTCCAGCGCGGGAATGATGCCTTCCATTGCACAGCTCAGCTGAAACGCCTCAAGCGCCTCGGTGTCGGTGATCGAGACATATTGCGCGCGCTTGGTTTCATGCAGCCAGCTATGCTCGGGGCCGATGCCGGGGTAATCGAGGCCCGCCGAAATCGAGTGCCCCTCAAGGATCTGGCCATCGTCATCCTGCAAAAGATAGGTCCGGTTGCCGTGCAGCACGCCGGGCCGTCCGCCGGTCAGCGAGGCGCAATGCTCCATCTTTTCGTTAACGCCTTTGCCGCCGGCCTCAACGCCGATGATATTGACCTCTTTGTCGTCAAGGAACGGATAGAACAGCCCCATGGCGTTTGATCCGCCACCGATCGCCGCGATGAGCGTGTCGGGAAGACGGCCCTCGGCGGCCTGCATCTGTTCGCGCACTTCCTTGCCGATAATCGACTGGAAGTCGCGTACCATCGCCGGGTAAGGATGCGGGCCGGCAACCGTGCCGATGCAGTAAAAGGTGTCGCGCACATTGGTCACCCAATCGCGCAGCGCGTCGTTCATGGCATCCTTGAGCGTGCCGCGCCCGGAGGTGACCGGAACCACCTCGGCGCCCAAAAGCCGCATGCGGAACACGTTCGGCGCCTGACGCTCGACATCATGCGCGCCCATGTAGACCACGCATTGAAGCCCGAACTTGGCACAGACGGTGGCGGTGGCCACGCCGTGCTGCCCGGCGCCGGTCTCGGCGATGATGCGTTTCTTGCCCATGCGCCGCGCCAGAATGATCTGCCCCAGCACGTTGTTGATCTTATGCGCGCCGGTATGGTTCAACTCGTCGCGCTTGAGATAAATCTTGGCCCCGCCAAAATGCTGGGTCAGGCGGTCGGCATAATAAAGCGGGCTGGGGCGACCGACGTAGTGCGTCCAGAGATCATGCATCTCGGCCCAAAAGCTATCATCGGTCTTGGCGCGCTCGTATTGTTCTTCCAACTCCAGAATAAGCGGCATCAGCGTTTCAGACACGAACCGCCCGCCAAAATCGCCAAAGCGGCCCTTTTCGTCGGGGCCGGTCATGAAGCTGTTGAAAAGATCGTTCATTGCAAGGGCCTTCTCATCCTGGATGCGTTTAGGATGAATATGGGACGCGCTCAGGATTTTCCAGCGAAAAGCGGTGCTGCGACAGTCGAGATTTTTCGACGAAAAATCTAACTCGCGCCTAGCTGCGGCGGATCACGTAGAGCCGCGACCACAGATCAGGCTCGGCCAGCAGAAACGGCAGGAAAGGTTGCGAGCGCTGGATGATCTGAACCTGACCGCTATCAACCAGTGATTCCAGCACCGATTGAAACCCCTGCTCTTTCCAGGTGGCATCCAGAAGATTGAAAACCCCAATCCCGCCAGACCGCGTGACCCGGCTCAGGTGAATAAGGCTCTCGGGCGGGGCGTGACCGGGCCCGAACGCCCCGAGGCAGGTAAAGCCCGCGAAGGTCTCATCCTCGAACGGCAACCCCTCGCCCATGTCGGCCTCGACCAGATCGCCATAAGCACCGGTTTGGCGCGCCGCCGCCAGCATGCCGGGCGACAGATCACAGCCCAAGATCGCCCCATAGCCCATGATCGCAAGGCTTTCCCCAACAAGGCCGGTGCCACAGGCCGCATCAAGCACGGGCCCGTCTACAAGCCCCATGTGGCGCGCGAACATCCCCGCGCCAAGCGATGGCAGGCGAAAGCCGCGCCGGAGGTTGTCGGCATCATAGCTTTGCGCCCAATCGTTATAGAGCGCGCGCGACTGATCCGGCGTTTTGGCGCCATACACATCGCTCAAGTCTTCGGGATTGCGGATCATTCTGGCCTCCGATCGCTTTTGGCCAAAGCATCCTGCCTGTCTGCAGCGCTGTCAACCAAAGGTCCTAATCAAGCGCGCGCTTAAAGCCGAAATGTGAGGCCGTGAAGCCAAGGCTTTCGTAGAACCGGCGGCTATCGGTGCGGGTCTGGTTCATGGTGAGCTGGATGAGCGAGCACCCGGCGACGCGCGCGCGGGCCTCGACATCCGCGAACATCTGATGGCCAAGCCCTTGCCCCCGCAGAGCGCTTGCGATGCGCACGCTTTCCACCTGGGCGCGGCGCGACGCCGCAAGCGACAGCCCGCTGATAAAGGTCAGCTGATAGGTCGCCAGCACAGTCTCGGCCGCGTCGACCCCGACGATCAGATGGTTGTTGCCCTCGGCCTGCATCGCGTCAAAACCCGCGAGATAGATCGCAAGATCGCCCTTCTCACGCCCCTGCCCCAACTGGTCATCGGCGAGCAAGGCCACCACCGCCGCCACATCCTCGCGGCGCGCATGGCGAAACCTCAGCTGCATGTCGCCGCCTCGATAAAGGCGCGGATCAGGGCCGGATCCTTGACGCCCGGCGCGCTCTCGACCCCCGACGACACGTCAAGCTGTCGCGCGCCGGTCAGTTTGATCGCCTCTGCCACGTTCTCCGGGACAAGCCCGCCCGCCAAAAGCCAGGGCAGCGTCCAGCGACGCCCCGCAATCAGCGTCCAGTCAAAGGCAAGCGCATTGCCACCCGGACGCGTGGCGCCCTTGGGCGGCTTGGCGTCGATCAAAAGCTGATCTGCGACACGGGCATAAATAGCGATCTGGGCCAGGTCATCGGCCTCGGCCACGCCAATCGCCTTGATCACCGGCAGACCATAGCGTGCCTTGATCTCGCGCACGCGCTCGGGGGTCTCGTGGCCATGAAGCTGAAGAAAATCGAGCGGCACCGCAGCGGTCAGCGCATCAAGCGCGGCATCATCCGCATCGACCGTCAGCGCCACCTTGGCCACGCCGGGGGGCACAGGAAGCGCGAGCGCCGCGGCCTGCTCAAGCCCGAGATTGCGCGGCGATTTCTCAAAGAACACAAAGCCGACGTAAGACGCCCCCGCCGCAACAGCGGCAGAGACATCGCGGGCGGCCGTCAGACCGCAGATTTTGACACGGATATCTTTCGCCATGCGGCCTTTTAGCTGGCCTGTTCCAGAAGCGCCAGAACCTCATCCTTGCCCTGATGCTTTTCACCCTTGAGGCGCTTGACCTCGGCGCGCAGGCTTGCAAGTTCGCGCGCTTGGCGGGCGGCGGCGGCGCGTTCGCCTGCCTCGCGAATCCATTCCCAGATAAAGCCGACGATCAAACCGGCCAGAATGCCAAGGAAGATCACCAGAAACAGTGGCATTTCATAGGTCGGATTAAGCGCCGCCAATCCCGCCATTTCATCCGGCAGCACCCGCAAGGTCACGGGTGCGCGGTTGGCAAGGGCTATCAGAACAAGCGCAACGGCGAAAATCGCAATCGAGGCATAGCGGATATAACGCATGGATTATTTCCCGTTCAGCCGGTCACGCAAGAGCTTGCCGGTCTTGAAGAACGGCACATGCTTTTCCTCGACATGCACGCTTTCGCCGGTGCGCGGGTTGCGCCCGGTGCGGGCATCTCGCTGTTTCACCGAAAAGGCCCCAAAGCCGCGAAGCTCGACCCGGTTACCGCTGGCCATGGCATCGGTAATCTCGCTGAAAATGGTGTTAACAATTCGCTCGACGTCACGCTGATAGAGATGCGGGTTTTCATCGGCAATTTTCTGAATCAGTTCCGATCGGATCATCGGTGGTTTCTCCCCCGGCCATTATGCTTTTTTAGGTTGTGGCAGTTGGCATGACTATACGCACAATGGCGCGAAACCCAAACAGAAAGCCGGGCCCAAGAGGCGGAAATATATGAAATATTTGCCTCTTCGGTGTTGATTTGGCGGGCATTGCCCATCTCATGCAAGGGATCGGGCGCATGATGCGGGCCTTTCTGCGGCGCGGCATCAATTTTGATTCGCGCGGACGGGCATCGGCGGGCGCACGCGCAGGCAGGTGCCAGACCGGTGGACATTTGCCCGCGCCCGCCGCATGGTCTGCGCAATCAAAAGAGGGCATAATGACCGCACGCCAGATCATCATCGACACAGACCCCGGCCAGGATGACGCCGTGGCGATCTTGCTTGCCCTGGCCTGCCCCGATGCGCTTGAGGTGCTGGGCATTACCTGTGTCGCGGGCAATGTTCCGTTGGAAATGACCACAAGAAATGCGCGTATTATCTGTGAGTTGGCTGGTAAAGTTAATGTGCCCATCCATGCCGGATGCGACCGCCCCCTTGGCCGGGACCTTGTGACGGCCGAGCATGTGCATGGCCGCTCGGGGCTTGACGGGCCGAACCTTCCCGCACCGGTTATGCCGCTTCAGGACAAACACGGCGTCGATTTCATCATCGACACCCTGCGCGAACGCCCGGCCAAAAGCGTGACACTTGTGCCAATCGGGCCGCTTACCAATATTGCGAGTGCATTTAAGAACGCCCCGGATATCATTGAAAAGGTAGAGGAAATCATCCTCATGGGTGGCGCTCATTTTTCCCAGGGCAATGTCACCCCGGTGGCAGAGTTCAACATTCACGTCGATCCGCAAGCCGCCGAGATCGTCTTTGGCGCAGGGGTGCCGCTTGTGATGATGCCGCTTGATGTGACCCACAAGGCGCTTGTGACCCGCGCGCGCAATGCCGCCCTGCGCGCCATCGGCACGCCGGTTGGGCGCGCCGTGGCCGATCTGACCGGGTTCTTCGAGCGCTATAATCCCGAACGCTATGGCGAAGACGGCGCGCCACTGCATGATCCCTGCACCATCGGCTGGCTGCTCAAGCCTGAGCTGTTCAAGGGCCGCCGGGTCAATGTGATGATCGAAACCCAATCAGAGCTGACCATGGGCATGACCGTCACCGACTGGTGGGGCGCAACGGACCGCCCACCCAATGCAACCTTCATCCATAACATTGATGCAGAAGGTTTTTTTGACCTTCTGACAGAAAGGCTGGCCCGGTTATGACGGCGCTCAATCTTGCAAAACCCGAGGATTTTGACCGCCTCGCCCCCCTTGTGCGCGCTTTTCACGAAGAAGCTGGCATTGCACAGGATGAGACCAGACGCCACGCCGCGCTGATGCCGCTTCTGGAAGGCAGCCCGCATGGCGCGATCTATCTGATCGGGCCGGGGCGCGCGCCAATCGGCTATATCGTGATCAGCTTTGGCTGGTCAGTGGAATTTGCCGGCCTCGACGGCTTTGTCGACGAGCTTTATATCCGCCCCGGCGTGCGCGGGCGCGGGATCGGCACCGAAGTGATGGGTGCCCTGCCCAAGGCGCTTGCCGGGGCCGGATTGAAGGCGCTGCACCTGGAAGTGCGCCGTGACAACCCCCGAGCGCGCAAACTTTACGAAAAACTGCGGTTCTTACCGCGTGATGAGTACAGTTTATTGACCCGCGAGATGTAGCAATTTCCATCGAATGCCTTACTTTAGGTCAATGTCTATGAATATCCCCTTTCAAAACAGCTATGCGCGCTTGCCTGCGCGGTTCTTCACACGTCAAACCGCCGTGCCGGTGAAGGCCCCGAAAATGATCCGGTTCAACGACGCTTTGGCGCGCGCACTGGGCATCGTTCCGGGCGACGCCGACGAGATAGCCAAGGTGCTGGCGGGCAATCTTGTCGCCCCCGGTTCCGAGCCGCTGGCGCAGGTCTATGCCGGGCATCAGTTCGGCGGCTTTTCCCCGCAGCTTGGCGATGGTCGCGCGCTCTTGCTTGGCGAGGTGATTGATACCGCCGGGCAGCGCCGCGATATTCAGCTCAAGGGCTCGGGCCCCACGCCCTATAGCCGGATGGGCGACGGGCGCGCCTGGCTTGGGCCGGTCCTGCGCGAATACGTGGTCTCCGAGGCGATGCACGCCTTTGGCCTGCCGACGACACGCGCGCTTGCCGCCGTGGCCACGGGCGAAACCGTTTACCGCGAGGCGGGCGGTCTGCCCGGTGCGATCCTGACGCGGGTCGCGAGCAGTCACCTGCGCGTCGGCACCTTTCAATATTTCGCGGCGCGGCGTGACAAGGACGGCCTGAAAGCGCTCTATGATTATACGGTTTCGCGCCATTATCCGCATGTCGAAGGCCCGGCGCATTTGCTGGCCGAAGTGATCCGCCGTCAGGCAAAACTTGTCGCGGGCTGGATGGCGGTGGGCTTTATTCACGGCGTTATGAACACCGACAATACCGCGATCTCGGGCGAAACCATCGATTACGGCCCCTGTGCCTTTATGGATGTCTATCACCCTCAGACGTTGTTTAGCTCGATCGACGTGCAAGGGCGCTATGCCTATGACAATCAGGCGCATGTCATCGTCTGGAACATGGCGCAGTTTGCCACGGCGCTTGTGCCGCTCATGCCGGATCAGGATGAGGCGATTGACGAATTTACCGCACTGATCCACGCCATGCCCGATCAGATCGAAACCGAATGGCGCCGCGCCTTTGGACGCAAGATCGGGATCGCCAAGGCAGGTGTGGATGACGCCCCGCTGATCGGTGACCTTCTGGCGCGGATGGCCGAGAACCGCGCCGATTTCACCAATACCTTCCGCGCCCTGCTGACCGGCAAGGCCCGCGATCAGTTTCTTGACCCGAAAGCCTTTGACGATTGGGAAACGCAGTGGCGCGACCGGATCAAGGCCGAGGATGACCCAGAGGGCGTGATGGCCACGGCCAACCCCGCGTTTATCCCGCGAAATCATCGGGTTGAACAGATGATCGAGGCCGCAGTGTCAGGCGATTTCGCCCCGTTCGAGCGGCTTTTGAAGGCGCTTGCGCATCCCTATCTGGATCAGCAGGAGGCAAGCGACCTTGCCCGCCCGCCAGAGCCCGACGAAGTGGTGCAGAACACCTTTTGCGGCACCTGACCCCCAATTAAAAACGGCGCCGAGGATGTCCCCGGCGCCGTTTCAAATCTTAGGCCGCGTTGGCGCGCGGGCCACCGCCGGGCTTGCCCCGACGACGATTGCCGCCCGCCGGTTTGCCCTGTGCAAATCCGGGCTTGCCACCACCGGCACCGGCACCGGCACCACCGCCGCCGCCACTGCGACGACGCGGGCCACCCCGGCCAGAGGGTTGTTTCTTGGCCTTCGGATCGGGCAAAACCTCCCACGGGCGACCAGAGGCGACGGGGATCGAAATCCCCATAACCTTTTGAATATCCTTCAATTCACCCATTTCATCGGGGGCACAAAAGGCAATCGCACAGCCATCACGGCCCGCGCGTGCGGTACGCCCGATGCGGTGAATATAGTTGTCGGGAACATTCGGCAGCTCGAAGTTATAGACGTGCTTGACGTCCGGAATATCAAGCCCGCGCGCCGCCACATCGGTGGCGACAAGCACTTTGACCTGCCCGTCACGGAACGCTTTCAACGCGCGATCGCGCTGACCCTGGCTTTTGTTGCCATGGATCGCGGCCACCTTGAAACCGGCCTGCTCAAGCTTGCGCGCAAGCTTGTCCGAGCCGTGCTTGGTACGCCCGAACACAAGCGCCAGCTCGTCTTTGTGCTTGCCCAGCATTTCGACCAGAAGGTCGGGCTTGGCGGCCTTGGCGACAAAATGAAGCTCTTGCGTGACCTTGTCAGCAGCCTTGCCCGGCGGGCTGACCTGTACCCGCTTGGGGTGCTTGAGGTAGGTGCTTGCGATTTCTTCCATCTGCTTGGGCATGGTGGCCGAAAACAGCATCGTCTGACGCTCTGCCGGGATCAGGCTGGCGATCCGGCGCAGGGCGTGGATAAAGCCGAGGTCGAGCATCTGATCGGCCTCGTCGAGCACCAGAAAGCGGGTTTCGTCAAGACGAAGCGCGCGGCGATCCAGGAGGTCAAGCAAGCGACCGGGCGTCGCCACAAGAATGTCGGTGCCGCGATCAAGCCGCTTGATCTGGGCGCTGATCGAGGTGCCGCCAACCACGACACCGATCTTGATCGGCGTGTCCTTGACCAGCGGGAAAAGCGCGTCGCGGATCTGGCCGGCCAATTCACGGGTCGGCGCAAGGATCAGGCTGCGCACGGATTTCGGCGACGGCTTGCCGGGCATTTCAATAAGTTGCGCCAGAAGCGGCAGACCAAAGGCGGCCGTTTTGCCGGTGCCTGTCTGCGCAAGCCCCATCACGTCAAAGCCGTTGAGGGCATGCGGGATGGCATGTGTCTGGATCGGTGTCGGCTCGGTGATGCCCATGGCGCCAAGTTTGCGCACAAGCTCGGTCGGCAGACCCATTTCCTGAAAAAGGTTCAATTCATATCCTTTCGGGCCCGGGCAAATGCCACAGACCGTGACGGACAGGCCCCATGGCCGCCCGCTATCGTGGTTGCGTCTGCGCCAAAGCCCAAGGCCGATTGCCCCGCTGCCCAGCAGACGTTTGACCCCACGCGTGATTTTGGGATTAATCCGCGACATTTCATTACTAGGCGGCCAATTTTTGGCGGCACTGCTCACGCGGCAGGAAATGTCGGTTGACTGGCATATGAGGGCACGGCACCTCAAAGTCAAGCTTGGCGTTGAAAACCGGCGTGAAATAGCCGCTTAGCGGATCATCCAGCGGCCCTTGGGCCAAAAGGCGCGAAAGGCAAAGGCGAACATCACGTCATGGGCCACATCGCGCCCCTGCCCGTCGCGCACCCGCACCGTGCCCACGTCGCGCCCCTTGGCGATGGTCGCGTGATCAAGCGCCGAGGCCTGCCCCTTTTCCCAACTGATCGCGACTCCCGCCTCGCGCACGCCGCCCATCTCGCGAATGCGCGTGAGGGGCCAGGCGCGATCGCCAACCCGGACCACCCGTTCAAGCGGCGATATCCCATGCGGCGGGTTTTCCCCGCTATAGAGAAACGGACGTGATGAACTGTCGTAGTCGGCATAGGGATTGCGCCCATAGCTGCGGTCGTAATCGGGTTGCTCCATCACAAGGCCGCTTGGGTTGCGCGCCTTGAATTGCGCGAAACTTTCCATCCAGCTTGGCAGCGCCCTGAGTTTGGTGCCGGTCAGATCGCCGACAATCGCCTCGCCAATCGCCTGTTGCCACCAACTCTCGGTTTCGCGGTCAAACATCACCATGTCCGAATTGCGCAGCTTGCCCGTGACCCCGAAGCGCAGCGTGCCCCGCTTGATCCGCCGGTCAAAGGTGATGCCCGAATTGCACAGCGGACAGAAGGTCACCGCAATAGGAATGCCGCCAATGCTGTCGTTGACGATCTCGTGCCAGGTCAGATAGCGCAGCGGATAGGCGCGCGGCGTGGCACCACCGATCTCGACCGTGATCACCGGCTCTGTGCCGGAAATCCGCCGCTCGGAGCCTACCTTGCGAAACGTCGGATCGTCCAGCGCCGGAATGCCATCCCTGGGCGGCCCGCCCGACATGATTTCGGCCCAGTTCTTGACACTGGTCTTGTTGAAATTCGTATCGGGCCATTCATGGCGCCAAAAGGCGGGGTCGGCGTGGGCAAGCCCGGCCATCACGATAAGCGCGCTCAGGAACGACAGGAAACGGGTCATCGGCATCCTCCCTTGGATGCGCGAATGATGCCGGGGATCGGCCTGCATGCCTAGCCCCACCCACGCGATTGTGACGCCTGGCGATCAGCGCTTGGCGGCGTCGCGGGCCTTGCGCTCTTTGGCATCGCCCAGGATACGATCCCATTTGCGCACCCTGAGCAGCTTGCGAAAGGCGCGCTCAAGCTCGCCCACGCCGTCGCGCAGATAACAGCGCCCATGCGCCAGCACGATCCGCTCGGGCGCCCAGCCGATCACCGTCTCGACGCTATCGGCCATCGCCTCTTTGTTGCGAAAGGTCCACCGCAGGAGAGGCGGCGTCTTGCCATCGGTGTCGTCGATCCCGTTGAGCCAGACAAACGGGCGAAACCGCGCCGCAAGCTTTGCGGTCTCGATATTCTCGATCAGGTCGGTGAGGATAAGCGTCCGGCTCGCCTTGTGAAAAAACACCGCCTCGCGGTGGATCTTGCTGCCTGCCACGATCAATTGCTCAAGCTGGCCCTTCCACGGCGCCTCGGCGCGATCCGGCTTTAGGGTGCGGTCCACCGAAAGCGTGACGCCCTTCTTCGCGGCGCGTTCCATCACGCCGGGCGCGGCCCAGGCCCTAGCGCGCGGATAGGCCGCCTGCCAGTGCTTGAGGTGCGTGTAATGCGCCCAGTTCGGGGCAATCAGATGCGCCACCCGGCCAAGCGCATCCAATTCGGCGCGCAAGCCCTCGGTCATCTCGGTTGGGGAATGCACCCACAAATCCCCGTTTTCCAGCCGCACAACCGTGGCGCGGGTGGAAAACGGAAACCCGTAGGATTTGACCGCAGGCCCATCAACAATCCAAATTCCCTCGGCCCAGGGCTTGAGGGTATTGAGCGGCTCGTATCCGGTCACCTGCGTCACGCGATCATTCGATCACGGTTACCTTCTTCATCACGTCAGGACGCCCGATCACCGATCCGTTCGGGCCATTGCCGCGCTTGATCGCGTCAACCACATCCATCCCCTCGGTGACCCGACCCACGACGGTATACTGACCGTTCAGGAACGCGCCCGCGTCGAACATGATGAAGAACTGGCTGTTGGCGCTGTCGGGGTCTTGCGCCCGCGCCATGCCAACGACACCGCGCAGAAACGGCTCTTTCGAGAACTCCGCCTTGAGGTCGGGGCGATCGCTTGCGCCCGATCCCGCACGGGACATATTGCCGCCGTCGATCTTGCCGAACTGCACGTCGCCGGTCTGCGCCATGAAGCCCTCGATCACGCGGTGAAACACCACGCCGTCATAGGCCCCCTCAGACGCCAAAGCAGTGATCTGTTCCACATGGCCGGGGGCGACATCTTCCAGAAGGTCGATGGTGATGGTGCCGTTGGCCTCGCCTTCGACTTCGATCTGCAAACCGGACGCAAACGCAGGCCCGGCCAGCAGCGACAAGACAAACGCCAGCTTACGCATCAGAGGCCACCTTGACGCTGATCATGCGATCAGGGTTCGCAGGCGGCTCGCCACGCGCGATCTTGTCCACATGCTCCATCCCGGAAATCACCCGGCCATAGACCGTGTACTGACCATTCAGAAAGCTGTTGTCCTTGAAATTGATGAAGAATTGCGAATTCGCGCTATCGGGGTTCTGGCTGCGCGCCGCGCCGATGGTGCCGCGATCATGCGGGATGCGGCCGAACTCTGCCTTCAGGTTGGGCAGCTCGCTGGCGCCCGTGCCGGCCATGCGCGGGTTATAGTCTTTTTCTATATTGGCATGCTGCACGTCGCCGGTCTGGGCCATGAAGCCGTCGATCACCCGGTGAAAGGCGACGTTGTCGTAATGCCCGCCGCGCGCCAGCTCTTTCATCCGCTCGCAATGACCGGGGGCGATATCGACCAAAAGCTCGATCGCGACGGTGCCATCCTTGAGTTCGATCAGAATGGTGTTTTCGGGGTCTTTAATCTCGGCCATCGGGCCCTCCTTGCACATAACTTTCCGTGAATATCTAGGCGGTTCCGGCGCGATTGCCAAGCGCAGAGGTTGACGCCTGCGGGTGTGCGCGCCAATAGAGGCCGAAAGAAACGAAGGAGCGTGCTGCGATGAGCTGGAAAACCCTTGATGACATGGACCTTGGCGGCAAACGCGTGCTGGTGCGGGTCGATATCAACGTGCCGGTGGAAAACGGCCATGTGACCGACGCCACCCGGATCGAGCGCATCGTACCCACCGTCAAGGACATCCTCGCCAAGGGCGGCAAACCGATCCTTATCGCGCATTTCGGCCGCCCCAAGGGCAAGGTGGTGCTCGATATGTCGCTGCGCGTCACCGTGCCGGCACTTGAGGCCGCATTGGGGCGCAAGGTGCGCCTGATCGAAACCCTTGAAGGCGCCGAGAACCTCACCGACGAGGCGCTCGCCTCCGAAGTCCTCCTGCTGGAAAACATCCGCTTTCATCCCGGCGAAGAGGCCAACGACCCCGAATTCGCTGCCCGCCTGGCAAATCTGGGCGATGTTTTCTGCAACGATGCCTTTTCCGCCGCGCACCGCGCGCACGCCTCGACCACCGGCCTCGCCCAACAGATGCCCTCTTGCGCCGGCCGCCTGATGCAGGCCGAATTGCAGGCGCTCGAAGCGGCCCTCGGCACCCCCAAACGCCCGGTCATGGCCGTAGTCGGCGGCGCCAAGGTCTCGACCAAGCTTGACCTTTTGGGCAATCTGGTCGGCAAGGTCGACTGCCTTGTCATCGGCGGCGGCATGGCCAACACATTCCTTGCCGCCATGGGCCTCAACGTGGGCAAATCGCTCTGCGAACACGATATGGCCGCCACCGCCCGCGAGATCATGATCAAGGTCGGCGCGGCGGGCTGTGAAATCCTGCTGCCGGCCGATGTGGTCGTGGCGCGCGAATTCGCCGCCGGTGCCGCGCATGAGGTGCTCGGCGCCCATGCCTGCCCGCCCGACGCGATGATCCTTGATGCCGGCCCACAGGCCGTGGCGCGCATCATCACCGCGCTCGACGCGGCCAAAACCCTGATCTGGAACGGCCCGCTCGGCGCCTTCGAGATCGAGCCGTTTGACACCGCCACCAACGCCGCCGCACGCCACGCCGCAACGCTGAGCCGCGAGGGTAAACTGATCTCGGTCGCGGGTGGTGGCGATACGGTCGCGGCCCTCAACAAGGCCGGCGCGGCGGATGATTTCACCTACATCTCGACCGCCGGCGGCGCCTTCCTTGAGTGGATGGAAGGCAAGGACCTGCCCGGCGTCGCCGCCCTCAAGGCCTAGCCCGCGCCTCTGTTAGCGCGACCATCATTGCACCCTGCGCGCCGCTCGCCTAGAAGCGGCTCCAATTGTGACATCATCAAGCGGGACCCCGGACATGACGAAAACCAGCCAGACAGACAAGATTCGCAGCGGCCAGGGCTTTATCGCGGCCCTTGACCAATCGGGCGGCTCGACCCCCAAGGCGCTTGCCCTCTACGGGATCGAGGAAAGCGAATACAGCTCCGAGGCGGAAATGTTCGATCTGGTCCACGCCATGCGCTCGCGCATCGCCCAGGCCCCGGCGTTCAACGGCGACAAGGTGCTCGGCGCGATCCTTTTCGAGATGACCATGGACCGCGACATCGCAGGCATGCCCACCGCTCAATACCTCTGGCAAGAGCGCGGCGTCGTGCCCTTCCTCAAGGTCGACAAGGGCCTCGCCGAGGCCGCCGATGGCGTCAAACTGATGAAACCGATGCCCGACCTCGACGCCCTGCTCACGCGCGCCGCCGCCGCCGACATCTTCGGCACCAAAATGCGCTCGGTGATTGATGCCGCCTCGCCCTCGGGGATCGAAGCGGTCGTCGCCCAGCAATTCGAGATCGGTAAACAGATTCTCGGCCACGGCCTCATGCCGATCATCGAGCCCGAGGTGACCATCTCGATTGCCGACAAGGCCGAAGCCGAAGCGCTTCTGATGCGCTCGCTGCTGACCCACCTCGACGCGCTGCCCGAGAGCCAGCAGGTCATGCTGAAGCTCACTCTGCCCGAGATCGCCAATTTCTACGCGCCGCTGGTCAACCATCCCCGCGTGCTAAGCGTCGTGGCCCTCTCGGGTGGCTATAGCCGCGACGTGGCAAACGCCCGCCTCGCCCAAAACACCGGTATCATCGCAAGCTTCAGCCGCGCCCTCACAGAGGGCCTCTCGGCCAAACAAAGCGACGCTGAGTTCAACGCCGCCCTCGCTGCCGCCATTGACGACATCCATAAAGCCTCGATCAGCGGCTGATCCCTGATCAAACAAAAAGGGGCGCCCCAACCGGCGCCCTTTTTTCATGCCAACCGACATACACCTTCTTCTTGGTGGAAATACTCTGGGGGTTTGGGGGCAAAGCCCCCAAGGCCTGCGTGGCCCGAACGCATACTGCCCGGCGCGACCCTCGGGCCGCACCGCCCTTAAAAACGCCTAGACTGAAACCCCGCGCCGCCCGGCCAGATCGGTAAAATACTGCCAGGCCACACGACCGGAGCGCGACCCGCGTGTCGCCTGCCACTCGATGGCCTCGGCGCGCAGGGTACCATCGTCAATCTCAACACCATGCGCATCGCAATACCCCCGGATCATCGCCAGGTACTGATCCTGATCACAGGCATGAAACCCAAGCCACAACCCGAAGCGATCCGACAGCGATACCTTTTCCTCAACCGCCTCGGAGGGGTTGATGCCCGACGAGCGTTCGTTCTCGATCATGTCGCGCGGCATCAGGTGGCGCCGGTTCGATGTGGCGTAAAACACCACATTTTCCGGCCGCCCCTCGATCCCGCCATCCAGCACCGCCTTGAGGGATTTGTAATGCTGATCGTCATGGCTGAACGACAGATCATCGCAAAACAGCACAAACCGCTCGCCACTCCCGCGCAGTAGCGTCAGAAGCCGACTCACCGTTGGCAGGTCCTCGCGCTGAAGCTCGACGATCTTGAGCGGCAAACCCTCGCCCAACACGGCGGCATGCACCGCCTTCACTAGGCTTGATTTGCCCATCCCGCGCGCGCCCCACAACAGCGCGTTATTGGCCGACAGGCCACGTGCAAACTGAAGCGTGTTCTCAAGCAGGGTGTCGCGGGCGCGGTTGATCCCGAGCAAAAGCGCCATATCGACCCGGTTGACCTCTGGCACCGGCACAAGACGATCCGGGCTGACATGCCAGACAAAGGCGTCAGCATCGGCAAAGTCGGGGGCTTCGATCGGCGCCGGGCTGATCCGTTCCAGCGCGGCGGCGATCCGTTCCATCGGGTCGGTGGTCATTTAGCTTTTACCCTTGTCGTCCTCATCCTCGGCGATGGTATCGGCGAGCGGATCATCAAAGTCGAAATCCTCGTCTTCGTCCTCCTCGTCCTCCACCCAGAGCCCCTGCGCGCGCAACTCGGCTTCGCGCTTGCGCTCAACCCGAGCAACAAGCTGGATCGAAATTTCGTAGAGACCATAAACGACAACGAAGAGGATCACCTGGGTGATCACATCCGGCGGCGTCACCAGGGCGGCAAGGATCAGGATCGCGACCACGGCGTATTTGCGCACGCTGCGCAGGCCAATCGCACTGACAAGTCCGGCCTTGCCCATCAGGGTCAAGAGCACCGGAAGCTGAAAGCACATGCCGAAGGCGACGATGAATTTGATCGTCAGGTTAAGATATTCCTGGGCCGAGCCCTGAAAGACAACCGAAAGCGGTGCCGCGCCCTTGGCGCCCTCGACCGCTTCGCCTTCGCCGCCAAATTGCTGGAACCCAAGGAAAAAGTCATAGGCCAGCGGCGTCACGACATAAAATGCAAACGACGCGCCGAGGATGAACATGAAGGGCGAGGCCACCAGAAACGGCAGGAACGCGCCTTTTTCGGATTTATAAAGCCCCGGCGCCACAAACCGCCACATCTGGTTGGCGATATAGGGAAAGGCCAGGATAAATCCGCCCAGAAGCGAAACCTTGATGGCAACGAAAAAACCCTCTTGCGGGCTAATGAAGATCAGGTCGCAATCCTGGCCGCGCTCGGCCAGCACCGTACAAAGCGGCTCGGTGAGGAAATTGAAGATCGGCGTTGCCATGGTGAAACAGATCACCATGCCGATGATGAAGGCCACGACCGAATGAATAAGCCGCGTGCGCAGTTCCGCCAGATGTTCAATCAGCGGCGCGCTGCTGTCTTCCATATCGTTGCTGGCAGTCATGCCTTATCCCCGGCCTTTGATTTTGGGCTCGCCTTTGCTTTCGCCGCTGCCTTGGGCTTGGCTGCCGCTTTGGGCTTGGGCGCGGCCTTGGGCTTTGGTGCGGCCTTGGCTTTGGGCTTGGCCGTGGCGACATCCGCCTTGGCGGCCTCTGCCTCAGCTTCGGCGGCCTTTCGGCTGCTGGCCATTTCGGCGGCCTTCTCGCGGATTTTGTCGGCCTGTGACTGGCGCTCTTCGCTCAGCGGCGTAACGCTTTCCTTAAGATCGCGAGACATGCCGTCTGTGGTCTTCTTGACCTCATCCATGGCGCTTTTCATCGGATGGGCTGCCTTGCGCAGCGTCTCCTTGATGTCGTCCACGCCAGAGCCTTCGGCGGCATCGTTCATCGCGTGGCTGAATTCGCGGGCCATGCCCTTGGCCTTGCCGATGAATTTACCAACCGCGCGAAACATCCCCGGCAGGTCTTTTGGGCCCACGACGATCAACGCCACGATGCCAATCAGCAGCAGCTCGGTCCAGCCCAGGTCGAACATGGTGGGTTCAGACCTTGTCTTTTTCGTCGGCCGGCGTCACGTCGCGCGCGGTTTCGACCGAATCTTTGGCTTCGTCTTCAAGCTCTTTGGTGCCTTCAGAGACGCCTTTCTTGAAAGAGGTGATCCCCTTGCCAACTTCGCCCATCAGCGACGAAATCTTGCCGCGCCCGAAAAGCACAAGCACCACAACGGCGATCAGAAGAAGGCCGGGAAGGCCAATGTTGTTCAGCATGTCTGTCTCTCCCTGTCTCGGGGGCAGGTTAACGCCCCCGGCAATTTCACTGGTTTTATCTAGTCGTTCAAAGCGTCGGTTGGAAGCACCAAAGCGCCAAAACGCATGGAATTTTAAAATCTATCGCCTAGGCAAAGCATAGCCATGCCCCTCGTGCAACCGACTGAATTCCCAAAAGGCCAAAAGAATGCGCCCCCGCTCGGGGCACAAGCAGACAGGGCCACAACCCTTGCGGGAATTCGCGCGACCCGCCTTAGCCCTCTCCCTGGGCCTCGGCGCGCGATTTACCGCTGACATTCATCGCAAGGGTCGCGGCCATGAACTGATCCAGATCGCCATCCAGCACGCCCTTGGTGTCAGAGGTTTCAACGTTGGTGCGCAGATCCTTGACCATCTGGTAGGGCTGCAACACGTATGACCGGATCTGGCTGCCCCAGCCGGCATCGCCCTTGGCGTCATGCGCGGCGTTGATGGCGGCGTTGCGGCGATCAAGCTCCATCTGGTAGAGCCGCGATTTCAGCGCCTTCATGGCGATATCGCGGTTCTGGTGCTGGGATTTCTCTGAACTCGTCACCACGATGCCGGTGGGATGGTGGGTGATGCGCACCGCCGAGTCGGTGGTGTTCACGTGCTGACCGCCGGCGCCCGAACTGCGATAGGTATCAATCCGGATATCGGCGGGGTTCACCTCGATCTCGATATTGTCGTCAACCACCGGATAAACCCAGACCGAGCAGAACGAGGTATGCCGCTTGGCCGCCGAATCAAACGGTGAAATCCGCACGAGGCGATGCACGCCGGATTCCGATTTCAGCCAGCCATAGGCGTTATGCCCGCTGATCTTGTAGGCGGCCGATTTGATACCGGCCTCGTCGCCCGCACTTTCGGATTGAAGCTCGACCGTATAGCCGCGCTTTTCCGCCCACCGCACATACATCCGCGCCAGCATCGAGGCCCAGTCACAGGATTCTGTGCCCCCGGCCCCGGCATTGATTTCAAGGAAGGTGTCATTGGCATCCGCCTCGCCGTCCAGCAACGCCTCAAGCTCTTTCGCGGCGGCCCGCTTGGCCAGCACCTTGAGCGCCGATTCGGCCTCGCTGATGACTTCGGCGTCATCTTCCATTTCGCCAAGCTCGATCAGGCCGGTGTTATCGGCCAGCTCTTGCTTGATCTCGTCATGGGTCGCCAGGGCATCGACAAGCGCCTGACGCTCGCGCATCAGCTTTTGCGCCTTGGCCGGATCATCCCAAAGCGTCGGGTCCTCGACCCGCGCGTTGAATTCTTCAAGCCGATGCTGGACGGTTTCCCAGCCCATCCGCTGGCGCAACAGCTCCAGCGACTTTTCGATCTCGGCGACGATGTTCTGGGTTTCTGCGCGCATTTGGGCTTCCTTGGCTGCTCAGGTGCGGGTGATAGCGCAGCGCGCCGGGCCGGGCAAGATCAGCCAACCCTTTGCGCACAGCAATCGCGCGAGCGCGTCAATAAAGCCCGCCCGAACTCATCGAACCAAAGCTTGCCTTGCCGCCCACCTTGGCCTTTTCCCCGGTCGAGGTGATCACCTCTTGCACGGCTTCGCGCGAGCCCGAGTTGAACAGGTCAAGGTCATTACCCATGGCAAAGCCGCCATCGAACATGATGCCAAAGACCGGCTCTTCGCCATCGCGGAAATACTCCGCCACAACGTAATCGCCCGAGGCATCATCCGACAGGCGCGCGCCGGTAAAGCGGTCGATCTTGAGGAAATGCCCGCCCGGCGGCACCTGAAATGGCCCGCCGCCATATTTTTTGACCGCTTCGGTCATGAATTCCTGAAACACCGGTCCACATAGCGACGAACCATAGGCCGACCGCCCAAGGCCGCGCGGCTGATCGTGACCGATATAACAACCCGCTGCGATATTGCTGGTAAAGCCCACGAACCAGACGTCGCGCGCATCATTGGTGGTTCCGGTCTTGCCGGCCACCGGCACCGGCAGGTTGATCGCCCCAGAGGCGGTGCCGCGATCCACCACGCCTTTCATCATAGAGGTCAGCTGATAGGCGGTGATCGCATCCATCACCCGCTCGCGATCCGACACGATGCGCGGCCCGCGATTATCGGGTAGCGTCGGATCATTGCAATCGACACAGTCACGCTCATCATGGCGATAGATCGTCTTGCCATAGCGATCCTGAACCCGGTCGACCAAGGTCGGGCGCACCCGCTCGCCGCCATTGGCGAACATCGCATAGGCCGCCACCATGTTGTAAAGCGTGGTTTCTTCCGAGCCCAGAGAGTTGGCCAGAAACTGCCCCATGTTGTCATAGACCCCAAAGCGTTCGGCGTAATCCGCGACCACATCCATGCCCACCTCTTGCGCCAGGCGGATGGTCATCAGGTTGCGCGATTGTTCGATCCCGGTGCGCATCGGGGTCGGGCCGTAAAACTTGTTCGAGGAATTGCGCGGCCGCCACAGGCCCTGAGGCGTGTCAATCTCGATCGGGGCGTCGATCACGATGGTGGCGGGTGTGTAACCGCTGTCCAGAGCGGCGGCATAAACGAAGGGCTTGAAGCTTGATCCCGGCTGGCGCATCGCCTGCGTGGCGCGGTTGAACACCGAGGCCTGATAGGAAAACCCGCCCTGCATCGCAAGCACGCGACCGGTGTTGACGTCCATCGCCATAAAGCCGCCCTGCACCTCGGCCACCTGCCGCAGCGTCCAGCGGACAAACGCGCCGCTGTCGTCGTCCACCATCCGGCGCACATGCACCACATCGCCGCGCTTGAAGGTCTTCTTGAAATCCCCCGGCAGCCAGGCAACATCCTTGCGCGGCACGACCTGAGGTTCGGCCTCGGTCTCGGGCACACCTTCGATGCCGATCCGCATCTCCTGATCGCCGGTTTCAAGAACAACCGCCGGATACCATTGCCCGCCCTGATCAATGTCGCGCGCCACGGCGAGCGCGCCAAGCGCCTTGCGCCAGCTCTCTTCGCTCGCAAGCGCCTCCTCCGGCAGGCTAAGGCCGGTGCCGCGCCATTTGCCCTGACTGCGGTCATAGCTTTCAAGCTGACGGCGCAGCGCCTGCGCCGCGCGCAGCTGCATTTCGGGGTCGATGGTCGCGCGCACGCTCAGACCGCCGGTGAAAAATTCGCCCTCGCCGAAATCCTGGCTCAGCTGGCGGCGGATTTCATCGGTAAAGTAATCGCGCGGCGGCAGCTCGCCCGAGAAGGCATCGAAATCGCCGTTCTGCACACTGCGCAGCGGCGCGGCCTTCTCGACCTTGTAAACCTCATCCGAAATATAGCCGTTCTCGGCCATCTCGCGCAAAACGAAATTGCGCCGCTGCAGCAGCCGCTCTTTCTCGCGCACCGGGTGGTAATCGCTCGGGGCCTTGGGCATCGAGGCAATCGTCGCCGCCTCATGCGGGGCCAATTCACCAAGCGTCTTGTTGAAATAGGTCTGCGCCGCAGCCGCCACGCCATAGCTGTTTTGCCCAAGGAAAATCTCGTTGAGATAAAGCTCCAGGATCTTTTCCTTGCTCAGCGTCTCTTCGATCCGGGTGGCAAGGATGATCTCCTTGATCTTGCGCGCCAACTGGCGGTCGCCCGACAACAGGAAATTCTTCATCACCTGCTGCGTGATGGTCGATGCACCGCGCACCGTGCGCCCGCGGGTGCGCACCGCCTCGACCACCGCCGCCGCGATACCGCGCGCGTCATAGCCGCCGTGGGTGTAGAAATTCTTGTCTTCGGCGCTGATGAAGGCCTGTTTGACAAGGTCGGGAATATCCTCGGCCGGGGTAAAGAGGCGACGCTCGCGGGCGAATTCGTCGATGATGCGCCCCTGGCCCGAATAAATCCGGCTGATCGTCGGCGGGGTGTAATTGGCAAGCGATTCATGGCTCGGCAAATCCTTGCCGTAGATGTGGAAAATCGCGCCGATGCTGAGCGCTATGACCATGATGGCAAGCGTCAGAAGGCTGAAAACCGTCCCGAAAAGGCTTAGAATCGCACGCAGCACCGTGGCCCCCGCATATTGGTTGCGCCCCATATAGGCACGCGGCGCGCGCGGGTCAAAAGGGAATACCCCTGCCCTTGCGCCATTTTTCGCTTGAGCCTCACTGCCGCACCAGCCCGGCGCGCGCCCCGTCTTCGCGCCGCCAGACCAGCATTGCATCGCGCAGCGCCCCCGCCATCCGCGCCCGCCAGGCCGGATCGCGCAGGTTTTCAAGGTCGCGCGCACTCGACAAAAACCCAAGCTCAAGCAGGACCGAGGGAATATCCGGCGCCTTCAGCACCGAGAAACCCGCATGTCGCTGCGGGCGCGACAAAAGCGGCAGGTCCTGCGCCTTGAGCGTGGCCAGCACCGTCTTGGCAAGACGCTCGGCGCGCGGCTGGGTTTCCTGGCGCGCAAGGTCAATCAGGATATCGGCCACCACGTCATCCTTGCCGCTCAAATCGACACCGGCAAGAATATCGGCGCGGTTATGACGCTCGGCCAAGGCCGCACTCGCCTCATCCGACGCGCTGTCCGAGAGGGTGTAAACCGACGCTCCGCGCGCCCTTGCGCCTGACAAGGCATCGGCATGCAGCGACAAGAACACATCGGCCCGGCCCTGATGGGCAAGCGCGACGCGCCGCTCAAGCGGCACGAATTCATCCGCATCCCGCGTCAGAACCACCTCAAACCGCCCGTCCCGCAACAGCACCTCTTTCAGTTCCAGCGCGAATTGAAGCATCAGATCCTTTTCGGTGACCTCGCCCACCTGCGCACCGGGATCAATCCCGCCGTGCCCCGGATCGAGCACCACGAACAAAGGTCCCTCGCCGGGCGCGCGCCGCTCTGGCGCCACAAGTGCGCCCTCGGGGGTCGGCAAATCCCAGCCCGGCAAATCCGGCGTTCCGGCCCTTGCGGCAAAGGCCTCGGCGTCAGCCGCGCCAAGAACCACCCGCAAGTCGGCGGCACCTGTCACCCGATCGACCACAAGCCCGGCGGTTTCAAGAACATGCGGCCCCGCAAGATCAACCACCATGCGCGACCAGCCCGGCCTGATCTGACCAAGCCGCACACCGGTGGCGCGCTCGGCCTCGCCAAACTCCGCGCCGCTCAGCCCCTGCCAGTCGATTTCGCGAAAATCCATCACAAGCCGCGTCGGCTCATCCAGCGTGAACACCCGGTAGGGCACGCCCTGGCTCAGCGCCAGACGCACCTCCATCCCCCGGCGCGTATCGGCAAACCTGCTCGCCTCGGGATCAATCCGCGCAAGCGCGCTAAAGCCCTGCTCCTGCGCGCGCAGCCCCGGTGCGAGGCACAGCATCGCCACGATCATAAGCCATTTCATCACTGCTCTGCTCACCCGCCGGTCCCCGGTCTTTCATTGGCCGCGATCATACCAGAGCCGGGGCCGCAAAACAGCCCCGCTCTTTCATCGTTCCATAAATACTCACCTGCGCGCCCCCTGCCCCAAGCGCGCCGCTCAGGGACAGAATATATCGTTGAACAGCGCAAACAGCATCAGCGACAGAACGATCGTAAGACCGGCGGTCATCATGATCCGCAACGCCTTGTCACTGGGCGGGCGCCCCGACACGGCCTCATAGGCGTAAAACACAAGGTGCCCACCGTCGAGCACCGGCACCGGGAACAGGTTCAAAAGACCCACCGCCGTCGACAGAACCGCGATGAACCAGATAAAGCTCTCTGGTCCCTGGCTTGCCATCGCGCCAGAGACCTGCGCAATCCCGATCGGGCCGGACATGTTACAGCTGCTGATCGCGCCGGTGACCATGTGATAGAGCCCCGAGACCGATGAGCGGATGATCTCGCCGGTCTGCACCACCGCATTGCCCACGGCCTCGACCGGGCCAAGGGTTTCCGTGGCCGGCTCAAAGGCCAGCCCGCCGGCGATGCCGATCCGCCATTCGGTCTTGAAGCCGCCATCGGCTTGGGGTTCGTCCACCCGGCGCGGGGTGATCGCCACATCAAACGCCGCGCCGTCCGGGCGCCAGAGTTGCAGATCAAGCTCCGCCCCGTCCGAGCTTTCGACAACGTCTTTCAGCTCGCCAAAGGCCACCACGGGCACGCCGTTGATCGCGGTGATCACATCACCGGGCAACATCGCCGAGGCATAGGCCGAGGATTGCGGCGCCAGCCCGCTGATCAGCGGTGGCATCAGGTGCGGGCCCTGCGCGGTCATGCGCCGACCGTCACGCTCGACCTCATACTCAAGCAACGCGCGCGTCGGAAGCGCGTCAAGCAGATCGTCAAAGCCCTCGCCGAACTCGGGCATTTCGATACCTTCGATCGCCAGGATCCGATCGCCCGGTTCAAGCGTCACCCCGACCACCGGAAGCGGCTTGAGCGCGCCCACGGCGAACGGCTCGGCGGTTTTGCCTTGGGTCATCATGATCGCCGCGAAGACGACGATCGACAGGATGAAATTGAAGATCGGCCCCGCCGCCACGGTCGCCGTGCGCGCCCAGAGCGGCGCGCCGTGCATGGTCTGGCGCAGGCGTTCGGGGGGCACGTTGGCCATCGCCTCGGCGTCCTTGCCGCTGGCGGCATCGGCGTCGCCAAGGAATTTGACGTAGCCGCCAAACGGCAGGGCCGCCAACTGCCAGCGGGTGCCATGCTTGTCCATCCGCGAAAAAAGCACCGGGCCAAACCCGAGCGAGAATACCTCGGCCTTGATCCCGGACCACCGCCCGACGATGTAATGGCCATATTCATGCACCGCCACGATCACCGAAAGACAGACGACAAAGGCAAACAAGGTCATGAAAACATTGCCGAACTGTGGCAGGAGGGTCAGAATATCCACGCGTAATCCTTAACTGTTTCGCTCCGTGACAACCTGATCGGCGCACTGTCTTGCCAGATGGTCCATCCGGGACACGCAATCAAGGGTCAGGGTCGCATTCATTTCTTCGGGGTCGCGCGTCAGCCGTGTCAGAACCTCTTCGACGACCACGTTCATATCCGTAAATCCGATATGCCCGGCGATAAAATGATCAAGCGCGCGTTCCTTGGCGGCGTTGAAGACCGCGCCGCTCAAGCCGCGCATCTCCATGACCTCGCGGGCAAGCCGCAACGCCGGATAGCGGGCCACATCGGGCGCCCGGAAATTCAGCGTTCCGATGGCCGCCAGATCAAGCGCCTCAACCGGCAGGGCCTGCCGCTGGGGCCAATGCAGGGCATAGCCGATGGCGTGGCGCATATCGGGCGGGCCGACATGGGCCATAAGCCCGCCGTCGCAAAATCCGACAAGCGCATGCACCACCGATTCAGGATGAATCAGCACTTCGATCTGATCCGGGGTAAAGCAGAAGAACTCGCGCGCTTCGATCATTTCAAGCGCCTTGTTGAACATCGAGGCGCTGTCGATGGTGATCCGCTGGCCCATCGCCCAATTGGGGTGACTTGAGGCCTCGGCCACGGTTGCGCGTTCAAGATCGGCCAGCGGCCAGTCGCGGAATGCGCCGCCGCTGGCGGTGATGATCACCCGCGACACGGCGGCGGAATCTTCGCCAACCATGGCCTGAAAGATCGCCGAATGCTCGCTGTCCACCGGTAGGATACGGGCGTGATTTTCGCGCGCCGTTCGGATCATCAAAGGCCCCGCCGTCACCAGCGATTCCTTGTTGGCAAGCGCCAGGGTCGCGCCTTGTTCAAGCGCCGCCAGACCGGGCGCCAGACCCGCCGCGCCGACGATCGCTGACATCACCCAATGCGCAGGGCGCCCCGCAGCCTCGACCAAAGCGGCACCGTCGGCGGCGGCCTCGACCTCGCTGCCCGCAAGGGCGGCGCGCAGATCAGGCAAAAGATCGTCATAAGCGGTGACCGCCACCTCGGCGCCAAGTTCAACGGCATCCGCCGCAAGCTGTGCGATATTGCGCCCGCCGGTCAGCGCCACGACGTCAAAATGCGTCGGCGCGCGACGGATCAGGTCAATCGTGTTCTGTCCGATAGAGCCGGTTGCACCCAGAATGGAAACCCGCTTCATGCAAGCCCCGGCATCAGGTCGAGCGCCCAGAGAATGACCACGAGAACCGCCGCGCCAAGCATCGCGTCGAACCGGTCAAGCACGCCGCCATGGCCGGGAATAAGGCCGGAACTGTCCTTGATCCCACGCAGCCGCTTGACCGCGCTTTCGGCGATATCACCCATCTGCCCGGCAAAACCCACCAGCATCGAGACCGGCACAAGCGCCAGCCCTGCCCCGGTCGGCGCCATGAACAAAAGCCCGATCACCGCCGCGCCAAGCCAGCCGGCAATCGTGCCCGACCAGGTTTTCTTGGGGCTGAAGCGCGGCCAGAACTTTGGCCCCCCCAGCGTGCGCCCGGCGAAATAGCCCGCCACATCAGAGACCACCACCACGGCGACAAGCCAGACCACCCAGATCAGCCCGGCATGATCGCGCACAAGCGCCATGGCGAAACACCCAAGCAGGCTCCAGAATGCCAATGCGAAAAACGGGCCCTTTTCGCGCTCGACCGATCCGGCGGCCACGACGACGGCGGCCAACAGCAAGGGCAGCACCAAAAGCCCTTGGAGCCAGAGCGCAAGGCCAACGGCAAGAGCCGCCAGCACGCCGGAGCGCCGCGCATCGGGCGCGCCGAACATGCGCGCGGCCTCCCACATCATAAGACCGGCAAGCCCCGAGATCAGCGCATCGAACACAATGCCGCCAACGCCGATCACCACGGCCCCGATGCCCGCCATCACCACGCCCGAGATCACCCGCGGCGCAAGATCGGACCACTGCGCGCTGCCGCTCATGCGGGCACCGCCCCAAAGCGGCGGTCGCGCGTGCCGTATTGCGCCAATAGCTTGGCAAAGACATCCGCGGTAAAATCAGGCCAGAGCGTGTCGATGAACTCATATTCCGCATAGGCCGACTGCCAGAGCAGGAAATTCGAAATCCGCGCCTCGCCGCTCGTGCGGATGACAAGGTCAGGATCGGGCAGAACGCAGGTATCAAGGTATTTCGGCAAGGTTTCCTCGTCCACATCCGCCGGATCAAGACGGCCCTCGGCCACATCCATCGCCAGCCGCTTGGTGGCGCGTGACACCTCATCGCGGCCCCCGTAGTTCAGAGCAATCGTAAGGTTTGTGCCGGTGCAACCGGCGGTCATCGCCTCGGCCTCATCCATCAGGTTGCGCAATTTGCGATCCAGACGCGGGCGATCCCCGATAAAGCGCACACGCACATTATCGGCAACGAATTCCTGCATTTCCTTCATGATATAGCGGCGAAACAGGCTCATCAGGCCGGCAACTTCGGTCTGGGTCCGCTTCCAGTTTTCGGTCGAAAAGGCGAATATCGTCAGGTACTTGACCCCAAGAAACGGACAGGCCTTGACGATCTCGCGTACCCGGCGCGCGCCCGCATGATGGCCAAACAGGCGCGGGCGCCCACGCGCCTGTGCCCACCGGCCATTGCCATCCATGATGATGGCCACATGGCGCGGACCGTCGCCTGCTACAAATGTATCTGGCATACGCGCGCCCTTTGTCATTCAGACCTGCATGATTTCCGCTTGTTTGGTTTCCAGTGCCTCATCGACATTCTTGATATAAAGGTCGGTAAGCTCCTGCACCTCGGCTTCCCAGAATTTCTGGTCATCCTCAGAGAGACCGTCGGCCTTGGCCTTCTTGATCTGATCCATACCATCGCGGCGGATGTTGCGCACGGCGACGCGGGCGTGTTCACTATATTGCGAGGCAACCTTGGTAAGTTCCTTGCGACGCTCTTCGTTCAACTCGGGGATCGGCAGCATGATGATGGTGCCGTTGAGTTGCGGGTTGATGCCAAGCCCGCTTTCGCGGATCGCCTTTTCAACCTTGCCGACAAGGCCCTTGTCCCAGACGTTGATCGTGACCATCCGTGGCTCGGGCACATTGACGGTGCCGACCTGGTTGATCGGGGTTTTCTGACCGTAGGCATCCACCATCACCGGTTCCAGCATCGAGGCCGACGCGCGCCCGGTGCGCAGCGATGCGAATTCGGTTTTCAGTGCCGCAATTGCGCCGTCCATGCGCCGCTTTATATCATCGGTATCAAGAAGAAAATCATCTGCCATCTGTTATGCCCACAACGTTTGTTTTGTTTGTGCCGGGTATATCGGCCTTTGCCCCGGCAATCCAGCCATTTGCGCAGACCCGGTCCAAGGCCCCTCCTCTCAAATCAGCGCCGACCGCCTTGGTCAGCTCGATTTTGAGAGTTTTCTTCGCCTTAATTGATATGAATCCCGGTCCTGACGTCTGATCAGCCGTGCACGGTCGTATAGGTGCCCTCGCCCGCCAGAATGCCCTTGAAGCCGCCCGGCTCGTCAAGGCTGAAGACGATGATCGGCAGGTTGTTGTCGCGCGCAAGCGCGATCGCACTGGCATCCATCACCCCGAGATGCTGGGCCAGAACCTCGTCATAGCTGACCCGGTCATAGCGCTTTGCATCGGCGTGTTTCACCGGGTCCTTGTCATAGACCCCATCGACCTTGGTGCCCTTCAGGATCGCCTCACAGGCCATTTCATTGGCCCGGAGCGTGGCGGCGGTATCGGTGGTGAAATAGGGGTTGCCGGTGCCAGCGGCGAAAATGCAGATCCGCTTTTTCTCAAGGTGGCGCACGGCGCGGCGGCGGATATAGGGCTCTGCCACCTCATCCATGCGAATGGCCGAAATCACCCGGCAATGGGCGCCAAGCCCTTCAAGCGCGCTTTGCATCGCAAGGGCGTTCATGACGGTGGCAAGCATGCCCATGTAATCGGCGGTGGTGCGTTCCATCCCCTGCGCCGAGCCTTGAAGCCCGCGAAAGATATTGCCGCCACCGATGACCATGCAAATCTCGACCCCGAGATCATGCACGATCTTGACCTCACGCGCGATCCGCTCGACCGTTGGCGGATGAAGCCCATAGCCAAGGTCGCCCATCAGCGCCTCGCCAGAGATCTTGAGCATGACGCGGCTGAACTTGGCATTGGGGTCTTGGGGGGCGGACATCGGCAGTACTCCACTACGTCTATGAGATCGCGCGCAAAATGTCGCAAATGTCTGGAAGGTTCAATCGCAGAAACCCGCGTGGGCGGCGAAAAGACACAAAACCGCCTCGTCAAGGCACGCGATCTTGGGTAACGGGGGGCATGGGCATGCCATTTGATATTGATCCGGACCAGCCGGTGCTGATCGCCGGGCCAACCGCCAGCGGCAAATCCGCACTGGCGCTTGCCATCGCGCGCGATCAGGGCGGCGTGATTGTCAATGCCGATGCGCTGCAGGTCTATGACAACTGGCGCATCCTTTCGGCGCGCCCGAGTGCCGAGGATGAATCCGCCACGCGCCACGCGCTTTATGGGCATGTGCCGGGCGGGGCCGAGTATTCGACCGGGCATTGGCTGCGCGATGTGGCGCCGTTTCTCGATGGCGGTGAGCGCGCGATCATCGTCGGCGGCACCGGGCTTTACTTTGCGGCCCTGACCGAAGGGCTTGCCGATATCCCCGCCACCCCGCCCGATCTGCGCCAACGGGGTGATGCGATCCGCGCCACCCAAGGCCTTGCGCCGCTGGTCGCTGCCCTTGACCCCGAAACCCGCGCCCGTATCGACACCCAAAACCCGATGCGCGTGCAACGCGCCTGGGAGGTGTTGCAGGCCACCGGGCGCGGGCTGGCCGATTGGCAGGACGACACCCCGCCGCCGCTCTTGCCGCTCGATGCCTGTCAGCCGCTTTTGGTCGAGGCCGAAAAGGACTGGCTTAACGCCCGCATCGCGCGGCGTTTCGATGCCATGCTCGAGATGGGCGCCCTTGACGAGGTGCGCGCCAACCTGCCTGGCTGGGATGCGGCGCGCCCCTCCTCCAAGGCCATCGGCGCGCCCGAACTGGTGGCCTATCTGCGCGGTGAGCTGACCCTTGATCAGGCCCGCGAGGCCGCCACCATCGCGACCCGGCAATTTGCCAAGCGGCAACGCACCTGGTTTCGCGCGAGAATGCGCCGATGGCGGCGGATTGCCGCCGAAACGATTTAGAATTTTCGCTATTTTTCCCTGACATTGCGCCGATCCTATGCCAATGATTAGTCTTATTACGACTATTATCGGGGACTCACCCGATCACCCCGGAGACAGCGGATCATGCGGCATCCCGAAATCAAGACCCTGGTGCAATGGGCCCGCGGCAGCGATTGGCGCAGCAGCCTGCAACACAGCAGCGAGGCGCACGCGCTGATCTGGATCACCCGTGGCCAGGGCATCGCCGTGGTTGACGGGGTGCGGCGCGGCATCGGGGTCCACAACGCTCTGGCGATCCCCGCGCACACGATGTTTTCGCTCGACCTTGGCAAGACCGGCTTTGGCCTTGTCTGCCTTGTGCCTGCGGGCGGGCCTATCCTGATGCCGGACATCAGCCAGCACCTTCGGATTCGCGATGTCACCAGCCAGAACGAGCTGGCCGCGATCCTTGAGGCGATGCAGCGCGAACAAAGTGCCGCGCGCCCGTTCATGGATGAGGCGCTGAATGCACAGGCCAGCATTCTCACTGTCTGGCTTCGCCGGGCGATGATTGACCATGGCACGCCCGACAAGCCAAGCGCCACAGAGCGCCTGATGCGCGGGTATTCGGCGCTGATCGAGCGCGATTACAAAAGCGGGCGCGCCATGGCGGTCTATGCCCGCGCGCTTGGCGTGACCCCGACTCATCTCACCCGCGTCAGCCGCCAGGCCTCGGGACTGACAGCAGCGGACATCCTGACCGAACGCAGCCTGCACGCCGCCCGCGACCTGCTTGAAGACAGCGACATGCCCATCGGTCAGGTCGCCGCCACGCTTGGCTTTGGCAGCGCCGCCTATTTCTCGCGCTTCGTTCTGCAACACACCGGGCTAAGCCCCTCTGCCCTGCGATCAAGGAGCACCGAACGCGCGCCACGTGCGAATATCGCCTGAGCCGCGGGAATGACGGGCCAAACGGCGCGCGGCGGGTTGCCATTAATGGCCGCTCGTTATCTAATGCTGGCAATGACTTGACCGATGCACGGGATTCTGTCCCCCTCATTGAAAGCGTTCCATGTCGCGACATTCTTGCCCCCCCTCCCATCCTGCCGCCCACCGCTACGCCGGTGATCTCAGGGCCGGGCGCATGGGCAGGCGAGAGTTTCTGAGCCGCGCCACATCGCTTGGCCTGACGGCGGGTGCGGCCTATGCACTCGGCGGGCTGCCCGGCCCGGCCGAGGCCCAGACACCGGCCATTGCCAAGGGCGGCACCCTGCGCATTCAGCAAAACGTCAAGCCGCTCAAGGATCCGCGCAGCTATGACTGGAGCGAACTTGGCAATCAGACCCGCGGCTTTCTGGAATATCTGGTGGAATATGTCGGCGACGGAAGCTTTCGCGGCATGCTGCTTGAAAGCTGGAGCATCAACGAGGATGCCACCCGCTATCTCTTGAATGTCCGCAAGGGCGTGACCTGGAACAATGGCGATGCCTTTGACGCGAATGACGTGGCGCACAATATTGCCCGCTGGTGCGACACCACCGCGCCGGGCAATTCCATGGCCGGGCGCTTTGTCGGGATGATTGACGCCGAGACCGGACAGGCCCGCAGCGGCGCGATCACCGTGCTTGATGACAGCACCGTCGCGCTTGCCCTTACGACGCCCGATATCTCGGTGATCGCCAATTTCGCGGATTACCCGGCGGCGATCACGCACGAAAGCTATGACGGCGGCGATCCCTTTGCCCATGGCATCGGCACCGGCCCGTTTCGCCCGCTGTCGATGACGCCGGGCGAGAGCTGTATTCTGGAGCGCCACCACGATCACGCCTGGTGGGGCACGGCGGTCTTTGGCGGCCCCTATCTCGACCGGGTGGAATTCATTGATTTCGGCACCAATCCCTCAAGCTGGCTTGCCGCCGCAGAGGCGGATGAGGTTGACTTGCTCTATGAAACCGTTGGCGATTTCGTTGAGGCGATGGATAGCATCGGCTGGACCAAAACCCGCACGGAAACCGCCGCGACCACGGTGATCCGCGCCTCGCAGAGCGCCACAATGGTAGGCACCAACCCCTATATCAAACGCCAGGTCCGCCGCGCCCTTGCGCTTGCCGTCGACAATGCGATTTGCCTTGAGCTTGGCTATGCCGGGCGCGGCACCGTGGCCGCCAATCACCACGTCAGCCCGATCCACCCCGCCTATGCCAATATCGGCCCCGCGCCCTATGACCCGGCGCAGGCGCGCGAGGATATCGAGGCGGCCGGCCTTTTGGGCTATGTTCACGAGCTGGTCACCGTTGACGATGAGTGGCAGCGCAACACCGGCGATGCGGTGGCGGTGCAATTGCGCGATGCCGGCCTTCGCGTGCGGCGCAGGATTTTGCCGGGCGATCAATTCTGGCCCAATTGGCGCGATTTCCCGTTTTCCTCGACCCAATGGAACCACCGCCCGCTGGATGTACAGGTGTTGTCGCTGGCCTATCGCTCGGGTGCGGCGTGGAATGAGACCGGCTTTGCCAATGCCGAATTCGACGGCCTTCTGGATCGCGCCAATACGCTTGCCGATGCCGAAACGCGCCGCGCGGTGATGGCACAGCTTCAAACCCTGCTGCGCGACGAAGGCGTCATCATTCAGCCCTATTGGCGCGCGCTGTTCAATCACCACAACGGCAAGCTGGTGAATGCGCAAAAGCATCCCGCAAACGAAATTCACCTCTATAAGATCGGTTTTGCCGCCTAAGCGCTTTGGCCTAGCCGCCCCAGATCACGCGCACATAATTGCGGGTCTCTTTATAGGGCGGCACGCCGCCGTATTTCTTGACCGCGCCGGGACCGGCATTATAGGCCGCAAGCGCAAGCCGCCAAGAGCCGAAAGTCTTGTATTGCGTGGCAAGATAACGCGCGCCACCTTCAAGGTTCTGACGCGGATCATGCGGGTCAACGCCAAGACGGCGCGCGGTTTGCGGCATAAGCTGGGCCAAACCGATCGCGCCCTTGTGCGAGCGCGCCCTGACCTTCCAGCCGGATTCCTGCTGGACGAGGCGCAGGAACAGATCCTCTGGCACGCCGTGGCGCCGGGCCGCCTGTTTCGCCACGTCGATATAGGGCCCGCGATAGGCGCCCTTGAAACGCGGCACCGCCTCATCGCCCCACATCGTGGGCGTATTCACGCGCTGCGGCTGAAGGCGAACGGAATTGTTGTATTGCTGACGGGCGCGATTGTCCAAGACGCTGGTTTGCGATTTGAACAGCGTTCCCCGGCTCTTGCTTGATAGAACCTCGGCCTCAACACCGACCGGCTGGATCAGGCCAAAGGCCAGAACCGCCCCTGTGATTGTTCGAATCCCCATTCCGCCCCCAGAATTAACCTTTGGCGTAACATAAGGAATTTACCCCGAATTTTCGAGACTTCTTTTAAAGTTTCCGCCGTGTTGCGCCAATTTGAGAGGATTTGAAGACAATTTTTACCTTTCCTTCACCCCCATCCAGTGGTGTAACCACCAGAACGCCAACCCGCAGCATGATTCAAGGAGGGCACGATGGCCGGCTCTGTTAACAAGGTAATTCTCATCGGCAATCTGGGCCGCGACCCAGAGGTCCGCACGTTTCAGAACGGCGGCAAGGTCTGTAACCTGCGCATCGCAACCTCTGAAACCTGGAAAGACCGGAGCACCGGCGAACGTCGGGAAAAGACCGAATGGCACTCTGTCGCGATCTTTTCCGAGGGCCTTGTCCGGGTGGCAGAGCAATATCTGCGCAAAGGGTCAAAGGTCTATCTTGAAGGCAAGCTTCAGACCCGCAAATGGCAGGATCAGTCCGGTCAGGACAAATACAGCACCGAAATCGTGCTTCAGGGCTTTGATGCAACCCTCGTGATGCTCGATGGTCGTGGCGAAGGCGGCGGCAGCGGCGGTGGTGGTGGCGGCTATGGCGGCGGTCAGGACAGCGGCGGTTACGGAGGTGATTACGGTGGCGATTATGGCGGCAGCAGCGGTGGCGGCGGTGGCAGCAGCAGCCCGGCCCCAAGCCGCCCCTCGCGCGATATGGATGACGAAATTCCATTCTAAACGCGTGTTTTGGATTTGAAGAGGCCGCACCCGATCGGGTTGCGGCCTTTTTCATGCGCATCTTAATCAAAACTTAGCGGTTCAGGCGATTAACTCGGGGCATGAAGATAGACCTGAGTGATCATGGCGCGCCCCCGCCCGGCCCCGCCGCCCTGCAACAAACGCCGCAGTATGCCCGTGCTTTGGCGGCTATGGGCGCACGGGTGCAGGGCATCACCGGGCGTCTTCACGACGGCATTGCCGCGCAGGCCCTTGTGGTGCAGCGGCGCATGGGGCCCTTGACGGTAAACTGGCTGCCGCGTGGGCCAATCTGGCGCGCCGACCTTTCCGAGCAACAGCGCGATACCTTCCTCGCCTGCATGACCGAGGTAATGGCCAGTGGCGCGCTCTGGATCGGCAGCGCCGACAATGATCACGCGGGGGCCGAGCTTTCCCAGCATGGCTTTCACACGCTGATCGCCCCGCAATTCGTGGCCGAGCTTGACCTGTCGCCCTGCGCCAATGACCGGCTTGCCGCACAGCATGGGAAATGGCGCAACCGGTTGCGCCATGCCGAAGCGGCCGGGCTTGTGGTGTCTGAGCGTAAATTTGACCCCACCCGCGACGCCGCATTCCTGCGCCGCGAGGCCCAACAGCGCCGCAAGCGCCGCTATCGCGCCCTGCCGCTTGGCTTTGCGGTCGCGTTTGGCGCGCAAAACCGCGGCGCGGCACGGATCTGGAGCGCGCATAAGGCGGGTGAGCTGGCGGCGCAGATGCTTATCCTGCAACACGGCACAACGGCCACCTATCACATCGGCTGGACGGGCGATCTTGGGCGCAAGACCTCGGCGCATAATCTTTTGCTCTGGCAGGCGCAAAACTGGTTGGCCGAACGCGGCGGCATCCGGCTTGATCTTGGCCCGATTGACGTCAGCAACGCAGGAGGTCTTGCACGTTTCAAACAGGGCAGCGGCGCCGCGCTTTGCGCGCTTGGGCCAACCATGATACGCTTTCCCCGGCCCGCCCTGTTCCAAAAGCGTCACAGGCGCGCGGCATGAACACGCCCGTCAGGCGCTTTGCCTCTGGCCTTTCCGCGCTGCGGCGTATAGGGCGCAGGCGAACAATATCAGGACACCGCCCCTATGGACATGCGCAATATCGCAATCATCGCCCACGTTGACCACGGCAAAACCACGCTGGTCGACGAACTGCTGAAACAATCCGGCGCTTTCCGGGCCAATCAGGCCGTCGACGAACGCGCCATGGACAGCAATGACCTGGAGCGTGAACGCGGCATTACAATTTTTGCCAAGCCCACGAGCCTGGTTTGGAAAAACACCCGGATCAACATCGTTGATACCCCCGGCCACGCCGATTTCGGCGGTGAGGTCGAGCGTATCCTGAGCATGGTTGACGGTGTGGTTCTGCTGGTCGATGCCGCCGAAGGCCCGATGCCGCAAACCAAATTCGTGACCGCCAAGGCGTTGCGCCTCGGACTGCGCCCCATTGTGGTGCTCAACAAGGTCGACAAGACCGATGCCGAGCCTGATCGCGCGCTGAACGAATGTTTCGACCTTTTCGCCAGCCTTGACGCCAATGACGATCAGCTGGACTTCCCGCATATGTATGCTTCGGGCCGCTCTGGCTGGGCCGATCACGAGCTGACAGGCCCGCGCAAGGACCTCTCGGCGCTGTTCGAGCTTATCGTCAACCACGTCCCCGCCCCCAAGCAGATCGCCCATGTGAACGACGATTTCCGCATGCTGGCCACCACCCTTGGCGCCGACCCCTTTGTCGGTCGCCTGCTGACCGGCCGGGTTGAATCGGGTCGTCTCAAGGTTGGCGCAACCGTTCAGGCCCTGAGCCGCATTGGCCAGAAGATCGAACAGTTCCGCGTGACCCGTATTCAGGCCTTCCGCGGCCTCGCCAGCCAGGATATCGACGAGGCCCTTGCCGGCGATATCGTCAGCCTTGCCGGCATGTCCAAAGCGACGGTGGCCGATACCATCTGTGCCCTTGCGGTCGAAGACCCGATTGAAGCCCAGCCGATCGATCCGCCCACCATCACCGTGACCTTCGGCATCAACGACAGCCCGCTTGCGGGCCGCGAAGGCAAGAAGGTGCAGTCGCGCGTTATCCGCGAGCGGCTGATGAAAGAGGCCGAATCCAACGTTGCGATCCGCGTCACGGACACCCCGGGCGGCGAAGCCTTCGAGGTCGCCGGACGTGGCGAATTGCAAATGGGCGTGTTGATCGAGAACATGCGCCGCGAGGGATTTGAACTCAGCATTTCGCGCCCTCAGGTTCTGTTGCGGACCGGTGAGAACGGCGAGCGCCTTGAGCCGCTCGAAGAAGTCACGATTGACGTGGACGACGAATATTCCGGCGCCGTGATCGAAAAGATCACTGGCCCCCGCAAGGGTGAGCTTGCCGAGATGAAACCCGCAGGTGCCGGCAAGACCCGGATCATCGCGCTTGTGCCGTCGCGCGGGCTTATCGGCTATCACGGCGAGTTTTTGACCGACACGCGCGGCACCGGTGTGCTGAACCGCGTCTTTCATAGCTGGACCCCCTATCGCGGCGCCATTCAGGGGCGTCGGACAGGCGTTTTGATCTCTATGGAAAGCGGCGATTCGGTGGCCTATGCCCTGTGGAACCTCGAAGAGCGCGGCAAGATGTTCATCGGCGCGCAAACCAAGGTCTATACCGGCATGATCATCGGCGAACACAGCCGTGAGAACGACCTCGAAGTGAACCCGCTCAAGGGCAAAAAGCTCACCAACGTGCGCGCCTCTGGCACCGACGAGGCCGTGCGCCTGACCACGCCGATCACGCTCAGCCTGGAACAGGCGATTGCCTATATCGACGATGACGAGTTGGTCGAGGTCACGCCCAATTCGATCCGCATGCGCAAGCGCTATCTCGACCCGATCGAGCGCAAGCGGAATGCCAAAAAGGCCTGAACGCCTACGGCGCAACCATGAATCGCCCGCTGACCGCCAGACCCTCTGGCGTTCGGCGGGCGATAATGATCTCTCCTGAACTCACCCCAAGACCGGTCAGCGCTGTGATATTCACCTGATGGGTGACGATCAAAAGACGCGCGTCACCGGGTAATTCCTGAATGCGTTCAATGGTTTTAGCGGTTTGTGCCGCTGCATCGCCCTGCCCTGCATAAAACGAATTCAGGGCAGGCTGCTCGGTGACCTCCCCGAGGTTCAGCAGGTGCGCGGTGTCGCGCGTGCGGCACCATTGGCTTGTCCATATCTGGTCAAACGCCACCCCGGCGGCGTGCAACGCGCGCCCGGTGCGGCGCGCCTGATCGCGTCCACGTGCATCAAGGTTTCTCTGCGTCGCGCAGTCGCCGAGCACAAAGTCAGACGGGTCGCCCGTTCCCGGCGCAAGCGCGTGGCGCATCAAGGCGACCACGCCGGGGGGCTTGAGCGCGCTCACATCATCAGCCGAGGCCCCCCCGGCCAAAGCCAACAGAAATACCGTCCATAAAAACCGCATCGCTTTCCCCTTTGCTTCGGGAGAGCCCAGGGCGACACGCAGGTTTGACCAGCGTTATTCGGAGATTTCGACGATCACCAACTCGCGCTCAGAGGCGCCGCGCGCATGGTTGAGCGCCGCCTGATACTCATCGCTGTGATAACAGGCCTCGGCGTCCTCAACCGAGGGAAAGCGCGCCACGACATTGCGCGGGCGCTCTTTGCCCTCAAGCTGAACAAAGCGCCCGCCGCGCGCGATAAACGTGCCGCCATGCGCGGCAATTGCCGGGCCTGCAAGCTTGGCATATTTGCCATAAGCCTCGTCATCGGTCACGGTTACATGGGCAATCCAAAGCGCGGGCATGTTGGTCTCTCCTGGGATTTAAAGGCCGTCTACGACGACGATGTCACGGTTGCTGCTGCTGATCGCGATCGGCAGAATGCGGCGATAGGCATCGGAATGATACCACTCTAGCGCGGTCTCTCGATCCGGGAATTCAATGATCACATGCCGGTCGGGGCCGTTGCCCTCCAACTGGGTCTGTGCGCCCCCTTTCACCAGAAACCTGCCGCCGAATTTCTCAGCCAATGCAACCGTTTGGCTTGCATAGTTCTTGTAGTCTTCGGCGCCGGTCACATTGATCCGGGCAATAATATAGGCGCTCATCGTTCCTCCTCAGGCCGAAATGACCCCCTCTGCCGCTTTGATCGCGGCCTCTGACTGGCTGATGTCGCTGCCCCCGCCCTGGGCCATGTCGGGGCGACCGCCGCCGCCCTTTCCGCCCATTTCGACCACAGCGGCCCGCACCAGATCCACCGCCGACACCCGAGTGGTCAAGTCATCGGTCACGCCAGCGGCGACCGCCACCTTGCCACCGGTATCGGCCATCAACAAGACCGCACCCGATCCAAGGCGCGCCTTGTGCTCGTCGATCAGCGGCGGCAGGTCCTTGCCCTGAACGCCAGAAAGCACCTGCGCGATGAACTTCACGCCGTTGATCTCACGCACCTCGGCGCCGCTGCCATCACCCGGCCCACCGGCCATGGCCAACTCGCGGCGCAGCTGCGCCACCTCGTTTGACAGCGCGCGGCGCTCGTCCATCAGGGATTTGACCCGCTCGACAACCTCGTCCGGGCGCGCCTTGAGGTCCTTCGCAATGGCGGACAGACGCGCGCTTTGACCGCTGAGATAGTCAAAGGCCGCCGCCCCGGTAAGCGCCTCGATCCGGCGCACGCCGGCACTTGAGGCACTATCACCAAGGGCAACAAAAACGCCAATATCGCCGGTCTGTCGCACATGGGTGCCACCGCAAAGTTCAATCGAATAGGTCTGCCCGTCCGGCCCACGACCAGAGCCCTCCGCGGCCCCCATCGACACGACCCGAACCTCATCGCCGTATTTTTCGCCAAAGAGCGCCTGCGCACCAAGGCCGCGCGCATCGTCGGGCGTCATGATGCGGGTTTCAACGGCGCTGTTCTGGCGGATATAGGCGTTGACGTCGGCCTCGACCTTGGCCAGCTCACCGTCGCTCAGCGGCTTGGTATGGCTGAAATCAAAGCGCAACCGATCCTCGGCATTGAGCGATCCGCGCTGTGCCACATGGGAGCCAAGCGCCTCGCGCAGCGCCTCGTGCAACAGGTGCGTCGCCGAATGGTTGGCGCGAATGGCGCTGCGGCGGGCGTGATCGACCACCAACCGGGCCGCCTGCCCGCTTGTTATCTCGCCCTCGGTCACCTCGGCGAAATGGATGAAGACGCCGGCCACCTTCTTGGTGTCGGTGATCCGCGCGGCGCCAGTTTCGGTTTTGAGAGCGCCCTGATCGCCGACCTGACCGCCGGATTCTGCGTAAAACGGGGTCTGGTTCAGGACGATCTGGACAGTCTCGCCCATCTTGGCGGCCGCAACCGGCGCGCCAGAGGCCACAAGCGCCGTGATCTGACCCTCGGCAACCTCGGTGTCATAGCCAAGAAAATCGGTCGTGCCCTTGTCCTCGGCGATGTCAAACCAGACGGCCGCATCCGCCGCCTCGCCCGAGCCGGACCACGCCGCACGCGCCTTGGCCTTTTGCTCGGCCATGGCCGCATCAAAGCCCTCGGTATCAACCGAGCGCCCCTTTTCGCGCAGCGCGTCCTGCGTCAGATCAAGCGGAAACCCGAAGGTGTCATAGAGTTTGAACGCCGTCTCACCCGGAAGGGCGACGCCCTCGGGCAGATCGCCAAGCTCGTCATCCAACAGCCGCAGGCCGCGATCAAGCGTCTGCTTGAAGCGGGTTTCTTCAAGGCGAAGCGTTTCCTCGATCATTGATTGCGCGCGGCCAAGCTCCGGATAGGCCTGGCCCATCTGGGCCACAAGCGCCGGGACGAGGCGGTGCATGACCGGGTCCTTGGCCCCCAGAAGATGCGCGTGCCGCATGGCGCGGCGCATGATCCGGCGCAGGACGTAACCGCGCCCCTCATTGCTTGGCATCACGCCATCGGCCATCAGGAAAGAGGTCGAGCGAAGATGGTCGGCAATCACCCGATGGTGCACATTGCCGGGTCCATCGGGATCCTGGCTTGTGGCATGGGCGCTCGCCTCGATCAAGGCGCGCATCAGGTCGGTATCGTAATTGTCGTGCTTGCCCTGAAGCAATGCGCCAATCCGCTCCAGCCCCATGCCGGTATCGATCGACTGCATGTCAAGGTCGCGCTGTGTGCCGTCCTCAAAGCGCTCGTTCTGCATGAAAACGAGGTTCCAGATTTCGATGAAACGATCACCGTCCTCTTCCGCACTGCCCGGAGGGCCGCCCCAGATATCAGGACCATGATCATAGAAAATCTCGGTGCAGGGGCCACAGGGGCCGGTCGCGCCCATCGACCAGAAATTGTCATCGGTCGCGATCCGAATGATGCGGTCATCGCTCAGCCCGGCGTATTTCTTCCAGATCGACGCCGCCTCTTCGTCGGTATGATAAACGGTGACCAAAAGTTTGGATTTATCGATCCCGAAATCCTTGGTCAGCAAATCCCAGGCATAGGGAATCGCCTGTTCCTTGAAATAATCGCCAAAGCTGAAGTTGCCGAGCATCTCGAAGAACGTGTGATGGCGCGCGGTATAGCCGACGTTATCAAGATCGTTATGCTTGCCCCCGGCGCGGACGCATTTCTGGCTTGTGGTGGCGCGGGTGTAATCGCGATGCTCAACCCCGGTGAAACAGTTCTTGAACTGCACCATCCCGGAATTGGTGAACATCAACGTCGGGTCGTTACGCGGCACAAGCGGCGAGCTTTCGACGATACGGTGATCGTTGCGCTCGAAAAAGTTGAGAAAAGTCGAACGGATTTCATTCAGCGTTGGCATGGGCATCTCTTTCCGGGCGATTATTTGGCCTGCATCCGGATGATTTAACTGTGCCGTCTTGCCATGTCCACCGCAAGAAAAGGCCCGGCGCATTGGCCGGGCCTCAATCCTGTCGCCGATGTCGGGTTAACCTTCGAGGATATCGCCGTCGTCGCCGTCGTCGGCGCGCCCGGACATGTCAAAGTCGAGCCCGTGAGACGCGCGGATTTTATCCTCGATCTCAAGCGCCATTTTCGGGTTTTCACGCAAGAAGGTCTTGGCGTTCTCACGTCCCTGGCCGATCCGTTCATCGCCATAACTAAACCAGCTGCCGGATTTCTCGACCACGCCGGCCTTTGAACCGAGATCAAGAAGTTCGCCCATTTTGCTGATGCCTTCGCCATACATGATGTCGAATTCAACCTGCTTGAAGGGCGGCGCCACCTTGTTCTTGACGACCTTGACACGGGTGGCGTTGCCGACGATTTCGTCGCGATCCTTGAGCGCGCCGATACGGCGGATATCAAGGCGCACCGAGCTGTAGAACTTCAACGCGTTGCCGCCGGTTGTGGTTTCCGGGCTGCCGAACATGACGCCAATTTTCATGCGAATCTGGTTAATGAAGATAACCGTGCATTTGGTGCGGCTGATCGAGCCGGTCAATTTGCGCATGGCCTTGCTCATCAGGCGGGCATGTACGCCAACACTGCTGTCGCCCATTTCGCCCTCGAGTTCCGACTTGGGGGTGAGGGCCGCAACCGAATCGACCACGATCATGCTGACCGCGCCTGACCGCACGAGCGTATCGACGATCTCAAGCGCCTGTTCGCCGGTGTCGGGCTGTGAAATCAACAGATCATCAAGGTTAACGCCAAGCTTGCGCGCGTAAACCGGATCAAGCGCGTGTTCAGCATCAACAAAGGCGCAGATGCCACCTTTTTTCTGTTCTTCCGCCACACAATGCAGCGTCAGCGTCGTCTTACCCGAGCTTTCCGGCCCGTAAATCTCGATGATGCGCCCCTTGGGGATGCCACCAATGCCAAGCGCAATATCAAGGCCAAGCGAACCGGTCGAGGTCGCCTCGATATCGGCGATCTGAGTGTCGCCGCCCATGCGCATGATAGACCCTTTGCCGAACTGCCGCTCGATCTGCGCCAGGGCGCTATCCAGCGCCTTTTGCTTGTCCGTGTCTTTCTTTTTGTCCATGGATAAAAGATCTGCCGTTGCCATTTGTTCGCTTCCTTATTCCACACCCAGTCACGGGCGGCAATCGCTGCCTTTGTTCGCCTCTTGTTCTCGACGTTATGAGGACAAAAGTGGAACATTTCAAGAAAATTATTGGTAAGTCGACTTTTGCCCGAAACGATTAACAAGTAGTTTACAGTGGTCTCATATGTGCAGATCTCTTGGAGAAGGCCGCTAAATGTTAGTGTTTTCAAAGGCAAATCTGGTATTCCTGTCGGTTCCCAAAACCGGTAGCACCGCCTATCAGGCAAGCCTTCTCCCTCTCGCGGCCATCGCTGTGACGACGCCCCCTGAGCTAAAACACGCACCGGTGTTTCGCTACAATCGCTTCTTTCGCCCGATGATCGAGCGATTCATCGCGCCCGAGGTCGATGTTCTGGCGGTGATGCGTGAACCGATCAGTTGGCTGGGAAGCTGGTATCGGTATCGCCAAAGACCAGCGATGGCCGGGACCGCCAATAGCACGCAGGGTCTTAGTTTTGATGATTTCGTTGCGGCTTATTGCTTGGGAGAGCAACCCGGGTTCGCGCGGGTCGGCGCACAGTCAAAGTTCCTCGAACCACAGCGCAATGGCACCTGCATCACGCATCTGTTCCGCTATGAGGATCAAGCCGGTCTTATCCGTTTTCTGGAACAGCGCCTTGGCACGAGGATTGCAACCAACCGGCTCAACGCATCGCCCCCAAGCGCCCTTGAACTTAGCCCCAAGACCCAGGCCCGGCTGCGGCGCAAATTTTCCAGTGATTTTGCCCTATGGGAGGGAATCGGCGAGAATGGCGAGTATATCCCCCTGCCCGCACGCCCCAAGCCCGGCTCTGAGGATTAATGGCCTTCTGCGGCAAACAGGCTATCGCGCCCCGGGGTAATCCCCCCATTTTTAATGGGGTCCAGCCGTAGAAATCACGCAGCTGTTTTCAGTTTCATAGCGGGTGTTATGCCGCCGATGCCCATGTTGGGGCGCTCATTGTTGTAAGTCCAGAGCCATTG
>NZ_FWFJ01000037.1 GCF_900172365.1 Roseovarius gaetbuli
TGTTCGTTGGATCACAGACCGGTGGTAAAGCTGCCGCCATTGCCTACACCTTGATCGAAACGGCCAAACTGAACGGTATCGATCCGCAAGCATGGCTCGCCGACACACTTGCCCGCATCCCAGACTACAAGATCAACCGCGTCGACGACCTGCTCCCATGGAAAACCGCGCCATAGGGGCGGTCAGACCGGACGCTTACAGAGCATGTCGGCTTCATTCGAATTCACGTGACATGCTCTAAAGTATTGCTTTCGCACGTTCGAGAAGCTCAAAACCGGTCCCCATTTTTGAGCACCATGCCCTAGGGTTCGCGCAACGCCTGTTGGGATTTGTAGAGCGGCTTAAGAAGATACTGCAACACCGTCTTTTCGCCGGTGTGCAACTCGACCTCGGCCTGCATGCCAGGGCGGATTTCGATGCCCGCCTGGCGCGGCGTCAGCGCGCTCATATCCACCCGAAGCGTCACCTTGTAATGCGGATCGCCATCGGGATCGCGGGCGCGTTCGTCCTTGAACGTGTCGGCAGAGATGAAATTCACCTGCCCCTTGAGGGTGCCAAAGATCGTATAATCATAGGCCGTCAGCTTGATCGTCGCCTCTCGTCCGCGCCGGATATTGGCGATGTTGCGCGGCTCGACGCGGGCCTCGACAAACATCTCCTCATCCAGCGGGATGATCTCGAGGATTTGCTCGCCCGGACGCACCACACCGCCGATCGTGGTCACCTTGAGATTGTTGACGATCCCGCGCAGCGGGCTGTGAAGCACCGTGCGGTTAAGCTGATCCTGACTGGATTTAAGACCCTGCCGCAGCGTCGCCAACTCCTTGAGGGTCTCGGAATAGGCCTCGGCGCGCTCAAGCTCGGCCTGGGTGACAATCTCGTCATAGCGCTTTTGCGCGTCGGCATGGGCCTTGCGCGCGCGGGTCACCTCGATCAAGGCCACGATCTTGCGCTCAAGCAGATTCTCCAACAGGCGCTTTTCCTCGGACGATTGCTTGAGAACGCTTTTCGCCCCCTCGCTGCGCTTGACGAAATCTTCCTGCCGGGCCTTCAAGAGCGCGCGCTCCGAGGCGATCATATCGGCCGCGCGTGCGTCAAGGGCACCGGGAACGGTAAAGTCGAATTGCCCGGCAAGCTCGGCCTCAAGGCGCAGGCGGCGCACCTCAAGCGCGGCAATCTGGTCGCTGAGGTCGACAACCGCGCTTTCAAACTGGGTGTCGTGAAGCCGCGCAAGGATATCGCCACGCGCCACAACATCGCCTTCCTGCACCAAAAGCTCGGACAGAATGCCGCCTTCGAGGTTCTGGATGATCTGCGGGCGCGAGGTGGAAATAAACTCGCCCTGCGCGCGCACGATCTCGTCGATCCAGGCAAAAGCCGCCCAGAGGATAAACGCCCAGACCGTCAGCGCACAGAGCCAGACCGTAAGGCTCGGGCCGCGCAACCGGTCATTCAGCTCGGCCAGAATGCCGGCGGTGGTGCGGGGGCTGTCCAGACGGCTCATCTCAGGCACCTCCCTGTGCGGTGGGTCCGGCCTGCGCCAGATGCGCCAGCACCTGATCGCGCGGCCCGTCCACGGCCATGCGCCCGGCCTGAAGGATCAGGGTGCGGCTGGTCAGGGACAGGATCGGCATGCGATGCGTCGCGATGATCGCCGTGCGCCCCTTGAGCCATGTTTCAAGGCGGCTCACCAGAGTGCGTTCAAGCGTCTGATCAAGCGCCGCGGTGGGTTCATCAAGAAGACAGATCTTCGGGTCCTGAAGCCAGAGCCGCGCCCAGCCGATGCTTTGCCGCTGGCCCTGGCTCAACCCGCGACCGCCGTCGAGAATTTCAAGATCAAGCCCCTTGGGGTGGCTTTTCACGAACGGCCCCAGCCCGGCAAAATCAAGCGCCTGCATCAAACGGCCGTCATCGCGTTCCAGCAGCGTCAGGTTCAGGTTCTCGCGCAGGCTTCCGGTGAACAGGCGCACGTCTTGGCCCAGATAGCCGATCAGACGGCGCAAATCGCGCGGCGCGATCTGTCCCATGTCGGTGCCATCCAGAAGAACCCGGCCCTTGCTTGGCGCATAAAGCCCCGACAAGAGCTTGAGAAAGGTCGATTTACCCGATCCGTTGGTGCCAAGCACCGCAACCGCCTGCCCCGGCTGAATGGCAAGCCCGGCGACATCCAAAACCGGCGCCGCGCCCTCGTCATAGGTGAATTGCACCTCGCGAAGCTCGAACCCGCCGTCGATCTGTTCACGGCGCAGATAGCTGCGGTCTTCTTCCTCGTCCTGCCTGGCAAGCGCGATTGCATCAAGGCCGTTCAGGGCCGATTTGACGTTGCCCCAGCGGGCCAGAGTGCCGCTTAGCTGGGTTAGCGGGCCAAGGGTGCGGCTGGTCAGGATACCGACCGCGATGATCGAGCCGACGGTGAACTCCCCGGCAAACACAAGATAGGTGCCAAGGATCACCGCCCCGATATAGGTCGCCTGCTGCACGCCCTGCGCCCAGAATGTCAGCGCCGACCCAAGGCGGCGCTGATCGCTGGATTTAAGCGCCTGAAGCGCGGTCAGATCGCCCCAGAGGCGGCGAAACCGATCCTCGGCGCGCTGTGTCTTGAGGGTATCAAGTTCAAAGATCGCCTCGTGCAAAAGCCGCGCACTGCGCGCGCCGGCGCCCTGCATGTCCTGGGTGAGGCGCATCATCCGCTTTTGCAACAAGAACCCCGGCACCACCATGATGATGCCGCCCGCGATCAGCACCCAGACGACGTTGCCGGCAATCGAGGCGACAAGCGCCAGAAACACCACGATAAACGGCAGGTCGGTCAGCGTGCCGATGGTCGAGGCGGTGAAAAACTCGCGCACCGAGCCGAATTCGCGCATCGCGCTAAACAGGTTCGAGGGGCTCTTGCTGGCCAGCTCTGATCGCATGCCAAGCAGACGATCCATCAGGATTTTCTGGACGTTCAACTCGATCTGGCGCCCCGCGCCATCCATCAGGCGCGCCCGCGCGATCTTGAGGCCGGCCTCCATCACCAGCGCAAGACCAGCGCCGGCGGCCAGCACCCAGAGCGTGGCCTCGGATTGATGCGGGATCACCCGGTCATAGACCTGAAGCGCGAAAAGCGCGACCGCGACGGCCAGGATATTGGCGACGAATGACCCAAGCGTGACCTCGGCGATGTGGCGCTGAAACCCGGCAAATTGCGACCAGAACCAATGCGCCTTGGCGCTCGGAAGGTCATGCGCGCGGCTTAGCGTTTGCACAGGTGCCTCGGCGCGCACGATCATGCCGGTGAAAAACGGCTCGAATTCGTCGACCGGCACCTCGGTGCGATTGTCGGTGCAGGTGGTGTCGTAAATCACCAGCGTGCCGCGCTCTTGGCCGAGCACAAGCACGAATTGCCCGCTGGTCATCTGCGCAAGGGCGGGCCAGCGGTCGGGATGCGGATGGGCCACGGTTTCAACCCGCGAGACAAGCCCCACCGCCTCTAGCCCATCGGCCAGGGCCTGCGGTTGCGGAGAGTCATTGGCCGGGCCGTTGGCATCGCTGGCGATCATCGCCTCAAGGATATCGCGCGCCATGACCTCGACACCAAGATGCACGGCATAACTCGCGCCAAGCTTGGCCCGCGCCTCGGCCCGCGCGCCAAAGCGCGAGGCCACCGTCGCCTCGTCTGCCCCCTCAGTGGCCGCCCGGCGCAGAGCCGCGCCTTTGGTGCCGCTGGTGATGGTCAGAGCGATTGGCGCTTTGCTCAAATCCGGCTCCCGTCCGCCAAAAGGCCAAGGTGACGGGCAATTTCAAGCCGCGCCAGGGCCAGTTCGTATTTCAGGCTGACGGCGCGGGTCTGGCGGTCTGCGAAGGTTTCATAGACGCCGACCACATCCATGACCTGGCGTTGGCCGGCCTCGTATTGCTCTTGAAAGAGGTCAAGGTTGGCCTTAGCGGCGCTGCTGAGCGCGCTTGCCTCGCCGACCTGACGCGAGAGGGCGGCAAGCCGCGCCTCAAGCCGTTGCAGGATGCGGTTGCTGTCTTCTTCGGCCTGTGTGACACGGCGGCTCGCGGCCTCTTTCTCGGCCTCGATCGCGCGCATCTGCGCCCCGGTGCCAAGACCCAAAAGCTTTTCCGAGCGCAGGTTAAGGCCGATGCCGCTACCGCCGTCGCCAAGCGTGCCGCCCGCCGTCAGACCCGGCAGCAGACCGGCGCGCGCCATTACGGCGCCCGCGATATCGCGCTCTTTCTCGGCCTCGGCCTTGAGCACGTCAAGCGGCTCTGCGTCGTCGATATGGACCGGCATTTCGCTCAGGCCGGTGACGCCGTTCAGCGGGCGCGCCGACATCGCGTTCAACTCTGCAAGCGCGGTGGTTTCGGCCTCGGTCTGGCTTGCCAGCGTGGCGCGGATCTCGGCCAGCTTCTGACCAAGGACATTGAGGTCGGACATATCCGAGACGCCGCCTTTGACGCGCTCGGACATGATATATTCAAACCGGCTCATATCGGCGAGGGTGCGGGTTTCAAGCGCGACGCGTTCGCGCGCCTCAGCCGCATCAAGATAGAGCGACAGACCGCTCAGGACACGCCCGTTGACGTCATCGGCCAGCGTGACGGCGGCCACTTCGACATCGGCCTTGGCAAAGCCGCGCTCGGCCTTTTTGCGGCCGTTGTCAAACAGCACCTGCTCGACGATGAGTTGCGAGACGATATCGCTCAGGCTGGTGAGGCTGATGTTCGGGCCAATCCGCGGCAACCAGTTTTTCGACGCCGCCTCGGCGCGCAACCGCGCGCTCAGCAGGTCGGCCTCGGCGCTGCGGCTATAGGCGCCAAGCACGGCGCCTGCGACCTGATCAAAGCTGCCGTCCGAGGGCAGAACGCTGCGCCGGTCCTGAAGGGCGGTGATGATCGGGGAATTGGCGGATTCCTTTTGTCGCGCCACCTGATCGGGGCGCGCGCCCGCATTCAGGTTGAAGCGCGACACGCTTTCTTCGTCGCCTGTCCCTGACAGGCATCCTGCCAGAAAGAAACAGGCGGTGCCTGCCGCCAGCCAATGTGCTGATCTTTGCCCCTGCCCCATGGTCTGCCCTCTTATCGGGTTCATCTTTTGGGGGCGCGCAGACAGATATCTCGCGCGCCCCGGCCTTGATTCAGGTAACGATCCGGATCTCGTCATCCACCACCAGCGTGGCATCATTGCCAAGGGTGTAGATGTCATAGCTCTGGCCGTCGATCTGGGTGCTGCCCGCCGATTGCGCGCCCGCGATGGTCAGGTGATCATCGCCGCCGCCCTGCACCAGAACCCTATCGCTATTGCCCGACAGCGCCAGAACCTGCGCTTCGCTCAGCGTAAGTTGGGACTGATCGCCAAACCGCAGGTCGATGGTCTCAATATCGAACGCGGCCAGGTTCGGGTTGGCGATATTAACCACCGAGGTGCTGGTTTCATCGAGCACCACATAGGTGCTGGCCGCATTGCCAGCGGGATCGGTCGCGGTCACCACAAGTTGCGAGCCATCGGGAACCGGCTGAACGCCACCGGCATTGTTGAGAAAGAAGTAATCCGTCTCACCGGTAAAGGCATTGGGCTGTTCGCCAAGCGACAACTGCTGAACATTGCCGCCTGCATCAACCTGATGAATGCTGATGTCGTCTTCGTTGGTTTCCACGGTGGCATTGCGATAGCCGTCGCCCTGACGGAAATAACCGACGATACCGGGGGTATCGGGGGCCACCATGTCATAGTTCAGCGTTTCAATGATCTGATCGGTGTTGCCCGCCCAGTCAGTCGCGTTGATCACCATCTGCGCGCTGCCATCGTCCTGCGGGAAATGGCCCTCTGGAATGGTCAGCGTCCAATTGCCCGCGCTGTCCACAACCGCGTCATAGGTGCGGCCAAAGACGTCGATGCTTGCGCTTGATCCTGCCTCGACACGACCCGAGAGCTGGAGCCCGCCCTGCGCCTCGGCGATATTGACCACGTTACCCGAGGTGATCGGCCCCTGAAGCGACAGCTCATCGACAAAGGTGTCGATCTGAACCGTTTGCTCAAGGAAGGCCTCGTTGCCCGCCGGATCAAGAACATCGACGCGCAGGTCGGCAAAGCGCTGACCGGAGGTAATCTCGTTGGCGCCAAAGACGGCAACCCAGTTGCCGTTGGTGTCAACGGTGGCGTCATGTTCGACCCCGTCGATGGTCACAGTAACCTCAGAGCCCGGCTCGATCGTGCCGGTGACGTTAAAGCCGCCGGTGGCCACATCGTTGTTGATCACATCGCGGCCATCGGCCGTGATCGCCAGATTGAGATCGTTGAGGTTGAGGTTATCAACCTGCGTATCCACACGCACCGTCGCCTCGACTTCGGTCGGGTTGCCGACGGCATCCTCGGTATAGGCCGTGACCAGCGGGTCATGGGTGCCGCGGGTGATTTCCTGGCTTCTGTAAAGGCTCTGCCACTGACCGCTAGTGTTGGCCACTGCGGTATGTTCGACACCGTCCAGCGTGACAATGACACGCGCGCCGGGATCGGCGGTGCCGGTGACCAGAACGCCGTCATTCGCCTCGTCGCCGTTGATCACGCCATTGCCGCCAATGCTGGCCGCGTTCAGCGTCAGGCTGCCCGCTTCGGTATCAACCGTGATCGTCTGGCGAAGCTCCTCAGAGGTGTTGTTGGCCGCATCGGTCGCAATCGCAAAGACATCGGCGCTATAGGTGCCCGCCGGAATTTGCGCGCCGGTAAAGGACGCGGTCCAGCTTCCGTTTGCGGCGACAACCGCATCAACCTCTGCCCCGCGGAAGGTCAGCACCACGCGCGAGCCCGGCTCGACCTGACCGCTCATGGTAAAGCCGTCGCCCTGTTCGGCCGCGTTGATCGCGGAATCGTCGCCACCGGCACTGCCCGACATGGCAAAGTCGCGCACCTCGGTGTCGACACGGAAGGTGCCGGTTGTCTGGCTCGGGTTGCCCGCCGCATCAATCGTGCTTGCGGTCAGCGTGGCATCGGATTTCCCGGCCTGAATGTGGCTTGCGTCGAACTGAGCCGACCAGTTGCCAGTGCCATCGACCAAGACATCCCTGTCGACGCCGCCAAGGGTGACGCGCACCGTCGCACCGGGCGTGGATGGCCCGTGACCTGGAAACCTGCGGCGGCCTCATCAAAGTTCACAACCCCGTCGCCACCGATGGTGGCACTGTTGATCGTGATCGGATGCGGCACCGTATCAATCGAAAGGGCATCCGTGACCGTGGTCGAGTTGCCAAAACTGTCGGTTGCGGTGATGGTCACCTCGGGCTCACGCTCGCCCCCGGCCAGGTCGGCAGGATCAAAGTTGACCTTCCACTGACCGTCTTCACCGATGACGGTGCTCTTTTCCAGACCATCGACCACAACCGTGATCGCCGCGCCCGGCTCGCCCTGACCGGCGATATCGACACCGTCATTGTAATCATCTGCGTTGACCACGTGATCCGCGGCCACGGTACCTTCTTCGACCGTTACCTCGGGCGGGGTGCTGTCGATAACAATCGACGGGCCATCCAGCGTGGTCTCGGTGCCATCGGGTTCTGTCACCACGACGATGACATCATGTTCGCCATCTTCGGGGAAGGTGTCGCCTTCAAACACGACGTCCCATTCGCCATTTTCATCCACCACGGTATCGACGGTCTGATCGCCGATGGTCACCCCAACATCCGAGCCGGGCTCGCCGCCGCCGGTGATCGCGATCGTCGGGTTATCCGCATCATCGCCGCCAATGGTAATAGTGCCATCTTCATTGACCGAAGGCGGAATGCGGGTCGCGCCACCAGCGCCGCCGCCGTTACCGCCACCGGCGCCAGCACCGATCACGGCCGCCGCCGCAAGACCAGCCGCCCCGGCGCCGCCAAGACCCAAAAGGCCCCCGCCAGCCAAGAGACCGGCCCCGAGCATCGAGACCTCGTCATCGCCGCCAACCGGCGCGGTAATTTCATTGCCACTCAGGAAGATAAGATCTTCGGTCGGGCTCCACTTGCCCCACTGTTCGATCGGACCGTATTGCGCGTAAACCGTGCCTTGGGTGCCCTCGACAAGGCTGACTTCGTTCAGATAGCCATCTGCGCTGATGAACAACCGACTTTGCGCCGCGCCTGCATCACTGTAATAATTGTCCAGCACGATGACCCGGCCATCGGACAGCGTGATCACAAGATCACCGCCATCCCGCGCGTAGCCCTGGATGTCGGTCTGTCTGAGGTTCAGGGAAATTTCCTGGCCTTGATCGGCCGGTATAACCGTCACACCGCCTTGAGCCAAAACCGACCCATGCTGCGACATGCCCGCATCTGTGCGGGCGACATAATCAATCGCGTTCATAACACCACCACTTTAAACCTCAGAACATGGTACTTTGGCGCACCACTTTGTTTTTGTGTCTTCCAATTACCGTTTTTTAGCCACAATCGCTAGATGTTTTTGAAGTGATTCGGACAAAATGGGCATATTTGCCAGATATCTAGCGGTGTGAGCCTGAATTCACACACCTGACCACAACTCAGGGTCGCGGTTGCCCCCATTTCACCTCGCTTTCGGCGGTGCCATCCTGGGAAAATTACACCCTCAGGGCTTGACGGGCTTGGCCATGCTCAACACAGTCGCGCAGTCTCAACGACCTTCAAACCGCCAAGGATATCCCCCGTGCGCACCATGCTTTCCGATACCGTTGCGCTTTTGCGCGATCTGATCGCCTTTCCGACCGTTTCGGAAGTGAGCAACCTCGATATGATCGCCTATCTTGCGCATGTGCTTGAATCCCACGGGGCACGGGTCGACATCTTTCATGACGAAATCGGCCACAAGGCCAACCTCTTCGCCACCATCGGCCCCGAAGTGGATGGCGGCATCGTTCTGTCAGGGCATTCCGACGTGGTGCCCGTGGCCGAACAGGATTGGGCGAGCGATCCGTTCGAATTGATTGAACACGACGGCCATCTTTACGGGCGCGGCACCTGTGACATGAAGGGCTTTATCGCCGCCGCCACGGCCATGGCCCCGATCTTTGCCGAACAGGTCAGGGATCGCCCGCTGCATTTTGCCTTTACCTATGACGAAGAGGTGGGCTGTTTCGGGGCGCAGGCCCTTGTCGACAGCCTCAAGGCCAAGGGCATCCGCCCTGGCGTGGCGATCATCGGCGAGCCGACCAGCATGCGCATCATCGAGGGCCACAAGGGGTGCTATGAGTATACCACCCATTTCAGCGGGCTTGCGGGCCATGGCTCGGCCCCGGACCGCGGCGTGAATGCGGTGGAATATGCGGCGCGCTATATCAACCGGCTGCTGGCGCTCAAGGATGCCCTGCGCGACCGCGCACCAAGCGACAGCCGCTTTGATCCCCCCTGGACCACGATCAACACCGGCAGCGTAAAGGGCGGCGTGGCCCATAACGTGATTGCCTCGAATGCCAGCATCGAGTGGGAAATGCGCCCGGTTCAGGCCTCGGACGCGAGTTTCGTCAAGGATGACCTGCGCCAGTACTGCCGCGACGTGCTCTTGCCCGCCATGCAAAGCATTTGCCCCGACGCCAATATCGTGACCGAAGTCATCGGCGAGGTTGACGGGCTGGAACCTGCGGAAATGAACGAGGCCAAGGCTATCCTGATGGAGCTGACCGGCGCCAACGGCGCAGAGCTTGTGCCGTTTGGCACCGAGGCCGGCATCTTTCAGCAATACGGCATGTCGGCGGTGGTCTGCGGGCCCGGATCAATTGACCAGGCCCATAAGCCCGATGAGTACGTGTCGCTTGATCAGCTTCAGCAATGCCTTGATATGCTGGGGCGGCTTGGCAGCAAACTGGCTGCCTGAGGCGCCCCTCCGGTCCCGGTCCCGCAAGATTTCTCTAGAAAAACATGCGCCCTCGCCCTAACTTGTCGGGACAGCGGTAGTAATGGTATGGTTTTTTCGGACATCCAGCATGGGACGGCATCCGATATTGCCCTTCGCCTTAGGCATGACCGGGCCGCGGTATTATATGACACTTAAAATTATCGGCTCGGGTTTCGGACGCACCGGAACAATGTCAACGAAACTGGCCCTCGAACATCTTGGACTTGGGCCCTGTCACCATATGGTCGAAGTCATGGAAAACCCGGCCCAACCGGCGCATTGGGCCGCCATCGCCGCAGGCAGGCCGGTGGATTGGACCGCAGTTTTTGACGGCTACAACGCCCAGGTCGACTGGCCCGGCGCAGCGGTCTGGCCGCAAACGATCACTGCCTTTCCCGAGGCCAAGGTGATCCATACCGAACGCCCCGAAGACGCATGGTGGAACAGCTTCAGCACCACGATCAGCAAGTTTTTCACCAATGCGCCCGAGATGGACCTGCCGCCGCATATTCATGATATCTTTCGCACGATGTCGGACTGGTTCCTGAAGGATACCTTTGAGGATCACAGCGACCGCGACTGTGCCATTGCCGCTTATCGCGCGAACAATCAGACGGTGCGCGATCAGGTTCCTTCCGACCGCCTCCTGGTGTTTCACGTCACCGATGGCTGGCAACCGCTCTGCGATTTCCTGGAGGTGCCGGTTCCCGATATTCCGTTCCCGCGCAGCAACCCGCGTGATGAATTCTGGGCGCATTTCGGCGGCGAGCCGGACTAGCGCCGCCTAGAGGACGAGACCGGCACGCAAAAGCTGGGCGAGTGGCCGCTCAGCGCTTGCGGAAGGTCAGGTAATGCGGCACGCGCCCTTCGCGCAGGGCCTTTTGCTCATAGCGCGTCGATATCCAGTCATCCCATGGCTCGCGCCAATCGCTGGGGCGCTCTGCAAGCCACTCGAACCCGTGGCGCGGCACCTCTTCAAGCGTTTGGCGCACGTAATCGGGAATGTCCGTCGCCACCCGGAAAATGGCGCCTTTTTTCATGACCTTGCAGAGCGGTGTTAAATGCTCTTCGGTGACAAACCGGCGCCTGTGGTGGCGTTTTTTCGGCCATGGATCAGGATAAAGAAGAAACGCCCGAGAGATCGAGCCCTCTGGCAAGACGTCAAACATATGGCGCACGTCGCCGGGATAAACCGCGATGTTGTGCGCCTCGGCCGTGCGGATTTTCCCCAAGAGCATGGCCACGCCGTTGATGAACGGCTCGCAACCGATGATGCCGACGTCAGGGTTTTGAACGGCCTGATGCACCATATGCTCGCCCCCGCCAAAGCCGATCTCAAGCCAGACATCGCGACCGCCAAAAAGCGCTTTCAGGTCAATGTTTTCGCGGTCGGGGTTCTCGTCCCATCCAACCGATCCCGGCGAGAGTTTCGCCAGATCTTCGTCAAGATAGGTCTCTTGGCTTGGCCGCAGGGTCTTGCCCTTGAACCGACCATAAAAGTTGCGCCAAGGCGCGCCTGAGGGATGTGTTTCGCGCTTCATATCCAGTTAAACTGGCACGCGAAGAACGCGCGCCAGCCCCTTGATTAAACGGCTTTTTTCAAAGCCTCGATCAGATCTGTGCGTTCCCAGCTAAAGCCGCCATCGGCTTCGGGTGCGCGGCCAAAATGGCCATAGGCCGCTGTGCGCGAATAGATCGGGCGGCAGAGGTCAAGATGCTCGCGGATGCCGCGCGGGGTAAGGTCCATGCAGGCCTCGACCGCTTTTTCGATCCGCATGTCCTCCACCTGCCCGGTGCCATGCGTATCGACATAGATCGACAGCGGCTTGGCCACACCGATCGCATAGCTGAGCTGCAGGGTGCAGCGTGCTGCCAGACCTGCCGCAACCACGTTCTTGGCCACATAGCGCGCCGCATAGGCCGCCGAACGGTCCACCTTTGTCGGGTCTTTGCCCGAGAACGCGCCGCCGCCATGCGGGGCCGCGCCGCCATAGGTATCAACGATGATCTTGCGCCCGGTCAGGCCTGCATCGCCATCCGGCCCACCGATCACGAAGGTGCCGGTCGGGTTCACCCACCATTCGGTTTTCTCGGTCAGCCAGCCGACCGGGAGAACCTCTTTGATGTAGGGCTCGACAATGGCGCGAATGTCGTCGCTGGTCTGGCTTTCATCGGTGTGCTGGGTCGACAGAACAAGCTGTGTTACCTCGACCGGGCGACCGTCTTCATAGCGCAGGGTCAGCTGTGACTTGGCATCCGGCCCAAGTGTCGGCTCGGCCCCGGATTTGCGCGCCTCTGCAAGCCGCTTGAGGATCGCATGAGCATAGAGAATGGGGGCCGGCATCAATTCTTTTGTTTCATCAACCGCATAGCCGAACATGATGCCCTGATCCCCGGCGCCGTCACGATCGACGCCCTGTGCGATATGCGCCGATTGCGGGTGCAACAGGTTCTGGAACGACAGGTGCTTCCAGTGGAACTTTTCCTGCTCGTAGCCGATATCGCGCACACACTCGCGCACGATGGCCTCAACGCCGCCCATGAACGTCTTGAGACGCTGAGGATCCGACAGACCCACCTCGCCACCAACGACCACAAAGTTGGTGGTGGCGAAGGTTTCACAGGCCACGCGGGCGTTGGCCTCTTCGGCCAGAAAGGCATCAAGGATCGCGTCCGAGATACGATCACATACCTTATCGGGATGCCCTTCCGAGACCGACTCGGAAGTGAAAAGATAGTTCTGTCTTGCCATGAAAACGCTCCAATATTCTATCGCGCCACGCCAGGAAGCCGTTGTGACGAATTTGGGCTTGGTTACGCCCCTGCCCGGTTCGCGTCAATCACTATATGCCAGGGGCGGTTTGCCTGTTGCCGATGCGTGACAAACCAAGCAGCAGAGCGAAAAGCGCGACCATACCCAGATCGCCGGTGCGCGCATAAAGCGTGCGCGGCAAGGGCGGCGGCAAGGGCGCATCGCGCCAGCCCGCCTTGCCCATGGCGATCTCGGCCGTGATCCGGCCGGTGGCGTCGATCATCGCCGAAACCCCGGTATTGGCGACCCGGATCATCGGTAGGCCCTGTTCGGCGCTGCGCAGCCGCGCCTGCGCCAGATGCTGATAGGGGCCAGAGACCTGACCAAACCACGCGTCATTGGTGATCAAAAGCATGAAATCGGGGCGCTCGGGCGCCGACAGGACATCCTGCGCGAAGACCCCCTCGTAACAGATCAGCGGCAAGGCCGCGCCAAGCCCGCCCATGTCGATTACCTGCGCCCCCGGCCCCGAGGAATAGCCCTGCCCCTCATTGGCGGCGAGGCCGTGAATGCCGATCTGCCCAAGCCAGTCGCCAAAGGGCATATATTCGCCGAAGGGCACGAGATGATGTTTGTCATAGACCGCCGCGACGGTGCCACCGGCCTCAATCAGGGCGAGCGAATTGTAAAGCCGTGGCCCGTCATAGCGTTGCAAGCCAACAACCACCGGCACGCCGCCCGCCGCCGCCGAGATCACCTCAAGCGTCGGCGCGGCGGTGTTGAGCATGACCGGCACCGCCGTTTCCGGCCAGACGATCAGATCGGGGCGTTGCTCACCTGCCTGCGTGAACAGGATCTGGCGGTCGAAAAACCCCTGTATCTTGTCAGCCTGCCACTTTTCGTGTTGCGGCGCATTGGGCTGGATCAGGCGCACGACGGGTGCGTCGCTCGGCGCCGCCGCGTCAGGGCGCAAGGTCGCCCCCAAGGGCCAGAGCAAGCCAAGCGCAACCACCACGACGGCGGCCCGACGCCCGCCCGACACGGCATGCCAAAGCGCCGCCGCCCCGCCAAGCACAAGCGCCGTGAGGCCCAGAGATCCCGCGTAAGAGGCCCAGTGCAACAGGCCGGTATCAATCAAAACATGCCCCGGCTGCGCCCATGGAAAACCGGTGAAAACATATCCGCGCGCGGCCTCGGCCAGGCCAAGCCCGCCGATAAATCCGGCCACACCGCCCCCGGCCGCGCGGCCAAGCGCAAGGCCGCCTGCAAAGAACAGGGCAAGCCCCGCCGCAAGCCCCAAAAGCGCGAAAGGTGCCATCCAGCCGTGACGCGCCACATCGACCAGGAACGGCTCGACGATCCAGCTGAGCGCGAGCAGGAAATAGCCGGTGCCGAAGGCCCAGCCGAGCCACGCCGCCTGACGCCAATCAGAGACCTTGAGGAACAGGCCAATGAGCAGCGCGAACATCACCAGCGTCACCGGCCAGAGGCCAAAGGGCGCTTGCCCTAGAGCGGCGAGCGCGCCAATGGCAATGACACTTAGCCAGCGGCGCAGCGGCGCCATGCCGGAGATGCGGCGCAAGGCCCGATCCGGCAGGCCTGAAAGCTTAGCCATTCACCGGCTCGGCAAGACGGACGCGCAGGCGTTTGACCCGGCGCGGATCGGCCTCCATCACTTCGATGACGGGGCCGGCTGGATGCTCGATCACCTCGCCGCGCACCGGCACCCGGCCAAGCAGCATGAAGACCAGCCCGCCAAGCGTGTCGATTTCCTCTTCATCGACCGAATCCACATCGGTCAGGGATTGGCCGATTTCGGCCTCGAAATCCTCAAGCGGGGTTTTGGCGAGCGCCACGTAACAGCCGGGGCTTTCTTCGTTCCAGAAATGGCCCTCGTCGATGTCATGCTCGTCCTCGATCTCGCCGACGACCTGTTCGATCAGGTCTTCGATGGTAACCAGACCGTCAACGCCGCCATATTCGTCAATCACAAGCGCCATGTGACGCCGCTCGGCCTGCATCTTTTGCAAGAGCACGCCAATCGGCATCGAGGGCGGCACGAACAACAACGGCCGCAGCATCCGCTTGAGCGAAAACCGCCCGCCATTGCCGTTGAACCCATGCTTGAGCGCAAAATCCTTGAGGTGCACCATGCCGATCGGCGTATCCAGCGTGCCCTCATAGACCGGCAGGCGGGTCATGCCGCTGTTGCGGAAAACATGCACCAGCTCATCTTTGGTGATGGTGGCGGGCACCGAGACGATATCGGCCTTGGGGATGGCCACGTCTTCGACCGCCATATCCCGCAGGTTGCGCATGCCAAAGCCGCCGTTGGTCGGCGTTGCATCTTCGTGCTCGTCCAAAGCTGTGGCATCGGTGGGGTTGAACACACCTATGAAACGGCGAAAAAAACCGCCTGTTTCTTCACTTGTCGTCTGGTCTTCCGGCTGCGCGCTTTGCGCTGCGTTAGAAGACCCGTCGATACTCTCGCCCATCCGTCTCTTTCCAGTTTGCGGGCACAAGCGCCCAATAGCCTAATATGGGTCAGGTAACCCCAGTTTGCCAAGTATCGCCACTTCGGTTGCTTCCATCAAAGTGGCATCTTGGTCACGGATATGATCATAGCCCAACAAATGCAGGACCGCGTGCACAATCAGGTGCGTCACATGATCGCCAAGCGGCTTGTCGCCAGCGGCGGCCTCGGCGGCGCAGGTGTCATAGGCGATCGCGATATCGCCAAGCTCAGCGTCTTGGCCGGGTACCGGCAGATCGGGCACCGCGCCGGGGGTCTCGGGCGCGCGCTCGTCGCTTGGCCAGGACAGCACGTTGGTCGGTTGCGGCTTTTCACGAAAATCACCGTTCAGCACGGCGATGCGCGCATCGTCACAGCCCAAGACGCTGATTTCAAAGGCGTCCGGGTCAAGCCCGAGATGCGTCAGCGTCGCCGTGGCCGCGCGTTCGGCCAATGGCTCAAGCTGCGCCGCCTGCCAGCGGTCGTCTTCTATCATCACCTCGGTCAACATCCCATTGCGCGCCCTTGCGTTACACGTCCGCCTCATAGGCCTCGATGATCGCGGCCACAAGTGGATGGCGTACCACATCTTTGGATGTGAAATAGTTAAAGCTGATCTTGGGAATGGTTTTCAAAAGCCGCTCTGCATCCGAAAGCCCCGACGGCACCCCGCGTGGCAGGTCAATCTGGGTGCGATCGCCGGTGATCACCATGCGGCTGCCCTCGCCAAGGCGGGTCAGGAACATCTTCATCTGCATCGAGGTGGCGTTTTGCGCCTCATCCAGCACCACAAAGGCATTCGACAGGGTGCGCCCGCGCATGAAGGCCAGCGGCGCGATCTCGATCCGCTTTTCCTCGATCAGCTTGGCAAGCTGTTTGCCGGGCAGGAAATCGTTCAGCGCGTCATAAAGCGGCTGCATGTAGGGGTCGACCTTGTCCTTCATGTCACCGGGCAGATAGCCAAGCTTTTCGCCCGCCTCGACCGCCGGACGCGACAGGATGATGCGATCCACATGGCCCTCGATGAACATATTCACCGCCACCGCCACCGCCAGATAGGTCTTGCCGGTGCCCGCAGGTCCGATGCCAAAGGCCAGTTCATTGGCAAACAGCGAGTGAACATAGGCCTTTTGCGCGTCGGTGCGCGGCTCGACCAGCTTTTTGCGGGTCTTGATCTCGACCGCGCCGCCCTTGAACATCTCAAGCTGATCCCCGTCGCGCGCGCCAGTGCCCGCATCCGAGCCGCCCATGCGCAGTTCGCGGTCGACATCCCCGTGTTCGACGCCCTTGCCGGTTTCAAGCCGCCCGTAAAGCGCGTTCAGCACGCTCACCGCCTCGGCGGCGGCGGCCTCTTCGCCGATGATCGACAAGTGATTGCCGCGCCGGACGATCTGCACGCCAAGGCTGCGCTCGATCTCGGCAAGGTTCTTGTCATATTCGCCGCACAGATCAATCAGCAGCTTGTTATCGGGAAATTCAATCACGGCTTCGTGGATCGAAGCCACGTCGGAAACGGGGGGTGGCGCGCTATGGACCAATCAGTTCTCCCAAAACCAGAGGTGTGACTTCAGCCTGCCAAGTTGCGCGGCAAGGTGCAAGCGGTGGGTGGCGAAACTTTGCCCTCCACAACGAAAAACTGCGGACCCTTCGGCCCGCAGTTCGATTTTTTGAGCTGTGATCGCCACGCTCAGAGCGAATCCGGGATCGAGCTGCCGCCTTTGAAGTTGCCGGTGGCGACCGTCGCCGGGCCGACGCCCGAACAGACCGGCTTGCCGAACTTATCGAGACGTTGCGACAGGTAGCCCTCGACGCCATCGTCGATGATCCAGTGATCACAGCCGTTGGGGTCAATCCAGATACCGGCCTGAAGCTGGCTCAGATGTTTCTTGTCGGTGCCGCGATCGCGGGTCTTGTCGGCCCCGACCGCGCCATGACCGCCACCTTCACAGGCGGCAAGCAGGCCGATGATCGGAAGCGCGAGTGCAAGTTTAACTGTTTTCATCATCCGGTCCCCTTAGCGCCAGCACAAGATTTCGACGCGGCGGTTTTGCGCCATGCCTTCTGCGGTGTTGTTTGACGCCTTGGGCATCCGTTCGCCGTAGCCACGCACATCGGCAATGCTCGCGCCGGTGCGCTTGGCGACCGAGGCTACCGAATTGGCGCGACGCAGGGAAAGACCCATGTTGTATTCATCCGAGGCGCGGCTGTCGGTGTGACCGACGATGGTATAGGACACCGCCCCTGCCTGCTCAAAGAACTCCGCAAGACGCTGGCGACCGCTGGAATTGATGCGCGCGCTGTCGGTGGCAAACATCTGGTCGGTGTTGATCACGCCACAGAGGTTCGCCTCGCGGCAGACCGGAATGCCCTGGCGGCTGACGTGGGGGGACATATAGCCCTCGGCGCCGTCATCCATCACCCAGTGTTCACAGCCATCGGGATCAACCCATATTGTCGGAACATAGCGCTCACCAACAATGGTGCGCTGCCCGCCGCTCTGGGCAAAGCCCGCCCCCGCCGTCATGACGACACAAAGGGCCGCTGCACATGCGCCCCCGACCATGCCGCGCAGCGTATTCGAAATAATTTTCGTCACCCTACTGTCCTTTTCTTGCCCCCAGGCAAAGCTGTGCAATGGATGCGCCGCCCAACCTTCAAAATATGGCTAAATTGTAGCAACAATCAAATTAAAGTGAAGCAAATTCTACCATATATTGTGGATGGCCTGGAAACAATCCATAGGGTTTGCCGCAATTCTGCCACAATCGGGGCAAATGGTGCGGGTTTCAGCCCCGAACCAGACGTCCGGCCAAAGAGTTGGTGCCGCTTTCGATGATCTCGACACGGGCCAGCTCGCCCACGGCCACATCGGCATTGGCCACATGAACCGCGTGCAGGTAATCGGATTTGCCCATCATCTGCCCCTCAAGGCGACCGGGCTTTTCAAACAAAACCCCCACGGTGCGCCCCACCATCGCGTCCTGAATGGCGCGTTGCTGGCGGGTGATCAGGCCTTGCAGACGTTGCAAGCGTTCCGATTTCACATCCTCCTCGACCTGCGCACGCTCGGCGGCCGGGGTGCCGGGGCGGGTCGAATATTTGAACGAATAGGCATAGCCGTAATTGACCTCTTCAACGAGATCCATCGTGGCCTGAAAATCGGCCTCGGTCTCTTCCGGGAAGCCGACGATAAAATCGCCCGACAACAGGATATCGGGGCGCGCCGCGCGAATGCGCTCGATCAGGCGCAGATAGCTTTCGGCGGTGTGGCTCCGGTTCATCCGCTTGAGGATCTTGTCGCTGCCCGACTGCACCGGAAGATGCAGATAGGGCATCAGCTTGGCACATTCGCCATGCGCCGCGATAAGGTCGTCGCCCATGTCATTGGGATGGCTGGTGGTAAAGCGGATGCGTTCCAGCCCGTCGATGTCATTGAGCGCCCAGATCAGCCGGGCCAATGTCCAGTCTCCGCCACCCTCGCCAGCGCCGTGATAGGCATTCACGTTCTGGCCCAGAAGGGTGATTTCGCGCACGCCGCGCTCGACCAGGTTGCGGGCCTCTTCAAGGATGCGGCTGGCCGGGCGGCTTACCTCGGCGCCACGGGTATAGGGCACCACGCAGAACGCACAGAATTTGTCACAGCCCTCCTGCACGGTCAGAAAGGCGGTCGGGCCACGCGCGGCCTTGGGCCGGTGGCGCAGGGTATCGAATTTGTCATCAGCGGGAAAATCGGTATCAAGCGCCGTGCCCCCGGCGCGCACCTTGGCCTCCATCTGGGGCAGACGGTGATAGCTTTGCGGCCCGACCACCAGATCGACCAGCGGCTGGCGGCGCATGATCTCTTCGCCCTCGGCCTGCGCGACACAGCCCGCCACGCCGATCTTGAGATCCGGGTTCGCCGCCTTGAGATCGCGAAAGCGGCCCAGCTCGGAATAGACCTTTTCGGCGGCCTTTTCGCGGATATGACAGGTGTTGAGCAGGATCATGTCGGCGTCATCGGGGGTCTGGGTTTCGACATACCCGGCGCCGCCCATGGCCTCGGCCATACGCTCGCTGTCATAGACGTTCATCTGACAGCCGTAGGTCTTGATAAAGAGTTTTTTCACATCGGCCATTTGCCCGGCTCCTGCCATGGTTTCAGGGGGTCTGAGTACATCACTTTCAGGGGCACTTGCAATGCGTCTGCGTTTGGCCGATTCTGGCGCCAAAAGGACCGAGCAAAGCATGCCCTCACCGCGCCTGAAAGACTTTCTTGCCAACCCCGGCAAGGCCCTTGCAAAAGGGCCTGTGGCCATGGTGTTCGCCGAGGATGAGACCGAGCTTAATTCGACCCTGCGCCATCATCTTGATTCGGGGTTCAAATCGGTGCTGGTGTTCGTGCCGGACAACTTTGATCTTGCCCCAGATGTGGCACAGGCCGAGACTGTTTACCGCATCCAGCATGATCTTTCGGGCGGCGACAGCCTGAGCGAGGCGGTCAATGCGGTGATTGCCGCCGCGCCGGGGCTTTGGATGTATTACTGCTACAACGCCGAATACCTGTTCTATCCGTTCTGCGAAACGCGCACCATCGGGGAAATGCTTGCCTTTCACGCCGAAGAGCGGCGCGACGCGATGCTGTGCTATGTGATCGACCTTTATGCCGACGATCTTGATGCCCATTCAAATGCGGTCTCGCTGGAACAGGCGCATATGGACAAATCGGGCTATTATGCGCTTGCCCGGCCCGATGCCGAAAATCATAACCACCCCAAGGAACGCCAGCTTGATTTCTTCGGCGGCCTGCGCTGGCGCTATGAAGAGCATATCCCGGCCAAGCGCCGCAAGATAGACCGGATCGCGCTTTTCAAGGCCAAGCCAGAGCTGCTTTTGAGCGAAGATCACACGTTTTCGGATGAGGAATACAACACCTATGCCTGTCCCTGGCATCACAATCTGACAAGCGCGATCGTGTCGTTTCGCACCGCCAAGGCGCTCAAGCGCAACCCCGGCTCGACCTTTGATATCGCCACCTTCAAATGGCACAATTCCATTCCGTTTGAATGGCATTCACGGCAATTGCTGGATTTAGGCTTGATGGAACCGGGGCAGTGGTTTTAAGGCTTCTGCCGACTTTTCTCAGTTATCCGGCGCGGCCTGTGCGGGCGCGGACAGGGCGGCAAGATAGGATTGCGCGCCACCGGGGTCGCCAATCCGCTCTGCGATCTGCGTCGCAGCGGCCTTGAGCATCGCGTGCCCCTCGGGCGACAGGGCCGGTTCCTGCCAGATCGCGGCACCGACACAGCCGACCAGGGCGATCCGCACTGGCCACGCCCAGAAACGGGCCCGTTTTGCACGGGCCTTGTAGCGCTCTTCTCGATGCGGGTTGCTATGTCTTTTGGTCATCATGCGACGAGACTTATCACCGCATGATGGCATTTTTAGGGCCAGAACCGGCCCGGATCCGACCTAGAGGTTGTCGGCCTGCGGCATGCCAAGCACGTGATAGCCGCCATCGACACGAATGATCTCGCCCGAGGTACAGGCGCCCGCATCCGAGGCAAGGTAGACCGCCGTACCGCCAATCGCCTCAAGCGTGGCATTGGCGCGCAGCGGCGCGTTCTGCTCGGTGTGCTTGAAGGTCTTGCGCGCGCCGCCGATGGCCGCACCGGCGAGGGTTTTCATCGGTCCGGGGCTAATGGCGTTGACGCGGATGCCATCGGGACCAAGATCATTGGCCAGATAGCGGGTCGCCGCCTCAAGCGCGGCCTTGGCCACGCCCATCACGTTATAGCTCGGCACAACCCGGTTTGAGCCCTGATAGGTCAGGGTCAGCAATGTGCCGCCGTTTTCCTTCATCAAGGGGTACGCCCGGCGCGCCACTTCGATGAAGGAGTAACACGAGATATCCATCGAATTCTTGAAGTTCGCCCGGCTGGTGTTCAAAAACCGGCCGGTAAGCTCGGACTTGTCGGAAAAGGCAATCGCATGCACGACGAAATCAATCGTCGGCCAACGCGCGCCAAGAGACTCGAACGCGGCATCGAGCGATGCATCATCGGTCACATCCACATCGACCATGAAATCGGACCCGACACTTTGCGCCAACGGCTCCAACCGCTTGCCAAAGGCCTCACCCTGATAGCTAAAGGCCAGCTCGGCCCCGGCCTCATGCAGCGCGCGGGCAATGCCCCAGGCGATCGAGCGGTCATTCGCCACCCCCATGACTAGCCCGCGTTTGCCCTTCATTGACATGTTCATATATTTGTCATCCGTGATATTTGCTCAGAAGCATTGAGCCATTTGTGCCGCCAAAGCCGAAACTGTTGGTCATGACCGTATCAAGCCCGGCATTGTCCACCCGTTTGGTGGCGATTTCGGCCGGGTCAAGCGCGGGATCAAGCGTGTCGACATTGATCGAGGGAATAATGAAATCATGCTCCAGCGCGAGCAGGCAATAGACCGCCTCTTGCGCGCCGGTGGCGCCCTGGCTGTGGCCGGTCATGGATTTCGTCGAGCTGATCGGCGGGGTTGACCCCTGGCCAAAGACCCGGCGCACGGCCTCGACTTCGCCGACATCGCCGACCGGCGTGCTGGTGCCATGGGCGTTGATATAGCTGACCTTGCGATCGGTGCTAAGCTGTCCAAGCGCCAGGCGCATCGCCCGCTCGCCACCCTCGCCAGAGGGGGCAACCATGTCGTGGCCATCGCTGGTGGCGGCATAGCCGGTCACCTCGGCGTAGATCTTGGCGCCACGCGCAAGCGCATGATCCAGCTCTTCGAGCACAAGAATGCCGCCGCCGCCGGAAATGACAAAGCCGTCACGCCCCGCGTCAAACGCGCGGCTCGCCTTGTCGGGGCTGTCGTTATACTTGCTGCTCATCGCGCCCATGGCGTCAAACAGACAGGACAGGGTCCAGTCCAGTTCCTCGCCGCCGCCCGCGAACATGATATCCTGCTTGCCCATCATGATCTGTTCGGCGGCATTGCCGATACAATGCAGGCTGGTCGAACAGGCCGAGGTGATCGAATAGTTGATGCCCTTGATCTTGAACGCCGTACTCAGGTTGGCCGAAATCGTCGAACACATGCATTTGGGTACCGCGAAGGGCCCGATCCGCTTGGTCGCGCCAGTGCTCAGAACGGTCTGATGGGCCTGAAGCATCGCGCTTGTCGAGGGCCCGCCCGATCCGGCCACAAGCCCGGTGCGCGGATTGACGATATCGCTTTCCTCAAGCCCGCTGTCGGCAATCGCCTGCTGCATGGCGATATGGGCATAGGCGGCCCCCGGCCCCATGAAGCGCAGCGCGCGCTTGTCGATATGCGCGCTCGGGTCGATATTCACCGCCCCGGCGATCTGGCTGCGAAAGCCGTGCTCGGCCATCGCCTCATTTGCGGTAATGCCTGACTTGCCCTCCTTGAGCGAGGTCAGCACCTCTTGGGCGTTGTTCCCGATACTGGAGACAACACCCAGACCAGTCACCACAACTCGACGCATTTGCGTACTCCTTTTTCCGCGAGGCTTAGTTTTCCGACAATGCAACCTTCATGTCGCTCACCTGATAGATGACCTCACCATCGGCCTCAACCCGGCCGTCGGCAACCCCCATTGTCAAGCGACGGCTCTGCACGGCCTTTGTAAAATCCACGTAATAGGTCAGCATCTTGCGGTCCGGGCGCACCATGCCGGTCAGTTTGACCTCGCCAACGCCAAGCGCATAACCGCGTCCCTGCCAGCCGCGCCAGCCAAGGTTAAACCCTGTCAGCTGCCACAAACCGTCAAGACCAAGACAGCCGGGCATGATCGGATTGCCGGGAAAATGGCATTTGAAGAACCACAGATCAGGATTGATATCGAATTCGGCCACCACATGGCCCTTGCCATGCGCGCCGCCATCGCCGGAAATCTCGGTGATCCGATCCATCATGAGCATTGGCGGTTCCGGCAATTGCGCATTGCCTTCGCCAAACAATTCCCCGCGCGCGCATTTCAGCAAATCGTCGCGATCAAAGCTGCTAGGATACTCGGCCATTCAGGCGGCCCCCTTTTGTTTTCAAACCCTGTGTTACCAAACCCTCTATCACCGGGCAAAAGGCGCATGCAAGCCTGCGCCGTCATGCCCGCCCAAGGAAACGCCTGTGATTTTTATTTGAATTCAGCCCCGACCCACCTCTATATTACCTGGGAACACGGGAAAGACGGAACAATGACAGTGCAAGCGACCAACACCGCAACGCAGTGGCTTTCGGGCGCCGGGCTTCGCCCGACACGACAGCGCGTCGCGCTTGCCACGCTTTTGGTGGGCGATGGCCAGCACCGCCATGTCACCGCAGAAAGCCTGTTTGCCAATGTTCAGGACATGGGCGAGAGCGTATCCTTGGCCACGGTCTATAATACCCTGCGCGCGTTCTGCGAGGCCGGGCTTGTGCAAGAGGTCACGGTTGACGGCTCCAAAAGCTATTTTGACACCAATACCCATGACCACCCGCATTTCTATTGGGAAGACACCGGCACCCTGTCGGATGCGCCCGCCGATCAACTCAAGATCACCCAGGTGCCCGACGCGCCCGAGGGCGCCGAGATTGCCTCGGTCGATGTGGTCATCCGCCTGCGCCGGAAATGACAGCCGACAGGGCTGAGGCGACACATGACGCCAACACCCGGATCATCTGGCTGAGCGATCTGCACTTCGAAGACCACGGCACGGTTCTGGGCCATGATCCGCGCGCACGGCTTGATGCGGCGATTTCCTTTATCAACCAGAGTGACGCCGAGGCCGATCTTTGCCTGATCTCGGGCGATATGGTTGAAACCGCCACCGCCGCGAATTACCGCGCGCTTGCCGCAGAGCTTGACCGGCGTGCCATTCCGTGGTGGCCGATGACCGGCAATCACGACAAGCGCGCGCTGTTCCTTGAGCATCTGCGCCTGCCGAAAGGGGCGATGCCCGGCTTTGCGCAATATGCGATCGAGCTGCCGCAGGCGCGCGTGATCTGCCTTGATAGCCTGAACCCCGGCGCGGCCTCTGGCCTGTTGTGCGCCGAGCGGCTGGACTGGCTTGAACGGGCGTTGCTGGCAGAGCCCGACAAGGCGACCCTGGTCTTTCTGCATCACCCGCCGATGGCGCTTGATCTGCCAATGCTTGACCCCGACAGGTTGGAAAACGGGGCCGCGCTTATGGACCTGCTGGCGCGGTTCCCGGCGGTGCGCCAGCTGTGTTTCGGACATGTGCATCGCCCGGTTTCGGGGCATATCGGGCGGATCGCCTTTTCCAGCCTGCGCTCGGCGCTCTATCAGGCGCCCCCGCCGGTGCCGCCCTGGGATTGGGAGAGCTTCACGCCCGCCGTCGAGGCGCCCGAGCTTGGGCTCATCACCCTGCACGACGATCAAATCAACATCGCTTTCCTGCCGTTCTGCACCGCCAGCTTGGGCGTGAACGGCGTCCCCAATGACGAAAAGGCCCCTCTGACATGCGCGCAATTTCCTATTCAGCCTTCGGCCCCGCCGGCGATGTTCTTGAGCTGATCGAGATCGACACCCCAAGCCCGGCACCGGGCGAGGTTCTGGTGCGGCTTCATGTCTCGGGCGTGAACCCGTCGGATGCCAAGGCCCGTGCCGGTGCGCGCCCCGGCGTGACCAAGCCCGCCTTTGATCGAATCATCCCCCACTCCGACGGCGCCGGCGTAATCGAGGCCGTCGGGAGCGGCGTTGACACCGCGCGCCTCGGCGAGCGGGTCTGGATCTGGAACGGCCAGTGGCAACGCGCCCATGGCACCGCCGCCGAGTATATCGCCCTGCCCGCAGCTCAGGCCGTGCCCCTGCCCGAGGGTGTGAGCTTTGACACCGGCGCGACACTTGGCATTCCGGGCCTGACGGCGGCGCATACGGTGTTCGGCGACGGCGATGTGGCCGGGCAAACGCTGTTGATCTCAGGCGGGGCCGGCGCGGTGGGTCATAACGCGGTGCAACTGGCCCATGGCGCAGGGGCCCGCGTGATCGCAACCTGCTCTGCGGGCGCGGTCGAACGTGTCAAGGCGGCGGGCGCGGATCAGGTGTTTGACTACGCCGACCCCGATCTTGCCGCCAAGATCATCGAAGACACCCAGGGCACGGGCGTGGAGCGCGCAATCGAGGTGGAGTTTGGCGAAAACGCCGCGCTTCTGGCCGAGGTGATGGCGCCGAATGGCACCATCGCCGCCTATGGCTCGGGCCGCAACATGACGCCCGTTTTGCCGTTCGGGCCATATTTGTTCAAGGCGATCACGATTGATATCACGCTGATCTACATTCTGGCCGACGCGCCGCGACAGGCCGCCATTGCGCGGCTGCACAGCGCCTTGGAAAAGGGCAGCCTGACCCCAGCCATTCACGCCCATTACCCGCTAGACGCCTGCGCCGCCGCGCAGGATGCAGTAATGACACCGGGGCGCGCGGGCGCTGTTGTGCTCGACATCGCCTGACGCGCAACCCCCAGATTTTTCGTCGAAAAATCTGGGGGTCCTAAACCGCAACGCGCGCCGTGGATAACCCACGGCGCGCGTTTTATCGTTCTGCCAGTTGGCACTCTCGCGCTTAGGCGATCTCGACAAGCTCGATGGCAAAGGTGAGATCCTTGCCCGCCAGCGGGTGATTGGCATCCAGCACCACCTGTTCTTCGGTCAGCTCGACCACGGTGACCGGCATGACCTGCCCCTGCGGTGTCTGAACCTGAAGCTGCGTGCCGACCTCAAGCGGGATATCCGCCGGAATTTCGGCGCGCGGCACGGCCTGTTGGGCGTTGGGGTCGGGGTGGCCATAGGCCTGATCCGCAGGCACTTCGACGGTTTTCTTGTCGCCGACGGTCATGCCCGGCATGGCCGCGTCAAGCCCCGGAATGATCTGACCAGAGCCAACCGCGAATTCCAGCGGATCACGGCCTGCGCTGCTGTCAAAGGTGCTGCCATCGGCCAGCGTGCCGGTGTAGTGAATGCGAACGGTATCGCCCGATTTAACTTGCGTCATAAAATATCCAATCGTGATGGGGGGATGGGTTTGAAAGGCCGCGCATCGCGCAGGTGCTTTGGTTGATGCGCGAATCTAACCACCCCTGCCACGATTTGCAAACCGATCCTGATTTTCCCGCGGGCCGGTCACGTGGGCGTTATGCAACAGGGCCTTTCCACCCCTGAAAATCCGTGCCACTCTGCGCGCAATCCATAGTCTGCCGCACCGGGATGTTCCCTGTCGCGCGCCCCAGCCCCCGGAGGCCACATGCCCATAACCACCTGTGTTTTCGACGCCTATGGCACGCTGTTCGACGTCGCCGCCGCCGCCCGCAACGCCGCCGCCGAGCCCGGCCGCGAGGTCTTTGCCCGCCATTGGCCCGCGATTGCCGAGAAATGGCGCCTCAAACAGCTGCAATACACCTGGCTGCGCGCGGTCATGGGCGAGCATACGGGGTTCTGGCAGGTCACGCAGGACGGGCTTGACTGGGCGATGGATTCCGAGGGGCTTGGCGACGACAGGGATCTGCGCGAGCGCCTGTTACAACTCTACTGGGAGCTTGAGGCCTACCCAGAGGTCCCCGCCATGCTGCACGCGTTGAAAGACGCCGGGATGAACACCGCGATCCTGTCCAACGGGTCGCCGGATATGCTTGACGGGGCGGTTACATCGGCGGGCATCGGGGATGTGCTTGACGATGTCCTCTCGGTTGAAAGCGTCGGGATATTCAAGCCGGCGCGCGTGGTCTACGACCTTGTCGGCGCGCGCTTTGGCTGTGCGCCCGACGAGGTGCTGTTCGTGTCCTCAAACGGCTGGGATGCGAGCGCGGCGGCGGGCTATGGCTTTACCACCGCTTGGGTCAATCGCGCCGGTGATCCGGTGGATCGCCTGCCGGCGCGGCCGACAAGCATACTCCACGATCTGACGGGCATCCCAGCACTGGCGGGCTCCTGATGGCGCATTTCACCACCTCGGACGGGCTTGAGATTTATTACACCGATACGGGCAACGGCCGTGCGATCCTCTGCCTTGCAGGGCTGACACGCAACAGCGCCGACTTCAACTTTCTGGCGCCTCACCTATCCGATAACCGGTTGATCTGCATGGATTATCGCGGGCGCGGAAAGTCTGCCTATGACGCGGATTTCACCAATTACAATATCCTGCGCGAAGGTCAGGATGCGTTAGAACTGCTCGATCATCTTGGGCTTGATCAGGTCACCCTGATCGGCACCTCGCGTGGCGGGCTGATCGCCATGGCCCTTGCCTATGGCCACCCGGCGCGCCTCCGGGCGGTGGTGCTCAACGATATCGGGCCGGATGTGGATGCGAAGGGCCTTGAGCGGATCATGGATTATGTCGGCAAGGAACCAGGCCTGCCCGACCTCGACAGTTGCGCCGCGGCGCTTGCCCATGTGCATGGCCCCGATTTCGCCGGGGTCAGCCTTGAACGCTGGCGCCAGCAGGCCGCGTTCATGTTTCACGAAAAACCCGGCGGCGGGCTTGGGCTGCGCTATGATGCCAGGCTGCGCGACGCGCTGACCGGACAGGCGGGCACCGGCGAGGCGGCCGATCTCTGGCTCTTGTTCGATGCGCTCAAGGATATCCCCTTGGCGGTGATCAAGGGCGCGAACTCGGACCTGTTGACCGCCGCGACACTGGCCAAGATGCAAGAGCATCACCCCGGCCTTATCGCCGCCGTGGTGCCCGATCGCGGCCATGTGCCCTTTCTTGACGAAGCCCCGGCGCTTGCCGCCATTCACGCCCTGCTGGATCAAACCGCATGACCGATATCACCATGATCCGCTCTGCCGCCGCGCGCCTCAAGGGGCATGCCCGGCGCACGCCGCTGTTGTCCTCGCCGTTTCTGGATGAGATCGCCGGGCGGCGGGTGTTTGTGAAACCCGAATGCCTGCAGCATACCGGAAGCTTCAAGTATCGCGGCGCGCGCTCGGCGGTCTCGGCGCTTGATTCCGACACCCGCGCCCGCGGCGTGATCGCGTTTTCAAGCGGCAACCATGCCCAGGGCGTGGCCCTTGCGGCGCGCGAACATGGCGTTGCCTCGGTGATCATCATGCCGGGCGATTCACCGCGCATGAAGATCGACAACACCCGCGCGCTCGGCGCCGAGGTGGTGCTTTATGACCGCGCCACCGAGGATCGCGACGCCATCGGCGCGCGTCTTGCGGGCGAACGCGGCCTGACCCTGATCAAACCCTATGACGAGCCGCAGGTGATCGCCGGGCAAGGCACCATCGGCCTTGAGATCGCCGAGGACGCGGTCGCGCTTGGCGTGGCTGAGGCCGATGTTCTGGTCTGTTGCGGCGGTGGCGGGCTGACCTCTGGCATCGCACTTGCGCTTGAGGCCGACGCGCCGGGCCTGCGCGCGCGCCCCTGCGAGCCGCAGGGGTTCGACGATGTCACCCGCTCGCTTGCCTCTGGCAAGATCGAGCGCAACGCGCATCTTTCAGGGAGCCTCTGTGATGCCATCATCACGCCGCAGCCCGGCGAGATCACTTTTCCGATCATGCAGCGGCTGTGTGGCCCCGGCCTTGTCGTGAGCGAGGATGAATGCCTGCATGCCATGGCGCTTGCCTGGTCGCGGCTCAAGGTCGTCGCCGAACCGGGCGGCGCCGCAGCGCTTGCTGCCGCCCTGTTTCACGCCGATCAGATCGACGGCGACGCGGTCTTTGCCACCATTTCGGGCGGCAATGTCGATGCCGAGGTGTTTCAAACCGCCCTCACCCGGTTTGCCTGAGGTCTGGCCATGGCGTTTGCGGAATTTGACGAGATAAGGCTGCATTATCTTGACGAGGGCCCCCTCGACGGCGCACCGATTGTCTTTGCCCATGCGCTTGGCACCGGCACGCTGCTTTGGGATGCGATCCTGCCGCATTTGCCGCCGGGCCTGCGCATCATCCGCTATGACGCGCGCGGTCATGGCCTCTCGTCCTGTCCGCCCGCGCCCTATTCCATGGGCACATTGGTGCGCGACGCCGAGCGCTTACTTGACCACCTTTCGGTGCGCGATGCGATGTTCGTGGGCCTCTCGATCGGTGGCATGGTGGCACAGGGGTTGGCCGTCAAACGCCCCGATCTTATCCGCGCCATGGTTCTCTCTAATACCGCCGCCAAGATCGGCACGCCCGAAATCTGGGCCAGCCGCATCGCCACTGCCCGCGCGGGCGATATGGCAGAGCTTGCCCGCGCCTCTTGCGAGCGCTGGTTCACCCGCGCGTTCCTCAAGGAAAACAGGCACCTGCCCTGGCTTGAGCTTCTGACGCGCCATGACCCCGAGGGCTATATCGGCTGCGCCTCGGCGATATCGGGCACGGATTTCTATACGCCCACCTCGGGGCTGCGCCTGCCGACGCTTGGCATTGCGGGCTCTGAGGATGGCTCGACCCCGCCCGATCTTCTGCGCGAAACCGTCGATCTTATCCCCGGTTCGCAGTTTCAGCTTATCCGCCGCGCCGGCCATGTGCCCCCGGTCGATCAGCCAGAGACCTACGCCGGTCACCTTGGCGACTTCCTCCGCGCCACCGGCCATATCTGACGCGCAACCGGCAATCGCCCCTTGCGACGGCGCGCGAATCCGGGTCACCTGCCCCAAACGCAAAAAGGAGCGTCGCCATGCCAACCATCAAAGCCGCCGTGTGCCACGCCTTCGGGGAACCACTGGTGATCGAGGATGTCGAGCTGCGCGCGCCCGAACGCGGCGAGGTTATGGTCGATCTGGATGCGGTGGCGGTCTGTCATTCTGACATTTCCTATGCCGAGGGCGGCTGGGGCGGGTCATTGCCCGCCGTCTATGGCCATGAGGCCGCCGGCCACATAAGTGCCATCGGCGAGGGCGTTACCGGCTTTGGCCTCGGCGATCCGGTCGTCGTGACCTTGATCCGCTCCTGCGGCTCCTGCCCAAGCTGCGGCTCGGGGCGCCCGACGGGCTGTGAAACCCGCTATGACGGCGACCTTGGCCCGCTCAGCACCGCCTCGGGCGGCACCCTGCATCAGGCGATGGCCTGCGGCGCCTTTGCGCAAAAGGTGGTGGTCGATCAAAGCCAGATCGTGAAGCTGCCTCAGGGCATCGACATGGCCTCGGCCTCCCTGCTGGCCTGCGGTGTCATTACCGGCGTCGGGGCGGTGGTCAATGCCGCCGACCTGCGCGCCGGTCAGGACGTGGTGGTGATCGGCGCCGGTGGCGTCGGCCTCAACGCCATTCAGGGCGCGCGCATCGCTGGTGCCCGGCGCATCGTGGCGGTCGACATGAGCGAAGAAAAACTGAGCACGGCCCGCGAATTCGGCGCCACCGACGGCGTGCTTGCCACGGGCGACAAACCCTGGCGCGCCGCCAAGGCCGCGATGGGGCGCGGCGCCGATGTGGTGCTCGTCACCGTCGGCGCGGCAGCCGCCTATGACGTCGCCCCGCGCTACCTCGCCGGGGGCGGCAAGATGATCATGGTCGGTATGCCCCATAGCGGCTCACCCTCTTCTTACGAGGCCGTAAGCTTCGCCGCCGCAGGCCAGTCGATGATCGGCTCCTACGCGGGCGAGGTTGTCATCCGCCGCGATATCCCCTGGATGGTCGACCTCTACCAACAGGGCCGCCTGAAACTCGACGAACTCATTTCAGGCCGCTGGCACCTCGATCAGATCAACGAGGCCATCGCCGACACCAAGACCGGCGCCGCCCGGCGCAACGTGATCCTCTTCAAATGACCCACCCCTTCTTCTTGCCATAAATATCCCGGGGGGTGTGGGGGGCAGCGCCCCCCACCCGGTCGGATCGCGGAACGCGATCCGAAACCCGCCGCACAGATCGGAGCATAACATGAAACTCAAGGATCTCGACATCATCGTCACCGCCCCGCCCGCGCCGGGCTGGGGCGGGCGCTACTGGATTTTGGTCAAGCTCACCACCGACGACGGCATCACCGGCTGGGGCGAATGCTATGCAAGCTCCATCGGCCCAGAAGCCATGCGCGGCGTGATCACCGATGTTTTCAGCCGTCATATGCAGGGCGAGAACCCCGAGAATATCGAGCTGATGTTCCGCCGCGCCTATTCCTCGGGCTTCACGCAACGCCCCGACCTGACCGTCATGGGCGCCTTTTCGGGGCTGGAAATCGCCTGTTGGGATATTTTGGGCAAGGCGCGCGGTCGTCCGGTCTATGCGCTTTTGGGCGGCAAGATGAATGAGCGCATCCGCGCCTATACCTATCTCTACCCCCTGCCGCATCATGATCTTACCGCCTTCTGGACCTCGCCCGAGATGGCGGCGGAGTCCGCGCTTGATTGCGTGGCGCGCGGCTTTACCGCGATCAAGTTCGACCCGGCCGGCCCCTATACCATGCGCGGCGGCCATATGCCTGCGATGTCGGATATCTCGCTCTCGGTGGCCTTCTGCCGCGCCATCCGCGAGGCGGTGGGGGATCGCGCCGACCTGTTGTTCGGCACCCATGGTCAGTTCACCACCGTCGGCGCGATCCGGCTTGGCAAGGCGATCGAGCCCTATGCGCCGCTCTGGTTCGAAGAACCCGTCCCGCCCGACAATATCCCCGAAATGGCGCGGGTTGCGGCGGCCGTCAACATCCCCGTCGCCACCGGCGAGCGGCTGACCACCAAGGCCGAGTTTGCGCCCGTTCTGCGCGCCGGTGCCGCGAGCATCCTGCAACCTGCCCTTGGGCGCGCGGGTGGGATTTGGGAGATGAAAAAGGTCGCCGCCATGGCCGAGGTCTATAACGCCCAGATCGCCCCGCATCTTTACGCCGGCCCGGTGGAATGGGCGGCCAATATCCATCTGGCCACCTCGATCCCCAATATCCTGATGGCCGAAACCATCGAGACCGGCTTTCACAACGACCTGATCAAAGGCACGATCCGCGTCGAGGATGGCTTTGTCGTGCCGCCCGAGGCGCCCGGTCTTGGCATCGAAGTCGACGAGGATCTGGCGCGCGCGCATCCCTATGCCGACAGCGGCCTGCATCTGGAAATGCAGGAGGCGCCCTGCGATTATGTCAATGGCAACAGCTTTGCCGGCGGGGCCCCGCTCAAGACCGAATAGGCACGCCGCTCAGGGCAGAACCTGAAGCCAGACCCAAGCCGTGACAATCGTCAGCGCGGTGGACAAGAGCACGCTGGAAGCCGCCACACGTTTTGCGTGACCATAGATATTGGCAAAGATATAGGCGTTGACGCCGGGCGCCATCGCCCCGGTCACCACCGCCGAGCGCAGTGACGCATCCGACAGATCAAACGCTCGGCCAAGCCCGAAGGTGATCAGCGGATGCGCCACAAGCGCCACCGCGCAGACGTAAAAGATCACCCGCAAATCGCCCTCGGGGCGGTATTGCACCAAGACCCCGCCAAGCCCGAACAAGGCCGCCGGCAGCGCCGCGCGCACCATCAGATCAAGCGCATCATTCACCGGCCCCGGCAGCGCAAACCCCGAGAGGTTCACCGCAAAACCAAGCGCCACGCCCATGATAAGCGTGTTGGAAAACATCGCCTTGAGCACCTTGACCACAATCGCAGGCCCCGCCGCGCCGCGCGCCTTGACGACCTCCATCACGGTAATGCCGATGCAATAACAAAACGGCGAGTGCATTGAGATAATGGCGAAATTCGCGGTCATCGAGGCCGCGCCATAGGCCCGCTCCATGATCGGTAGGCCCAGCAGGACCGAGTTCGAGAACAAACAGCAAAAGCCGATGGCGACCGCGTCTTCCCATGTGCGCGAGAACAGATAGCGCGCGCCGAACAACCCCAAAAGGAACCCCGAAAACGCCCCTACATAAAAGCTGGTGAGCAGGCGCCAGTCAAAGCTCTGGCCCAGATCAAGCCGCGAAATCGCGGTGAACAACAGGCAGGGAATGGCGAATTTCTGGGTGAAGGCCATCAAGCCGTCAACGCCTGCCTGGCTGAACCAGCCGCGCCAGACCGCGAGATAGCCGAACCCGATCACAAGAAAGACCGGCAGGATGACTTCGATCAGCGCCTGCATCGCCTCAGACCGGATAGCGGATGGTCATTCCATCATAGGCCGGCGTGATATGCTCGGGCAGTTCTTCGACAAGGGTCTGATAATCCATGTCGATATGCATATTGGTCAGAATCCCCCGGCGCGGCGCGGCGCGTTCCATCCATTCAAGCGAGCGCGCAAGATGGGCATGTGTCGGGTGCGGCGTGCGGCGCAGCGCATCGAGCACCCAGCAATCAAGCCCCTCAAGCACCGGCCAGACATCCTCCGGGATTGCTGCCACATCGGGCAGATAGGCAAAGCCATCAACGCGAAAGCCAAGCGCCTCGATCGAGCCGTGATTGACCTCGAAGGGCTGTAATTTGACTGGTCCCCCGGCGCCGGTGATCTCGAACGCGCCATCAATGGTGTGCATGTCAAGGATCGGCGGATAGGGGCTATCCTCGGGCTGGGTAAAGGCATAGCCAAAGCGCGCATAAAGCGCGTTCTGCGTGTCGCCATCGGCCCAGACCGGCAGGCGTTGACGCATGTTGAACACGATCATGCGCAGATCGTCGATGCCATGCACATGATCGGCGTGGCTATGGGTATAGACCACCGCGTCAAGCGCGCCGACACCGGCATCCAGAAGCTGGGCGCGCAGATCGGGTGAGCTGTCGATCAGGACACGGGTCACGCCGCCCTCGTCCTCGCGCTCGATCAACATCGAACAGCGGCGGCGGGTGTTCTTGGGGTTATCTGGGTCGCAATCGCCCCAATGCCCGCCAAGGCGCGGCACGCCGCCCGATGATCCACAGCCAAGGATCGTAAAGCGCAGCTCGCCCATCACAGCACCGCCTTGGGGAACAGACGCTCGAAATTGGCCTCGGTCCGGGCGGCGAATTCGGGCCAATCCATGCCGAAGACCTCGGCGCCCTTCTGGGCGGTGTGAAAGGTATAGGCCGGCTCGTTGCGCTTGCCGCGATAGGGCGGCGGCGCAAGGTACGGCGCGTCGGTTTCCACCAAAATCCGCTCGACCGGGGCGCTGGCAAAGATATCGCGCACCTCCTGGCTTTTGGGGAATGTGGCGATGCCCGACATCGAGAGGTAAAACCCAAGCTCAAGCGCGGCCCTGGCAAGCTCTGGCCCCGAAGAAAAGCAATGCATGACGCAGGTATAGGCGCCGTTGTTCATTTCCTCGGTCAAAATTTGCGCCATATCCTCATCGGCGCCGCGCGCATGGATGATCAGCGGCAGGCCGGTCTCGCGCGCGGCCTCGATATGAATGCGCAGGCTTTGCTTTTGCACATCGGCGCTCTCGGCGGTGTAGTGGTAATCAAGCCCGGTCTCGCCGATGCCGACAAACTTGGGGTGCGCGGCAAGGCGAATAAGGTCTTCGACACTCACCATCGGCTCTGCCGCGGCGCTCATCGGGTGGGTGCCGGCAGCATAGAACACCGGCGTGTATTTTTCGGCAATCGCGCGCACCTCGGGCTCTGTGCGCAGCTTGGTGCAGATCGTGACCATGCGATGCACGCCCGCCTCAAGCGCGCGCCCGATCACCTGATCGCGCTCGGCGTCGAAATCGGGAAAGTCGAGGTGGCAATGGCTGTCGGTGATCTTGATATTCTGGGTCATGACTATCCTTGCGCGGGCCTTAGCCTGCGGCGGTTTTCTGGATTTTGAACACCGTATCAAGCACCAGAGCGGCAGGGTCAAGGTTGACCGCCCGCCCGTGTCGGGCGCGCGCGCCGATCTCTTGCGCGCAATCGGCCCAGGCCCGCGCCATTTGCGGCGTCGAGGACAGGCGCGCCAAAAGCGCCGCCTCGCCGTTCGCGGCCTCGATTGCAGGGGGATGGCCAATCGCTCCCGTGCGCGCGAGACGCGCCAGCAAAAGGTCGGTCAGCCCCATCAAGAGATCAAGCCGCTCTTCGGCGCCCCGCGTCGCCGCCGCCTCGGCCAGCTTGAGCGCGCGACTGCGGTCAAGCCGCGGCAGGCTGTCGAGCAGGCCGACAAGTTCGCTATAGATCTTGAGCCCGCCAAGATTGATCAGGCGCACCGCCTCGCCAACAGAGCCGCCCGAAAGTTCGGCCAGGGCACCCGCGTCGCCCTCGGGGATGATCCCGGCCTGATCAAGCGCCTGCGCCATCTCGGGGGCCTCCAGGGCATGCAGCCGCAGCGTGCGACAGCGCGAGCGGATCGTCGGCAAGAGCCCCGAGGGCTGATGGCTGATCAACAAGATCGTGGTGCGCGCGGGCGGCTCTTCGAGCATTTTCAGGATCGCGTTGGCGGCTTGGGTGTTGAGGTCATCGGCCGCATCGACGATCACCACCCGCCGCCCGCCGTCCGCCGCCGAGAGGGAAAAGAAGTTGCCAAGCTTGCGCACCTCTTTGACCAGGATTTCGCTGGCCAGCCGATCGCCCTTGTCGGTCGGCCCACGGCGCAACAAAAACAGTCCCGGATCCGAGAGCGCCAGCACGCGGCGCGCCACCGGATGATCCGGCGCGATATCAAGCGTCACAGGCGGGGGTGGCGCGCCGAAAAGCCCGTCGTCCGGCACGAGCGGCGTGGCCAAAAGAAACCGCGCAATTGACCAGGCCAGCGTTGCCTTGCCAACGCCGCGCGGCCCGGTGATCAGCCAGCCGTGATGCAACCGTCCGGTGATGAAGGCGTCAAGGAACTCGGCCTCTGCCGCGCCCTGCCCGATCACCTGTGCGGTTTCGCGCGGATGCGGCGCGCCCTCGACGCGGTCGGGTTCCGGAAGGCCCGTGTCACTCATGACAGATGCGCCCCGGCCACGGCGGCCACATCCACCGCCACATCCTCAAGCGGGCGATTGCCGTCGATGGTGACAAAGCGGTCGGAAAATTCCTCGGCCAGCGCCAGAAACCCGGCGCGCATCTTTTCCTGCAAACCCTCGCCGAAGGATTCAAATCGCTCCTCATCGCCGCCCCGCGACAAGGCCCGGCCAAGCCCTGTGGCGGGGTCGATATCAATCAACAGCGTCAGGTCGGGTTCGCGCCCGATCATCAGGTCGTGCAACTGATCCACCGCCGCACGCAAATCGCCGCGGCTTAACCCCTGATACATCCGTGTGCTATCGGCAAAGCGGTCGCAGATCACCACCTGTCCGGCGGCAATCGCCGGGGCAATCGTGCGCTCAAGGTGGTCGCGCCGCGCCGCCGTGAACAAAAGCAGTTCGGTTTCCGCCGACCAGCGGTCGCGCTCGCCCGTCAGCACGAGTTTGCGGATTTCCTCGGCGCCCGGACTTCCGCCCGGCTCGCGGGTCAGCACCACCTCGCGCCCCTGCGCGCGCAGGGCTTCGGCCAAAAGCCGGGCCTGCGTGGATTTACCAGAGCCGTCGATGCCCTCGAAACTGATGAAAAGGCCCGGCCTGCTCAAAGCGCCCCCTCGGGCCCTTGTTGCAACCGCGTCAGCAACAGCCCCGAGACCGTGCGCAGGCGCGCGGTAAAGCCACCCTTGGCCACATCCTCTGAGGCGACCAGCGGCACGCGGGTTTGCGGCAGGCCCTCGGGCGCAAACACCAGCTCTGCGATTTTGTCGCCCTTCTTGACCGGCGCACGCACCGGTCCGGTAAAGACCACCTCGGCCTTCAGTGTGCCGCCACCGAGCACTGGCATCAGGGTGCTTACGTCCTCTGCCGGGGTCAGGCCGACGCTATCGGCCTCGCCCATCCAAATCGGCGCGCGCGCCACTTCTTCGCCCGCCTTCACCACGGATTTCTGGGCAAACTGGCGAAAGGACCAGTTGACGATTGCCTCGGCTTCGCGGGCGCGGGCCTGTGCGCTTTCAAGACCCGAGAGCACGAAAACCACGCGGCGGTCGCCCTGTTTGGCCGAACCGGTCAGCCCATAGCCCGCCTGTTGGGTGTGCCCGGTCTTGAGGCCATCCGCCCCGACCCCGAGGCTCAGAAGCGGGTTGCGGTTTTGCGAGTTGCGCGGCGCGCGCCCGTCAAACTGAAACTCGGTTTCGGAAAACATCGGATAGAAATTCGGGAAATCGGTGATGATGTGGCGCGCCAGAAGCGCGAGGTCTCGCATGCTCATCTCATGGCCCGCAGCAGGCCAGCCATTCGAGTTCTTGAAGGTCGAATTGGTCATGCCCATCTGCTGGGCGCGCTGTGTCATGAAGGCGGCAAAGCCCGCTTCCGATCCATCGGGGCTTAGCGCTTCGGCGATCACGGCGCAGGCGTCATTGCCCGACAAGACGATGATGCCGCGCAGCAGATCCTCGACCTTGACCCGATCCGTGGTGTCCAGAAACATCGTCGAGCCGGCATAGCTCATGGCGTGGCGCGACACCGGCAGACGCTCTTCCAGCGACAGGCGGCCATCGCGGATCGCCTCGAAGGCGACGTAAAGCGTCATCAGCTTGGACATCGAGGCCGGCGGCATCGGCGTATCGGCGTTCTTGTCAAGCAGCACCGTGCCGGTGGTCATGTCAAACACGAAGGCCGCCTTGGCCCCGGTGTCAAACGCCTGCGCCGGAAGCGCCAGAACAAGGCCCACCACGATGGATGACAGTATGCGTCGGATGAAAAGCGTCATGACGCCCCCCGGATCAGTTGGTAACAGGATAGGCATCGTCAAAGCCGATGCCCTTGATCTTCTTAAGCAAAACGCCCCGCTCAGAGCTGCTTGTGGCCGGGCCGACAATCACGCGCCAGAACTTTTTGCCCTGCGATGTCTGCTCGATCACCGTGGGCAGCATACCGGCCTGGCGCATGGCGGTGGCGGTGTTGCTGGCGTTTTGTTCGACGCTGAAAATCCCGATCTGGATGAATGGCTTTTCAAGCGACGACGCGCGGCGCGCGGGGGCGGCAGCGGGTGCAGGCGCAGGTTTTGGCTTGGCCGCGGGCGCAGGGGATGGGGTTGGTGTCGCGGGTTTGGCGGCCTTGGCCTCGGCGGCGTCAATCGCGGCGGCGGCACCTGCGATCGGGTCAAGCGAGGTCGCCTCGATATCGTTCGGCGCGGCAAGCTCTGTGGTCTGCGCATCCTCCGGGGTGACCGGGGCGACAGGGGTTTCCTCGCGCCGCAGCGCGGTCACGTTGAGTTGCACCGGTGCACCGGCCAGCATGCCGAGGGCGTTGGCGGCATCCGAAGAGGCCTGCAATGTCGGGCCGGGGTTGTCGCGTTCGCGACGAAACAGAGCGCCGATCACGAATTTCGAATTGGCGGTATTGCGGATGATCACGCGCTCGGGTTCCTTGACATCCGGATGCGCCACCCAAACCCCGCCAAGCGAGGGGCGACCATCCCAGAGGCCCATGTCGGTGACCTGAAACACATCGGGCGCCTCGACATCACGTTCAACCAGTTTCACGGTTGACGTCGTGGCCGTGCCCTCGGCCGTCTGGCCCGGCTTGGCCTGAAACGGATTGGCGAACTGACCGCCGTCATCACATCCCGCCAGAACCGCAAGCCCAAGACCCGCCATCGCCAGTGTTTTCCAGCCTGCGCGCAGTCTTGATCCCTTGCCACCCGATTGAATAAACATGCATTGCCCCTTGCCTGTGAACACGCCCAAAAAGCGCGTCTCGCCGGTTTATCCGGTCCTGTTGATACTCGCTTGCGGCATACCGCCCGCGCGCAGTCTAGCGCCTTGCCCTGCCCAAGAAAAGCACGCAGGTGCACGATGGGCGAATTTCCCCGCAAAACAACATCTTTCAGAATCGCAAAAGCCATTGTAGAGCAGTGATCGTCGGAGGAGTGGCAGAGTGGTCGAATGCACCGGTCTTGAAAACCGACGAGGGTGAAAGTCCTCCGTGGGTTCGAATCCCACCTCCTCCGCCATTTTATCCAATAATCAATTGTTTTTACTTGCTAAAATTATACGCAACAATTTTATACCACCAACCATGCCACCAACGATATTGCAACGGAATGCAACAGATTGCGCCTACGTGCCGCTGTTCTTCGACCTAATGGCTTAGCGATTCAGAAGGTTGCTTCTTGCCTTCGAGCACTGCGTCTGTAGTGAGCGGACCAAATTTCCAGTCGTAACACCGAATTCCGCGAACATCGCAATCGAGAGCCTGCAGAATTCTCTCGAATTCTCCGGCAATGCGGCGAAAAACTTGCTATACTAGGGTATCTAACAATCTGCACATGATTGAAGTCCGTCGGGAGCCGCAAGCCAACCGACGGGCCTGTAAAGTCGTGTGCTCCACCAGGAGATCCCATAATGCCCACACCCTCGAACACCCTCTATCTGTCAGTCGATCAAGTTGCAAAGCGCTTCAGCGTCTCGAAAGATTCAATCTGGCGCTGGAAGCGGAATGGCGACTTTCCGACGCCGGTTAAACTGGGTGGAACGACAACCCGTTGGCGTCTTTCAGATATCGAAGAGTGGGAGAACCAGCTGGCCTGTGGGTTCATCACCTGCCTTGGGTTTGAGCCGTATGGATTGACCATGCTGTTGATTGCCACTGAGAACTGACCCGGCAACTGCAGAAATTGTCATTGAGAATTGACCCATGTGCAACCTTACCCCTGCTTGATTCAGCTGGGGGCTATTGGAGTGGTAGACATGGGATTTTTGAGGGTTATTCGG
>NZ_FWFJ01000032.1 GCF_900172365.1 Roseovarius gaetbuli
CCTGCTTGGCCCCATCGGAAACATTCCGCCAGCAGAGGCTGAAGAGAACTTCTATGCACAGCGCGACGTGCTCGATATGGTCGCGTGAAATGAAGCTATAGGTCTCCGGTAAACCCGGGGCGATTCAGATCAATTCGAACTCGTCCCCCCAAAAGAGTTGTGGCCTGTCCATTACGACCAGCAAAGGCCGCGCCATCCAGCAGGAGCAGCGGCACGGTTTAGCTTGCAAATGGGTCGGCTTGAGAGGCTACGTTCCTGATTAAAGTGATTGTGTACGGAAGCTTGAACAGCGACGAATTTCTGCAAACTTAGTATGCGCCCGACCCGGAGCATTGCGCGCTCTCGTCGTCGAAACGGCAGATGTGAATTCTCGGCCCGATTATTCAACCAACGGTCGACTTCATGCCGGTTTGCCACACACCGATCTCTTTCAGTGCCGCACCGAAAGAGCGAAGCCGGTCTGTCGCGAAAACTTCAGGCCTGCAGTGCTTACGCATTACTTTCTTAAAGAATTTCAACGCTGCCTTCTTATTGCGCGTTTTTTTCATAAAGCTTTCCAGGACTTCGCTCTCGTGATCCGTGGCGTGCCAAAGGTAATTCCTCTCACCCTTAAACTTCGCTAATTTCTCATCTAAGTGCCAATGACAAAACGTGCATTTCATGCCTGTTATCAGCCACTTCCAGATCTTGGGCGCAAAGGCCGGACCAACCCCATGCCACCGATATCTTGCAGGTTCATGGCCGACTTCGACACCTCGTTCGTAGAGCCATCTTCCACATTTCGAAGGACAGCGGGAAACGAACGTAAAGGATCATCGCCAAGCGGATAATCCGAAGCCCGTTTTGAAATAGCGAAACGGATCAGATCTGGTCATGTCCAGACGCTACAAATCCCATCTGCCCAACTCGAGTCGGCGTGTTCTGACAATGCCGGAACAGGGCATGTTTTATGCCCTGCCCCGAACCGGATCTCGAATTTGGCCCACAAGTAATTCAGCCGCTTCATGCGCTACGACGCAAGGCTGCTCCCAGGCGGCTCAGAAAGCCGCGTTTCTGGATCTTCTTGTCACTGGCGACGACGGTTGACGCGGGTGCGGCCTTATGGGCCAGCGGTTTTCTGGCAAAGGCCGTGGCCGCTGCCAGGACAACTACCCCGGCCTCGCCTGCGGTACGCATTGCGCCGATCTGTTGCGCGTCCTCCCATTCAACCAAGGATCCGGTAACGGGATCGAAGATCAGTGCTCCCTGCTTGTCATTGCCTTTCCCCTTTATTTTATCTACGGGCACGGGGTCGTCATCCGGCGTCAGCGCGACTGTTGTCGGTTCTGCCGTCGGCTCTGTACCCACTTCGATCCGCGTAGATGTCTCAAGTTCTTCGGCCATGATGGCAAGCTGATCGTGTTCATATCCGAGCAAATGACCGATTTCGTGTCTCAAGACGGTCAACAAATCCACGCCCGAGGTCACGATGGCGCCCGCAGACGGTTCTTCATCGCTTTCGATATACCACCCTGCGCCAGCGGCCGTCGCATCGATCAGGATCGTATCGTCGCCAACCGTCCGCGCCAGAGTCGAGCCCTCGAGATCGGTGATGCTCAGGGTGACATTTCCAAGGAACGCGAGTTCTTCTTCCGAGATCAAACCGCTTGCCGCCCAATCTTCAAGTGCGATAGCGAACACGCTTTCAACCTCGGCCTGACTGAGCGTTCCCTCGATATAGGTCTCGCTCGAAAGCGCCTCATAGCTTTCCTGAGCGAGCTGTAACGCGGTGTTGAACGCTTCGTCATTGGTGGCAAGGCGGAAGTCGTCGAATATAGCTTCGCCGTCGAGCACGATCAGACCGAACGCCCCGTCAACAAGAGCGGCATTGAAGCCGAACTGACCAACGCTCGCCCCGTTGACCGTGATCCCGAGACCAGCGCCCTGGATCGTCACCTTGAGGCGGTCGTTAACATTGGCATTGAGATCGAATGCGAAGACGCCGTCGATGACCTGGCCATCCTCATCCGTGGCATGGCCGACAAGTACGCGGTCGTTCGCTGTGTCGAGAACAATGAACTTGTAGTTCAGCGCATCATAGCGGTCGAACACGAAGCCAGCCGTACCGTCGCCTTTCACATCGACTTCCATTTCCAGAATGCTGTTGGAGCCAAGCGAAACACCGAGGTCGACCGTCTGGACCGCCGGGGCGAGCCCTGCGGCAACACCGGTCAGGACACCCGATCCCTCGTTCCAGCCACTTGACTGCGACACGCGGGGCAGCTCGGCCACCGGCGGCGAGAAGTCGTCGGTTTCATCCAGCGTCCAGTCGGGTGGCAGCACCTGAACCTTGAAGTTGTCAATCCTGCCGCGCGAGCCATCCATGCCCACACCCACCATGCCGCGATTGAGCGGAATAGGATCGCCATAAACATCAAGTTTCGGTGTGTAATCGTAGGTGAACCAGTTCACACCAGCCACAGCGAGCGTCACGTTGTTGCCGTTGACGGCGACGGTCACGCTGTAGTTCTTGCCCGGCTTGATCTGGACCGGCTTGTTCGACTGAACGACGTAGTGCCAGCCGGAATCATCAACATAGCCCATCTCGATCTTGTTGGTGGACACATTGAGGCCCGCAAACTTGAAGTCAACGTCGCTGTAATAGTCGAAGATCACGTAACCATTAGCCTTCCATCCACCGGTCGGCTTGTCGAGATTGAAGGTTGCTTCGACCTCGTAATAGCTCGGCAGATAATCATCGAGCAGGAATACGGACGAGGCTTTGCCTGAATTAATGTCGGCACTGATTTCCAGTACGCCGCCCGTGGCCGTGAACTGTCCTTGATCGGCAGCGAAGCCACCCATGGTCCGGTCATTGAAATCTGCTGACCGCAGGATGTCGCGACGCCCGCCCGGAATATTACCGGCCTGCGGGTCGGTCGGCGGGCCGGACTGGTCTTGCCAGAACCCGCGATCACGCTGGGTGACAAGGCCGATTTCGCCATGCGGGTTGCCCTGGAGCTGGATCACGTTTGAATACCGCGAATCCTGTTCGATAGCGCCCAAGTCGCTGGTCCGGGTGATATCCACGCCGTCCGAATAGGCCTGAGCCGCGAGGAAATCCCACAGTTGCGGCGGAACCTGACGGCTGACCGTCGCGATACCGAAGGGGGCAAAGGGCACCAGATAGCTGTTGAACTCGCCCAGATGGTCGATCAGGCGGTCGCCGCCGGTGTTTCCGATCAGGATATCGAGCCCGGCACCTCCAAAGACCCGGTCTTCCCAAGACAGGTGCGACTCGGGTGTCAAATTTAGGCCTCCGTCGGCCTCGTCTGCCGAGCCGAATGCACCAGTGTCCCATACGGAGATATCGGTTCCGATCACGTCATCGGCATTCATGAGATCGTTGCCGAAGCCGCCGTAAATCCGATCCTGGCCCGTACCGCCGACAATCCAGTCGTTGCCCATGTCGCCGAATATCCGATCATTGCCGTCGCTTTCAACGGCGACCTGATCGCCGATCGGTGTGCCGTTCGGAGCGAATTCAACATAGCTTAGGACCGCCTCACCCTCGTTATCGGGAGCGTTCAGGAAGTACTGTTTCAGGCCATCTGGCGAGCCATCTTTCCAAACCGTTCCATCGTCGTGGAACAGGATCACGCGCCGCGGATCGTATTCGTCATAGAGATAGAATTCGCCGGTGCGCTCGCGTGTCGGGGTCGGTTCGTTCCAATGCTCGTCGCCATCGCCGAAGAGCAGGATGTTACCAGGGTTCCAAGGACGTGTGAAATCGGTCCGCGTCAGGCCGATCGGCGCAACGGCATCAGGATTGTCGCCACTGACATCGTCTATACCCGGTGTTTCGCCGTCGCCAAACAGCAGGATGTAACCTTCGGCAATCGCCTCATGGCCGCCCACCGCATCATCCCCCGATCCGCCGTGCAGATAGTCGGTGCCAAGACCGCCGAAGATCACGTCATCCGCGAAATACGGGTTGTGCGATGTCGGATTGGCCGAAGACACAGGGTTGATCGCACTGTCGATCACGTCAAACGGGGTCAGATCGACCGCTTTGACCAGCTCGAATTCGATGTTGATCGTTTCCTGCTGCACGCGTCCGGGCGTATAAATCTCTTCGTTCAGCACGTTGCCCTGGCTGGTCCGGCGATCGGGATCGTTGGTCAGCAGTTTCAGTGTGCCATAGAGATCTTCCGAGAAAGCCTCGCCGAAAGTCTCGCCACCCGCAAGTCCTTCGTTACGCTGGGTAAATATACGACCGTCATCGCCGAGTACGCCGTCAATGCCGGTGCCGCCCGAAATCCAGTCATTGCCCCAGCCACCAATGATGTCATCGTTTTCGGCATCCCCGAAGGCGATGTCGTTTCCGCCGCCGAGATACACGACGTCATCGCCGATACCGCCGTGGACCTCATCATTTCCACCGATGTCACGCAGAGCCCAGAAGCCGAACATTTCACGCCAGGTATCGCCCTCGACCTTGTAGGCAAGATCGGTGTTGGGATTACCCGCGTAGGTTGGATCGGTGATGAAATCGCCGTCAATGCCTGCTGGGTCGTCGCGCAGGAAGTCCGGTCCGCCCGGGCTGTAATCGAGCTGGCTGACCCCGCGCACGATGATCCGCTCGCCGTCTTCGGCATTGTAGGTGTCGTAGTCGAAGGCCAGGTAGAGGCCGTCGCGCGTTTCGTACAGCTCTCTGTAAACCGACGCGAACGCCGCCGGATCGCTCAGATCAATGGTTCCGTCAAGCACATCGGTGTCATTGATCCCCACGATGCGGACGATATCGGCATTGTCACCGGCAATCACATCAGCATCAGAGGCATGCCGCGACAGGGTCACCGTGGAGCCGTCGGTGTTTTCGGCGCTGTTGCGGGCGATTTCGTCCGCCGCGCCGGTTCCGCCAAACAGCATGTCGTCGTGGTCGGGGCGCAGATCGGGATTCGTCAGGCTGAAGAAGCTCGACGAGCCGCCAACGATGTCATCCTGGCCCAGGCCGCCAAAGACGGTATCACAGCCGCCGCCGCCCTCAATATAGTCGTTTCCATCGACGCCGTTGATATCGGCACCGGCAGCGACGACCTTCAGCGGGCCGACGGGATCTTCGGGGCCTTGCGGGGCGCGCCCGGCACTTACATAGCCGGTTGGAAGCTCGATTCCGTCGAACGTGCCGTCGCCACGACCGGCAACCGCGCCTTGGATCGTTCCATCTCCCTGGATTATGTCATTGCCAAGCTGACCGAAGAGTTGGTCATTACCACCGCCGCCTGCGATGAGGTCATTCCCGAAGGTGCCCGCCCCGGCAATACCGTCATTGATCTCGAAGGTGTGGAATTTGGCATAATCAATGGAATACTCGTTCCACCAGCCCGGTCCGTTCGGATCACGATAATCGCGGGCGACACGCTCGCCGTCCTCAAGCGTGACCATCAGCACACCGCTGCCATCTTCGGTAATCTCGAAGACACCCGGGCTCACTTCGGTGCCGTAACCGTCCGACGGTGCGCGGTCTGTGCGACCATACATGAGCGTTCCGGCCAGTGTCTGGAAGCGCAGGCTGGCAATGTCGTCATAAAGATTGCCATCGATTTCACCCATGCGGCTGAGCGTGACATTGTCGCCAAAAATCAGATCGTCGCCGTCGAGACCGTCAAGCGCATCGTTGCCAGCGCCACCAATCAGGATGTCGTCGAGTTCCGAGCCGAGAATGACATCGTCACCGCCAGTCGCAAACTCCGTCGTGACAATCGCGATAACGGTCGAAAGCTCGGTCGTCTGGATTTTTTGCGGCAGAGCAAAGGGCTGGTTCGGATCAACGACCAGTTGTTCGACCTGCCCATGATCACCGAAGATGATGTCCGGAGTATTGTCGGTATAGGCCGAACCGTTACCGATTATCATGTCGTCGCCCGCACCGGCAATATTGTCGAGACCGGTGGTGTCGCCGACACGGTCACCAAGGGGATCGCGTACCGGGCTTTCATACGGCGCAAAGGTGCCTTCCGCATGGGGCTGCCCTTCGATCAGCGTCGGCTCGGGGCTTGCATCGATCGTGGCAACCGTCAAGGCCCGCGTCAGGATATTGACGTTGAAACCGCTGTCGCCATAGATGTGATCGGTACCGGCTTGACCGATGATCGTATCGTTACCCGATCCACCCGCAAGATGATCGCCGGTTTGCGAGCCGATGATCAGGTCGTCGCCCATCCCGCCATAGGCGGTGATGCCAACGCTCTTGTAGATCCCCGCTGCGGCGTCATCTGCAAACAGCGCCGAGGCGTCGATAATGTCGTGACCGTGAAGATCGAACGGATTGGCGACAGCGAAAATGAACTCGTCGTCTTCATTCTGCCCATCCGGCAATTTCGGGAACGGATCAAAGGGCTTTTCACCGAACTCAAGCCCATAGGGATCGTTTGGATTGCCCGAGTACCAGATGCCATCCTGGCTGGTATCACCATAGATCACCAGCGGGCTGTCGGGCCCGGCGCCGCCGGTGACGATGAAGTGATCGCCCCCCTTGCGCTGTTCGCCGGCCGTCGTCCGGTCGTAGGTCGTGATCGTCAGGGTCGCACGACCGTGATCGTCACCACAATTGCCCAAGGCGGCATCGAGCAGCACAAGCGTGCGGTCATCCGCCAGGATGTCAGCGATGGTAAACGCACCGGCATAGCCCTCAATAAAGATCACGCCACCAGCTACGAAGCCAAGATCCGACCAGGTTTGCGCCGGGTCGTTGAGCACGACCACGGTTTCCAAGCCTTCGGTTGACGTGCTTCCCGGCACTACTGAAATCTCTACGGTCACATCAATCGTGACGGTGACTTCCTTGGCCTCCACCTTACTGATCAGGAAGAGGTTTTCGGGATGCGCACTCAACGTAACCGTATCGACATCTGTATAGTTGGAAGTCGATCCGTCATTTGGCGCACTGAGCACCATGACCGAATCCGTGCCCCAGTTGTCGAAGGTTGGCGTGACGCCGTAATCACCGGCCACCGCGTCTTCCAGGGTGACAATCGTACGGGTGAAGGTCTCGCCTTCCAGTTGGATCAGGTCGCCAACCGCAAATCCTGCCTCGACAAAGCTGCGGCCGTCAAGGCGCGCGGCCTCGGTCTGGCCAGCCTCTGTGTTCAGGTTAAACTTGCCGAGCACGTCGACATAAAGATTGCCGCCACCATGAAGCACGGTCAGTCCGCCATGGCTACCCTGCACCCAGAACGTGTCGGACAGCGTGCTCAGCCCGTCGAGCCCGGCGCCTTCGACGACGATATCCATGCCATCGTCGCTGAATTCGACAATACGGTATTCGCGGGCATGGTTGCCGATACCGATATTCAACAGATGTCCTTCCAGGAAGCCCGCATCGGCCCAGCCGGTTGCACCAGTCGTTCCATCATTGGCGTTCCAGCGCAATGTCGCACCGGCAGCCGTGGCCGCAAGCACATCGACCGTCAGAAGCTCGATCACGTCGTCATCTTCGGCAATCAGCTTGGTCGAGCCGCCGAAGTCAACGCCTGGCTCCAGTCCAGTAGCGCTCAGGATCAGGAGTGAATTGTCGGACGGATCGCGATATGGCTCGGTCGTCTTGGGATCGATATCGTCCACCGTGTAGGTCAGGGCGTCTTCAATGCCTATGACCCTCCCCAACTCGACCAGGGAGCCGTCAGTGCCTTCTGCGAAGACCGTCTGGCCTACCAGAAAACCCTCGGCTTTCCAGTTGAACCCGTCGCGAGTAATAACCAAGTGACCCTCGAAGTCTGTCCGGTCATAGAGGAACTGATAGTCGCTGTCCGACCAGTCTTCGATCGCGGTGAACTCATTTTCCGCCGAAACCGCAGGCGCCGGATTGAGCGTGCCTTCGACCTCGAGAAGATCATTGCCTTCCCCGAGCAAGACGTTGACGACTTCGACTGTGCTGAACTGGGTATCATTGGTGACAGCAGCGGCGCCAAAATTGACCTTGCCGAAGCTGATTCCGCCCGGGAAAACGAGTGTCGTGCCGGTTTCGCTTTCGGCCCCTTCACCGAAGAGCGGACCGGTGACATTCGGGAAAACCAGATCTGACCCCATGCCGAAGCCCGACAGGGTGGTTTCTGTCAACACACCCGAGGCGTCGGCTTTCGAACCGTCGTTGAAGATGTTGAGCACGTCGATCTGCTGGCTTTCCGGCGGCTGCGTGCCGATGGCGATCAGGAAACTGTCTTCCTCTCCCGGAAGCTTGACGCCATTTGTCAGCGAACGGTCTGCCCCAGACGGGCCGCCCTCGACAGCCAGCGGGCCGCGAAGATCGGACAGGCGATGCGCCTTGACCGGAAAGATTTTGACCCCTTCGCGCGTGGTTGGCACTTCGTAATAGGGATCAGCCGTCAGCTCGACCTCCTGCAACTGGTAATAATCCGTCGGCGTAAAGACCGCATTGGCGGCAATCCGCGTAACCTTGACCTCATCGTCAGCGGCATCGGTCAGCCATGCTGCGGCAGACACATCTGCGTTCGGATCAAGCGTGAACTGGATCGTGTGATCCTGGGTCGCGTTGAAGCCGCGGATAATGGCGATCTTCGCCTCGATCTCGTTCGTACCATCCGTGATCCTGACCCACTGTCCCTCAAGGAATCCTTCCTTCAGCCAGCCCTGCACGTCTTCATTCGTCGCGCCGAATGCCTCGGTGCGGATCAGGGCCGGTGCGCCGTCAACGGTGGTGTAGGCCACCGTGCCGGACCAGACGTCGCGCTCTGCCAGACGTGACAGCACCACATCGTCTTCGACCTCGACCATGGCGATCGCCGGTCCGACGGGATCGAGATCGCTTTGAACCAAGGTCAGTACCAACTCGGTGACCGACAGCACCTCGAAGTCGCTATCGGCAATGCCGGATCCGGAAATCCGGATCAGATCGCCGGCCTCCCAGCCTTCGGAAACGAAGCTGCCGAAGTCTTCGCCTGTGCCGCGCGTCAGAGTGGCATTGGCGCCTGTATCATCGAAAATGATTGAGCCGACAAAGACTTGCGCCGCGCGCAGGCCACCAACCTCGACGTAATCGTCCAGAGTTACCGCAACCCCGTCGATGCTTGTCACGTTGGCCAGACCGTCGGTCACAACCGCTATATTCACATCGGCTGTTGGTGCCTTGGTCAGACGCAGACTATAGGTATCGGAGATGGATTCGTCGTCCGGGTTAGTGCTCAGATCGTCGGGAATAAGCACCGTGTCGCGCCCGCTTTCCAGAACGACCGACCCTGCCGTATCGTTGTCAATCACCTCGATATCGAGCAGGCCGGTGCCCGAGCGCAGGTTCGGGAAGACGTAATCGCCATTGGCATCGAGCGTCGTGGCCCCGGAGGGGGCATCGCGCGTGACGGTGACACCGACAAGATCGGTCTCGACGATGCCGGTGCCGTCAACATTCAGGATCAGCGTGAGCCCGGCCTTGTCAAAGCCGATGATCTCGGCGTTGGTGATCCCTACAACCCCGGAAATGGTGACCATCTCGCCAATCTCAAAGCCGCTGGCAATCCAGCCACCCGACCTCAGGCTGAGGGCAGCAAATTCCGGACCGCCATCTTCATCGGACCACGCCGAAAGCTCCATGTCGGCGGTGATGTCGGCAAGGTTCTGACCAAAGCCGAGCACCGCGGTTTCCGGGTCTTCGCGGGCATCATCATTTTCGGCGTGAATGGTCACCAGAACGCCCTGATCCCAGTTGGTGGAATCGAAGGAGATCGTGCCCGATAGCGCATCGAAGCGACCGGTACCGCCATCGCTCATTTCGATGGCCTGATCGGTCAGAACGGTCAGTGCGCTGTCGCCATAAAGCCCGCCAAGGTTAACTTTGACAACGATGGTGTCACCTGCTTCGGGCGCTTTCTGAAGCCGGACGAGAATCTGATCGGTCAGTTCTGTGCCGTCCAAGTCCGAGGTTCCTTCGACGACCAGCGTGCGACCGTCTTCGGTAAAGGCGGTGACAACGCCGGCGACAATAGTTGCCGAACCATTCTCGATCTCGGTCACAAGAACACCGGGCGTGTCATTATCACGTACATCGACTTCGACGTTGCGAACGTCGATCGCGTCGTAATCGTCTGCGTTCGAGATCACCGAATGCTGAACCACGGTCACCCGGTCACCTTCAGCGCGCAGATCGTCCACGGCCAGCAGATTGACCGTCTGGGCTGTATCCCAATTGTCTTTGGTGAACTTGAGAACCACCGCACGGTTCGGCACATAATAGGTGGTGCCGTCCAGCACGATTTCGCGGAGGAAATCGTCACCGACCTGCGAATTTGTCGGGTCGAGATAATCCACACCAAGAATTTCAGCCTGCGAGATACTCGTCCCCGCCGAACCTGTGGAAGACACCCACATGCTGTCGCCGTTTCCACCGGGCAGGCCGTCATTCGGCAAGGTCCCGTCCTGTTCTTCCTGTGGTGAACGGGCGGCTGAGACAGTGACGTAGACGACCTCATCCCCGATCAGCTGGCGGGCAAGGCGCACAGTGTAGCTGTCGGTTTCGCGGAAGGTATCACCCTCGCGCACGGCTGTCAGGCCATCAGTGCCTTCGTCAATGACAACAAGCCCTTCGCCATCGGTCGTGACGTTGTAATCCAGCCCGTCGATGACAGATCCGTCGTAAAGGAAATCGTCGGAGACCACGATGTGATCCGCAGCGCCCGAAACACCTTCAAGCTCGCGCGTCACGATGTCTTCCTGAACGTCGCCGGCAACATTGATGATGTCAGAGCCGAGCCCGCCAATTACACGGTAGGCCACGCCAAACGCCGTCGAGCGGATAAAGAACTTGTCATCCCCCTCAAGTCCGTCGACCTCTACCACTTCAACCGTAGAGTACCGCACGTTCAGCCCAGCGCCGAACACGCCCTTGTCAGTTATCGCGATGTCATCTGCAAATTCGGTACCCAGAACCACCAGCTTGTCAAAGCCCGTGCCGCCTTCGACCGAGACCGGGGCGTTGATATTATAGCGCACCTCGTCCTGGCCGCCGCCGGCGCGGATATCCGGCGCCTGCGCGACAGAGAATCCGAGTCCGATCTGTGGGCTCGCCACGCCATCTTCATCCAGCACGATAACGTCATCTTGGGTGTTCCCGACAGTGATGAAGACGTCGAGATAGTTAATGCCGCCGTCCGCATTGCGGTCGGTGATATAGCCACCCCCTCCATCCGACAGCAAGGCCATGAGCGTCACCTCGTCGGCGCGACCGGCAAAGGCCGCATCGCCATTGGCCGCGACGTCTTCGAGCAATGCGACTCCGGCATCAAGATCGGCGACATCAATCGTACCGTCTTCGTTCCAGTCGTAATCCGTTGTTGCAGCGATCGCGAAGGCGCGGACGATAAAGAGGTCGTTGTTGTCATCGCCTTCCAGCCGCAGTTCGGATTGGTTGGAATAGACACGGAATTCATCGTTGCCACTGCCGCCTTGAGCGAGCATCGGCGCCGACGATCCGCGGCTGAGCCAGCCACGCGTTGTGGGCCTGAGGTCGGGGAAGACGTCCTGCGCAAGCAGGTTCCCGTCTGCCTCGTTCCGGTTTTCGCCGAATATCTGGCCGATCTGGAAGACGTCGTTGCCTTCGCCGCCGTCCATGGTGGTGATGACCGTTGTATCATCGGAATAGAAATGGTCGTTACCACCCTGCCCTTCGATCGTCAGGCGTCCGTTCAGCCCAGCATCGTAGGAGATTCGCTGAACTTCGCCGCTGTCAAACGTGTCGGGCAGAACATCCTGATATCCATCGAGCGTGCCATGCAGCAGAGCCACATAGCCCGGACGATCCGCAGTCTCGCCCGGCAGGGACGAGGCCGCACGCAGCAGGAAGATATCGTCGTTCGGGTCATCGACCCCGTTCAGATCGCTGTCAAATCCATAGATGAAGGCCTCGTCGACGCCGTCATCCTCTTCGCCAGTATCGAGAATGTTGATGATATAATTACGTTCATCCCCCTGGCTTCCGAGCGTGAACACTTCGTAGGTGTCGGTATCGGACTGACCATCAAGCGTAAGTGTGTGCATTGCCAGCACCGAGAGGTCAAAAAGCTCGCCAACCACAGCAGTCTCAGTGTCATAGGGCACTGTCGCATAGGTGATCGTTTCGATGGCCGGAGAGGTCTGTGTCGCCGCATCCTGCAAGTAATAGACGACAAAGCTATCTTGCCCGTCATCCCGGGCATCGGGCGTGGCATAATCGCCGGTCACCGCATCTGCCGATCCGTAGGCGCGGGTTTCCGAGCCCAGATAGATATACCCGTCATCGCCCCATCCGGTCATGCCAGTGGAACCGCCCGTGTCACCGAACTGGATGAGATCGACGTCTGTGTTGCCAAAGACCCGAGTGATCCCGTCAGCCGTGCCGTCTTGCAAGATATCGTCTTGCGTACCCCAAGGGCGCCATGTTCCGATCGGCGCGCTGCGGGTTGTGCCCGTTGGCGTGCTTGGTGAACCCGGCACCCGGTTACCCAATGCCACCATCACCGCACCGGCGATGATCTGGCCGCGCAAAATGATATCCGCGCCGTAATCGTCGTCGGCAAAGCCAAGGTCGCCATTGTCATCGCCAAAGATGTCGATTGCTTCTGCGGCCACGATGGCGCTGTTCTCGTGGGTTGCAATATCGTCGCCCACGCGCAGTTCGACATACCCCTGTTCGGCTAGGATCAGCCCGTGTGGCACGGGTCGCAGGGCATCATCATGCGTGCCCGGTTGTACACCGTTGGTTTCAGCGAAACGGGCCGAACCATTCTTGATCAATAGCAGATCCTGATTCTGCGTCGTATCATCGGCTTCGCGCACCGTGAGTATGACATCGCCGAGATAGCTGTGGGCGAGCACAAGGCGCAATTCGTCCTCGGTCTCGATGACCACGATGTCGCCATCCGCCTCAAGCGCGACATCGTCAAGCTCCAGCGTCAGGCTGCTGTTCGTCGGCAGATCAAAGCGGCTGTCGATTTCGAAGGCGTTGGTTGTCGTCCCGATCGAGCCACCATTGGCGTCAAGATCAATCGTCCGGGCGATCACATTGGCCGCCCATTCATCATCGCCGTTGGCGTCAAGAATCGAGCCCATCTTGGTTCTGAGGCTGACAGCGTCGCTGGTGGAAACGATGTAGGTGCGAAGATCGCCGTCGATCTCGTCAATGAAAATACCATCGGTCAGGGCGACTGCCGCAGCATCATAGGCCCGCAGCGCACCCGTCGCGTTGTCGGCATTTGCGACGTTGATCTCAAGATAGTTTCCGGTCTCGCCGATACCACCGCCCAGACCGCTGTCATACACGATAGGCGCACTGACCTGCGTGAAGACATCGGCGGAGTCAGGATTGACAAAGCCAGGTGCCGCGTTGAGCAGCGACGCAGAGGCGGACACCATGGTGATATTCCGGCCAGATACATCGGCGGGATTGGTGTTGTCGTCGTTATTCGCATCGATGATCGACTGAGGCGAATACAGAAGCACGTCCGACCCGGTCGACCGGATCTCTTCCACCCGCATGTGATCCGAGATTTCCGTGAGCGCGATATACCCGTCGGTCACCACCGTGATGTCGCCGTCGTTGTAATTGACGCCATGGTTGTCGATTTCCGTCAGTGCAAGAACGTTGATCTGCGGTTCGCCCGGAGTTGTGCTGGCGGCCTTGACAATGATGTCGCCGTTCTCGTTCGACGTGGCATAAGTCCCGGCCCCGGCCTCAAGGCCGGCAATGATGCGATCTTTGGTGACGCGATCAAGCCCGCGGAAGTCATAGGTGGTCTGCAGGATCGTCGTCTGCACCAGTTCGGTGCCGATAAAGCCTTCGATCGGCCCAACATAGGAATTTGACCCGGAATCCGGCTCAAAGAAGAACTCGAAGTAGTTGCTTCCCACAGATGTAGAGTTGTCGCCGACGACAGCATCGTCGTCCCATTCCACCGCAATGCCCACGCGACCCGCTGTGCTGGTCTGGTGCAGGCCATTCCGCAGCAGCACGTCGACCGTGTTGCCGGCAGCGATCCGGTCAACGTTGACGATATATTCGCCCGCGGCGACGCCCTCGCGCTTCAGGGCGCGCAGATCGAGGTCGATGTTATCCACGGCATCGACGGTGATCGCTTCAACCGTCGTCAGCGAATGGGTGTCAGAGAAATCGGCCCCCGCCAACAGGTCTTCTGCTGCACCATCCGGCGTCAGCGACAGTTGCACCGACAGGCCATCATCGCTGACCTTAACGTAGTAATAAGCACCATTGGTCAACCCGATATCGGGGCTCGAGGAGTTGTAGCGGACCAGTTGGCCATCGACGAACTTGCTGCTCTGACCGACAAAGATCGAATTGCTGAGCGCGCTGACCTGGCTGCTCGCGAAGCCCAGGCTGGCAGGCAGGCCCGCAACGCTGACCAGATCGACATTCAGCCGTTCGGTGTTGGACCCGACATCGTTTGCCGCGTCGACATTCAGGATATTCGTGATGATCAGCGCGGCTCTTCCATCAGGCGATGTCACGCCGCGGTCCTTGCCGGACAGGATCGAACCGAAGCCGCCGCCACCCGTGTTGATGATTGATGTCGTTCCGATCGGGTTGTTGATCGTACCGTCGATGATGACATTGCTGTCACCGGTATTGATGATCTCGATCAGCGTCGGCGCAACTTCCGCCTTGATCGTGAAGGTCAGCGGCGCGGTTTTCGACGGATTGAGCCAGACCAGCGGCCTGTCGCTCGACTGAACGTCGATGTTGTTGATCTCGATATCGCGATCCGAAGCATTCGTGATCCGCACCCGCTCAAGGGTTTCCCGGAAGGTCCAGACGCCGTTGGCGCCGGCCATTGTCGTCGAGTCAAAGGCCACATCGCCGGGACCCGGATTACCAATATCATTGACTACGATCAGGTTGCTCTGAATTTGGCCAGAGTCGAGCGTGGAATCGGTACCCTCGGCGCTATCGTCGATCGTGACGTTTATCGCTTTCTGAATGAAGCCGCGGTCATCAATGACGAGATCACGGATCACATCCAGTTCGGGCGAGCGGCCCGACAGGATCGTAACATCGCTGTCAAACGCAATATTTTCCGAGAAATCAGTGCTTTGGTCCCCGCTTTCGTCCGACCCGCCTGTGGCCAGCGAGCGCTTGGAATGTCGTGCGTTGTTGTCCACGGTGGTATGGCCACCGTTTACGGTGGAGACATAGAACGCGAGGCGGAACTTGGCATTGTTGAACTGCGCCAGCTCGGTGAATTCGCCATCTGGATTGGCCACGCCTGGCGTCACCAACTCGATCCGCGGACCGGCAATGATTTCGGCATTATCGACGCCCGTGACAAGACCAGTGAGATCCTGCTGCACGGTCGTGTCCGAACTTACATAACCGAACAGACCGGACGACCGGGTATATGCCGAGGCCTTGGTGCGCACGTCATCGAAAGACGTAATGAAATCGACGCCGCGATAGCCCGTCACTTCGGCATTCGCCGACACGGTGATGACGTTGTTCGCCTGGTACTTGGCAGTCGCGTTAGCCGTGCCTTCGGAATAAAATCCCCCGCCACGCGCATCGGAATCCGCCCTGATATTCGTGGCCCAGGAGGAGTTATTGTCACTTGCATCGCCAACGGTGGATTGCAGGATCACCTCCTGCGCCTCCAGCTTGGCGCTGTCACCGATCGAAACGTCGGCACGGGCGCTGTCGGTAATGAAGTCTGACCGGCCTTCGCCATCGCCACCGAACCCGTTACCACGTGCGGTCGACGTCGACTTGCCGCGCACCGCACCCGATGCGGCCAGCTTGGCTAGGTTTCCAACGAGGATGACCGCGTCATCTCCGATCGTCGCATCGACATTGTAGTCAAGATTGATGCGGCTGTCGGCATTCGCGACGCCGACGAATCCACCGGTTTTGGAGGTTGCTGCACTGTCAGAGTTCGCATCCGCGCCTGCGGTGATCCGCAGATCGTTGCCCGCGACAACTTGGGTATTGGCCCCGATTACCGACAGGCTGGTCAGCAGAGTCGTGGTGCGAGAGTCGACATTGCCCACGGCCACGAGACCGCCCGAGCCATTCGTCGTGCTGACGGTCTGGTGCACATCAGCCAGCGAGTTGAGGGTCACGTCGTGACCGGCACGCACGAGATCGGCGTTGATCGCCGCTGTTGCTGAAGAGGTTGAGGTCAGGTCGGCGCGGTTCTGTTTGACGCCGATGATCGCCCCGCTGGAGCCTTTTGCCGTGGCCGACGAGATTCCATCGCCCGATTGCGGCGCAAACAGGCTGAGCGGCACACCGCCCGGCCCGAGCAACGTACCGCCGCTAGCAAAGCTGGTCAGATCTATGGTGAGGCTGTGGTTTCCCGTGCCCACGCTGATATCTTCGGCAATCGCGCCGAGGCGATGGCTCGTCACCCCGTCGGCATTGGCGTCAAGGTCCAGCCGGGCGCCGCCCGGGGTCAGCGACAATCCGAACTCGGTAGCGCTGACAAGGTCGACGTAATAGGTCTGGCCATCGACCAGATCGACAAGACCGCCATCATTGTATTGCAGCGGCAGGTCCGCCAGACGGATCAGCGAATGAATGTCGGAATTGCCCGGATCCGTTGCATTGCCCGGGCTCGTGTCATTCGCGGTACTCAGATCGTCGAAGGGGAAACCCTTGTCCGGCGTCAGCGAAATGATCTCGGTATCGAAGGTATCGGAATCCGCGGTTGTCGCCTGCACGATAGCCCCTGCATGCGGACCGACCGCCAGACCGGCATCCGTGCGGCTCAGCCGGATCGTGTCGCCGTTTATCGCATTGATCGTGGCGGTGCCGCCAAGCGGCAAGCCGGCGAGTTCGATCGTCTGTCCAACGGTGAAGCTGGACACATCGCTCCACTGGGTTCCGCCGCCAAGCGTCAGCGTCACATAGTCGGTTGAACTGACCTCTTCATAGCCAAGCGTCATTGATTGCTCGACGCGGTTGAAGTAGCTCAGGTTGCCCGCCAGCACGATCTCGCTGTCGGAAATGGTGCTGATCGTGTAGGTGTTGTTATTCCCATTGCTGCCGGTGATGATGATGTCTTCGCCTGCCTTGAATCCGTCATCGATCCAGCTGCCGCCATCATCTCGGATGATGCGGTCAGACGAGCCGTTATTGTCGTAGTAGACGCTGACGTTTTCGGCAAAGGCGCGTTTGAGCGCGATGGTGCTGTCGTTGATCTTGACCACACGGTATAGCGTATCTTCCGTCAGCCCGCCGATCGGCGTCGCGCCGGGATCTGCAAAGCCGGGCAGATCATTTCCATCTTCATCCACCGGATTGGTGGAATCATCCACAAATTCAACGCGGTAGAGGACAAGGTCATTGTCTTCCAGACCATGGCTAAATGGTTTCCCCTCGTTGCTCGACCCATCATTGATTGAGAACCGGATGTAATCGTTGTCCACCGTTGACAGGTTCAGGTAACCACCTGAAATCGTGTTGCTTTCGTGGACATCCACCTGACGGTCGGTGAAGATCAATGCCTCCGGCGCCTCGTAGGTCACCGCCTGATCGTCGCTGAAGCCATGGGTGAAGCCGAAAATCGTGTTGTCTTCAGTGGCCGAAGCATCGCCGATGTCATCGACACTGGACGGAAGGAAGGACTTGTAGGCGCTTTCGGGATCGAGGGCGATTGCCTGATTCGTGGTCAGCTTGATTGTCAGCGCATCCACAACGATCACGTAATACGGATCGCCATCGGTCAGCCCGGGAAGCTCTGTTCCGCCGTCGCGATAGATGACCTTGTCGCCGACTCGTAATCCATGCTCGGACTCAAATGTGATTTCCTCGGTCAGCGGGTTGATCGTGGCGCCGTCGAATTCTGCCCCGAAGGCAATGGTGTTGGCATCAACAACGATGACCGCATATTCGCGATTGAAATTCTCGGTCGTCTCGACACCATTGGAGTCGAGAACGATTTCCGTCACGAAACCATTAAGCCCGCCGATGACTCCGCCATCGTCGACATATTCCACGATTTGCCCGGTTTCGAGGCCATGGGCCGCGACCGTGAGCGTATCATCATCAACACTGATGCCGTCGATCTCGAATGTGGGAACCACACCCGTGCCCGGCGTCGCCGTCGCATCCAGCGACACTGTTCCTTTGGCGTCGATGACGGCGCCGCTGTCGATCGTTGCTGAAACCACGGCTTCCAGACGAGCCACGGCGAACGACCCGCCAACATCCACGGCCCCGCCCGACGTGCCCTTGGAATAGGCATCGGCTTGCGGCTTGGCACCCGCGGTGAGCGAGACGTCACCAGTGCCGCCATTATCGTCGGTCACTAGGATCGCGCTATTGCTGCCTATATAGGCTTTGGCCGCCACGTAGTTGGAATCACGGGTAAAATTGCTATCGTCATTGCTCAACGGATCCCAGTTGCTGCTGTCTTCCTTGGAATTGGCATAAGCAACGGCGCTGTTCGCGGACGATGAGACCAGCCCGCCTGCAGCGGCAACTGTCTTGGCATTGGCGGTGTCGCTGGTGGTGGCAACAATACCGATGCCTCCGACCTGGATTTTCGGGGTGGCAGATGCCGAAGCCGAAGACTTGATACCAGCCATGGCCGAGCCGTTTGCCTCGGCATAAGTGTCGGTTTCGCCAACGCTGACGATGATCCCTACATTCAGGCTTTCGACATCGGCATCGGCGTCATTCACGCCCTTCGCCGAGATGGTTAGCGCGCCGTCGAGCGTCACGTTCGCATCTCCGTCGAGATAGCTGTCAAGCGTTGCAGAGGCGATCGCCCGCGCCTCGGTAAACTGGAATCCGAGCGCCGAAACCTTGCCCGCTTCACTATAGGCTTTCGATTTCCGTCCAGCCGCAACTTCGAAGTTATGCTGGGCGTTAATGTCGAGCGTCGCCCCGCCAATGGTCGCGCCGCTTCCGACAAATGCGCTCAACGTGGGCGACACCACGCTCGTCACTTCCATCGAACCGACACCCGCCAGAGATCCGGCCTTGGCCGAGCCCGACGCATCCGCATTGCCATCCGAAACCGCATTTACCTTTATGTCACCGCCGACCGTGGTCGTTGCATCAGCCCCAATGGAAGCCTCGATAACCGGCTTCGCTTCGGCATAGGAGATCGGAATCGTTACTTCGATCAAGCCGCCGCCGGCGGCTTCCGCGCTGGCAATCGCATCCGAGATAGCGACAGCCTGAATCGTCACATTCTGACCTCCGGTGATGTCGCCGTTCATCCTGGCTTTGACGCTGCCGCGCGATTTGGCTGTGGCAATCGAAGCACCCGCCGCTACGACACCGATCGAGAATGCAAAGGCATTGGCTTCGGTGTAGAACGCGCCATGGGCATCGACGAGTACATCGCCGGCACCGGTGTTTATCGCACCCGAGGTTGCCGGGTTTGCGTCTGCGGTAACTTCCGCAATAACGTCGGTGGTGTCTTCGGCTGTCGGCACCGAGCCCTGCCCCGAGAACAACCCGCCGCCGCCCGCGCCGGTGTCGACGAACACGCCGCGACCTGCATCCTTGACGATGGTGCCATCCATCAGCCGGTTATGATTGTAGAGCGCGATGACATCGAGGCCTTCACTGTCGGACTTCAGGTTGTTGCCGACCTTGGCGCGCACATCCGAGTCAAACTTGGCCCGTCCGAGCGTTACGCCGGCAGCAGCCAGACCGCCTGTGACCCCGATGATGTCGACATCGGCCTTATGGGATGCCCGGGCCAGAACTTCGATCTGACCGTTGGAATCGATCTCGACGTTGTTGCCGATTTCGGCACGCACCTTGGATGCATTGTCCACGTAGACGAAGTTGAAAGATCCCGCGACGACGCCCGCCGAACCTGCGGTCAGGTCGACGTTGAAATCAATGGTCGAAATTGCTTTCACGGTGATGTCGCCAACCTCATGATCGACAGTCACAGGGTCTTCGCCTGGTGCGCCCGGCTCTTCAGTTGACAGACCGATATCGACATTGTTGCCGATGCGGGCGTGCGTTTCGATGGTGCTCGCGTTGCCGTCGTCCGCTCGGATCTTGCTGAACGCGGCACCGACTGCAGCACCCCCAACTGCAACGCCAACGGTGTTGGACTTGAAGTCCTGATCCGTTTCCGCAACCACGCTGAGACTGTTGGCATCCCGAATAATCGAATTGTTGGATACTTCTGCCAGCAACGTGCTGTTGTCGTTGATCACCGTGACGGCAGCGCCAAGCGCGGCAATCCCGCCCGTCCCGACGAATGCAGTATAGTCGATATCGCGCATGCCATAACCGTCAACAGTGATGTCGCCCTGCGCGGTAATTGTTCCGCCAAGTTTGGCCTGAACCTTGCTAGTGACATTAAACACCGCGACAGCACCACCCGCGCCGACGAATCCAACGGCAACGGCGCCATCCACAACCTTGACTGTGATTTCTTCAGAGGCATCAACATTCACGTCGTCGCCCGCATTAACGATCACGCCGCTCTCGACAATGGCATTGACGCCACGCTGCGGCCCGGCAGAGGCCGCCGTGAGCGCAAGATTCATGTCCGATCCGGTAAAGCTGTTCTCATCCTCACCCAGTTTCAGCGCGGTGCTTTTCAGCATTTTGCCAGCACGGTCATCGGCGGAGTTTTCCTCGATGTCGCCGCTGGTTGTCGAGTCATCCATGCTGGAGAGGCCATCATTGATGTCGTCGGATGTGTCGTCAACATTTCCTTGCGTTTCAGTCGACGCATTTTTTGAATCATCTTCGTTGTTCAGCGCGTTCTGCGACTCGCTGGCGGCGGCGCCGTCCGTGTTCTCGCTTTCGGAATCGTCATAGACCGCACCGAAATCTTCGCCGATCGACCAGACGTTGATCGAGGCCGCAAGCCCGACTACGCCGCCTGCCCCTGAAATCGTGAAGCCTTCCAGAGTGCGCTTGGCCAGCGCATTGACGCTCAGATCGGTCTTGGTGTTGAGAACAGTACCTGTGCCGACCGATGCATTCACGTTATTCTTCATGGTCCCGAAGCTGACCGCACCAGCGAGGCCCGCAATACCACCCGCAACACTGCCTGCCGCGTCGATCATGCTCGCGTCGTTAGATGCGCCCACGTAGACGCCCTGATCAATAGAATCAGCCGTCAGGGCGTTGCGCGTATTGATCATCGCATTTTGCCCGATGCGGGCCGTGGCGTCGCTGTCGATCAGGCTGACGGTCACCGCACCCGCAATACCGGCATAAAGGCCGCCCGCGGCAGCCACACCGATGTTAAACAGACTTTCCGTGCTGTCGGCCTGCACGACAAGGCCATGTGCCGTGCCGCGATTGAAACTTCCGTCGCTCTCTTTCAACCCGTCGAGAAGCACGTCATCGACACCGATCAAGCCATTGCCGCCCGCGTCGATCTTGGCGCTGTCGCCGATCTCGGCGGTGGTATCCTTGTCGAACAGCATAACGCCGACGCCAGCGCCGACACCGCCGCCGCCGAGCCCGACAGCAACAGCGCCCGATACCATCAGCATCGAACTGTCGTCCTGCGCCCGCACCACCACATCGCCACCGGCCTGGACATCGGTAATATTATCCGAGGCGCTATAGATATGCGCAGAGGTTACATCGGTGAGCTTGACAACGCTGACACCACCGCCGCCAGCGGCGGTTCCGCTAATCGCAACACCGAATGCGACGATGACAAAATCGGCCTGCGCATTGGCATCTACATAGACATCGTTTGAGGCATCGATGGTCGATCCCGCACCGACCCATGCCTTGGTGTTGAGGTCGACGACAGAAACATCCACACCCGGCGAGAACGCCGCAGTTCCCGCGAACGCCGCGCCAACACCGACACCGACGTGATTGAAATCAGACGCCGCGCCAACGATTACCGATTGCGCACCCGCAGGCGTTCCTATGTGCTGATTGATATCCGCATCGGTGCCAATAAAGGCCGACGTGTCGGAATTGATGACGTTGACCGCCGCACCGACAGCGACGCCGACGGTTCCGCTCCCTGCCCCGCTGATGGCGAAGGATTCGATATCGTCCTTAGCGCTCGCCGTCACGGCAACACCACTGAAACCCATGTTTTTCGCAGCAGAGGCAAGGCGTTTCTTGGTCAGACCCTGCGCACTGTCGCTGCCTGCGTCGTCTGACCCGTCACCATCATAATCGCTTGAAATCTGGCCGGTCACTTCCGAGCTCTGACCAGCGCCGATTTCAAGATCGTTCTTGGTCGGCGCGTTCGCACGCAGCGCGGACTTGCTCGGCGCCGATGCGGCGCTTGCCTCGTAAGCTGTGCTATCCATCGCCGCGTCTTCGGTGACATACGAGGTGTCATAGCTACCGGTTCGCGCGGCCAGCGACTTATTGCCCTGGCCCGTCACGTCTGCGCCAGCCCCGATAAAGGCCTCGGTCACCTTGTTGACGACCGCGACGCCCGCCGCGACACCAACACCGGCACTGCCGCCGATCGATACCCCGCCCACGATCAGGTCAAGCTCGGTTTCGTCCACCGCTTCGATCCGGACTGAGCCATTGGCATCAATATCCGCTTTGGTAAGTGCTGCGTTGTAATCAGCCGGATCGTCATAGAGGCGCGGCTCGTCGCCGATATAGGCGCGTGTCGTTAGCGTCAGAACAAACACGTCCGCCGTCAGGTTGACGGCAGCGGATGTCGAGGCCGAAGCCGAGGCCGACACTGTCGAAATATCTTCCGCGCTGAAAGCATCGACAGTGACATTGCCGTCGACGTCAGCCTCGACATCATTGTCGATGAAGGCCGTGGTGGTCTTGGTCAGCGTGTGGACGTTCACACCCGCGCCGACGCCCGCGCTTCCAGCCGACGCAGCCACCGATCCGGCAATGGCCAGCATGTCCGTGGTATCCGAGGCTTTGACGGCGACATCGGGATCCTCGTCGCCGTCCTGCGCCGTAATCGTTGTGCCACGCCCGATGGAGGCTTCGGTAGTTTCTGTCTGAACGGAAACAACGACGGATCCGCCAACCGCCGCGCTGCTCGTTGACACGCCGGCCGCCGCCGATATCATAATGAGGTTGTCCGTCGATTTCGCATCGACTTTCAGGCCGACATCGCCGCCGGTAATCAGCTGCGCATTGCCTTCAACTACCGCTCTGACCGTGTCTTCATGCACCAGAGTAGCGCTCGACACGCCCGCGCCCGCGCCGCCGAGACTGAAGGCCACGCCACCCGCCAGCATGAAGACATCCGCATCGCCTTCGGCCAGAACCGATACGTTCCCGCCCGCATCAAGCACGGTGTTGTTCGCATCTGCAGCACCGCCATTTTTCACGATGGCCTGGGTGTCAGTGAAGAATACAACCACGCCGATCGAGGCCGCGACGGCCGTCGCGCCACCGCTTGCGCCGAACGTTGCGGCGATCGAGGTAACGGTATCGTTGCTGTCGGCCTTGACGAGGATATCGCCGGTTCCTGCAATCAGGTCGGCCCGTGAACCAATCTGCGCCAGCGTATCGCGCGTGATAACATTGACATCAAGGCCGATGCCCACGCCGCTGTTGCCAAGCGAAATCCCAAGACCACCGGCACCGGTGAAAATTTCGACAATATCCGTCGCGCTCACTGTCACCGCATCATCAGCATCCAGCGTAGCATTGAATCCGATGGTCGCTTTCGTCTCCATCAGTACGACGTTGACATTCACAGACCCGCCAACTGCGGTTCCGCTGTTACCAGCCGCGATACCTGACGCGAAACTTGTGAACGGCAGTTCCACCTCAGTCAGTATGTCATCCAGGTCGGAATCCGGGTCAGCTCCGTCATCCAGCAGTTGCAGCGTATCTGTCTTCGGCAACAATTTCGCATCCGAAGTCACAGAAACCGATCCACCGCCATTCGCGGTCAGGGTTGCGTTGCTGCCGACATCAACCTTGGTATCAAAATTGTTGAAAATATTAACGGCAATAGCGAGCCCGACGCCTGTTCCGCTCTTGGAGCTAAGCGCAGCGCCACCGGCGAGGTTCTGAACTTCGTTATAGGACAGCGCCTTGACAACGACGTCGCCCGCATTCGCTGTCAGGGCGGCGTTGTTGCCAACGTCCACATCGGTCTGAATATCGACGTAGTTGACGGCAATACCGCCGGCGATCGAATTATTGCCGGTAGCGGCCCCCGCAAGCGCCTGCACCTGGAACGCGTTCGGGTCGTTGACGTCGGGCGTGACGGCACGCACTTCGACGCTGCTGCCGGTCAGCACGACGCCGGTATCCTCGATGATGACCTCGTTTTTCAGATCCGCTATATTCACGCCAATCGCCGCCGAGACCGCGTTCGAATTGTTGGTTGCGACAGCCTTGGAATTCGCAATGGCGCGGGTATCCACGGCCATGTCGGCCGCCACGGTCACAGCGCCGGTACCTGTCAGCGAGGTGCCGGACTTGATAGTCGCGGTATTGTCGAGGTCGAGGTAGTTGACCACGACCGCAGCGGCGACCTTGGTGCCGGCCTTGCCGCCCGTGGCCTTGCCGGACTGTGCCGTGGAATTGCTGTCGGCCTGATCCAGCGACCCATCGGTTACATTGCTGTCACCATTCGCCGTGGGTGTTGCAGACCCGCCAGACTGGTCCTTGGCGAAATTCGAATTCTCGGTGGTTTCCTGATCAGACGTGCCCTTGCTGCTGGACTGGCCTTCGGCACCGGCCTTGGCTTCTGAAGTTACGTCGACATCGCTGTCGGCCAGGATCATCACCGTGCCACCGCCTGAGGCGTCGCGCCCCGCCAGCGCATCGGTGTCCACCTGAACAATATTCAGCGCGAGCGAGATGCCGATCCCGGTCTTGCCGCCCGAAACCTCACCGTCGGAGGTTGTGGTAACTTCACCGTCATGTTCAGCCTTCACGCGGAAATCACCGCCACCAAGACCGATCGCACCATCGCCAATGGCCTGGGTGCCGGTCGAAGCCTTGGTGTCATTTTCCACATACGATACGGCAACCGCACCACCGATATTGGTGGCCGCAGAGCCTTGCGAACCCGCCTTTGCGTCGGTCTTGACCGTGTCGTCGCTCTTGGCCTCGATGGTGAACCCGTTCGTCGTGCCGGTGACAGAGGCGCCGTCTTCGAAACGCGCAACCGTTTCGTTAAGTGTAATTCCGAGCGCAATAGAGATGCCAGCGCTGAAACCGCCGGATGTCCCGGCCTTTTTCTTGGCCTGCGAGGTGCCTTCGGCATCCGTTGTGTTCTCGGTCGTGTTCACCGCGTTCAGTACGACTGCACCGCCACTCAGCGTCAGATCGGCGGCCCCGTCATCCATGCCATCCTGGTCGGCGCCAAAGATGGCTTCGGTGGTGGTATCGGCCACACTAAGCGCGAAAGAACCGGCCACACCGGTACTGCCACTGGACGCCCCGGACATGGAGACGGCCCCGTAGCTGTGTTTCACATCGCCCGAAAGAGAGCGCATCGTCGCCGCCAGACTCAGCCCATCGGCGGTGATATTGGTCCCGTCGCCGATAATGGCGCGGTTTGACATGATGCCGACATTGACCGACACGGCGATCCCGACGGCAGTGCCGCCCGCTTCACCCTTGGCGCTGCCGTCGGCCTCCGTGGTCGCTGTCTGGTTGGCGCTTGTCTCGACCGAGACAACACCCGTACCGGCATCGTTGTCGTCATCATCCGCAATGATGGTCAGCCCGTCGGCGACAGACGCCGACGCCGTCAGGAAGGCGACGTTGACACCAATCGCAGCGGCGACCGAGACCGAGTTGCCATTTTTGTTGGCGCTCTTCGAACCGGTTAACGTTTTGCCGCCGGTCGAGGTGCTGGATTTGCTCTGTCCGACCGTAGTCGCCGAGTTTTTCTGTTCATCGGCCGATGTCTTGCTCGTCTTGTTCTTATCGGCACCTTCTGCCGACGCAAAGACCTCCATGGTCGACGATCCGTCAGCATCGGCTTTCAGCTTGACCGATCCGTCAGCGGTCACGTCGCGCTCCAGCGACACGCTGCCAATGTCGTCTACATAGGCCACGCCGATCGTAAAGCCGACGGCTGTGCCTGACCCTTTCACACGACTGTCGGCTTTGGCCACGCTCTTGCCCGAGTGGTCGGCCGAGGCGTCAAGCGTTCCGCCGAGTACCAGTGTTCCACCCGTGCCAACACGCGCAAGTGTCTCACGGTTCACGACCGCGATGGCAAGGGAACCCGCCCCGGTGGTGCCACCACCGGTCGCGCCAGAGTTTGCAATAGTTTGTGTCTCATGATCACCGAGCGCGTCCAGCGTCAGGTCGTTCGCTCCGACCAGGATCGCACCATCCGCCACTTCGGCCTCGGTATGCGTGTCCTCGACCCCGATAGCGATCGACACGCCAACACCGGTCGTATTGGCACCGGCACTTTCGGCGCCCGCCGCAACGGCATCGGTCACCGCATCTGCGGTATCCGCAGCACCATCCCGTTCGGGCGCTTCTGACTTGGATTCCGCATCGAGCGTCACGTCGCCACCACCGGTGATATTGGTGTCCGAACCAGCCTCAAGCGCTGCGCGTGTATCGAGATCGGTAATCGAAAGCGCGAATGAGCCGGCCACTCCCGTATCGGCGGTACCGGAAACGCCCGAAAGTGCCGAGGCGCCGGACCCGTGAGTGGTATCGCCACCGACATTGCGCATCTTGGCAGACAGCGTGATGCCGTCACTGCCAAGATTCAGATCCGCCCCGTTGGCCACCGTAGCGGTGTTGGTCATTGCGCCGACATTGATCGCAACCGCGATCCCGACGCCTGTTCCGCTGCTCGCGGAGGCAGAGCCGTCAGCGACAGCGTCGGCTTCCATGTTGTTCGTGGATGCCAGCGTGAGCCCGTCTGCGTCGATCGTGACGTCTTCGACCTCGGTAATGGCCTCGGCATTGGTGACATTCAGCGACAGGGCCGCCGCAACGCTGACGTTACCGCCACCTTCACCGGTTGCGGTGGTATCCTTGCTTTTCTTCTTGCTGGCCAGATCGGAACCGGTCTTTCCCGCTGCAAAATTTTCCTGATCGCTGGCCTGCGAATTGGCGTTTTTACCATCCTTGTCAGCTTCTTCGCCCTCTGCCGTCGCTACAGATTGCGCAACCGACTTGCTGGCGTTCTTGGCCACGAGAGCAACCGTACCGCCGCTGTCGATATCGCGCCGCGCCTTGGAGGACGCGCGGTTATCGACAAACGCCAGCACAATTCCCGCACCGATCGCGGTGGCTCCGCCTGACACGTCGCCGCCGGCCAAGGTCATGCTTGCACCGGTGTTATCCGCTGTCGCTGACACATCGCCCGTGGTCACGAGCTTGCCGCTGGTGCCCAGATCGGCCGTCGTCACGTTATCGACGATCGCTACAGCAATCGCGCCTCCAATGGTCGTGCCGTTGCCCGACCCCGACCCGCTTGTCCCGGCCCTGGCCGTCGTCGCATCGGTGTGGTTGCCCGTTGCCATGAGTGAAAGAACATCGAGACCTGACACATCCTCGCCAGCATAAGCCGCATCGTCCAGCGCATCCCCGACAATCTCGGCGCGCGTAGTATTCACGCCCTTGTAGAGAACGAAGGCCGCCCCGACCCCCAGGCTTGCGCCACCACCCGTGTCTTCATTGGGTGTCGCGCTCGACGTGACGTTGGTCGTACTGCTTGCAATCAGCGACAGATCGGCCCCGTTGAATCCGATGAGAGCGCCGTCGAGAACGAGCGACTCCACATCCGTGGTTACGAAATGCAGGATCAGCGCCCCGGCCACGCTGGTCTTCGTGGGATTGCCCGCGCCGGACACAGTCGTGAGCGAGTAGCCGCCAGAGCCATCAAGCGTTGCGGTCGCGAGGACGCTGCCGGTGTTATATGAGGTTGTTCCGCCCAGATGCGTCGTCACGTCTGCATCAACGACACCGATACCAACCGCGATGCCAACGCCTGTTGCCGTTTCACCAGTGTTGATGCCGCTGGCCGACGAGGTAATCGTATCGGTTTGAAGTGCGGTCAGGCTGACGCTGCCGCCACCCACGGTCGAGATGCTGCCGCCGGTATCGACGAGGACGGACGTCTCGGACAAATAGACCGAGACGACAACCGCGCCCGCAAAAGAAATGTTGTCGCCAGATGATTCGGCCTTGTCGGAATCGTTGCCGACCCCTTCCCCATCCTTGAGGGGATCCTTCAGCTGTTTCTCGGACTCGTTGTCGCCACCTGCACTGGCGTCGGCCCCGCCCGACGTCGAGGTGGCCGTCGTCACAAGCGTGCTGGTGGTGGTCGCCGCAAGCGCAATGGTGGTGGGGCTGGGGCTGGGGGTGGGGGTGGTCGTTCCGCCGATAGATGCGCTGTCGCCGACCGCAACCGAAGTTTCCACGTCGGCGACGGTCGCCGCGACGGAGGCACCCGCCGTGCCGCCCTCTCCGTCGGCAATGGTGATTGTATTCAAGGTTGTCGTCGCATGCAAATCAACACCGGCCGTGTCGTTGATGGTCGAGGTGCCGAACACACCGATAATCGAGTCGGTGAAGAGCGTCGTCAGAGCGATGGCCGCATCGGTCGCCGTATCGTCATCCGAACCGTCGGCGTCATCTTCGCCGGTTAGCGTGACGGTCACAGCCGTATCCAGATCGACCGCCCCGCCGGCCGCGGAAAGAACCGCAGCCGAGAGTAAGTCACCGGCAACACCGAGCATGATCGATGCCTGTGGCAGGCCCACGACGATTGATCCGCCAATCGGCCCAAGCGAGAACGAGCTGGCCTTCACGTCGACGAGTGCACTCGCAGCCATCACAATGTCGCCCGCAGTGGACGCCACAGATCCGAGAATGCTGATTTCGGCAATCGGCGATGCCAAAATGAAGCCGTCAACCGGACCAGTCGGAATCAGCCCGTTGCCTTCCGCTTCGGCGTTGAAGGTGACTGATCCACCCGAAACCAATCCACCCGCCGCGACTCTAATGTTCTCGGCATTAACAACAATGGCCCCGGTCGTGACCAGGCTTCCTTCGAAGACAACGGTATCCAGTCCGTCGTCACCGCCCGCACCATCATCGCCGTTTACGGTGAAGTCGGCGCCGCCCAGATCGACCGCCCCTTCGATCGTCAGAAGATCACCCGCCAGGAATTGATTGAGATCTATACCGGCAATCTCTGGCACATCCGGCAGAAGGTCGGCAAAGACAGTGCCCTGATCATCTTTCAGGTTGATCGTCAAGCTGATGGCCGGGACATCGAACGTGACTTCTTCAAAAGTCGGAATCGGCGAAGGGGCGTTGTTCCCTACCGTGATCTGGTGGCCATCCTGTGTAAGCACCGCATCGTCAGATACTGCCGAAAGATCGACTACGATCTCGTCGCCGCCCGTGACCGTGACAGGTTCCAAACCTGTAAAGTTCAGCGATTTGCCATCCACAACCACCGCTCCCGAGGTCGGACCGGTGGCAATATATTCTACGGTGTTCGCACCAGACGCATCGACGACCAGCGTGTCGTAGCCGACGTCGCCGCCGTCAACCCCACCGTCCAGCCCGCCCTCAGCAGAGACGTAGAACGTATCGTCGGTGTCTGCCGCGCCTTCGAGTCTTTCCACGGCCTCAAAACGAAGACCCTTCACGGTACCAGTGTTCTGGCCATCCACATACCATGCGGTGTTTTCTGCCGGGCCGACGACCGAGTCGTCGCCCAGACCGCCGTCAAACAGGATTGACACGCCTGCCGGGAAATCACCCGAGATATCCAGTGTCAGCCGGTCATTTCCATCCGTCCCGAAGATCGTCATTTCGGTCGTATCTGCCAGCGCTTTCTCGTGGACCAGATCTCCGGTTTCGTCGTCGTAGATTTTGAACGCGAGCGCTGTCGCGTCGAACTCCAGTGTCCAGCTATCGCCACCGTCGCTGTTGAGGTCGGTCATCGGAATGAGATCAGCGGAGAGAAGGTAGCGCGGCTCAAGTGCCTCGAGCGTCACAGCCGACACTTTGACGGGGACACGTCCGTCCTGCGCAGCACGGAATGCCCGCAGGAGACGATGTCGAGATTCAGTTGAAAGCCAAGAGGATCGGGATCGGGCTCTACTCACATCGGCCTGATCGACCTTTGTCGCACCCGCAGAAAATGCCTTAGTTCCGAATGGAAATGCCATGGACTGTCCCCCCGAATTTCATCTCTTTTTCAAAGCATTACAAAAAAACCCGGCTTCGAAAATGAGCAGCAAAAAATGTGCCCTAACAATATTTCACGCTCGGACTCATGTTGCAACTATACACAATTTTAAGAAAAATTGGAGCGATTTATGGATTTCCCCAAGATAACTCTTGCTTTCCCCAGCGATCCAAAACTCGAAAAAGATGAGTCAAATTCGGATCAAACGAGTTCTAAAGGCATCATGCCGGGTCGAAAGTCAGCGTGCAACGGTGCCCGGCCGGCAGAGCCCGATCCGGGTTTGGCAGTTCAAGAAACACCGAAAAAGTCGCGCTTGCGGCATCGAACACACTGTCAATCGAGGTTACCGTCGCGGCAAAACTGCCCTCCAGCGGTGGTGCCGGATGCACGGTCGCGCCATCACCGACGGTGATGTGGCTGTATTCTTCCACAGGCAAGAAAGCTTCGACAATGAGCGGGTCATGCTTGAGGATCGTCAGCAGGTGATCGTCGGTCCCGACGTATTCACCGGGCACCAGATTGCGTGAATCCACTACACCGTCTGCCGGACTGCGAATGGTGCGTTGCTGTAAAATGATCTCGGCGCGCTGAAGTTCCTGCTCGGCGATTTCGCGGTTGAGCTCTGCCTGGAAGAGAAGGCTTCGTGCAGCGATCCGCTCGGCTTCGACCTGGTCATAGGCCTCGACGGTAGCGATTTTCTTTTCGCGAAGTCCCTTGATCCGCTCGAACCTTTTTTCGACCATGGCAAGTTGCTCGCTTTGCGCGTCTATGACGGCAGTCGAATTGGCACGGGTGCGCAACAATTCGACGGTGCTTTGTTCAACCGCAGAATTGAGGCGTGCCACCACCTGCCCTTTGGTGACGATGTCACCGCGATCCACAAGAACTTCATCAAGCAATCCTGCGACCGGGCTTCCCAGTTCAATCACTTCAGCAGGATCCATAAGACAATCGAACCCCTGCGCCTGCACCGGCAAAGATGCCATTGCCACGACAGGGATTACCAGAAACCTGATCATTCCATTCCTCCTGCAAAAGATAAGAGCTGGTTCAACCGCCGGTCTTGGCGTACGAGATCCCGCCGCGCGCGCGCATGAACTTTCTCGGCACGTTTTTGCGCCCGATCAAAAAGACGTAACCGCAAACCAATCGTGATATAGGGCAACTGCGCAAGCGTTTTCAGAACCGGGGCCTCGATCACATCAAGCAACGGATCTTCAAGCGACAAGACAGTCGAAAATGACCCCGGTTCCCCACGTCTCGCGCACCGTCCTGCCAATTGCCGGTCAATCCGACCCGCATCGTGCCGTTCGGTCAGGATGACGTGCAGCCCCCCGGCCTTCACGACCTCATCCTCAAGCGCAATATCGACGCCACGGCCCGCCATATTGGTTGCCACGGTGATACGGCCCGTCTTGCCTGCATCCGCGATGATCCGCGCGCTTTCCGCCACCGTTTCAGCATTCAGCACTTCATGGGCCAACCCGGCCAACTCCAATGCCGCCGACACCTCGCGCGAGGCCGCGACCGAACGCGTTCCGATCAGCACGGGCCGCCGAAGCGATACTTCGCGCGCCACCTCCTGAGCTACAAACTTCCACTTCTGGGATGTCTTGCGAAAAACGCGTGGACGGCGAAACCGCAACCGTGACCGTCGGTGTGGGGGAATTCGCACAGTCGCCAGCCCGAAGACCGAATGAAGTTCCCCCTTCACCTCGCGGGCCGTCCCGGTCATGCCTGACAACTGCATGTAGCGCCGGAAGAAACGCTGGTAGGTCATCCGTGCCATGACAAGGTTCTGTCCCGTAATCTCTACATTTTCCTTGGCTTCGACAAGTTGATGTAGTCCGTCCGACCATGACCTGTCTGGTTGAAGCCGTCCGGTGTATTCGTCAATGATCTGTACCTTGCCGTCATTGACCAGATACTGTTCGCCATTCTTGAATATATAAAGCACAGACAGCGCCTGGCTGATCACTTCCTCGCGCCGGATTGGGCTTTCCCAAATCCCGGATCGTCCCGCGGCGATCTTGCCGATAGTCGTCCGCCCCCGGTCGGTCAGCCGCAGCCGCCGCTCATCACCGATCACAATAAAATCCTTCCCGCGTTCCAGCGCCTGCGCGATGTCCAGAGCCACACGGGTCCAGACAGCCTCGGCTTCGGGATCGCTTTGCCGCGAGATGATCAACGGCGTTCGCGCTTCGTCGACCAGAACGCTGTCAGCCTCATCGACTATGGCAAAAGACAGCCCGCGCATCACGGGATTTTCCGTGGCCATCGGTTGGGCCACGCGCCGCAACTTGGCCCGCGTGCCCCGCGGACCTTCGCGCCCGAATGTAATGCGGTCACGCAGGTAGTCGAAGGCGATTTCAGTGTTCGATGCGTAGACGATATCCGCCCGGTAAACCTGCCTCCGGTCATCGGGTTTCATGTCTTCGAGGATGACGCCGATGCGCAGGCCGAGCCGTTCGTAGATCTGGCTAAGGGTGTTGGCGTCGCGTTCCGCGAGATAGTTGTTCACGGTGATCACATGGGTGGGAATGCCCGCCAGCGCAGCGGTCGCCGCCGCCAAGGCCGCAGTGATCGTCTTACCTTCGCCGGTGTCCATTTCAATCAGCGAACCACGCAGCATCGCCAGTGCGCCGCGCACCTGAACACCGTGGTGGCGCAGGCCCAAGGTCCTGAATGTGGTTTCGCGTGTCAGAGCAATGCCAAGCCAGATTGACCGGTTCGACAACATGTCCCGCCTGAGCCGGACCCGGGCACGCCTGATCTCGTCTTCGAAGTCCGCATCGCTCAACTCCCTCAACCGACGCGAAATCCGATTGATCCGGAGAAGATCATACCAGACCCGAAACGGAGCGGACGTTGCGCGCAGCGGCTGCGAAAGCGCGCGTAACGCGCTTTCGCCCAATTCATCAAGCCACTGGGGATCCCGGTCCGCCCGTTCGGGGTAGAACCGAACCTGTGGCGGGGCGACCCCGATCAGAGCAGTGTCCGACGACATCGCCGTCAACTGTCTTCGGATTCGAGCTCTGCCTTCTCTGGCGCATCGCCGTCATCAGCGGGTGCAGCGGCCTGCGGGTCCGAGTTGGCGAACTGCGTCAACATCGTCTGGAAGTGCCGCATCGAATGAAGATGCAGGTATGTGCATTCGAGCTCATCGGTATCGAACATCTGCCGCAAGGTTTCATCATCGATTTTACGCAGTTTTTCGCGGTCGACCGACATGAACCCCGAAAGTGACCGGCGCTCGCCATCAGCAAGATTGAACTGCGCCTGCATCGGCTGAAGCAGTCCAAGATCCATGAGCCGTTTGCAATAGGTCTCGGTCCGACGGAACTGGCCCTGATATTCCTGCAGGAACCGCAGGATGTTTTGCAGGTAGATCGTCTGGTTTCCCTCGGAATCGAAGAGCCGCTCACCACTGCCGTCGCGATTGCAGCCTGAGTAGCCCTCGTCGATGTTCAGAATGAAATTATTGTTCTCCCTGTCGGTAGAAAATACGAAAGGATAGCGCCGGACGAAAGCGGGCACATAGGTCTGAGCTCTCCAGTTTCCGTCTTCGCCCACGAAGAAGTTCTCGTGATCCTTCACGCCAAGGATCACCGTCGGCATCACCTTTTCTTCGGTTCCGGCGAAAACGATTGGGTAATGCCCCGCCGCAGCCGCAAATTCGATTGCTGTCAGCGGAACCGAGTTGACCTTGGACGCAAATCCGTAGCCGTCCGTGCCGCGAACGCTGAGATCACCATGCGCTTTGACCGTGACCGGGCGCGCATTTTTGTAAAAGAGCAGTTGGGTCGCCATGAAATCTTCCTTCTCTCTCTCTGTTGGTCGTTCTTAATTTCAAACTCCGGCATCAAGCGATGCGAAGTATTTCAGGAATACACGGACGCCCGCACGGTAGATGCGGGACGCTAACGGGGTTTCACCATGACTAAAACGGACATAGGCACGTTCGCCGTAAACTGACAATTGAGGGGCTGCATCGAGTGTTAGGTCGAGCAGCAAAACCGGTTCCAGAGCTAAATTCTGGTCGCGCGGTGTCGCCGGATCGAGGGCAAACCGGCCGCCCCCTTCCGTCGAAAGGGCACGTGAGGGCAGCGCGCGCGTCAACCCGGGCAGGGTTCGCGACACCGAAGCTGGATAGGTCAGGTCCGGATTCGAGGACAGCCTGACACCGAGCCCCTGCGTTCCGGATCGCACAAGATCGGCTTGAGCTTCCGGAACGACAACCCGCACGACCGGATCCTCAAACCGTGCAACCACCGCAAGCAGGTCGCCGCGCTGAGCGAAACGGCCAAGAAGATCGGTTGAGACTGGCAGGATGACCTTACCACTCGCCGGTGCACGGACGATCATCTCTGCAATGCGCTGACGGATCAGCGCCCGGTCTGCCTGTGCAGCCTTGAGTTCTTCTTCCATGATGCGAACGGCAGTCTGGTCGAACAAATTTTCGGCTGCAATCCGCCGCTCAATCTCGACAATGCGCGCATTTACTAGTTCAAGCCGCGCCGAAACAAGGGGATCGGACAGGCCGACAAGTGGAGCCCCGGCAGCGACAATCTGGCCTTCCGAGACATAGACAGCTTCAACAATTCCGTCGGCTGTCGCGTTCGCGTAGGAGCCTGAGTCCGGCAGGACAATTCCCTCGGCGAGGGTGTTGTGCGGCACGGGAGTGACCAAAAGCAATGTGGCAAGCCCGGCAACAAATATCCCGGTCGCACCTAGAGCCCTGCCACGTTTACGGCGCAGTGTCGGGCTCGTGAAAACGAACCAGATGCCCTTGAGGATTGGGAAGATCAGCATAAGGAAAAGCGCCCATGCGGCAAGCGCGATCCCCACGAAAAAGAATCTCGTTGCAACGACCCCGATGATCGCGGCGGTGATAAACAGCCGGTAAATATATGCGGCGATGGCATAAAAAACGAACCAGCTACGTTCGTTGCGGGCGCTCACCGGGCTCTCGGCATAGGAGGAGCCGAAAACGTAACGCTGTACGAGATAGCCGAGGTATTTGTTCGCCCGCTGCCCCAGATTGGGTATCTCGATAAGGTCGCATAGCACATAGTAACCGTCGAAGCGCAGCAGCGGGTTACCGTTAAAAAGAAGCGTCGAAATCCCGCCGATCAGCATTACGTTGAAGGCAAAGGCACGGACCAGACCTTCTTCCGCCCCGGTCCAGACAATCATCGCCACACTCGCCAGAAAAATCTCGACAAGGATCCCCGCCGCGCCAACCAGGGCGCGCTGCCACTTGCTTTGAAACGCTATGCTTGCCGAGGCATCGACATAGGGAACCGGCATGAAGACGAGGAACATGATTCCGATTTCATGCACGTCCCCCCCCCATCGCTTGATGGTATAGCAATGTCCAAGTTCATGAAACGCCTTGATGAGCGGATAGGCGATCAAGAGAAGAACAAGGTTCTCGGCCGACAGAACACGGTCGGCCACGTTTTCCGTAAGCACCTCGATACTCAACGCAGCCAGGACGATCGCATAGGCAGTGATCCCGAAGAAGAGAAGCCACCCGAACCATGAAAACAGCGGGCGCACGATCGGCATCGTGGCGTTAAGGAATCCGTTGGGATCAAAGACCGGAACACGGAGCGCCAGCGGGTTGATCAGGCTCTTGATGATCTTGCTGCGCTTTGTCCGGCGTCCGCGATCGGAAAGTTCGATGATATCTGGCGGCACGTCGCCAGTCAGCACATCGGCCGAATATAACTGCCCCACAAGACGAACCAGTTCATCCTGTGTCACCGCGTCGATGTCCATTTTGTCGACGGCGTGTTCCCAGATTTCCTCCAGCGTCCTTGTGCCGTTCATCATGGCGATCAGCCGATAGGCAGCAGGTCGAAATCGGTGGAAGCGCCCCGATGCCCTGTCCTGCAAAACATGCCAGACATCGCCACGGTAAAGGTGCCGGTGAATGCGGGCGTGTCGGCGCAGGCGCGGCCGGAAGTCTGACACGCGATACCACGAAGCGCTGGTCCAGTTCCTCTGAGCGCTCATGGCTGCCAGGACCACAGTTTCAGGCGCATCCAGTCACCGAGATCATGCAATAGAACCCAGCCCAGCCGACGTTCATCGATCGTCGTCCGCGAGATTCCCTCCATGCCCGGTCGCAGCTTCTCAATGTCTCCGAGTAGTTCGGCCTCGATCCGAAAGAAGTTGCGCCCTTCGCCCTGCCGCGCCAGTGGCGTAATCACCTTAACCTTGTAATCCAATGGCTCTTCGGGGAAAGCCGCGAGACGCAAACTGCCGATCTGGCCTTCTTCGACTGCACGAATGTCGGCCTCGTCAATTTCGAGCACGACGCGAAACCCGTCAAGTGGGGCGATCCGGAACAAGGTCTGCCCGCGCTCAATCGACGCTCCCACAGATTGAGACAAATCACCCTCGACCACATACCCCGAAAACGGGGCCGTGATACGCGTTCTGGCAAGCTGTTCGTCGATCAGAGAAATTTGTGCCTCGGCCTGTTCCAACTGGGCGCGTATGATGTTGGCTTCCGCCAGATCCCGTGTCGCGATGGCGCGGTCAAGCTCGCGGCGGCGCTGACTGAGAGCTGTTCCAAGCCGCAGCCGTTCGAGCGACAAATCCTTTTCGTCGAGAATGGCCAGAACCTGATCAGCCCCAACGAGATCGCCGGCCCGCGCGCGCTGAGTAGCAAGATAACCGTTGAATGGGGCAACCACGCTGCGCTGAATTGTCCCTTCGAGGCGGGCCGGTGCACTGATCGAATAGTCAATGGTGCCGTACCAAAGCGTTGCCGCCACTGCTCCCACCAGAAGCGTGGCAAGTTTCGCACCGAAGTGTGACGGGCCCAGAAGGGCCTTTGCATATCGTAATGCTGTCGACGCAATCTTGTGTGGCAGCCACCTGTCAGCAAGGCGCCTGTCTTCGATTATAGGGCCGACGATGCTTGCGACCCCATCCGCGACTTCGATGTCGCGTGCCGTGAACGGGAGATCTTCGCGGCGCTCGAACGTCAATGCGCCGACAATATCGTCACCCGACACCAGCGGAATGGTCAAAGTCGAGCCGACATCATGAGATTTGGCCAGATCTGCATGAGCGATAGCCACGCGAAATTCCCAATCTTCGGGCTCAGGCCAGAGGATCACCGCTTCCTGATCCGTCGCCTCGACCATGGCGTGGGCAACTTCGCGAATCAGGCTTGCGCGCCGCCCGAAACTGGCGGCGCTAGATACAGCCTGCACCTTGATACGGCGCCCCTTGCGCAATCCCAGGCTGACGGTTTCACAGTCCATTCTACGCGCAAGTTCCGTGACCAGCGCCGATGCCGCTTCGTCCAGCCGATGACGTTCAAGCAACGTCGCGAGCATGTCAAAGGCAACGGTAACCCGTTCGCGCAGATCGCCATCTTTTGCCTCCTGCTCCCGCCGAAGCAATAACTCGATCCAGCCCGCGCCCCATTGTATGCGCCGAAACAGCGCAGAGGTTGCCACCCCTGTCTTTGGAACATGAATGGCGATAGCGCCAAACAAGCCGTCAAGTGCCATGATCGGATAGGCGAGAACGCGGCGCTCAGTACCCTCACCAAACACGACGCTTTGCCGAGTGCGAACGGCTTCACCCGCGGCGCGGCTCAGGTCCTCGCTGATCGCCCCACCTGTCGGCCATTGCGCCACCGGTTCGAATGGGCCGACATCCAATTCTTCGGTCGCGACAAGCAGCCCCGTCGCCATGCCGTCGACGTTCCGTGTCAGGATGCCAAGCCAAGATTCAAGATAGTCCCCAACTGATCCCGCATCCTGAAACCGCGCCCAAATCGTCTGGTCCAGAACAGCATATGAGACCGACGCACTGTTTTCGGCTTCTGAAACTGCATCTGCTGGGCGGGTATCGCTCACGAACATACCTCTCGCGGTGGATTCGGCACCCTGCCGTGACCGTTGGCGCCGCATTCAGTGGCATAAATCGTTTGGCCATACGAGTAACCCTGCGCCAAATTCGTCGCTAGGTGTGCCGTTGAAATTTGACCCGGAGCGACCATACGGTCACACGTGCGCCGGACTTTTTTCGCAGGTCATCTAAACCTCTCCCCTGTTCTGTCAGGCAGCATTCCCCGCTTCAATCATGCAAAACTGGCCCAACCTAAATAATGCGCACCCTTTCACCTAGTAATCGGCAAAAACGCATTTCTCTGAATTGAGACTAGCGAATTGCGAATCGTGACAATCTTTTCGATGCAAGACTGAGTGTTACAGGACAAAGCGCTTTTGCCAAGCTTTACGGCCGCTGACCTGAGCCCCTAAGACTTCTCTATTTGAGTGCTAGCAGACCAATATGAACTCGTCGCTACAAGGACAGTGGCTCTGGAGGGTGCTGTCAGAACAATTCGAACCAGTCTCTGAATGGGCAGTGAGGCCGCCATTTATCCCGCGCCAAGACCACGCCACTCAGAAAGAGCTGCTGCGCGGTTGAGCTTGAGGTTTGGTCCGGAGTTGAGGCTTCTTTCCGAATTGAACAGGTTGTAAATCGAGGCGTGGACAGCGGCGAACTTTTGTAGACTTCGCATCCGTCGGAACCGCAACATGGCCATCTCTCGTCGTCGAAACGACAGATTTGAATTCTCTGCTCGATTGTTCAGCCAGCGGCCGGTTTCTTAGCGGTGTTCCGCACCAATTTCCTTCAGCGCCGCTCCGTATGAACGCAGTCGGTCCGTGACGACAACCTCCGGCTGACCATGCTTGCACATTGCTTTCTTTAAAAATTTCAATGCGGCCTGCTTATCGCGCGTCTTTGTCACAAAGCTTTCCAGGACTTCGCCTTCATGATCGACCGCGCGCCATAGGTAGTGTCGCTCACCGTTAATTTTTACAAACACCTCGTCCAGGTGCCAGCGCCAGCGACTGGATTTCATGCTCGCAATTCGGCGCTTTCGGATCTCGGCAGCGAACAGCGGACCGAAACTATGCCACCAGTATCTCACAGCTTCATGGCTCACATCGATGCCGCGCTCATGAAGCAGATCTTCCACATTGCGCAGCGTCAGTGGAAACCGTACGTACAACATCACCGCCAGGCGGATAATCTCACGGCTCGTTTTGAAATAGCGAAATGGATCAGGTTTGGTCATCCGACGACGTTACGGAACCACTCTACCCATCTCAAACTGGTTTGCTCTTACAGTACCTTGCGAAGTAATAGTCGAAACCGGACGCACAACATCACAGCCGGGCGAATGATCCCGGGGCTAGTTTTTAAATGCCTAAAAAGGGCGCATTTTGTCATTATAGCAAGGTTACGAAGCCACCCTGCCCGTCTCAAGGCCGTTTTCTCAGACAAGACCGACTAATTCTTGTATATTAGCTCAGTGCAAAGCGGATTTCTGCGGCTTCAGATCGCTGAAGCAGTCGATGGTCGGCACAACTATGAGAGATTTGAGATGACGACCAAGAAAAATGCCGTGTTTACCACTGGCAGCATCATGCGTCACGTGTCGGTGTCATCTTTCACGGCTAGCATTGGCCTGATGGCGATCTATGCGGTCGATCTGATCGACCTGATATTCATTTCGATGCTCGGGTATGAGGAGATGGCCGCCGCAGCTGGCTATGCCAGCGCCCTAATGTTCTTTACCAGCTCTATCAATATCGGCCTATCGGTAGCTGCAGGTGTCTTGGTATCACGGTCAATCGGTGAGGACGACGAGCAAGAGGCCCGTGAATATGCCACAAGCACGGCGATGTTTGTTGTGGTTACCGGGCTCGCTATACCATTTATTTTATTGTTGAATATTCAATTTTTTGTAGGACTTCTCGGGGCTACGGGTGAGGTGGCCGAACTGGCCGCAACCTATCTTTGGATAATCGTCCCATTTACGTGGGTATCGGGGCTGTCCATGGTCGCGGTAACGGCACTACGTTGTTATGGTGAGAACAGGCTAGCGATGTACCCATCGCTTTTGGGGGCGGCGACCAACGCCGTACTTGACCCTATATTGATCTTCGGTTTGGACATGGGCATGGAGGGCGCTGCCTGGGCGACGGTTGCAGCTAGGTTCGTTACGCTCGGCTGCGCATTTTATCCGGCGTTGCGCCGACACAATGCTTTTGTTTACCCACGAATCAGGTTGCTCTGGCGTGATTTCCAGACGGTTTCACACTTCGCCTCTAGGGCAGTATTAGCTAACGTGGCCACGCCAATCGGCACCGCGATCGTTACCCGTGAAATGTCGAAATTTGGCCCTGAGGCAGTCGCTGGCATGGCGGTGATCGGGAGGATGACGCCGGTTGCATTCTCAGTAATTTGGGCACTTTCGGGCACCATCGGGCCGATCATCGGCCAGAATTTTGGCGCGGGCAATATGGATAGGGTCAAAAGAGCTTATGTCGACGCTCTTAAGTTTGTTGCGATCTATGTGATGTTCATCACCATGATATTGCTGGTGCTCCGCGCCCCGATCGCCGAGTTGTTCGGTGCCGAGAACTTAACGAAATCACTGATTTTCCTCTACTGTTTTCCAGTGTCGCTTTCATCGTTCTTCAGTGGCGCTATATTCGTCGCCAGCGCCTCGTTTAATACGCTGGGCCGCCCATCTTATTCGACATGGTTGAGTTGGGGGCAAAACACGCTTGGCATTTGGCCCTTTGTGGTCGCTGGCGGTATGTTGCTGGGTGCGCCTGGGGTTCTGATCGGACAGGCACTTGGAACCGTCGTCTTTGCATCAATCGCGATTTGGATGGGCTGGCGGTTGATCAACAACCCTCCGCAGGATAACATATGGCATCGCCAGCATCATCCCCTGTTTGGCCATGGCAGCCTCATCGCGTATACTCTCAAGAAGCACGCGGGAGACCAATGATCCTCACCAAGAGGCAAAACCCTGTCGCAGAATCTCCCCCTTGTTGCGCTCGTTTGGTGCAGGGGTCGAACAGGATATGCTATTCAAAGAACGCCTACTTCTTTTCTGACATTCGGTCTCGTTCAAAGCTGGTCTCTATAGCAGGTAAAAGCTTGAAACATGCCTGCTCACCGATGTGAAACTCTTTTGTTAACTCGTCCTCGACCTGTATAGTCCCTAACGGAAGTGGTGACTGCACTGCAGTGCCTTACCCATTTCATGAATTGGACCCTAGCTCGATGGGCTTATTAGGAAAAAAAGCCAATGGAACTAATCACCGCGCACCACATCATTGAGGCCGTTGGCTGGCTCGCTGTCCTGTTGAAAATAGCCACCTTCTCAATGCATTCAATGATCCGGCTGCGGATGCTCGCACTGGTGTCGTCTGTCTGCTTCATCATCTATAGCGTCGCGCTTCAGATCTGGCCGCTTCTGGCGATTGAAATCTTCTTGCTCTCCATGAACGCCTTTCGCCTCTACCAAATCATCGCACTGCGCAGATTGGTGACAGATTTGACGGATGACTCGGAACCTGATTTCTCCGCCGCTATGACCTACGGCAAAAAAAGTGCCATCAAGGCGGGCGGTGTCATTTTCAATAAGGGCGATCCGGTGGACAGCCTTTATTACTTGGCTGAGGGTCGCGTTGAAGTCGAGGATCAGCATGTATATGTGGACGCGGGGAAGATTTTCGGCGAGATGGCTTTCTTTAACAGCAATGCCGCGCGGTCGGCGACGGTTCGTTGCCTGGAGGATACGATTGTCTATGAACTCAACGAGAAACGCTTTACGCGATTGCAATATGAAGACCCCGAATTCGCCATGGCCGTGATGCGCTTGGTCACCAGGCGGCTCGTGGAGAACGCCGCGCACCCGCAGGAGGCTAAGCCCACTTAATGTCGGGTGGAGAGCCCATACCCAGGCAAGGCGATTCCGCTTTGCAATAGAGCCGTGAGAGAGGCAGGGCTGACATCCCTGTCCAACACGCGATGTCCTGTCATGCCGCATGCTTGGCAGCCGATCCGGAAATATCCTACGGGGCGGCGAATGGCCCGAGATAGCTGGTACGGTGATCACCTTGGAAGACATGGCAAGAGAGTTGCGCCGTAAGCGTCCGGTCTGACCGCCCCTATGGCGCGGTTTTCCATGGGAGCAGGTCGTCGACGCGGTTGATCTTGTAGTCTGGGATGCGGGCAAGTGTGTCGGCGAGCCATGCTTGCGGATCGATACCGTTCAGTTTGGCCGTTTCGATCAAGGTGTAGGCAATGGCGGCAGCTTTACCACCGGTCTGTGATCCAACGAACA